>VXXM01000033.1 GCA_009835395.1 Acidimicrobiia bacterium
GCCCCAGCCCCCCGGACCCGGGTTCCCCCGACAGGCCCCGTCGGTGTACACAACCGTCACAGGGCGGTCCCCGCCCGATGGATCATCACGCAGCCATCCTCGCGCACCGGCCTGCGGCCGCAGTCGATCCGGACGGGCTGCCCGCTCCAGCCCCTAGACGCGATGGACAGCAACAGTCGGCGCGAGCGACCTGATGTCCTCGGGATCGCTGGTGAGGACGGTCGCGCCGCGGCGGAGAGCACACACAGCGACGTGGGCATCCACAACGTCGGTAGTGCCTGAGGCGGCGAGCGCCAGCCCTACGCTTCGGGCGTCAGTGGCATCGAGGGCGACGATGTCAACGTACGACCGCCGTAGGAATGCCGCCAACCGGGCCTGTCGCCGAGGATTCCGCCACGCCTGGGCAACGCATCCCGCGGGAACCGTCAACGTCGCCCCTGTCCGCTTGGCCTGCACCAGGAGGACGTCGATGGTTCGATCGCCGCGCTCGACGGCGAGCAACGCTCCCGTGTCCAGAATTGCACCGCTCACGCGGCCTCATCCGCAAGCGCTTCGCCCGCTAGGAGGCGAGCGGCGGCCTCGAGTTCTGCGTCGGTCGGCGGTCCGCCGGTCTTGGCGAGACTCTCCGCCAGCATGGCTTCGAAGTCGTCCTCCGCCGCCAACTGGCCGGCGACAGCATGCTCGATGTAGGCCGAGACGCTCCGAGCAGACCCGGCCTCCACCGCCAACCGCACCCGTGCGAGCAACGCCGGATCGATTGTGATGGCGATCTTGGCCCGGGGAGGGGTCATACCGATCATCATACCCCCCATCGGGACCGCTCGATCATGCGGGCGCCTCGGAACCGGATGCGGCCTGCCGGACTTGGTCGAAATTCGCTCCGCCGTGCGACAATGGACGCCGATGCGCGGCCATTTCTCGCACCAGCTACCGGACTTCGATCCCACCGAGACCAACGAGTGGATCGACTCCTTCGACTCCCTCGTACATGCGAGAGGCAACGAGCGCGCCCGGCTGGTCGTGGCCCGGCTCCTCGAGCGGGCACAGCAACTCGACGTCGGCATCCCGGCCACGGTCACCACGCCGTACATCAACACCATCCCCGCCGACAGCCAGCCGTTCTTCCCCGGCGACGAGCACCTCGAGAAGCTGATCCGTCGCTACATCCGCTGGAACGCCGCCGTCATGGTCATCCGAGCCAACAAGGCCGCCGACGGCATCGGCGGGCACCTGTCCACCTTCGCCTCCTCGGCGTCGCTGTACGACGTGGGCTTCAACTGGTTCTTCCGGGGCAAGGAGGGCGGCCTGCCCGGCGATCACGTGTATTTCCAGGGTCACGCCGCCCCCGGCATCTACGCCCGCGCCTTCCTCGAAGGTCGTCTCACCACCGAGCACCTCGACAACTTCCGCATGGAGATCGGCGGGCGGGGGGTGTCCAGCTACCCGCACCCCCGGCTGATGCCGGGCTTCTGGGAGTACCCGACGGTGTCGATGGGCCTCGGCGCCATCAACTCCATCTACCACGCCCGCTTCAACCGCTACCTGCACCACCGCCACATCGACGACACCGGCGCCTCGCGCATCTGGTGCTTCGTCGGCGACGGCGAGATGGACGAGCCGGAGACGCTCGGCGCCATCTCCCTGGCCGGCCGCTCGGGGCTCGACAACCTCATCTGGGTCGTGAACTGCAACCTGCAGCGACTCGACGGGCCGGTGCGCGGCAACAGCCAGATCATCCAGGAACTCGAGGGGCTGTTCCGCGGCGCCGGCTGGAACGTCATCAAGGTCATCTGGGGATCGCGCTGGGACGAGCTTCTCAAACGCGACACGCAGGGCCTGCTGCTCAACAAGATGAACTCCACCGTGGACGGCGAGTACCAGCGCTACGCCACCGAGTCGGGGGACTACATCCGCGAGCACTTCTTCGGCCCCGACCCGAGGCTGCGGGCAATGGTGGCCGACTACAGCGACGACGACCTCGTCAACCTGCCACGCGGCGGCCACGACCACGAGAAGCTGTACGCCGCGTACAAGGCCGCCACCGAGAACGTCGACTCGCCGACGGTGATCCTGGCGAAGACCATCAAGGGTTGGAGCCTGGGCAAGGGGTTCGAGGGCCGCAACGCCACCCATCAGATCAAGAAGATGACCAGCCGCCAGCTCCTGGAGTTGCGGGACCGGCTGCGCCTGTGGGAGGAGATCCCCGAGAGCGCGCTGGTCGACGACGCCGCACCGCCGTACTACCGGCCGCCCCCCGACGCCGAGGAGATGGCCTACATGCGCCGCCGCCGCCAGGCGCTCGACGGGGTGCTGCCGTCGCGCATCGTGCGCGACCGCCGGGCGCTGCGCCAGCCGGACCGGAAGATCTTCGCCACCTTCGACGAGGGCTCCGGCAACCGGGAGGTCTCCACGACGGCGGCGTTCACGATCCTGCTGCGGTCACTGCTGCGCGACAAGGACTTCGGCGCCCGCATCGCCCCGATCGTGGCCGACGAGGCCCGCACCTTCGGCATGGACTCGCTGTTCCGGGAGTTCGAGATCTACGCCCCGCACGGGCAGCTCTATGAACCAGTGGACCACGACCTGCTGCTGTCGTACGCCGAGGACACCGACGGCCAGATCCTGGAGGAGGGCATCACCGAGGCCGGCTCGCTGGCGGAGTGGATCGCCGCCGGCACCAGCTACGCCAATCTCGGCGTGCCGATGGTGCCGATGTACACCTTCTACTCCATGTTCGGCTTCCAGCGGGTCGGCGACCTCATCTGGTCGGCCGCCGACAGCCGGGCCCGGGGATTCCTGCTCGGCGCCACGGCGGGGCGCACGACGCTCATGGGCGAGGGGCTACAGCACCAGGACGGCCACAGCCACCTGCTCGCCGCGTCGGTGCCGGCGTGCCAGGCCTACGACCCGGCCTTCGCCTACGAGATGGCCACCATCATCGCCTGCGGGCTGGAGCGCATGTACCCGCCGTCGGGTGCGGCGCACGGCGACGACGTCTTCTACTACCTGACGATCTACAACGAGAACTACCTGCAGCCCGCCCGGGCCGACCACGTCAGCGACGCCGACATCATGAGCGGCCTCTACCGCTGGGACGCGGGCCCGCCCGGGGGGCGCCACCGCGCCACGATCCTGTTCTCGGGACCGGCGCAGGGCGCCGCCCGCGAGGCCCAGGCGGCGCTCGCCGAGCACTACGACACCAGCGCCGAACTCTGGAGCGTCACCTCCTACAAGAAGCTCCGCGAGGAGGCTCTCGATGCCGAGCGGTGGAACCGGCTGCACCCCGCCGAGTCGCAACGCACCCCGGCGGTGACCGCCAAGCTGGCCGGGGCCAAGGGGCCCGTCGTGGCCGTCAGCGACTACCTGACGCTGGTGCCCGACCAGATCGCCCGATGGGTGCCACGGCACTACTCGGTGCTCGGAACCGACGGATTCGGCCGCAGCGACACCCGCGAGTCCCTGCGACGCTTCTTCGAGGTGGACACCGCCCATGTGGTCGTGGCGGTCCTCACCGGGCTGGCGGCGATCGGCGAGCTGGACGCCTCGGCGGTCGACGACGCCATCGAGCGGTTCGACATCGACCCCGAGGCGGTCAATCCCGTCGACTACGAGTGCGGCCCGCTGAACTAGAGGGCTTGGGCGCCCCGCCCCCTGCGGCGTGTGCCCGACCGGCGGCGCTGCCGGAGGGGAAGAACAGCGCCATCGTCACCCCCGCCAGGCCGTAGGCGCAGATCAGCCAGATCCACGGGCGCGGGTAGCGGGCCAGGTCGGCCGCGCCGCCGGCGCCGAGCAGGGCCACGACCGCGGCCACTCCCACGCCGTAGCAGAGTTGCTGCAACGTGCGGGCCGTGGCATTGCCCATGGCGAACTGCTCGCTGCCCAGGTCCGACAGGGGCGCGGCCGTGATGCACGTGATCGCCAGACCCGCTCCCGCGCCCAGCATCAGCATGGCGGGAAGGAAGTCCGACACGTAGTCCGGGGAGGCCTCGACGCGCCAGAACTGCCACGCGAACGAGGCGACACACAGTGCGCATCCCGCGGCGGTGAGCCAACGGTGGCCGAGCCTGTCGGCGGCCCGGCCGGCCAGCCAGGAGGCGACGACCGATATCAGCGGGCTGGGGCTGAGACCCAGGCCCGTCTTCCACACGGGCCACTCCCAGAGACGCTGCAACAGCAGGGAGTTCAGGAAGAACCCGCCCAGGAAGGCGCAGCCGAAGAAGATCGTGGCCGCAGTCGCCACCCGGAACGACCGGATGCCGAACAGCGAGAGATCCAGCACCGGCGACGGGTGGCGGCGCGATCGCCACACCAGCACCGGCAGCAGGACCAGCCCCACGCAAGCCAGCGTGAGCGTGCGGACGCTGGTATAGCCCCAGTGCTCGGCCTGCACCACGGCCAGCAGCACCAGCGCCACGCCCAGCACGCTGACCGGGACGCCGATGACGTCGAGTCGCCCGTTCTCGGAGGCCACCCGGGTCTCCGTGAGGATGCGGCGTCCTAGGATCACGACGGCGAGGCCGAGAGGAACGCTGGCCCAGAAGATTCCCCGCCAGCCGAACAGCTCGATCAGCAGCGCGCCGGCGGAGGGACCGACCGCCCCGCCGAATCCCGCCACGGCCGACCAGATCCCCACGGCCATGGAGCGCCGCTCGACGGGGAATTCCGGCAGCACGAGCGCCAGGGAGGACGGGAAGATCGCCGAGCCGCCGACGGCCTGCACCACCCGGAAGGCGATGAGCGAGGTTGCGTCAGGCGCGACGCTGCACAGCAGCGATCCCAGTGTGAAGACCCCCACCGAGATCAGGAACACCCGCTTGCGCCCCAGCCTGTCGGCGGTCCGCCCCGCCAGCAGCAAGAGCGAGGCCACCGTCACGTTGTAGGCCGTCAGGATCCACGAGAGCACGGCGTCGGTGGTGTTCAGATCGGCGCCGATGGTGGGGAACGCCACGTTCACGATGGAGGCGTCGATCACCACCAGGAAGATGCTGACGCACACCACCGCCAGCACCACCCACGCCCGCCGCGGCACCTGAACGCCATCCCCTGGCCGTCTCACCATTACCTCCTAGCGAGCCCGACGCATCGCCGAGCCGGGATCGCCACGGTCGGACACGACCTCCGGAACGCTACCGGCGGGCCCGAACGGCTCCGCTCGGCCGCCCACGACCCGCCGCGCGGGCGCAACAGGGCCGGTACGCTCGGGGTATGACCGCTGGAACGCTTGCCGTCACCGGTGATGATGCCGCCGACGGCCTCGTCAACACCGAACCGCTGGCGCTGCTGCTGGCTATGCTGCTGGACCAGCAGATCCCGATGGAGTGGGCCTTCAAGTCGCCGTACCGGCTGGCCGAGCGGCTGGGTGGCGAGTTGGACGCCGCGGCCATCGCAGCCATGGACCCGGCCGACCTGGAAGCCGCCTTCTGTACCAAGCCGGCGCTGCACCGCTTCCCCGCGGCCATGGCCCGGCGGGCCCACGAACTCTGCCGCCACGTCGACGAGCACTACGACGGCGATGCCGGCGCGGTCTGGGGCTCCGCCGGCAGCGGCCAGGAGCTGTACGACCGGGTGCGGGCGCTGCCGGGCTACGGCGACGAGAAGTCCATGATCTTCCTGGCCATCCTGGCCAAGCGCTTCGCCGTGCGCCCCGACGGCTGGGCCGGCCACGCCGGTCCGTTCGCCGACGACACCCCCCGCTCGGTGGCCGACATCGACGGCCCCGAGGCCCTCGCCCGGGTACGTGCCTGGAAGAAGGAACAGAAGACTGCCGGCCGCTCCAAGCAAGACTGACCCCTGCCGGCACAGCCGCGGTCGGGAGCGGTGATGGACCGCGACGACCGTACCGAGCGACACGACGACGCTCTAGCCGACACCGACCGGACGCCTCAAGGGCTCGAGCAGTTCCCCTGGAGCGAGGCGACTCACGCTGCGTCGTCGTGGGAGTCGCCACCGGCCCCGCCCGAAGCGGGGCCACAGAGGTCGGCGTCCGTTCCGCGCCGGGGATGGGTGATCCTCGGAACGGGTGAGGGGCGACAACTCGCCACACGTTGGGGCCGGCTGGTGGCAGTCGTCATCGATTTGGTGATCGTCGCCGTCGTCGTGGCGGTGGCCTCTATCGCCGACCGGTCCGAGACCTCCGACGTCGGCTGGGTGGTGTGGCTCGTGGTCGGCCTCTTCGCCGCCGGCTACGAGGTCACCCTGATCGCCCTGAGAGGCCAGACGCTGGGGAAGATGGCTCTGAAGATCCGGGTCGTGCACCTCGACAACGGCGATCTGCCCGGCTGGTTGTGCGCGATCCGCCGCGTCTCCCTCCCCGTGGCACTCTCGGCCGTCGAATTCGCGATGCCGGATCCCTACGGCTTCGTGGGTCCGCTGCTCGGTCTCCTGTGCTACGCCTCGTTGACATGGCATCCCTTGCGACGGGGGTGGCACGACATGTTCGCCGGGACGGTTGTCGTCCGAACCTGAGGAGAGATGATGGATCGCTACGACAGGGAGGAGCGGAGCTACGAGCGCGGTGAGAGAGATCTCCCCGACTCGGGTTCCTCGGACTCGTCAGGCGACTTCCCCTGGCAGGACTCGGGCGCCGGCGACCAGCCCCCCGAGGTGTGGGAGGAGCCGCCGGAGACACCCGGGGAGGGTGGAGGGCCCGGCGGTCGGGACGGTCAGGGAAACCCCCTGGCGATCGCCGGATTCGTCTGCTCGCTCGTGATGTGGATCCCCATCCCCTTCACCGCCCCCCTCTTCTGGCTCATGGCGTTGACGTTCTCGTCGATCGGCCTGAGCCGCTCCCGGCGACGCGGTGCACCGCACAAGGGGCTCGCCATCGCCGGACTGTGCATCAGCCTGATCGGCGTGGTGTTCGTAATCCTGCTGATCCTGTTCTTCGTCGGAGCGTCCGTCTTCGGCGAGTAACGCCACGCGGCGATCAGAGCGAAGTCGGAACCTCCGGAGCGGCCGGGCCGGCCGTTGGCGCTAGCTCGAGCGCGGTGTCGTGGCCGTGGCGGTCGAGCCAGCCCAGCACCAGGGAGATGCAGCGCGGGTCATAGCGCAGCCGGTGACCGCCCGCGGTGATGATGCGCAGATCGGCGGCCCCGTGGGCATCGGCGATGGCGCGCGCGTCCAGCGACGGCACCAGCTCGTCGTCCGAGCCGTGCACCACCATGAGCGGGCGCGGCGCCAGCCGATCGGAGGCGTCGGCCGTGCTGAAGGATGCGAACTGGCCGCGCCACGTCTCGAGGTCAGCGGGGAACGAGTCGCTGCGCACGATGCCCGTCTCGCGGGAGTGGCGCAGCAGGCGCTCGGCGTTCGCCGCCCACTCGTCGAAGTCCGCCGGTGCACCCGCCGACACCGCGCCCGCCACCGCGGGGGTGTCGGCGGCGGCCCGGATCGCCACGGCACCGCCGGTGCCGAACCCGGCAACCCAGATCCCCCTCGTACGGGTTCTGGTCGACACGTGCTCGACGGCGGCGCGCACGTCCTCCACCCAGCCCAGCAGCGAGAAGTCGCCCTCGGAGAGCCCGCAGCCCCGGTAGTTGAGCACCAGGGCCGACCAACCCATCTCGACGGCGATGCGGTCCGCCAGGACGTGGTACGAGCGCCCGGCCGTGGCGGCCCCGCCGGGGGCCGCGGGCAGGCCGTGACAGATGACGACAGCCGGCCGCGGATCCCGCAGGACCTCACCGTCGGAGCGCAGCGGCCGGGCCAGGTAGCCCGAGAGCGTCAGCGGCCCTGAGGGGATCTCCTCCACTCACCCGCCCCGCAGGCGGTAGCCGCGGTTGCGCGCCTCGGCCAGCGTGTCGGGCGCGAAGCACAGGTAGCGACCGGAGGCCACCAACTCGTCGATGACCGCACGGGAGGGCCGGCCTGCGGCGGCAGCAGGCGAGTCGTCCTCGGGCACCATGTCGAGGTCATAGACGGCACCGCTGCGCTTGTCACCGATGTACCGGTGGTCGGCCACTCCCTTGGGGCGATACACGCCGACGATGCTAAAGGCGATCGCAGACGTTCGCGGACATGGACCAGCCCTGCGGCCCGTCGTGCATGGCTCCCGCCGGCGGAGGCGACTCAACGGGCTTAGACACGAGGCAACTTCGTTCTAATGTTCTTCGTCTCGAAGTACCCCGGGTCGAAGTACCCCGGGCGGGGAGCGTACGCCGGACAGAGGAGTGGCGATGGCCCGCAACGACACGGGCGCCCTGTGGATGCCCTTTACCTCCGCCGGCGGGAGCCCCTCGCCGGTGATCGTGGCCGGCGACGGTCACTACCTCACCGACAGCGGTGGGACGCGCCTGCTCGACGCCACCGGGGGCGGGTTGGCCTGCTCGATCCTGGGTCACGGCCGCAAAGAGATCGTGGCGGCAGTGGCCGAGCAACTGGACGTTATGGAGTACAACTGCCTGTTCGGCTACGCCCACCCGCGAGCGACGGAGCTGGCCGAGGCGGTGGCCGCCCGCACACCGGGCGATCTCGACCACGTCTTCTTCTGCAACTCCGGCTCGGAGGCGGTGGAGACCGCGCTGAAGATCGCGCGCGCCTACTGGCGCCGTCTCGGGCAGGGAACCAAGACGGGATTCGTCTCACTTCATCGCGGCTATCACGGCATGAACTTCGGCGGTGTCTCGGTGGGGGGCATGAGGGACAATCGGACGCCGTTCGAACCGCTGCTGCCCGGGTGCACACAGGTTCGGGCGCATGACATCGGCGCGCTCGAGCGTGAGCTGCGGTACCGCGACCCCTCCACGATCGCGGCGGTGATCATGGAGCCCGTGCAGGTCGCCGGGGGTATTCATCCCCCTCCGGAGGGCTATCTCCCCGCGGTCCGGGCGCTGTGCGACCGCCACGACGTGCTCCTGGTGCTCGACGAGGTGGTCTGCGGCTTCGGGCGCATCGGCCACTGGTTCGGCGGGCACCGCTACGGAGTCGTGCCCGACATCATGACCGTCGCCAAGGGCCTCACCTCGGCCTACATCCCGATGGGCGCCGCCATCGCCTCGGCGAGGGTGCACGAACCGTTCGTGGACCCGGCGGGCTCCATCGAGTTCATGCACGGCTACACCTACAGCGGCCATCCCGCCGCCTGCGTCGCCGGTCTCGCCGTCATCGACATCCTCGAACGGGAAGGCGTGGTGGACAACAGCCGCCAGGTCGGGGCGCACCTGCAACAGCGCGTCCGGACGCTGGCCGGCCTCGAGCTGGTCTCCGAGGTGCGCGGCGAGGGCATGCTCGCCGCCGTCGAACTGGCAGCCGAGGACGTGTCGTCGACGGTGGCCGAGGCGCAGCGACGGATCCAGTCGGCCGGCGTGATGGTGCGGACGCAGGTGGACCATCTGGGGATTCACCCGCCGCTCACGTTCAGCGCCACCGAGATCGACACCGTGATCGAGGTGGTCGGAGACACTCTGTAGGACCTTCCGTGACAGCCGGCCGGCTACGCCCCCCCGGCGCCACGTT
>VXXM01000039.1 GCA_009835395.1 Acidimicrobiia bacterium
CCGGGTACCCGCCCGTTTCCCCACCCGCTCCAGCCGATGCCGGCGGGCCCGCCGAGTGCTCGGTCCGGGCGCCGGGGCCGCCGCTTTCGAGGTCATGGATCAGTCCCGCATACGCAACGTGGCGATCATCGCCCACATCGATCACGGGAAGTCCACGCTCGCCGACCGCTTCCTGGAGATCTGCGAGGCGGTGGAACCGCGCGCCATGCGCGCCCAGTACCTGGACTCGATGGACCTGGAGCGTGAGCGCGGCATCACGATCAAGCTGCAGAGCGTGCGGCTGTCCTACGGTCCGTGGTGGATCAACCTGATCGACACACCCGGGCACGTGGACTTCGGCTACGAGGTGTCGCGCTCGCTGGCGGCGTGCGAGGGAGTCATCCTGCTGGTGGACGCCGCCCAGGGCATCGAGGCCCAGACCCTGGCCAACTGCTCGATGGCGCTGGAGCACGACCTGACCATCGTGGCCGCGCTCAACAAGGTCGACCTGCCGGCCGCCGATCCCGACCGGGTGGCGGGCGAGATCGAGCAGGTCATCGGGATCCCCGCGGGCGACGTGCTGCGCATCTCGGCCAAGACGGGTGAGGGTGTACGCGACCTGCTCGACGCCGTGACCACCCAGGTCCCGCCGCCCGCCGGAGATCCCGAGGCGGAACTGCAGGCCCTCATCTTCGACTCGCACTTCGACCAGTACCGGGGGGTGGTCAGCTCGCTGCGCGTCGTGCAGGGCATGCTGCACGGCGGTTCACAGGTGCGTTTCATGCAGGCCGAGGCGACGCATGAGACCCAGGAGATCGGGGTGCGCACCCCGGCGCCGACGCCAGTGGACGCGCTCGGCCCCGGAGAGGTGGGATACCTCATCGCCGGAGTGAAGAACACCGCCGAGGCTCGCGCCGGCGAGACGGTCACCGGGGCCGACCGTCCCGCGCCGGACCCGCTCGTCGGATACCGCGAGCCCAAGGCGATGGTGTTCTGCGGCCTCTATCCCATCGACGGCGACGAGTATCTCGACCTCCGCGACGCGCTGGACAGGCTCCGGCTCAACGACTCCAGCTTCAGCTACACCCCCGAGACCTCGACCGCCCTGGGCTTCGGCTACCGCTGCGGGTTCCTGGGGCTGTTGCACATGGAGATCATCACCGAGCGGCTCGAGCGGGAGTTCGACCTGGACATCATCGCCACGACACCGTCGGTGGAGTACCGGGTGCGGACGACGGCGGGCACCGAAGTGGCGGTGGACAGCCCCAGCCGGTTGCCGCCGGCGGGGGAGGTGGCGGCCATCGCCGAGCCCTTCCTGCTGCTCTCGATCATCGCCCCGGCGCGCCACACGGGCACTCTCATGGAGCTGTGCCAGAAGCGCCGGGGAACCCTCCGGGGCATGGACTATCTGTCGCCGGAGCGGGTCGAGTTGCGCTACCGGCTGCCGCTGGCGGAGGTGGTCACCGACTTCTACGACCTGCTCAAGAGCCGCACCCAGGGCTACGCCAGCCTGGATTACGACGCCGACGGTTACGAGGACTCCGACCTGGTGAGGGTCGACATCCTGTTGCAGCACGAGCCGGTGGACGCCTTCAGCTCGATCGTGCATCGCGACGAGGCCTACTCCTACGGGCGCCGGATGACCGCCAAGCTGCGCGAGCTGATCCCGCGCCAGCAGTTCGACGTCCCGATCCAGGCCGCCATCGGCAGCCGGATCATCGCCCGGGAGACGGTCAAGGCCTTTCGCAAGGACGTCACGGCGGGTCTCTACGGCGGTGACGTCACCCGCAAGCGGAAGGTGCTGGAACGCCAGAAGGCCGGGAAGAGGCGGATGAAGGCGATCGGCAGGGTGGAGGTGCCGCCCGAGGCGTTCGTCTCGGCACTGCGGATGCCGACGGACTAGGGCTCTCAACCAGGGCGGTAGTATCGAATCGCCATGGGTTCTCGCTCCGATGCGCTATCACCACGTAAGGAGGAGGTCCTGCGCGCCGTCGTGGAGTGCTATATCGCCGGCGCCTCACCGGTCGGCTCGGGCACGGTCTACGACTCGCAGGACTTCGGTGTCTCCCCGGCGACGATCCGCAAGGAGATGCTGGCGCTGGAGCAGGCCGGGTACCTGCAGCAGCCGCACACCTCCTCGGGCCGGGTGCCCACCGAGGCCGGCTACCGCTACTTCGTCGACGCCCTCATGGCGCCCTACAGCCTCGGGCCGGTCGAGGGGCGCCAGATCAGCGAGTTCTTCGAGCATGCCCACGGCGAGTTGGGCTCTGTCCTGGCGTCACTCTCCTCGCTGCTGGCGGACGTGACGCGCTGCGCCGCCGTCGTGGTCGGCCCCCGCGCCGATGCTGCCGTGGTCCGGTCGGTGCAGCTGGTGGAACTCTCCGGTCACGTGGTGCTCCTGGTCGCCGTGCTGTCCACGGGCGCCGTGGAGCAGCGGGCCCTCGAACTGGACGCCGCCGCAGGTGCAGCCGACATCGATCACGCCGCCGAGGTGCTCGCCAGGACGCTGGTCGGCAAGCCGGTCGACACCGAGGTCCCCGTCGAGGGTCTGCCTACCGGCGTCGCCCGGCTGGTGTCGGTGGCGGCGGATGCTCTGCGCGCCGTCGACGGCGGGCTCGCCGAGCACCTCTTCGTCGGCGGCCACGCCACCGTCGTGCGCTCGTTCGGCGCGGTCGAGACGGCCCAGCGGATCCTGGCGCTCCTCGAGCGGCACTACGCGGTGGTCTCGCTGCTGCGGGACATCATGGACCGGGGCATGAAGGTGGCCATCGGGGGCGAGACGGGGCTGGTGCCCCTCAGCGAATGCTCGGTGGTGGTCTCGCCCTACCTCGTGGAGGGTCGCCGGGCGGGCTCCATCGCGGTGCTGGGTCCGACGCACCTCAACTATCCCCAGGCGATGGCGACCGTGGCGGTGATCAGCGGGCAGCTCGGCCGGATGCTGAGCGGCGACTAGGGCCGACCCTCCTTCGATCACATGGCCGAGCGCGACTACTACGAGGTGCTCGGCGTGTCCCCGCAGGCGACCGCTGAGGAGATCAAGCAGGCCTACCGACGCCTGGCGCGGGAATCCCATCCTGATCGCAACCCCGACGATCCGGGCGCCGAGGAGCGCTTCAAGGAACTCGCCGCCGCCTACGAGGTGCTGAGCGACCCCGAGCGGCGCGGCAACTACGACCGGTTCGGCACCGCCGAGGCTCCCTCCAACCCGTTCGACATCTTCGCCGCGTTCTTCGGCGACGCCGGCTTCGGCGGCTTCGGCGCTCCCGGCCGCAGCGCCGCAATAACCGGCGCCGACGTCGAGACCACCCTGGAGTTGGATCTGGCCGACGCCGTCTTCGGGGGTGTCCAGGAGTTGACCGTCACCCTGGCCGTGCCCTGTGCGGACTGCGAGGCCACCGGTGCCGCGGCGGGGACCGAGGCGACCACCTGCGGCGACTGCGGTGGGAGCGGTCAGGTCCGTCAGGTGCGCTCGTCCCTGCTGGGCCAGATGGTCACGGCGGGTCCGTGCCGCCGCTGCTCGGGACTCGGCCAGTACGTCGACACCCCGTGCCGCGGCTGCCGGGGCCAGGGGCGCATCCGGGGCGAGCGCACGTACTCCCTCGACGTGCCCCCGGGGGTCGACACGGGCACCGTGCTGCGGCTCTCGGGGCGGGGAGGCGTGGGGCTGCGCGGCGGACCCCACGGTGATCTCTACGTGCAGGTGCGGACGCGCCCGCACGCCACCCTGCAGCGCCGAGGTGACGACCTGCTGGCGGTCGTGGAGGTCCCGATGACGCAGGCCGCCCTGGGCGGCAAGGTCTCTCTCGACACGCTCGACGGCCCGCTGGAGTTGCGGGTCGCACCGGGCACGCAATCGGGCCAGACGATGGTGTGCCGCTACAAGGGGGTGCCCCGGGGACGGGGCAGGGGACGGGGCAACCTGCTGGTGGAGTTCGTGGTGCAGACGCCCGAAGACCTCGACGGCGAGCAGGCCGAGTTGTTGCGCGAGCTGGCGCGCCTGCGGAGCGAGGACATCGACTCCGGCGGGTTGCGCAGCAAACTCCGCTCCACCTTCGGCTCCTGAGCCCCCGAGGTGGGCATCGTCCCGCAACCCGCGGGATGTCGTCCTGTCAGCCCGAGGCTGCGGGCAGGGGCAGGTACCAGGTCCCCTCGCGGTAGCGCACGGTGAGTTCGTTGCAGGCGCCGCGCGCCACGTCGGCAAGTTCCACCGGCGGCGGGAGTTCGGCCACCAGCGTGCCGACCAGCGGTCCCTGCTGCGGCCAGTCCCCGAAGAGGTAGACGCGCCCGGTGGGCTGAACGACCGCCACCGTGGCGATGCCGTCGCAATCCCAGTCACCGACCGCCACCTGGTCTTCCGGACTGCCGACGGGATAGCGAACCCCGTCGACGGACACGAAGCCCGAGGTGATGCGGATCTGCTCCGCGCAGCCGTCGCCGTCGATGTCCCGCAAGCCGCTCCCCGGCCCCGGGCAGCGGGCCGTTGCGCTCCCGGCGGGATCAGGTGAGTCGAGTGCGCGTTCGGGCCGTTGCCGCGGATCGGGCTGCGTGGTCGGAGACTCCGAGGGGGGAGTTTGCTGCGCCGCGGCCTCCGGAAGCGCCGGCGCGGCCGATCGGGATGGTGTACCGAGCGATGCCGAGGTGACCACGGCCGGAGCGGCGGTGGTGCCTTCGCCGAGGCGCAGGACCATGACCGTCCCGAGGATGCAACCGGCGCACACTGCGGCGGCGAGCCAGGTCGCCCGCCGGGAGTGCCGCCGGAGGGGGCCGGCGGTCCGGCGGCCGACCGGCGCCGGCGGACGTGGGCGGATCGCGGCGGCGCGGCCCGGTGACTCGGTCTGAGGGCGGCCGGCGCCGCGGTGGGGACTGCGGGACTCGCCGCCGGCGGCGCGCAGCCGGCTCGCCAGCGCTCTGCTGCTGGGAACCCGCCCGTCGGCAGCGGCCTGCGCCACTGCCAGCAGGCGCCGGCGCAAGAGCTGAGCGTGGCGGCGCCGGTCCGGCCGTCGCGGCTGCGCCTCGAGGCGCTGCAGTGTCGCCTGCACTGTCTCGCCGATGGCCTTCACGTCGGCGAGTTGTGCCGCGGGGTCGTCGCCGGCGTCGCGGCGAGCGGCCGAGAAGCTGCAGAGCAGCGGGCGGCGCAGCGCGTCGATCACGACGTGGCCGGGCCGGATGTCTCGATGGACGATCCCCCGCTCGTGCAGGTAGCAGACCGTCTCGGCGACCTCCTCGACGACCCGGCGGAATTCCTCGAGCCGCGGCGGCTGCCAGGTCGCCAGAGTGTCCCTGCCCGCGTAACGCGTCAGCAGGCGCAGCCCGCGCTCGTCATCGATCAGCGCCACGAGACCGATGACGCCGGGATGGTCGAGGTCCTCCAGGAGCGCGGCCTCGTGCCGCAACGCCTCGGCGGAGCCGCTCTCCTTGACGGCCACCAGTTCCCGCCCGTGCAACTCGGAGCGAAGTGTCATAGATCAGAGAATAGCAATAGATAAGGAAATATAAGGAAATAATCTTCATTGCCCGGATAACTGAACTCCGGCGGCACGCGGCCGGGGTATGAGCGCGCGGCACCTAGGCTCGGAGTCGCGACGTGGAGTGACGAGTTTCGAGGTTTGCCGAGTGCGGTCATGTGATGCGATCGTCATCGGAGGCGGCATCGCGGGCATGTCCGCCGCCTATTCGCTCTCACGTCGGGGGGTCGAGGTCGTCGTGCTCGAGCGGGAGGACTCGTTGACGGCGCACAGCACGGGTCGGTCGGCTGCCCAGTACATCGAGACCTATGGCGGACCGGTGAACCAGGCGCTCACCATTGCGTCCCGCGACTTCCTGCTGAGCGATGCCGATGGCCTCGCCGAGGTCGAACTGCTTCAACCGCGCGCGGTCCTCTGGGTCGCCCCGGCTGAGAATCTGGGCGACTTGGAGCAGTTACGGCAGGAGATGTCGCCGCTCACCCCACATCTGGCGATCGTCGGGGCGGGTGAGGCCAGAACCCACTGTCCCGTCCTTGACCCCGAGTGGGTGGCGGGAGGCCTATTCGAAGAGGGGAGCTACGACATCGACGTGGCCGGGCTGCACCAGGCGTTCCTGCGTGGTGCACGGCGGCAGGGCGCCACGGTCGTGCGCTCCAGCCCCGTCGAGGCGATGGACCGCGCCGGTGGCCGCTGGGAACTGCGAGCCGCAGCCGGGACGTTCGCGGCTCCCGTCGTCGTCAATGCCGCCGGGGCATGGGCGGACGAGGTAGCCGGGTGCGCCGGAGTCCCGCCCCTGGGCCTGGCGCCGCTGCGCCGCACCATCTTCACCTTCGCCGCGCCCACCGGATATGCCGCGGAGCAGGTGTGGCGCTGGCCGTTGGTGGCCGACATCGGCGACGGGTTCTACTTCAAGCCCGAGGGGCCGGCACAACTGCTGGGATCTCCGGCCGACGAGACGCCGGACGTGCCCTGCGACGCCCGTGCCGAGGAGTTGGACGTGGCGCGGGGCATCGACGCCGTGAACTCTGCCACGACGCTGGGTGTGCGCGCCGTTCGCTCGGTGTGGGCCGGTCTGCGTACCTTCGCCGCCGACTGTCACCCCGTCGCGGGGTTCGATGAGACCACCGAGGGGTTCGTCTGGTGCGCCGGCCAGGGGGGCACCGGCATCCAGACCTCTCCGGCGATGGGCGAAGCCGTCGCCTCCGTCGTTTGCGGGACGTCACCGCCGGCAGCGCTCGCCGACATCGTCGAACGCCTCTCCCCGCGGCGGCTGCGCGCAGACCGCTGAGCGTCGGCGGGCCGTTCGGCGAGCGTCCGGTCCGCCTTGGAGGACGCCCGGAAGCCCTGCTCCAATGGGAGATCGGCAATGCCGACAATGCCCACCGGGTAAGTCTCATCGCCAATAGTGCGGTCTTGTCGGATGTGAATGCCCGTACGCTGTCCGGGATGCTCGCGCTGGGGTATCGAGTGGACTTTCGACGGCTTCGAGGTGAGTGATGAGGCGGCTCCTGCTGGTCCTGTTGGTGGCTCTTGCACTGGTGGGGAGTGCCTGCGCCGGCGACGATGGCGCTGCGGTGGCCGGCGCAGCGCTGGCCGAGGCGGACGCGGCCGGCGGTGACGCCACCGCGGCACTTGCCGATGCCCGGGCCGCTGCTGTGCGGGCCGAAGCGGCGCTGGCGGCGGCCGAGGCTGCCCAGGCTGCCGCGGACCTGGCACAGGTCACCGCCGAGGGGAATCAGGAGGCAGTGGCTGCAGCCGAGGCGGCGCTGGAGGTTGCGCGGCGCGCGGCGGACGAGGCGCGCGACCAAGCGGCCGCGGCGCAAAGCGAAGCCGATGCAGCACGTGAAACGGCGCAGGCGGCCCAGGCCGAGGCCGACGCACAGGCGGCCGCAGCGGCGAGAGCGGCAGCCGAACCCGCCGAGGAGCCTGTCGAGGAGGAGCCGACCGAAGAGCCTGTCGAGGAGCCGATCGAGGAGGTACCGGTTGAGGAGCCGGCCGTGTTGTTGCCGGTGGATCCTGACGTGCACATCGGCACACTGGACAACGGCCTCACCTACTACCTCCGGAACAACGAGGAGCCGGGCACCAACCTGTCACTGCGCCTGGCGGTGAATGCCGGCGCCGTGAACGAGCCCGCGCCACACATCGGCCTCGCCCACTTCCTCGAGCACATGATGTTCAACGGCACCGAGGAGTACCCCCGCAACGAGATCCTGGATGTGCTGCGGGATTTGGGTGTTGAGTTCGGCCCCGACATCAACGCCTACACCGCCTACGACGAGACGGTGTACATGCTCGACGTGGTCACCTCCCAGGCCGGTGCTGTGGAGACCGCCTTCAACGTCCTGGCGCAGTGGGCCCATGCGGCCACGATCGCCGAGGCCGACGTCAACGAGGAACGTGGGGTTGTCCGCGACGAGTTGCGGACGAACTACGAGACCGGCTCGGGCATCATCACCCGGATCTTCGATCAGGCCTACGTGGAGGACACCCCCTACGAGGGCTACTTCACCATCGGCACGGCCGAGGGCATCGAGTCCATCACCCCCGAGATGCTGCGGGACTTCTACGAGACCTGGTACGTGCCGTCCAACATGGCCCTCATCGCCGTCGGCGACCTCCCCGTCGAGGAACTGGAGGCGCTCACCGAGGAGTACTTCGGGCCCATCCCGGCCGGCGAGGCGCCTCCGGAGCCCGACAAGTTCTCGCCGATCAGCGACGAGCCCGTCTACCTCGTCGCCACCTCGCCGAGCTGGAGCTACTCCTACATGTCGCTGGACCTGAAGATCCCCACCTGGGAGGGCGGGACCGTCGACGGGGAACGCGCCCGGCTGCTGGAGACCCTGCTCGCTCACATGCTCGACGCCCGCCTGAAGGACGCCTACGAGCAGGGCTACCTCTCACAACTCGACCCGGCCAAGTGGGATCCGTTCAACTACACCGACGGCATCCGCTTCTACGGCACGAACCTGCGCGCCGATGATCTGGCCGCCGCCCTCGGCGACTACTGGTCGATGGTGCTGAGCCTGGAGGCCGACGGCTTCAGCGACGAGGACCTCCAACTGGCCGCCGACGTTGTGCGCAGCGATCTGCAGTTCGAAATGGACAGCGTCGGGACCAGGCAGGACGACGAGTGGGCCGGGTTGTACGTGGCGCACTTCCTGGCGGGAGCGGACATCGGTACCGTGGCCGACAGTTTGGTGCGAGTCGAGACCCTGCTCACCGAGATCCGGCCCGAGGATCTCACCGAGTACTTCCGCTCGCTGATGAGCGCGGCCGCCCCGATCGTCATCGCCGTCGGGTCCGACCCCTCCGAGGTGCCCACCGTCGAGGAGATGCAGGCCGCCGTCGAGGGCGCTGCGCCGGGATCCGTGCCCCAGCGGACCGTGCAGATCAGTTCCCTCATGGAGGCCCCCGCGCCGGTGGATCCGGTCTCCGAGGGCCCGGTGGAGGCTTTCGAGGACGGCTACGAATGGACCTTCGCCAACGGCGCCACCGTGGTGTTCGTGCCCACGGACATCTCCGAGGCGCAGGTGGACCTGCAGGCGGTCTCCCAAGGTGGCTGGTCGGCCATGGAGCCCGGCGACCGGGTTCTGGCCGGCCGGCTGGCGGTGCGTGCGGTCAGCAACAGCGGCCTCGGCGGCCTGGGCCCGTCGCAGGTGCGGCGCCTGCTCGAGGAGCAGAACGTCGGGGTGTCGTCCTTCATCGGCGAGACGACGGAGGGCTTCAGCGGCTCGGCCGCGGCCGATGGCGTCGAGACGATGTTCCAGATGCTGCACCTGCTGGTGACCGCTCCCCAGGTGGACGATCAGGCCTTCGCCGAGGCGCTCCAGGTGGGTGAGATCCTCCTCTCGTTTGCGGAGTCCAACCCCAACTGGATGACCGGGATCGCCGCCATCGAGGCCCGCCACCCCGACTCCTTCGAGTGGTTCAACCCGGTCGCGCCGCCTGAGGTGCTCGCCGCCCTCACGCCCGAGTCGCTGCTGGACCGCTACCTGGCGCGCCTCGGCGACGTGGACGACCTGCTGGTCGCCGTGGTGGGCGACATCGACCGGGAGACCGTGGCGGTCATGGCGCGCCAATACATCGGCACGCTGCCCGCCGGCGAAGCCGACACGTTCGTCAACCGCCGCTCGCCCGAGCCGGCCGGGGTGGTGCGGCGCGAGGTGGTGCTGCCGCCCGACACCCAGGGCACCGGAGTGGAGATCTACTTCGAAGCACCCCGTGCCGAATTGAGCGTGGCACTGGACGTGACCATGGCCGCCCTCAACTCGATCCTGGACGCCCGCCTGGTGGCCCAGGTCCGCGAGGACATCGGCGCCACCTACAGCGCCGGGAGTCGCGTGTCGCCGATCCTGGCCCCCGAGCCCGGCGTCAGCGGACTCATCGTGGCCTCCGGCGATCCGCAGTACATCGAGCAGATCGAGGTCACCATCTCCGAGATCCTGGCCGACCTGGTGGCCAACGGGCCGACCCTCGACGAGTGGGCTGAGGCACTGGCGGTCCTGAACGCCGAGTACACCCACGAGGGCAACTCGGACTACATCAACGCCGTGCTCCGGCGGGCCTACGCCCCCGATACCGAACTGCCCACGACGAAGCGGCTCTTCGAGGAGGTCGCCAACCTGGAGATCGGCGATGTGCAGGCGCTGGCGGCGGCGCTCCTCGACCTCGACCAGCGCATCGAGATCATCACGGTTCTGGGCTGAGAATCTTGACCGGTCCCGTCGCGGCCCGGGCCGCGGCGGGACCGAGCCGGGCCACCGATGTCCTCAGCCGCGCTCGGCCATCGGGACGTAGTCCCGCTCGGGGTGTCCCACGTAGAGCTGGCGGGGCCGTGAGATCCGTGAGCTCTTCTCCAGCATCTCGCTCCAGTGGGCGAGCCAGCCGGCGGTGCGCGGGATGGCGAACAGCACCGTGAACATGTTGGTGGGAAACTTCAGGGCCTCGTAGATCAACCCCGAGTAGAAGTCCACGTTGGGGTACAGGCGCCGGCTGATGAAGTACTCATCCGCGAGCGCCACCTCCTCGAGCTTGAGGGCGATGTCCAGCAGCGGGCTGCGGCCTGCCAGCTGGAACACCTCGTCGGCGGCCTCCTTGATGATGCGCGCCCGCGGGTCGTAGTTCTTGTAGACGCGGTGGCCGAAGCCCATGAGCCGGCACTTGCCGGCCTTCACGTCGGCGATGAACGGATCCACGTTCTCGTAGCTCTCGATGTCCCGCAGCATCGCCAGCACCGCCTCGTTGGCGCCCCCGTGACGCGGCCCGTAGAGGGCCGCGCAGGCGGCGGCCACCACCGAGTACGGGTCGGCATGGGCACTGCCCACGACACGGGCTGTGGTCGTCGAGCAGTTCTGGCTGTGATCGGCGTGCAGGATGAACAGGATCTCGAGAGCCCGGCGAACGGCCGGATGGCAGTGGTAGCGGGGCTCGGCCACGCGGAACATCATCGACAGGAAGTTGGATGTGAAGTCCAGGTCGTTGTCCGGGTAGACGAACGGCATGCCGATGGAGAAGCGGTGCGCGGCGGCGGCCATGGTCGGAACCTTGGCGATGAGACGCACGATCTGGCGCATCCGCGCCTCGGGATCCTCCACGTCCTTGGCCTCGGGGTAGTAGGTGGAGAGCGCGGCGAGCGAGGAGACGAGAACGCCCATCGGATGGGCGTCGTAGCGGAACGACTCCATGAAGCGTTTGCGGAAGTTCTCGTGAATGTAGGTGTGGTGGGTTATCTCGTCCTGCCAGTTGTCGAACTGGTCCGGCGTGGGCAGTTCGCCGAAGAGGAGCAGGTAAGCCACCTCGAGGTATGTCGATCGACGCGCCAACTGCTCGATGGGGTAGCCCCGGTAGCGCAGGATTCCCTCGGCCCCCACGATCTGCGTGATCGAACTCTCGCCGATGGCGGTGTGGCTGAACGCATCGTCGGAGAACCAGATGTTGCCGAGGAGCTTGGCCCAGCCGCCGGAGTCCACCCCGCCGTTGAGGATGGGGATCTCGACCGATTCGCCGGTGCGGTTGTCGGTGATGGTGATGGACTCTGTCAAGACTTGCCCGCCTTTCCGGCGAGATGATACCGACAAACCCCCGGTTCGGTAAAGCCGCTGGCAGGCGGGCTACAGCGGCGTGTTGCCGTGGCGGTTGCCGGGAATCTCCTCCCGCTTGGAGGACAGCAGGGCCAGTGCCTCGGCCACCTCCGTGCGGGTGTCGGCGGGATCGATCACCGCGTCGACCGAGCCTCGTTCGGCGGCGCGGTAGGGGTTCAGCAGCCGCTCGGCGTACTCGTCCTCCAGCGCGGCCCGCTCGGCGGGGTCCGCCTTGCGGTGCAGGATCTCGGTGGCCCCCTTGGCCCCCATCACGGCGATCTCCGCGGACGGCCAGGCGAAGGCCATGTCGTTGCCCATGTAGCGGGAGTCCATCACGATGTATGCCCCCCCGTAGGACTTGCGCAGCGTCACGCAGATCCTGGGGACTGTGGCGGCGGCATAGGCGAAGGCCAGCTGCGCACCGTGGCGGATCATCCCCCGCCACTCCAGGTCCTTGCCGGGCTGGAAGCCGGGGGTGTCCACGAAGGTCACGATGGGCAGGTTGAAGGCGTCGCAGAACGACACGAACCTCGCCCCCTTCTGCGAGGCGGCGATGTCGAGTGTGCCGGCGAGGTGCTGCGGCTGGTTGGCCACCATCCCAACGGGGTAACCGTCCACGGCGGCGAGGGCGGTCACCAGGTTCGGTGCCCAGCCGGCGCGCAACTCGACCAGCGCGCCGTCGTCGGCCACCGCCTCCAGCACGGCGCGCACGTCGTAGCCCCCCGTCGCCGACGCCGGAAGGACATCGCCCAACTCCGGCGTGGCACGATCGGCGGGATCGCCCGTCGGGAGGCGCTCAGAGATCTCGTCCACGTGCGGCGGCAGGAACCGCAACAGTTCGCCGACCGCGACAGCGGCGGCGTCGCCGTCGGGCACGACGAGCGAGACCACCCCGCTGCGGGCCGCATGCACCGCCGAGCCCCCGAGATCCTCCGCAGCCACCGGGACGCCGGTGAACTGCTCCACCATGGCGGGCCCGCTCACGAAGGCGAAGCCGTCGTCGACCATGACAACGAGGTCGGCGATCCCGAGCAGCAGCGCCGGTCCCGAGAGCATGGGTCCGGTGACGCACAGCAGGATCGGCACCACCCCCGAGGCCGACACCAGCGCGCGCGCGGCGATTCCCCAGCCGTGCACCGAGGTGATGCCGCCACCGACGTCGGGACCGGTCGCCGCCACGAAGCCCACGATCGGCAGCCGCTTCTCCAGGGCCAGTTCGACCGCCGCGCGGATCGACTCGCCGGCGTCGGTGGTGATGGCGCGGTGCGATTCGTCGGCTCCGAGCCGCACGATGACGGCCTGCCGGCCGGCAACCTCGCCGACCGCAGTCGAGACGTGCGAGCGGGAGCGGGCGCGGGCGCGCAGGTCGACCGGTGGCATAGGGCTCGGCACGAGGTTACCCGAGCCCCTCGCCGCCGATGACCGGCGGGTGATGCTCCCGCTATCTAGAGTGGTGCGTCTGCGCTTCGACGACGAGGGGCGGTGATCGGGACTGTGACGGTGGATGCACGAATCAGCGACTGGGTTGTCCAGCGCGTCGTGCGGCGCGTCATGGGCCCGCTGGTTCCGCTCACGGCGACGGTCGCCGCGCTGCTGGTCGGGGCGGCCATGGTCTGGGGATTCGGCGGTGACCCCGTCGAGGGCTACCGCGCCATGTTCACCGGCGCCTTCGGCGGGATCAGCGAGTTCGCCGACACCACCGTCAAGGCGACGCCGCTGCTGCTCGTGGGCGTGGGCATCTGCATCGCCTTCCGGGCCTCGGTCATCAACATCGGCGGGGAGGGGCAGATCATCGCCGGCGCACTGCTGTCCACCGTCGTGGTGCTGGCGCTGCCGGATCTGCACCGAGGCGCGCTGCTGCCCCTGGCGCTGATCGCCGGCGCGGTCGGCGGCGCCTGCATGGGGTTCATCCCGGGCGTGCTGAAGGCCTACGCCAACGTGAACGAGATCCTCTCCACGATCATGCTCAACATCGTGGCGGGGTACATGATGCAGTACCTGCTGCTGGGTCCGATGATCGACAAGGAGGCCGTGGAGGCCGGCAATCACATCGCCCAGACGAAGCGCCTGTCGCCCAACTCCGACCTGCCGATCCTGCTCGGGGACACGCAGATGAACCTCGGCATCGTCATCGGTGCCGTGGTCGCCATCGGCGCCTTCTTCCTGCTGTGGCGCACGTCGCTCGGCTACGAGATCCGGGCGGTCGGCGGCAGCAAGGACGCCTCCCGCTACGCCGGCATGAAGGTGGAGCGCAGGATCGTGCAGGCGCTGACGCTCAGCGGGATGATGTCGGGGCTCGGTGGCGCGGTGCTGGTGTTCTCCTCGGTGGCCCACCGGCTCAGCGTCGAGAGCGGTCCGGCCGGCTTCACGCAGTTGGCCGGATTCAACGGCATCGTGGCGGCCCTCTTCGGCGGGCTGCACCCGCTGTGGACCATCCCCGCCGCCATCCTCTTCGGAGGTCTGCTGGTGGGGGCGAACGCCCTGCAGCGGGCCGTGCAGGTGGCGACGCCGCTCGTCGTTGCGCTCAGCGGGCTGGTCGTGGTGTTCGTCGTCAGCAGTGACCGGGCGGTGCGCTGGGCGCGGCACCTGGGGGAGCGGTTCGACATCGGCGCATCACCCGAGCATGACCGCACCGGGAGCGCCGCCTCCGGTGGGGCGGATGCTCCGACGACGCCGTCCGGCGAGGGAGCGGAGCCATGACTCCGAGTCTCGCCGCGCTCGACATCGCGACCGTGGAGGTGTTCGCCCAGGCTCGCAGCGGCTGGAGCGGCTTCTTCACGCTTGCCACGCTCGTGGTCACCGTGGCTTCAGCCATCCGCCTGGCGGCGGCGTACCTCATCGCGGCGGTCGGCGAGAGCGTCGGCCAGCGCAGCGGGGTGCTCAACCTCGGCGTCGACGGCGTCATGCTGTTGGGGGCGTTCGGCGCCTATTACACCATGCTGCAGACCGGCCAGCCGTGGTACGGGCTGCTGGTGGGCCTCGGCGTCGGCTCGGTCATGGGGCTGGTCTACGCCTTCATCACGGTGACGCTCCACGCCGAGCAGGGCATCAGCGGCATCGGCATCTACCTCTTCGGCCTGGGGTTCAGCGACCTGCTGTTCCGCCAGCTCGTCGGCACGCCGCTCCCCATCCGGGGCTTCGACGGCCTGTTCGACTCCACAGTGCCCGAGGGCCGCCTGGACATCGAGTACCCGGATCTCTACAACCACAGCCTCGTCATCTACCTGGCGTTCCTGTTGGTCCCCGCAGTGACCCTGCTCGTCAACCGCACGACGTTCGGGCTCAACATCCGGGCGGTCGGCGACACGCCCCAGGCCGCCGACAGCCTCGGCGTGAGCGTGGCCCGCACGCGCTACGGCGCGATCCTCATCGGCAACACCCTCGCCGGCGCCGCAGGCGCCGTCCTGGCGCTCGAGACGACGGGCATCTTCATCCAGAACATGACCAACGGCATGGGCTTCATCGCCGTGGCGCTGGTGTACTTCGGGGCGTGGCGCCCGCTGGGCGTGTTGGCCGGGTCGCTGCTGTTCAGTCTGGTGACCTCTGCGGTGCTGCAGTGGCAGACGCTCGGGATCCTCAGCGGGGCGGCGGCCCAGCTCACCGCGATGGCGCCCGCGGCGGTGACGATCATCGCCCTGGTGGTCGTGACGCACCGCATCGGCGCACCCTCGGCGCTCACGCGACCATTCCGGCGCGGCGCCGAGCACTAGCCGACAACATCTCCGGCGCGGCGCCGAGCACTAGCCGACAACATCTCCGGCGCGGCGCCGAGCACTAGCCGACAACATCGTTGCCGAGGCTGCGAACTGAACAAATTGTTAGGGAGTTTTGGCGTAGTCTCTGGCAACCCGGCTGTCGCTTGCCGGGCACGCATCGGACGACAAAGGGGTCAAGATGAGAATGTCCACAAGACGCGCCAAGTCCTTCGGACTGCTCGCGGCGCTGCTGGCGATCGTGCTGCTGGCCGCGGCCTGCGCCGGCGACGACGAGGAGGCGGTCACCGAGGCGCCGGCACCGGCGCCGACACCGCCGGCAGAGACAGAGGCACCGGCGACCGACGAGGCGCCGGAAACCGACGATGCACCGCCCCCGCCGCCGCCGGCCGAGCCGTCTGGGCCGTTGCGGGTGGCGATTGTGGCGCCGTCGGCGTCGAATGATCTGGCGTTCACGCAGAGCATCGTGGATGGTGTTGCGGCGTTGGGTGAGACGCGTGAGTTGGAGGTGGAGGTCACTGACGGGACCTTCATCGTTGAGGATGCTGCGGTGGCGATTCGGGAGTACGCGGAGTCCGGGTTCGATCTGGTGATCGCGCACGGTTCGCAGTACGGCGGGTCGCTGCAGGAGATCGCCCAGGACTTCCCGGACACGTCGTTCGCGTGGGGTACCTCGAACGACACGTTCGGTTTGGCGAATGTGTTCGCTTATACGGCGGCGTCGGATCAGGGCGGTTATGTGCTCGGGTCGATGGCGGCGGCGTTGACCGAGACGGGTGTGATCGGCGTTGTGGGACCCATCGAGGTGGGTGACGCGAAGCTGTTCGTGGACGGTTTCGTGTCCGGCGCGGGTGCGCAGGACGCCTCGGTGGACGTCAATGTGGTGTACACGGAGTCCTTCAGCGATGTGGCCAAGGCCGCGGAGACCGCCGAGGCGCACGTGTCGCAGGGCGCGGACGTGATGACCGGTACGGCGCAGATGGTCGTGGGTGCCGTGGGCGTCGCGCAGCGTGAGGGAGCGGCGTGGTTCGCGACGCAGGCCGATCAGACGGAGTTGGCGCCGGAGATCGTGGTGGCTTCCCAGGTTTATGAGTGGGAGGTCATCCTTTCGGAGATCGCCGCTGCGATCGATCGGGGTGTCAAGGGCGGCGAGTCGTTCACGCTCACGTTGGCCAACGGCGGCCTGAACATTGCCTTCAACGACGCTTACGGCCTGTCGGCGGACATCCGTGCGATCGGCGAGGACACCGTCGCCGGCATCATCGACGGCAGCATCAACACGATGGGCGAAGCCGCTCCGGCTCCGTCTGGGCCGTTGCGGGTGGCGATTGTGGCGCCGTCGGCGTCGAATGATCTGGCGTTCACGCAGAGCATCGTGGATGGTGTTGCGGCGTTGGGTGAGACGCGTGAGTTGGAGGTGGAGGTCACTGACGGGACCTTCATCGTTGAGGATGCTGCGGTGGCGATTCGGGAGTACGCGGAGTCCGGGTTCGATCTGGTGATCGCGCACGGTTCGCAGTACGGCGGGTCGCTGCAGGAGATCGCCCAGGACTTCCCGGACACGTCGTTCGCGTGGGGTACCTCGAACGACACGTTCGGTTTGGCGAATGTGTTCGCTTATACGGCGGCGTCGGATCAGGGCGGTTATGTGCTCGGGTCGATGGCGGCGGCGTTGACCGAGACGGGTGTGATCGGCGTTGTGGGACCCATCGAGGTGGGTGACGCGAAGCTGTTCGTGGACGGTTTCGTGTCCGGCGCGGGTGCGCAGGACGCCTCGGTGGACGTCAATGTGGTGTACACGGAGTCCTTCAGCGATGTGGCCAAGGCCGCGGAGACCGCCGAGGCGCACGTGTCGCAGGGCGCGGACGTGATGACCGGTACGGCGCAGATGGTCGTGGGTGCCGTGGGCGTCGCGCAGCGTGAGGGAGCGGCGTGGTTCGCGACGCAGGCCGATCAGACGGAGTTGGCGCCGGAGATCGTGGTGGCTTCCCAGGTTTATGAGTGGGAGGTCATCCTTTCGGAGATCGCCGCTGCGATCGATCGGGGTGTCAAGGGCGGCGAGTCGTTCACGCTCACGTTGGCCAACGGCGGCCTGAACATTGCCTTCAACGACGCTTACGGCCTGTCGGCGGACATCCGTGCGATCGGCGAGGACACCGTCGCCGGCATCATCGACGGCAGCATCAACACCGGTTCCTAGGATCGAGAGACCGGGGCCACCTCGCGGGGCGCTTGCATCCGCGAGGTGGCTCCGGCCGATCCCAACCTGCAGCGCACGACCCCGCAACCCACGGCTTCGGAGGAGATCCGGCGTGACGGAGCGATCCCACACATGAGCGCCGCCCCGCCGCTGCTGGAGATGCGCGGGATCACCAAGCGGTTCCCGGGCGTCCTCGCCAACGACGCCGTCGACTTCAACCTCGAGGCCGGCGAGGTGCACACTCTGCTGGGGGAGAACGGAGCGGGCAAGAGCACGCTCATGAAGATCCTCTACGGCATGTATCGCGCCGAGGCCGGCGAGGTCTTCCTGCGCGGGCAGCGGGTTGTGATCGACTCCCCGTCGGCCGCCATCGAGCACGGCATCGGCATGATCCACCAGCACTTCATGCTGGTGCCGCCCCTCACCGTGACAGAGAACGTGGCACTCGGACTGCAGTCGAGTCGCCGCCCGCTCACCGACCTGCCGACGGTGGCGAACCGGATCCGCGAGCTCTCAGAGACGTACGGGCTGCGCGTCAACCCCGACGCCCCCCTCTGGCAACTCGCCGTGGGGGAGCGCCAGCGGGTGGAGATCCTCAAGGCCCTCTACCGGGAGGCGACCGTCCTGGTCATGGACGAGCCCACCGCGGTGCTCACCCCCCAGGAGGTGGACGAGCTGATCGTCGTCCTGCGCCGCATGGCCGCCGACGGTCGGGGCCTGGTCTTCATCTCGCACAAGCTGCACGAGGTGATGGCGGTCTCGGATCGCATCACTGTGCTGCGCGACGGCCGCGTGACCGGGGAGACCACGCCGGCCAACACCGACCGCGCCGAACTCGCCCGCCTCATGGTCGGCCGGCCAGTGCAGATGGTGCCGGATCGTCCCGACGTGCAACCCGGCGAGCCGTTGCTGGAGGTGACCGATCTCCACGTGCTGAGCGACCGCGGCGACGAGGCCGTGGCGGGGATGTCGTTCGGCGTGCGCGCCGGTGAGATCCTGGGACTGGCCGGGGTTTCCGGCAACGGCCAGTCCGAGTTGGCCCAGGCGATCGCCGGGCTGCGCCCCGTGCAGGAAGGCAGCGTCCTGATCGACGGGAACGACGTGACCGGGCAACACCCGCGGCGGGTGCGCGACGCCGGTCTCTCGTACGTGCCCGAGGAGCGCATGCGCGACGGCGTGATCGGGATGTTCTCGGTGGCGGAGAACCTGGTCCTGCTGAACCAGGGCACCGAGTTCAGCCGCAGGGGATTCCTGCGACTGGGGGCCATGCGGGAGCACTGCCGGGATCTGGTCGAGCGGTTCGCCGTCAAGACGCCCCACATCGACGTGCCGACGTCGAACCTCTCCGGCGGCAACATCCAGAAGCTCATCCTGGCTCGGGAGTTGTCGGCGGAGCCCAAGGTGATCCTGGCCGCCCAGCCCACGCGCGGCGTGGACGTCGGCGCCGCCGAGTACATCCACAACCGGCTCGTGGCCCAGAAGGCGGCGGGGTGTGCCACCCTGCTGATCTCTGAGGACCTCGACGAGGTTCTGGCGCTGTCGGACCGCATTGGTGTGATGTACGAGGGCCGCATGATGGGCGTTCTGGATCGCGCGGAGGCCACCGTGGAGCGCCTTGGCCTCTGGATGGCGGGAGTGGCCGGCGGAGCGGCCTGAGGCAGGCGGCCGCAGACGTTCCGGTCGCTAACCCTCGCGGTCGCGACCGCCCGAAGCCGGCTGCTCCATGGCGTTGAGGTAGTTGTAGATGGTGATGCGGCTGACCCCCATGGCGGCCGCAACGTCCTCCACACCCTTGCGCAGCAGGAAGGCGCCCCGCTCGGTCAGCAGCCGCACCGCGATCTGCTTGTCGGTGCGCGACAGGTTCGCCAGCGAGTCGCCCAGCTCGCGTTCGATCGTCTCGATCAGGCGACCCAGCGCGCCGTCCAGCCCCTGCAGGCGCAGCACGCCCACTGTCTCGCCCTCGAACTCCAGGGGAATGTCCCCGGGCGTCTGCTCACCCGTCGGCAGCAACTCGCCGCCCACCGCAGCCGCAACGGGCCGCAGTGTTCGCCAGAGCGGGTGCTCGTCGTCGCTCATTCGTCGCCGGCCCGTGCCGGCGCGTCGGGGGGCTCTAGCCCAGGCCGCTCGAGACGGAGGGCGATCCTCGTGGCGCCCGCCTGGGTGGCGTCGCGAATCATGACCGCCACCGCCTGCGCCAGCCGCTCGGGCTCGCCCGCGGCGGTTGTTGCGAACGGCCCCACGTCGGTGGCGATGCCGAGGTCCTCGAAGGCGGCAATCGCCGCCTCCACGTGCGGGCCCGGCGAACCCTCCGAGAAGGGCTCGACGAAAAACTCGATGTGTACGATTCCCATGGCAGTGCCGATCGCCGGTTGGCCGGTGGGGTCATTGACACCCCCCGGGGTGTCAATGAGCATAGGCACGTGAGCAATGCAGCGAGCAGCGATCTGGGTGACCTGCGGATAGACGTCGACCGGCTCCTGGGCCGCCTGGAGGCCCTGGCGCAGATCGGCGACACCGGCGACGGCGGGAACTGCCGGCTGGCGCTGACCGACGAGGACCGCGACGGGCGGGACCTGGTGGTGGGCTGGATGCGCGACCTGGGCCTGTCGGTCACGGTGGATGTCGTCGGCAACGTGGTCGCCGTGTACCCGGGCGCCGGTGACGGTCCCCCCGTCATGACCGGCAGCCATATCGACACCGTCCGGACCGGCGGCCGCTACGACGGCAACCTGGGCGTGCTGGCCGGGTTGGAGGTCATCGAAACCCTCAGCACCGCCGGCGTGCGGCTGCGCCGCCCTTTGGCTGTCGCCTTCTTCACCGATGAGGAGGGCTCGCGGTTCCCGCCCGACATGCTGGGGAGCCTCACGTTCGTGGGCGGCATGAGCGTCGAGGAGGCTCTCGACGTGACCGACAGCGACGGGATCACCGTGGGCGCCGAGTTGGACCGCATCGGCTACCGCGGGGCCGCCCCGTGTCCCGCCCCGGCGCCGTTCGCCTTCGTCGAGCTGCACATCGAGCAGGGCCCCGTGCTGGAGCAGGATGGCGTCACCATCGGTGCGGTCACCGGCGTGCAGGGCATCTCCTGGCAGGAGGTGACCATCGAGGGGCAGTCCAACCACGCTGGCACGACGCCGATGCACATGCGCCGCGACGCCGGCCACGCCGCCGCCCGCGTGGCGGTGGCGGCGCGGGAGATTGCCGCCGACATCGGTGGCTACCAGGTCGCCACGGTCGGGGTCATGGACCTGCACCCCGACCTGGTGAACGTGGTCGCCGGTAGGGCGCGGCTCTGCGTGGACATGCGCAACATCCACGAGCAGGAGCTGCAGCAGGCGGAACGGCTCATGGCGACGAGCATCGAGCGGATCGCCGCCTCCGAGGGCGTCGGCATCTCCACCCGCTCCATGGCCCGCTTCGAGCCGGTCATCTTCGACATCCCGCTGGTGGACCTCGTGGAGGCCACCGCCCGGCGCCTGGGTCACAGCGTGAAGCGTCTGCCCTCGGGCGCCGGCCACGACGCCCAGATGCTGGCGAGGGTCTGTCCCACCGGGATGATCTTCGTGCAGAGCCACAAGGGGCTCAGCCACAATCCTGCCGAGTACACCGCACCCGCCGACCTGGCGGCCGGCGCCGACGTGCTGCTGCAGGTGATGATCGACCTTGCCACCCGCGAGGGCGACATCCCGGAGGTGTCGCCGACGGGCGGCGAGTTCGCCCGCGGCGAGCGGGGGGTCGGCGCGGCACACGACTGAGCGCGCCGCCCGTTCGTTGCCGCCGGCCTGCTCCCGGGAGGAGACCGGCGGTTCCGGCGTGGAGGGTCAGTTCACCTCGTGGAGCGCCCCGGTGTCGACGTCGTAGATGAATCCCCGCACCGGGATCGACTGGTCGAGGTGCTCGCTGGCACGGATGGTCGCGATGTCGTCGCGGACGCTCTGCTCGAGGTCGCCGAAGGGCAGGAAGTCGATGTCGCTGGCGTCGCTGCCGCGCCGCTCGGCGAGGATGCCCCGCAGGTCGTCGTTGGAGAACGTGACCATCCCGCAGTCGGTGTGATGGACGACGATGAACTCCCTGGTGCCCAGCAGGGTCGAGGAGATGATGAGCGAGCGGATGGCGTCGTCGGAGACGCGCCCGCCGGCGTTGCGGATCACGTGGGCGTCGCCGAGGGTCAGGCCCAGCATCTCCGACGGGTGGATGCGGGCGTCCATGCAGACCACCGCCGCCACCCCGCGAGCCGGGGGCATGGGCTTGTTGCCCTCGCTGAAGCCTGCGACGTAGGCGGCGTTGGCTTCGAGCATCGTTGCTGTCTCGGACATGAATGATCCTCCGGTTCTCCGGTGCGATTGCAGTGCCGGCAGTCGGCCGACCGGAGCAGGCTACAGGAATCCCGACCAAAACACTCGGCAATAAGATTGATTCCCGCTCTCGCGGATTCGCGGGTGTCCGGTCGGGTCGCGCTCGTTAGTGGTCCCAGGCGGTGGTGATCTCGGCGATGGAGGCGACCTGGCCGAAGAAGTGGTCGATTGTGGTGAGGGTGGCTTCGTGCTCGGTGTTGCTGTAGGCGGCGGTGCCGTCCGAGCAGAGCACCACGTAGAAGTCGCGCATGAAGGCGTCGCGTGCGGTTGTCTCGACGCAGACGTTGGTTGCCACCCCTGCAAGCACGACCGTGCGGATGCCGGCGGTGCGCAGGACGGTCTCCAGGTCGGTGCGCAGGAATGCGCTGTAGCGGTGCTTGGTGACGACGGGGTCACCGGGAGCGGGCCGCACGTTGCCGTAGTAGTCGCCGCCGAAGGAGTCCTCCACGCACACCGGCCGCAGCGTGTAGCTGCCGGCCCGGCGCCGGGTGGCCTGCTCGAGGATCACGTCGCTGAGGTAGCGGTTGTCCTCGCTGGATAGCACGCTGCGGACGAACACCACCAGCACGCCGGCTCGCCGGGCCGAGCCGATGAAGCCCTCCAATCGCTCGGCGGTGACGACCGCCGAGCCGACATCGAGCCCCTCGGCGCTCATCATGCCGTCCGGCGAGCAGAAGTCGTTCTGCACGTCGACCACCACGAGGGCGGTGTGGGCCGGCGCCACCTTCTCGGCCAGGCTCCACAGCGGCTGAACGCGCGACAGATGCTCGGCGGCGCGGCGAGCCGCGCTGTCGACGTCCTCGCCGGTACTTCCTTGGCTCAGGCCCACTGGAACCCGCTCTGTCCGAGTCGCCGCATGCTCCTGGGTTCTTATTCGGGCCCCCGGGGCACGCAGACCCCTGGCGTCGTCGCCGTCTAGACGCCCTCGACCTGTATGAGTGTGCCCTCGATGGCACCGGAGGCGAGTTCCCGGAGGTTCACGAACTCGTCGGAGGCGAACATGGCCTCAATGTCGTCGGCGCTGTCGAACTCGACGAGGATGAGCCGCCGCGGCCTCCAGTCACCCCTCAGAAGTTTGACGTCGCCGCCGCTGACGAGGTATCTCCCGCCGTAGTTCTCCAGGAGTGCCATGCCCCGCTCCTGGTACTCCTCATAACTGTCCTCGTCGATCACGTCGATGCTTGAGATCAAGTACGCCGCCATTGCCCAACCTCCTCGGGCTCGTCGGATTGCGTTCAGTCGTCGCGGACTCCCGGCACCCTACTGGTAGGTCTCGCGGAGCGCCCGCCCGCGAGTGTCGGTCAAACCGCGGGCCGGAAGACAAGCTCCACGTGGCGGGGGCCGCGGGTGAAGATGCCGGTCTCGTCGGCCTCGAAGCCGGGGGCGAAGTCCATCGCGGGGAGCCTGTCCAGCAGGGCGTCCATGGCGACGTCCACCTCCACCCGGGTCAGATGCGCCCCCACGCAGAAGTGCCGCCCGAGGGCGAACTCCACGTGATTGGCGGCGGCGTTGAACGCCTTCGCCACGTTCAAGTCGGCGCGGTGGATGTCGAACTTGTCGGGATCGGCGAACTGGTCGGGGTCGCGATTGGCAGCGCCGAGCACGCAGGCCACCGTCCCCCCGGCGGGGACCACGCCGCCGGACAGCTCGGTGTCGCGTTCGGCTTGGCGCATGATCATCTGCACCGGTCCCGAGTGGCGCAGCGTCTCGGCCAACGCCGCAGTGATCAGTGATCGGTCGCTGCGCACGGCCTCCATCTGCTCGGGATCCTCGAGCAGGCGACACACCATCGAGGCCAGCGCGTTGTCGGTCGTCTCCCCGCCCGCACTCACCAGCAGGCTCGTGAAGGCCCGCACTTCCCAGTCCTCCATGGTGATGCCGTCGGAACTCCCCTCCAGCATCTTCGAGAGCAGGTCCTCGCCGGGATTCTCTCGCCGGTCGGCGATGATGGGCGTGAGGTAGTCGGCGAACTGCGCCTGCGCCTCGAGGCCCCGCCGCTCCACCTCCGGGTCGCCGGCGAAGTTGGACTGGAACTCGATGCCCAGGTCCACCCAGCGGCGGAAGGTCTCGTGGTCCTCCAGCGGGAGCCCGATCATGTACATGATCACGTCGAGCGGGAACTTCTTGGTGAACTGCTCGCGCAGGTCAACGTGGCCGTCGGACTCGAATCGGTCGATCAGCTTGTGGGCGGTGTGCTCGATGATGTCCCGCACCCGCGTCTCGAGGTAGGTGCCGCGGAACTGCGGGCCGACGATGTTGCGGTGGGCGGAGTGCTCGCGGCCGTCGAGCTGCAGCATCGTGCGGCCACCGTGGATGGGTTCGTTCTGCCACTCGTAGTTGCGGCTGGAGAACGACTCGCCGTCCTTGAATATCCGTTCCACATCCCGGTAGCGAGACACCATCCAGAACCCCGAGACCTCGTGGTGGTACAGCGGGTATCGCTCCCGCATCTCGGCGTAGAACGGGTACGGGTCGGCGTTGAACTCCGGCGCCAGGATGTCCGGTCCGGCTGCGGCGGCAACGGCTGTCATTGTCTCGGTTCTCCTCGGGTCGTGCGGCTGGGTCGGGCTCGCTGGCAGGCGAAGTGTGCCTGTCAGACGCCCCGGTGGCGGTAGTCGGCGGCCTGTCGGCCCATGAGATCCCAGGTCTGCTCCAGGTAGCCGGCCACCTCGTCGATGAGTTTGCGCATCGGAAGCCGGGTCTCGGTGGGAAGCTCCGGCGCCCCGGTGGGCTCCAGCGTGACATCCAGTCGGGCCATCTGGTCGAGCGTGACGTGGAGGGCGGCCGCGCGCGGCAGGCTGCGCCCGACGGTGATACCCCCGTGCCACGGGATGAGCACGGTCGAGCAGTCACCGATCACCGGCCCGATCGAGGCGAAGTCGTCGTCGGGGCTCATGACCTGGTCCTCGTAGAAGAGGGTGCACAGGTTGTGGCGCATCTTCAGCGGCCGCGCCATCGAAGCCAGGGCGCAGATCCAGAACGAATGCGTGTGCACGATCGAGTTCACGTCGGAGCGCTGGCCGTAGATGCCGGCATGGAACTCCCAGCCGGGGCTGATGAAGCGGTTGCCCGCGAGCAGGTTGCCCTCGTAGTCGAGCTTCATCACGTCATCACGGCCCACCTCGCCGAGGGTGCGGTCGAAGGCGTTGATCCAGAGGGCGTCCTCGCCGGGCGCCCGGACGCTGACATGGCCGCCGATCCCGGTGTCGCAGCCGTTGGCGGCGAGGGCCTTGCAGGCGGTCACGATGTCGCCGATCACGTCGGGAGAGTTCGCGGCTGGGGTGGTGGTCATGGTGATTCGTCCTTGCGTCGGTCGGACTCTCTCAGAGTATGCGCGGCGGTTCGATCACGACAGATTGGCGGCCGCGGTCAGTCGAGACCCTTGGCGGCACGCCAGGTCGCAAGCGTCTCGGGCAGGTCGGCGGGCATCGGGCCGACATCCGGGTAGCGCTTGCGGTCGGGCGCACCGAGTCCCCCGCCCACGAGCTCGCTGAGGGGCATGAAATACAGGAAGCACACCGTGCGCGAACCGAAGAGCCAGTTCCCGTGCTCGCGCCGGTAGGTGTCGACATAGCGGAGCCCCACCTGGTAGGTCGTGCCCTCGAGGGCCAGTTCGGCGTGGGCGAGCACGGTCCCCGTGGCGTGGTCGTCGTCGTCGAAGTCGATCCGGTGGCTGTGGGGGTAGTGGTAGGTCGGCCCCATGAGGCCGGTGCGGAATCGGTAGAAGTCCACGATGGCGTCGCGGCCCTCGGTGGCGTCGCGCCCGTCGGCGTGCGCGAACGTGGCGTCGTCGCAGAAGATCTCGCCGATGCGCTCGTAGTCCCGGTCGTCCACGGCCACCGAGTAGTCGAAGACCAGCTCGCGGATCGCCTCGCGGGCCTCGATACGGGCGATGCGGCGTTCCAGGTCGCTGCTCACGTTGTGTCTCCTTGTGGTCCTACGGGTTCGTTGCGGTCATGCGAGCATCCCGCCGTCGATGATGAGGGTGGCGCCGGTGATGTAGGAGGCGGCGTCCGAGGCCAGGAAGGCGATGGGACCGGCCACCTCGGCGGGGGTGGCCCAGCGGCCGAGCGGGATGCTGAGTTCGGAGGCAGCGGTGACCTCGTCGGGGTCGAAGGAGTCCCAGCCGGACGTGGCCACGTAGCCGGGGGCGACGGCGTTGACTCTCACGCCGTGCGGCGCCCACTCCCGTGCCAGGGCACGGGTCTGGGCGAACAGTCCTCCCTTGGCCGAGCTGTAGGCCGACATGCCGGCGAGATGGCGCAGGCCGGCCACCGAGCCCACGTTCACGATGGAGCCACCGCCCCGTTCGACCATCGGACCGCCGAAGGCCTGCGCGCAGAGGAACGGGGCGGTGAGGTTGAGCGCCACCGTCTTGGTCCAGCCGCCCTCGGCGACTTCGAGCGCGGGGGCGAGGAAGCGGGCGCCGCCGGCGTTGTTCACGAGGATGTCGATGGGCCCGAGTCGCTCGGCGGCGGCGGAGGCTGCGGTCGCGAGAGCCTCGCCATCGGTCACGTCCACCGCCAGCGCGGCGGCCCGGCGGCCCAGTGCGCGAAGGTCGTCGGCGAGGGCCTCGAGGCGCTCGCGCCGGCGCGCCAGCAGCGCCACGTCGGCACCGGCGCCGGCGAGGGCCAGCGCGACGGCCCGGCCGATGTCTCCGCTGGCACCGGTGACGGCCGCCCGCTTGCCGGCGAGGGAGACGAGCGGGGCGTCCGGCTCGCTCACGCCGGGATCCCCTCGCTGGGGGTGTAGGACACGCAGAACGAGGACATCCCCCGGCTGATGAGCGTCGGATGCCACTCGGGTGGCTCGGGGCCGGGGCGCAGGTCGGGCAACCGCCGGGCGAGGGCGTCGAGCGCGATCGAACCCTCCAGGCGCGCCACCGCGGCGCCGAGGCAGTAGTGCAGACCGAACCCGAAGCCCACGTGGTCGGTGGGGTTGCGTTCGAGGTCGAAGCGGTCGGGCTCGGCGAAGACGTTGGGGTCCCGGTTGGCGGCGGCCTGCACCAGGTAGACCATGTCGTGGCGGCGGATCAGTTGGCCGCCCATGTCGATGTCGGTGGCGGCCATCCGCACCTGCATCTTCGACGGACCGTCGAAGCGCAGGATCTCCTCCGTCGCCGCCCGCAGGTAGTCGCCGTCGTCGTTGGCGCGGAGTCGCTCAAGTTGGTCGGGGTTCTGAAGCAGGGCATGCAGCCCGTTGCCGATGAGGTTCGTGGTGGTCTCGTGACCGCCGAAGAGCAGCAGGATGCAGGTGCCCACGATCTCGTCGTCGGTCAGCGTGTCGTCGCCCTCCTGGGCGCGGATGAGGGTGTGAATCAGGTTCTCCGCCGGCTCGGCCCGGAAGTGCCGGACGAGCGTTCCCAGGTATTCCGAGAGTTCCAGGAGCCCGTTCTGGGCGCGCTCGCGGCGCCCGGCGACGCCGCGGGCGCCGAACACCAACACCATCAGGTCGTCGGACCAGTCCTTGAACAGGTCGCGGTCCTCGGGCGGCACGCCCATCATCTCGGCGATCACGACCGCGGGCAGCGGGTAGGCGAAGTCGGAAATCACGTCCATGTGGCCGCGCGGCGCCAGCTCGGCGATGAGGCTGTCGATCACCTCGATGATGCGGGGTTGCCACAGGGAGATGGCCCGGGGGGTGAAGGCGCGGCTGACGAGCTTGCGCAGGCGCGTGTGGTCGGGCGGGTCGCGGAACACCATCCACTCGCCGAGGATCCGGTAGGTGGGGGCGCGCTCGCGGCGCTGGGCATCGGTGAGCTTGTGCTCGAAGACCGGCCGGATGCGGTCGGACGAGAACCGCGGGTCCTTCAGCGCCGCCAGCAGGTCGTCGTGGCGGTGGATGAACCAGGCGCGGTGGTGCTCGTTGTAGAAGACGGGTCGCCCGCGCCGCAGCTCGGCGAAGATCGGGTAGGGGTCGGCGACCCGCTCGGGCGTCAGAAGGTCCACGTCGCCGTCGACGCCGCTCACCGCGGCTCTCCCGGAGCCTCCAGGACGGCCACCACGCAGGCGTTGCCGTCGATACCGGCGGTGCCACCGCCCATCGTCTCCACCACTCCGATCCGGGCGCCTTCCACCTGGCGGCCCTCGGCCATGCCGCGCAACTGCCAGACGATCTCGGCGATCTGGCCCAGCCCGGTGGCGCCGAGGGGGTGCCCGCGGGCCAGCAGGCCGCCGGAGGGGTTGACGGGCTGGGCGCCGCCGAGGCTGGTGCGCCCGGAGGCCACCAGCGCCCCGCCGCCGCCCAACTCGCACAGGCCGAGTGCCTCGGTCGTGACGATCTCTCCGATCGTGAAAGCGTCGTGCACCTCGAGGACGTCGATGTCCTCCGGTCCGATTCCGGCCTGCTCGAACGCGGCCCGGCCGGTGTCGGACACGAGTTGCCAGCCCCAGACCAGGTCGCTGGTGTGGTCCCAGGCCTGCCCCGAGGCCAGCGCCGAGGCCCGCACCGGCACGTCCGAGTCGCCGCCGGTGCCGCCGGCCGGCCTCGGCGGGCCCAACACGGCGGCTGCGGCGGCATCGCTGATGTCACAGCACTGCAGCAGTGTCAGCGGGTCGGAGATCGGCCGCGAGTCCAGGATCTGCTCGACCGTGAACTCGCCGGCGTGCTGGGCGCGGGGGTTGCCCAGCGCGTGGCGCCGGTTCTTCACAGCCACGAGTGCCATCTGCTCGGGCGTGACGCCGTAGCAGTGCTGGTAACGGTGCGCTGCCATGCCGTAGAGGCTCGGCATGGCGAAGCCCTGCGCGCCTTCGGGGTCCGAGAGCAACGGCTCGATGGGCCCGTCGAAGACCGCGGTCATCGTCTCGATTCCGAACGCCAGCACCGTCTCGTAGCGGCCCTGGCCAACGGCGACGTGCGCCTCATGAAACGCCGTCGTGCCGCTGGCGCAGGCATTCTCCACGGTCACGACCGGCACGCCCGTGATCCCCAGATGCTGGAGGGTACGCGTCGTCACTCCCGGATCGCCGAACACGGTCCCCGCGTAGACCGCCTCGACGGCGGCGGGTGTGACGCCGGCATCGGCGAGTGCCTCGGTGACGGCCTGCCAGGCGAGATGCGTCGGCGGGGTCTCCGGCTGGCGGGCGAAGCGGCTGGTGCCGACCCCTCGGATGGAGACGGGCGCCGTCATGGGTGTCCGCCCGATCGGGGGTGCTCGCCGCCGTCCTGCTCGTGGCGTGCCTGCGCAACGGACCGGCAGGTCACAGCGGTGCCCTCTCCTCGGTGGGATCACCAGCGGCCACCGGGACAACCACCGGGTCGCCCCGATCGTCGCGACCAGCCAGGCACACCCGGGTGCCGGGCATCAGCGGCCGGTCCTCGGCACCGTGGACGTGAACGAGGGCACGAGGACCTTCGTCGAAGTCCACGTATGCGAGAACCGCCGGCGGCTTCCGGTCCGCCACCCGGATGCGCAGGACAGTCGAACTCCAGACCGTGCCCGCCGGCCCGAACTTGGCGCGTTCCACGGACGATCCTCCGCACCGGGGGCAAAGGGGCGGTCGGTAGAGCATGGGATAGCCGCACACCGTGCAGCGTCCACCTCGCAGCCCCTCCGGCGTGGCATCGGGGCGAGGATCGCGGCCGGATGCCTCCGGATCGAGTGCGTTCGATCCGCCAGCGGCGCTCATGGCCTCGACGCCGGTTCCCACACCGTAGGACTGTACCAACGGCAGGGGACTGTCAACCGCTTGTTTGATATCGTTCGGGTACGAGACCAGGTCGTGTCAGGTCCGCAACCTGGGACAACGGGTCGCCGCCCCGGATCCGGCGGAGTGCGCGACCACCAAGGGAAGGAGATCCATGGCTGCCGAAGCACCGGACATCCTCTCACCGGCGTTCAACGAGGATCCCTACCCGATCCTGGCCGCCCTGCGGGAGGACCACCCGCTGTACTTCCACGAGCAGATGAACTCTTACCTCATCACCCGTTACGACGACGTCTCTAGCGCCTTCAAGAACCCCGTTTTCACGACCCTCAACTACGAGTGGCAGCTCGAGCCTGTGCACGGGCCCACGCTGCTGTCCATGGAGGGGCGCAACCACTCGCGCTACCGCAACCTCGTGGCACCCGAGTTCCGGGGGCGGGTGCTGCAGGAGAGCTTCCTGCCCGTCATCGAGCGCAACAGCGCAGAACTGCTCGACGCGTGGCGCCACGACGGGCACGTGGACTTCGTGCAGCAGTACACAACCTGGTTCCCCGTCAAGGTGATCGTGGACATGCTGGGCCTGCCGGCCGACGATCACGCCCTGTTCCATCGCTGGTACACCACGATCAACGTCTATCTCGCCAACCTGGCGGGCGATCCGGAGATCAACGCCGCCGGCGAGCAGGTCCGCGAGGATCTGGAGGCCTACATGCTTCCGGTCATCGAGGATCGCCGCCACAACCCGCGCGACGACCTCCTCACCAAGCTCGTGCACGCCGAGGTCGACGGTGAGCGTCTCGGCGACATCGAGATCAAGTCGTTCGTGAGCCTGCTGCTGACCGCCGGCGGCGAGACCACCGACCGGTCGCTCACGAACATGTTCTGGCGGCTGATCGAGAACCCTCGCCAGATGGCGGCGGTGCGTGAGGACCGCAGCCTGATCCGCAACGCCTTCGCCGAGACGCTGCGCCACACACCGCCGGTGCTGATGATCATGCGCCAGCCGTCGGAGGACGTGGAGGTGACCGGCGGGGTGATCCCGGCAGGTTCTACGGTGACCTGCCTACTGGCCGGGGCCAACCGTGATCCGCGGGCTTTCGAGGATCCCGACCGCTTCGACATCTTCCGCGACGACCTGGACGTCGAGCGGGCCTTCACCTCGGGGGCCAATCACCTCACGTTCGCGCTGGGCCGCCACTTCTGCGTGGGTGCCCTCTTGGCGCTCACCGAAGTGGTCACAGGCGCCGGTCAGGTGCTCGACGCCTGCGAGGATCTGGCCTTCGCCAACGGCCCGCCGACGCCGGAGGGAGTGTTCACGCGCTCCCCGCTGCACATGGACCTCACGTTCACGCCGGCGTCCTGAGGATCGGGACCGAGCGCAGGAATCGCCGCACGCCGCCACCATCGAGACCACGAACCGGAGGAACACGCCATGACCCCCGACATCCTCTCGCCGGAGTTCTCCGAGGATCCGTTCCCGGTGCTCGAGTTGATGCGCGACGAGCACCCGGTCTACTTCCACGAGGCCATGAACTCGTACATGATCAGCCGCTACGAGGACGTGGAGCGGGCCTTCAAGGATCCGGCCTTCAACTCCAACAACTACGAGTGGCAACTCGAGCCGGTGCACGGGCCCACCATCCTGCAGATGGAGGGGCGCGACCACTCCCGGCACCGCAACCTCGTCACGCCGGCCTTCCGGGGCGCCGACCTGCGGGAGAAGTTCATGCCGGTGATCGAGCGCTGCAGCACCGAGCTCATCGACAACTGGCGGACCGACGGGCACGTGGACTTCGTGCAGCAGTACACCACCCGCTTCCCGATCAACGTGATCGTGGACATGCTGGGCCTGCCCAAGTCCGACCACGACCGGTTCCACGGCTGGTACAGCTCGATCATGGCGTTCCTGTCGAACCTCATCGGCGATCCCGATGTGATGGCCGCTGGCATCCGCACCCGCGACGAGTTGCAGGCGTACATGCTGCCGATCATCGCCGACCGGCGCAGTTCCCCCGGCGATGACCTGCTGACGACGCTCTGTCAGGCCGAGATCGACGGCGAGCGGCTCAGCGACATCGAGGTGAAGGCCTTCGTGAGCCTGCTGCTGACCGCAGGCGGCGAGACCACCGACAAGTCCATGGCCAACATGTTCTGGCGCCTCATCGAGAACCCCGATCAGATGGAGGCGGTGCGCGAGGACCGCAGCCTCATCCGCAACGCCTTCGCCGAGACGCTGCGGCACACGCCGCCGGTGCAGATGATCATGCGTGAGACCGCCGAGGAGGTGGAGATGTCGGACGGGACGATCCCGGCCGGTTCCACGGTCACCTGCCTGCTCGCCGGCGCCAACCGCGATCCTCGAAAATATGCCGACCCCGACCGCTTCGACATCTTCCGGGAGGACCTGGACATGGAGAAGGCCTTCACGGCCGCCGCCAATCACACCTCCTTCGCCCTCGGGCGGCACTTCTGTGTCGGCGCCATCCTGGCGCTGAACGAGGTGGAGACCGGCACCAACCAACTGCTGGACGCCATGGATGAAATCGCCTTCGTCAACGGGTCGCCGACGCCGGTGGGCGTCTTCACCCGGTCACCGGTGCACATGCCGCTGACGTTCCGTCCCGCCGCCTGAGCACAGCAGGCCCGGCCGGCCGGTCCGCCCACCGGGAAGGTCTCGCCGATCGACTCTCCGACTACCGTCAAACGACCGACCAACCGCAGGAAGGAACCAACAATGAGCATTGAGGGAACGCGCTTCGTCATCACCGGCTCCGCCGCCGGCATTGGGGCGGCCACCGCCCGGGTCGCCGCCTCCAAGGGAGCGGCCGTCATGGTCAGCGACCTGGCTTCCTCCGCCGAGGCCGGCGAGCAGTTGGCCGCCGACATCCGCGCCGCCGGCGGCACGGCAGCCTTCCACGTCTGCGATGTCACCGACGCCGGGCAGGTCGAGGGGTTGATGGCGGCCACGGCGGAGGCGTTCGGAGGAATCGACGTGCTGCACAACAACGCCGGCGTGCACGAGACGGCCCGCGCCGGGGAGGACACCTCGGTCGAGACGATGCCCGTCGACGTCTTCCGCTGGGTCGTGGAGGTCAACGCCATCGCCCCCTGGATCTGCGCCAAGGCGGCGGTGCCCTACCTCAAGCAGAGCGACTACGCCTCCATCATCAACGCCGCCTCGACGGGTTCGCAGTCGGCGTATCCCCGTAACTCCGCCTACGGGACGTCCAAGGGCGGTATCCGGCTGCAGACCCAGAACCTGGCCGTCGACCTTGCGCCCTACGGCATCAGGGTCAACTGCTACGGCCCAACCGCAATCGCCACCGAGATGGTGACCCGCTTCGTGGAGCAGGCCGAGGACCCCGTGGCGTTCGAGAAGGCACTCGTGAACACCAGCCTCATCCCTCGGCTCGGCACGCCGGAGGAGGTCGCTGAGCTGGTCTGCTTCCTGGCCGGCCCGCAGGCGTCGTTCATCAACGGCGCCTACATTCTCATCGACGGTGGCTCCCTGGCCTGGCGGGGAACCGTCGACCAGATCGGCCTGGACTAGCGGACCCGTCCCGACCGGGCGTCATCGACGACCGGACAGAACCGACGACAGATACAACCAAAGGAGCGAACCATGGCTGACACACTTGCGATCACCGGCCTGCTGAACCGGGCCGGGACGGCGTACGACACCGGTGACCTGGAGTTCATCATGGACCTGTTCCTGGAGGACAGTGTCTTCGAGCTGGTCATCGCCGGCAACGAGCCCATGGTGTTCGCGGGCAAGGAGACAATCCGCGGCCTGTTCGAGGGCGCCCACGAATCCCAGACCGACCAGCGGCGTCACTGCATCACCAACATCTACTTCACCGACGAGACCGACACGTCGGTGACCGCCGTCTCCAACCTCATCCTCATCTCGGTGGAGAACGGTGCGCTCACGGTGTTGTCCAGCGGCCTGTACACCGACACCGTGGTCCTGGTCGACGGGGCGTGGAAGCTCCAGCGCCGTCACCTGCATCTCGACCTGCCCTACTGAGCCATGAACATCGGCCAGATCCCGGCGAAGTGGGCCCGGCAGACACCCCAGGGCACCGCCGTCATCGACGCCACCACCGGGCAGCGCGTGAACTGGGCCGACTTCGACAACCACGTCAGGCGCCTGGCCAACGGCCTGCGCGGCCTGGGTCTGGAGCAGGGCGACCGTGTGGGCGTGCTGAGCCGCAACTCGATGGAGTACGCCGCGGTGTACTTCGCCTGCGGCCGCACCGGGCTGGTGGCGCAGCCCATGAACTGGCGACTCTCGGTGCCCGAGCTGAAGAAGATCACCGACAACGGTGAGCCGCGGGCCTACATCAGCGGGCCGGACTACCACGCTGTGGCCACCGAACTGGCCGGCACGGTGGACAGCGTGGAGCACTGGCTGCAGTACGGCCCCGACGGCGACGGCGGCTACGAGCGTCTCGTGGCGAGCGCCTCCGACGACGAGCCGGCCGGCTCCGCGGCCATCGGCGGCGACGACCCGCTGTTCATCCTCTACACCGGCGGCACCACCGGCGAGTCGAAGGGGGCGCTGCACAGCCACCGCAGTTGCTGGTTCGGGATGCTGAACCAGACGGTGGCCGAGCGCATCGTCCCCAGCGACGTCTACATGCTCACGGGGCAGATGTTCCACATCCCCGTGGTTCTGGCCATCAACTACCTGGCTCATGGCTGCCCGCTGGTGCTGATGAACTTCGAGGCCCGCCTGGCCATGGACCTCATCGAGGCCGAGCGGGTGTCGGCCTTCCTGGGCGTCACCACGATGCTGAACTGGATGATGGCGGTGGAGGGCTTCGACCGCTACGACATCTCCAGCCTGCGCAACATCCAGTACGGCGGCGGCCCCATGCCGTCGCGGGTCATCACCGAGGCCCTCGACCGGTTCCCCTGCACGCTCATCCAGGGTTACGGCCAGACCGAGGGCACCACCATGTGCTTCCTGTCCCAGGAGGACCACCTGCGGGCGATCCACGAGGAGCACCGGCCCGAGCGGCTGCGCTCCTGCGGGCGGGAGGGCTTCGTGACGTCGGTGCGGGTGGTGCATCCCGACGGCAGCGACGTGCCGACCGACGGCAGGACGCCCGGCGAGATCGTGGTGCGCTCCGAGGCCAACATGCTCGGCTACTTCCGGCGCCCGGACCTCACCGACCAGACCATTCGCGACGGCTGGATGTGGACCGGCGACATCGCCTGCTGGGACGACGAACGCTACGTGTTCATCGTCGATCGGGCCAAGGACATGATCATCTCCGGCGGCGAGAACATCTACTCGGTGCAGGTGGAGGAGGCCATCGCCCGCCACGCCTCGGTGCTGGAGTGCGCCGTCATCGGCGTGCCCGACGACACCTGGGGCGAGTCGGTGAAGGCTTTCGTGGTGCTGAAGCCCGAGATGCACGCCTCCGAGGACGACATCATCGACGTGGCACGCGCCAACCTGGCCTCGTACCAGAAGCCGCGCTCGGTGGAGTTCGTTCCCGAGTTGCCCAAGGCCCCCACCGGCAAGATCCTGAAGCGCAAGCTGCGCGAGCCCTACTGGGAGGGCGCCGAGCGCCAGGTCTGATCATGCGCATCGGCTATCTGGTGGACACCAACGCGGGCGGCTACGACCAGCCGCTGCCGGATCGGCGCGACGCCTCTGCCACGCTGGGTGCCCTGGTGGACGAGTGCGTGCTGGCCGAGCGGGCGGGGTTCCACTCGATCCAGGTGCCCGACCGCCACGGCCGTACCGAGTCGTACTTCGGCTCGCCGCTGAACCTGCTCATGATCCTGGCGCGGGAGACCCACCGGGTGGGCATCGGCGCCTATTGCCTGGTCAACACCCTGTACCACCCGATGCACGTGGCCGAGCAGTGCGCCATCATCGACAACCTTTCCCGGGGGCGGCTGTTCATGACCTGGGGCCGGGGCTTCCACGAGGGCTATTGGGGCCAGTTCGGCGTGCCGCGTGAGCGCATGCTGGGGCGCTACCTGGAGAGCGTGCGGATCATCGAGCAGGCGCTGCTGTCGAAGGGGGAGCGCTTCAGCGTCGACGGCGACTTCTACTCGGTGCGCGACGGCCTGCTGTCGCCGCAGTGCTACCAGCAGCCGCGGTTCCCGTTCTGGGGCGGGGGACAGTTCCCGGTCTCGATCGAGCGCTGCGCAACCTATGCCGAGAGCTGGACGTGCGACGACTTCCCGATCCTCAAGGAGGTCTGGGAGTCGCAGGTCGGCGCCTACCGGGCCCGTGCCGAATCGCTGGGCAAGGAGCCGTTCGTGGTGCTCATGCGCAACGGCTGGGTGGCCGACAGCTTCGAGCAGGCGGCGGCGGAGTTCGGCACGCACTACGTCTCGGAGATGCGGTTCTACTGCGCCCAGGGGATCCTGGCGCACCACCCGGCGTTCGACAGCCCCGAGAAGATCACCGCGGAGGGTGCCCGCGAGCACATCGTCGTCGGCACGCCCGCCCAGTGCCGGGAGCGCCTCGAGCAGTATCACGAGGAGTACGGCGTGCAGTACTTCACGATGCGCTTCCGGATGGTGACCGGCCCCGGCTTCGAGGCTGCCCGGGAGCAGATCCTGCGCTTCGGCGAGGAGGTCGTGCAGCCTCTGCACAAGAAGTACCCGGCTATCGAGCACCCGGCGATACCTGAGGCCTGCCGCTGGTAGCGGCGCCGCGACAAACCGGTGGAGCGCAGTTGAACACCGCGTTTGCGCTGCTAGTTTGTCGCGACCAAACTCTCGTTTGATCTTTACGGACCAGAGCGCCCAACCGGGTGAAGGAGGGGAGAGATGCTCCACAGGAAGAGAACCGCTTGGCGACTGCTGTCGCTCGGCTTGGCGCTGTCGCTGCTGGCGGCTGCGTGTGCCAGCGATGACGGTGCCGCCGACACCGCTGACGCAGCCCTGTCTGAGGCGACCGCCGCCGGTGGCGAGGCGTCGTCCGCACTCGCCGACGCGTCGGCCGCCAGCGCGGCGGCCGAGGCGGCGCTGAGGGCAGCCGAGGCCGCACAGGCGGCCGCGGAACTGGCCCAGGCCACGGCCGAGGGCAATCAGGAAGCAGTTGCCGCCGCCGAGGCGGCGCTGGCCGAGGCGCAGGACGCCGCGTCCGCCGCCCGGGACGAGGCGGCATCGGCGCAGGCCGAGGCCGATGCGGCCCGCGAGGCCGCCGCCGCGGCTCAGGCCGAGGCAGAGGCCGCCGCTGCCGCACCGGAGCCGCCACCTCCACCGCCGCCGGCCGAGGAGCCCATGGACGACGAGGAGCCGATGGACGACATGGCGCCGCCGGCGCTGGTGGACAAGCCCGAGGGCTGGACGCCACCGGAGGCCTCGATGGGCACGGCCATCGCCTGGCCGAGCGGCCCGGCAGTGGAACTGCCGCAGCTCACGATCGGCTACCTGCAGGTGCTCGGCGCCTCCGAGGCCGCACAGCGCCTGGAGTTCACCGCCAAGGACGCCGTGGACTTCCTCGGCTGGGATTGGGAGTACTGCGACGCCGAGGGCGTGCCCGACGCCATGCAGACGTGCCTCGAGGGCTTCATCAACTCCGGTGTGGACGCCATCGTCACCGACGGCACCACCGTCGAGGTGATCGTGGAGGGCCTCGCCCGGGCACGCGATGCGGGCATCCCGTTCGTGAACACCGGCGGAACCCAGAGCTTCTACCACCTGTACGCGGCGTCCTTCAACCCGAACGACGCCGCGCTGGGCCGCGTGCTGGCCGAGTGGATGATGGAGAACCGCGGCAAGGACGGCCCGGTCCAGATCTCCAGCGCCGGCTTCGCCAAGTGGGGATCCGACCGTGAGGATCAGCTCCGTGCCGCCGTCGAGGGCACCGGCGTGACCATCGGCGCCGTCGAGATGGTCGACTTCGCCGACGTCATCGGCACCGCCGCCGACCTGGCGGCCAACTGGCTGCTGCAGGCACCGGACTCGCTGGCCTTCTGGCTGACGTTCGACCTGGCTGCGCTGGGTGTCGGCCCGGTGATCACCGAGAGCTTCGCCGGGGTGTCACCGCCGGACCGCCCGATGGTGCTCACGTTCTACGCCAACTGCACCACGCAGCAGCAGATGCAGGCAGGCGGCGTGGACGCCTCCTCGGAGGAGAACCTGGAGTGGGGCAGCTATGTGGCTGTGGACCAGATCGCCTCGTACTACGCCAAGGGCGTCCAGTTCACCGACGAGTTGCGTCCCTACTACGAGGATGCCGACGGCAACGCCTGGCAGTTCTCGATCCCGTTCATCGTGACGCCGGAGGACGTGGGCGACGAGTGCACCCCGGGCCGCGGCCCGTATCCCACGCCCACCGATCCGCGCTGGGCGGACTATGTGGACTTCTTCGAGGCCCGCTGGGCAGCGGCGTACAGCAACATCGGCTAAGACCAATCGACGAGTCCCGTAGCGAGCAATCGTGACGGGACCAAGACCTAGATCGGAGGGGGACGCAGCCGGCTTGGCTGCGTCCCCCTCCGCCGTTTCGGGGACGCTCGGATCCCGCGACTAACTTGCAGAGGCCGAACGACGCAGGGGAGACGCACGTGAGCGACGACACAGGCACGGGAAGCGACGGGGCCGGCTCGAGCGCTCCTGTGAGCCAGGCGACTCGCACAACCGGCAGCCGCTCGAGGCGGATCAACGTGCGGGACTTCTTCGCCCGCTACGGGCTGCTGGTGGTCTTCGCGATGGTCGTGGTGCTCTTCAAGGCGCTGGATCCCGAGGTCTTCCTCACGCAGAACCACGTGCAGAACGTGCTGTTCCTGCCGTCGTCGTTCGTTCCTCTGCTGGTGCTCGCCACGGCGCTCACGTTCGTGCTGTCGATGGGTGACTTCGATCTCTCCTTCGGCAGCATGGTCGGTCTGTCGGGCGCCACGGCCGTGGCGCTCATGGTCAACTTCGAGCAACCCGTGTGGATCGCGATGCTGGCGGCCCTGGGCGTGGGAGCCGCCGTCGGCCTGTTCAACGGCTTCCTGATCTCGTATGTCGGGGCGTCGTCGTTCGTCATCACGCTGGCGGGACTGGTGGGCCTGAAGGGCATCGAACAGCTCTGGACGAGCAATCGCTCGATCACCATCCCGGTGGGAGCCCAACCCTTCTACGTGGATCTGGCCCGCAACGTGGAGTTCTGGGACCTGCGACGCCCCGTGTTCATCGCGTTCGGCATCGTTGCGGCGGCGTGGATCATCATGGACCGCACCGAGGTCGGGCGTTACATGTACGCCATCGGCGGCAACACCGAGGCGGCGCGTCTGGCGGGCATCCCCGTGGCGCGGATCCGTCTGCTCGGTTTCGTGATCGTCGCTCTACTGGCCTCGCTGATCGGGATCCTCCTCACGGCCGGCATCTCGGGCATCCGCCTGAACCTGGGTGACGCCTTCCTGCTCGATGCCTACGCGGCGGTCTTCCTCGGGGCGGCGGTGTTCAGACCGGGGCAGTTCAGCATCCCGGGCACGATCGTGGGGGCGTTGTTCCTGCGCGTCATCGAGGTGGGCCTGCTGTCGCTGCAGATATCCAACGCCTGGATCAACATCGCCAAGGGTGTGATCCTGATCTTCGGCGTGCTGGTCAGCCAGATCATGCTGCGGCGCAAGTAGCCGGAGCTGACGGCATGAGTGCCACCACGGCCACGGGCACCGTCTTCCTGGAGGTCCAGGGCCTGGTCAAGGATTACCCGGGTGTGCGCGCCGCCGACCACGTCTCCCTCTCCATCGAGCCCGGTGAGGTCGTCGGACTGGTGGGCAAGAACGGCGCCGGCAAGAGCACCGTCATCAAGATCCTCGCCGGGGCCACCGCCCCGGATGAAGGCCGCATCCTCCTGGACGGCGAGGAGATCAACCTGCACAACCCGCACGACGCCACGCTGCTGGGGCTGTCATTCGTGCATCAGGAGCTCTCGGTGGTCGGCGACCTGTCGGTCGCCGAGAACGTGGAACTCGGCTTGGGCTATCCCCGCCGGGCGGGCGTGCTGGTGGACTTCGCCAAGCTGCGCCGTCAGTCCCGCGAAGTGCTGGCCCGTCTCGGCGGCGGCGTCGCGCCCGACGTGCCGATCCGCACACTGCCGGTAGCGCAGCAACGGCTCGTGATGATCGCCCGTGCCCTGGTGACGCAGGCCCGCCTGGTCGTTCTGGACGAGCCCACCGGCTCGCTGACCGATGAGGAGACCAACCACCTGTTCGCTGTGATCCGCGATCTGTCGGCCGCAGGCGTGGCTGTGGTGTACGTATCGCACCGTCTTGAGGAGATCCTGGAGATCACCGACCGGGTGGTGGTGATGCGTGACGGGGCCGTGGTGGACGACCGGCCCACAGAGGCGTTCGATACGCGCACGCTGATCGAGGAGATCACCGGCGAGGACGCCAGCGAGACGGCCCTGCAGCGCCGCCGCACCCACGGCGTCGGTGGGCCCCCCGACGCGCCGGTGGTGCTGGAGGTCGAGGGCGTGGAGGTGCCGGGACACATTCATCACGCATCGTTCAGCATCCGTGAGGGCGAGATCCTGGGCGTGGCCGGGCTGGTGGGAGCCGGGCGGACTGAGTTGATGCGGGCCGTGTTCGGAGCCGACCACCGCACCGCCGGGGTGATCCGCCTGCACGGGGAGGAGGTCACGATCCGCCGACCGGCCGACGCAATCGCGGCGGGGATCGTGTTGCTGCCCGAGGACAGGCGCAATCAGGGCCTCATTCGGGACTTCAATGTGCGTCGCAACATCACGCTGGGAACCCTCCGCAGCTTCCGCATGGCACGGCACCTGGCGATGCCGTCGGGCCCCAAGGAGCGCGAGGCCTCCATGGCGGCCGTGCGCGACCTCGACATCAAGACACCGTCGGATCTGACGCCCGCCGCCTGGCTATCGGGTGGGAACCAGCAGAAGCTGGTCCTTGCCCGCTGGCTGCGCTCGGGCGCCTCGGTGCTGATCTTCGACGAACCCACCCACGGCATCGATGTGGGCGCCAAGGAGGAGGTCTATGGCCTCATGGAGCAGCTCGCCGCCGAGGGCAAGGCGGTGATGTTCATCTCCTCGGAGTTCGGCGAGTTGGTGGGGGTCTGCCATCGGGTGATCGCCATGCGCGAGGGCGAGATCGTGGGCGAGGCCGTCGGCGACGAGATCACCGAGGCCCGGCTGCTGGAGCACTGCTACGGCCACAGTCCCGACGCCACCCTGGCCGGCAGCGACGAACTCTGAGCGGCGCGGCGACTCCGTCCTCCGCGCGGAGCGCTGTCCGGAGGCGGTGCGCCGCGGCGCCCTCAGCGCCGCTCCGGGGTCCGGGTCGCCACGCGGTGTGGGTAGCGTGGAGGGGTGGAGGTCGCAGACTCGATACTCGACCTCGTCGGGAACACCCCGCTGGTGCGGATGCGGCGGGTGCTGGCCGGGCTCCCGTGTGAAGTGCTCGCCAAGCTGGAGATGCTCAACCCCGGCGGCAGCGTGAAGGACCGGCCCGCCGTGGCCATGATCGACGCCGCCGAGCGGGAGGGCCTGCTGGCTCCCGGCGGCACCATCATCGAGCCCACGTCGGGCAATACGGGCGTGGGGCTGGCCATGGTGGCGGCGCAGCGGGACTACCGCTGCATCTTCGTCATGACCGACAAGGTCAGCGAGGAGAAGGTGCAACTCCTGCGGGCCTACGGCGCCGAGGTGGTGATCTGCCCGGTGGCGGTCGCCCCTGACGATCCCGACTCGTACTACTCCACCGCGGCGCGCCTGGCGGCCGAGATCCCCGGCGCCTACCGCCCCAACCAGTACTTCAACCAGGTCAACCCGCTGGCCCATGAGCGGACCACCGGGCCCGAACTGTGGCGCCAGACCGGTGGGCGCATCACCCACTTCGTTGCCGGAGCCGGCACCGGGGGCACCCTCGGCGGTGTTGGCCGCTACCTCAAGCGACAGAACCCGGCGGTGCAGGTGATCGGCGCCGACCCCGAGGGCTCGGTCTTCAGCGGCGGGTCGGGCCGGCCCTACCTGGTGGAAGGCATCGGCGAGGACTTCTGGCCCGAGACCTACGACCGGTCGGTGGTAGACCGCGTGATCCCCATCTCCGACCGGGACTCCTTCGACATGGCCCGGGCGGTGTCGCGCCGCGAGGGCCTGCTCATCGGCGGCTCCGGGGGCACCGTGGTGTGCGCCGCCCGGGAGGTGGCCCGGGCCTGTGGACCCGACGACGTCGTCGTGCTGTTGCTGCCCGACGCCGGCCGGGGCTACCTGTCGAAGGTGTTCAACGACTCCTGGATGGCGTCACACGGTTTCCTGATCGGTGAGAGCCCGTGCGTCAAGGACGTGCTCGACGCCCGGGCGGGCGCCGTGCCCCCGCTGGTATACGTCCAGCCCGGGGACCCGGTGCGCCTCGCCGTGACCCGGATGCGCGACTACGGCGTGAGCCAACTCCCCGTGGCCAAGGGTGAGATGCCGCTGACCGTCGCCGAGGTCGTGGGATCGGTCGACGAGCTGCAACTCGTGGCGCTCGCCTTTGACGGCGACCTGCTGGGACGCCCGGTGGAGCAGGTGATGAGCAGACCCCTGGAGCAGATCGGCGTGGGAGAGTCGGTGGCGCTGGCGGTGACGAAACTGGAGCGGTCGCCGGCGCTTCTGGTGCTCGACGGCGGCCGCCCGCGGGCGGTGGTGTCCCGCGCCGACGTGCTGGGGTTCCTGTCCGCGGGTCGCCCGGAGCCCGCCTCGCCGGGCGCCGGCGACCTGTCGCACCGCAGCGGCAACGGCACCCCGTCATGAGGGGCGGCCCGGACGGCTGGGGTTTCGAGACCCGCTCGATCCACGTCGGCCAGGAGCCCGACGAGGCCACTGGAGCCCTCACCGTGCCCATCCACCTGGCCACCACGTTCGTGCAGCCGGCGCCGGGCGAGCACCGGGGTTTCGAGTACTCGCGCAGCGGCAACCCCACGCGGGCCGCGCTGGAGAGTTGCGTCGCCGGGCTGGAGGGGGCGGCGCACGGTTTCGCCTTCGCCAGCGGCATGGCCGCGGAGGACGCGGTGCTCCGGCTGCTGCGCCCCGGCGACCACGTGGTGCTCGGCGCCGACGGCTACGGCGGCACCTACCGGCTCATCGCCGCGGTCTACGGCGAGCGGGGCATCGACTGGACCGCCGTCGACATGACCGACGAGCGGGCGCTGGCCGCCGCCGTCGGGCCCGAGACGCGCCAGGTGTGGCTGGAGACCCCCACCAATCCCCTGCTCACCGTGGTCGACATCGCGGCGGTGGCCGGCGTCGCACACGCCTCCGGAGCGGTCGTCGTGGCGGACAACACCTTCGCCACGCCGTACCTGCAGAATCCCCTGGCGCTGGGGGCCGACGTGGTGCTGCATTCGGCGACCAAGTACTTGGGCGGCCATTCCGACGTGGTCGGCGGGTTCGTGGCGGTGAACGACGACGATCTGGCCGAGCGGCTGGCGTTCGTGCAGAACGCGGCGGGGGCCGTGCCCGCCCCGTTCGACTGCTACATGCTGCTGCGCGGCGTCAAGACGTTGGGCGTCCGCATGGATCGCCACTGCGACAACGCCGAGGCGGTGGCGACCTTCCTCGAAGGTCATCCGGCTGTGGCGCAGGTGCTGTACCCGGGCCTGGCGAGCCATCGGGGCCATGACGTGTCCGTCCGGCAGATGCGCCGGGGCGGCGGGATGGTGTCGGCCGTGGTTGCCGGGGGCGAGGCCGCCGCCGTGGCCGCCGTGCGTGCCACCAGGGTGTTCCGTCTGGCCGAGTCCCTCGGAGCGGTGGAGTCGCTCATCGAGCAGCCCGCCACCATGACCCACCTCTCGGTGGCCGACAGCCCTCTGGCAGTGGATCCCGGTCTGCTGCGCCTGTCGGTGGGCATCGAGACCGTCGACGACCTGCTGGCCGACTTGGACCGGGCGCTGGGATGAGCCACCCCGAGCGCGGCGTTGCGGGGCCACGGTCGTGATCCCCGTCGAGGCCGTCCGCGGGCTCGTCGGCCGGAAACTCCCCGGTGGGACGTTCGACCTCGAGCACTACCGCAACTGGCTCACCAACGACGTGATCGGCTCGCCACAGCGGTCCGACGATCTGGCCCACCCCATGTTCTGTTACTACGCGGCCATGGGCGGCATGGGCCTGAGCATCGGCGAGCTGTTCGAGTTGGCGCACAGCAGCGGGGACGAGGGCCCCATGTTCGGCGAGTGCGACATGGAGGTGCGCGAGCCGCTGCGCACCGGCGTGAGCTACGAGGTACGCGGCGTGATCACCGACGTCAAGCGCAAGCAGGGAGGCGCCATTGGCACTTTCGACCTGCTGACGTTCCGCCTGGAGGTCGTGGCGCCCGGCGGCGAAATCGCCGGCGTGTGCACCAACTCGTTCATCTTTCCGAGGAAGGCATGAGCGGCGAGCAAGCGAGCCCCGGCAAGGCGGAAGTGGGAGACGACCTGCCGGAGATGATCATCGAGTCGGTCAGCGCCGAGAAGATGAAGACCATGGCGGCCCTGCTGGGCGATCCCAACACGATTCACTGGGACGTCGACGACGTGCGCCGGCTGGGCCTGGGAGACCGGCCGGTGAACCAGGGGCCCAACAACATGGGCTACGTGATCGACATGCTGGCGGACTGGGCCGGCGACCCCGCCAACTTCCGTCGCCTGAAGGTGCGCTTCCTGGGCAACGTCTTCGCCGAGGACCGCCTCGTGGCCGGCGGCAAGGTCACCGCCGTGCGTCCGAGCCCCGACGGCCGACTCGTGGACTGCGACGTGTGGTTGGCCCGCGACGGCACCGAACCGGTCCTCGCCGGCACCGCAACCGTCCTGCTACCCGGGTAACCCCGCCTGCTTCTGGGTTCCCCGGCTCCGGGCGGTCAGTTCAGGCAGACCGCCGGCGCGGTGTAGGGGAGGCCCAGGGACTCGGCGACGGCGGGTTCGGTGATGCGGCCCCGGTACACGTTGAGGCCGTCGCGCAGGCCGGTGTCGGCGCGCATCGCCGCCACCGGGCCCTCTTCCGCGATCCGGAGCACGTAAGGGAGGGTGGCGTTGTTGAGCGCCAGCGTGGAGGTGCGCGGCACGGCGCCGGGCATGTTGGCGACGCAATAGTGCACGACACCTTCGGCGGTGAACGTCGGGTCGGCGTGGGTGGTGGGTTGCGAGGTGGCCGCGCAACCGCCCTGGTCGATTGCCACGTCCACGACCACCGAGCCGGGCCGCATCTCCTTCACCATCTGCTCGGTGATCAGCCGCGGCGCCCGGGCGCCGCGCAGCAGCACCGCCCCGACGACGAGGTCGGCGCCGGTCACGGCCCGCTCGAGGGCGGGCGGGCTGGAGTAGAGGGTCGTCAGGGCCGGCCCGAAGCGCGCGGCGAGCTTCTCCAACACCACGGGATCCCTGTCCAGCACGGTGACATCGGCGCCGAGCCCGAGCGCCATCTGGATGGCGTTGCTGCCCACCACCCCGCCGCCGAGGACCACGACCGGGGCGGCGGCGACGCCGGGCACGCCTCCCAGCAGCACACCCCTGCCGCCGGCGGCACCTTCGAGGCAATGGGCGCCGGCTTGGATGGACATCCGGCCCGCCACCTGTGACATCGGTGCCAGCAGAGGCAACCGGCCGGCGCTGTCGGTGACCGACTCGTAGGCGATGGCGGTGGCGCCGCTCGCCAGGAGCTCCGATGCCTGCTCGGGGTCCGCCGCCAGGTGCAGGTAGGTGAACAGCGTGTGGTCGGGGCGCAGGCGGGCACGTTCGACGGCCTGCGGCTCCTTGACCTTGACGATCAACTCGGCGACGTCGAAGACCCCGTCCGCGCGCGCCACGACCGTCGCCCCCCCGGCGGCGTAGTCCTCGTCGCTGAATCCGGCGCCGGCGCCGGCGTGGTGCTCGACGAAAACGTCGTGGCCCCGGGCGCTCAACTCCTGCACGCTGTCAGGCGTCAGCCCGACGCGCCGCTCCTCGTTCTTGATCTCCTTCGGGACGCCGATACGCATGACCACCTCCTTCGTCCTGTTCCTAGCAATGATAGTGCTCTGTGAGACCCACTAACAAGTCAGCTAGTGTGTATGAATCTCAACTAGTGCACAAGATTTGCGTTATCTAGTGAATTAGCGCATAATACTCGCCATGGAGTCGCTGGATGCCACGGATCGGCAGATCTTGAACGAGTTGCAGAGCGACGGTCGCGTGTCGCATGCCGAGCTGGCCGCGCGAGTCGGCCTGTCCACCTCGGCGTGCCACCGGCGGGTGCGACGCCTGGAGGCCGGCGGCTTCATCGCCGGGTACGCGATGATCGTGAACCGCAAGGCCATCGGACGCGACCTCGACGTGTTCGTGGAGGTGTCGCTGCTCAGCCAGAGCAAGGAGTCGTTACGGCTCTTCGAATCGGAAGTGGGGGACTGCCCCGAGGTGTTGTCCTGTCACCTGGTGGCCGGCGACGCCGACTACCTGCTGCACCTGGCGGTCAAGGACCACCGCGACTTCGAACGCATCTTCAACCGCTACCTGTCGCGCTTCACCGGCGTGTCGCGGCTGCGGTCCAGCTTCGCCATCCGCACCGTCCACGAGACCACCCGCCACGTGCTGTAGCGAGGCTCCGACCGGGCGTCCAACGGCCCCGGTGACCTCAGCCGTAGGCCCGCTCGTAGGTGAGGATCTGTTCGGCCCAGTTGCGCACCTTGTCGCCGGGGATCGGCCCGTGCGCCGGCCAGGGGCCGCTGAGGTCCACTCGCCGGCCCCGGCTGATGACCTCGGCGATGCGGCGGCGGTCGTTCAGCAGCCGGATGTCGGCAAGCGGATCGCCGTCGAGCACCAGCACGTCGGCAACGCGGCCCTCGGTTATGGTGCCGATGCGGCCCTCGAGCCGCATGGCGATGGCCCCGTTGGCGGTGGCGCAGACGATGGCTTCCATGGGGCTGAGGCCCAGCTCGTTCACGAGGATCTCGGCCTCCCGGCCGTGCCAGTGCCCGTAGGGGGTGAGGGCGAACCCGGCCTCGGAACCGCACAGCAGCGGGACACCGGCGTCGTAGGCGGCGCGCATCATCTTGGCGGTGGCGGCGATCTCGCCCCGGAAGATGTCCTCCATGCCGGCGCCGGCCCCCACCGCAGAGCCGAAGTCCGCCAGATTCGCAAGGAACGTGAAGGTCGGGCAGAGGGCGCTGCCCGACTCGATTACCGCCTCGAGCCCCTCGGCATCCATGAAGGAGGCGTGCAGCAGCATGTCCACGCCGGCCTCCGCGCAGGCGGTGACGCTCTCGGGGCTGCGGCAGTGCGCCATCACCGAGGTGCCGAGTTCGTGGGCCGTGTCGCAGACCGCCCGCAACTCGTCACGACTCCATCCCAGCACCTCGCCGGACCGCCCGGGCAGCAGCCCCGTGGCGTGGATCTTGATCCAGTCGGCGCCGTACTTGATGTGCCGGCGGGTCCACATCACGGCCTCGTCGAGGGAGTTGACCACTTGGGCGTAGCCCACTACGCCCTCGTCGGGGATGAGCCGCCCGGCCGTGCCGCCGACGGCCGTGACCAGCGCCTGCACGCCGGTGCTGATGCGCGGACCTGCCACGACGCCGGCCTCGACGGCGTTGCGCAGCGACGGGCCCATGGAGAACAGGGTGTCGGGGTCGCAGTAGGCAGTGACCCCCGCCCGCAGCATCTTGGTGAGATTCTGGCCGGCCACCAGCGCGGCGGTGGCCGGATCGCGGTGGAAGAAGAGCTCGTCGTTGGACTGCACGTCGTCGAAGGTGGCGTGGCAGTGGGCGTCGATGAGCCCAGGCATGACCGTCCGGCCGCCGGCGTCGACGTGCTCGGCGCCGGCGCTCGCGGCCTCGGCGGCTCCTGGCCCGACCACCTCGATGTTGTCGCCCCGCAGCAGCACGCCGGGATTCGGCCGTGCCGGCGCGCCGGTGGCGTCGATGAGGGTGCCGCCGGAGATGAGGATCTCGCCGCCGCCGGCGCGGGACGCTTCGTCGCTTGTCGCCGGTGTGCTCATGGTGCGGTCGCTCCCGGACGGCGGTCGGGACCGGATCAGTTTATCCTCGCGGGGAATTCCGGCCCCGATCGAAGGAGCGGCCATGATCCGCCACTGCGTGCTGTTCAAGTGGAACGACGAAGTCGACGACGCCCAACGGGCGGCGTTCGTGGAGGGCCTCGTGGGGTTGCTCGAGACGCACGAGGCCGTACGGGGCTATGCCCACGGCGACGACGCCGCCATCAACGCCGGCAACCACGACTACGCCGTGACGGTTGACTTCGACGACGAAGCGGGCTTCGTCTCCTACCGCGACGACGGCGGCCACCAGGCCTTCATCGCCTCCAGGGTGCGCCCCATCCTCGAGAGCCGGGCCGCAGTTCAGTTCGAGTACTGAGATGCCGCCCCGGCCGGTGCCGGGGAACCAGCGGACCGCGCCGGAGGCTCGACCGGCGAGCCCCTGATCACAGAGCGCCCCTGATCGCAGAACGCGGTGTCCAACCACGCCCCGGTCGCCGCGGGGCTGGTGTGGTCGGTGGTGCTAGTGTTGGCAACGATGGCAAAGTCCCCTTCGGGAGCCAATCGGTCTGACGCGCCCCCGCGCGGCTCGAAACCGCCCGCGCGCGGCGGCAATGCGGGCGCCGGAGCCCCACCCGAGGAGCCGTCGGCCCTCGCCGGCTTCTACCGGGCGTATCGAGCCGAGATCTGGGGGCTCCTGGCCTTCGTGCTGGCCCTGCTCAGCGCGCTGGGTGTCTACGGCGACTTCGGCGGGCTCGTCGGGACGGCGTTCCGGCGCGCCGCGGGTGTGACCGTCGGCTGGGGGCGGTTGCTGGTGCCTCCGGCGCTGGCCGCGGTGGGCGTCCTGCTGGTCGTGGGCCGTTCTCGTCCACCGACCGAGAGCGATGACGACCGGCGACCCTCGGTGCGCATTCTGGGGGGTTGCCTGGTCATGACGGCGCTCGCCGGCATCCTCCATCTCGCTGCGGGCCGTCCGACCTGGGGCGACGGGCTGGCAGACTTCGAGGGCGCCGGCGGTTACGTGGGTTTCGCCTCCGGCGGTGCCCTCGCACTGCTGGCCGGGGTTGCCGGCGCGGTGGTCGTGCTGGTGGCGATCGGTCTGTTGGGATGGTTGGCCCTCAGCGGCATGTCCCTCGGCACCGTGGCCCGCGGGGTCTGGTGGGGCCTGCGCCGGGTGGGACTGGGTCTGGCTGCTGTGATCCGCCTCGTGGTGTCCGACCGGCGCTCGGAGCCGGAGGAAGACCCCGCAGACGACGCCGGCACGGCTGACGGCACGGTCGGCGGACCGGCTCCGGAGGGGGAGACCACCTCCGGTGAGCGGCTGCCGGGCGCCGCGGGGCAGCCGCCGGTGGCGCTCCCCGCCGCGGCGCCCCTGTCGGGCGGTCCGCGGCCCGCCGAGCAGGCACCTCCGCCCGCCGAGCCTTCCGGAGAGGCCCGCCCGGGACGCGCACCGGCGGCAGCGGCGGCGCAGGTGGCTGCGGTCGGGGATGACAGCGGCCAGTGGCGCCGCCCCAACCTGGGGATCCTGAAGCGCACGCCCGCCCAGGAGGTGGATGGTCGCCTCATCAGCGAGCGCGGGCGAGCGCTGGAGGCCGCACTCGCCGCGCACGGCGTGGAGGCCACCCTGGCCGACGTTGTCGTGGGCCCCACTGTCAGCCGCTATGAGCTGGTTCTAGCCGAGGGGGTGAAGGTGGCCAGGATCACCGCGCTGTCCCGCGACATCGCCTATGCGCTGGCCTCGGCCGAGGTGCGCATTCTCGCTCCGATCCCCGGCCGGCAGGCCATCGGTGTGGAGGTTCCCAACCCGGCGCGCCACGCGGTGACGCTCGGCGACATTCTGGCCTCGGAGGCGGCGGCGGCCGCCTCCCATCCTCTCGATGTGGCCCTCGGGCGCGACATCACCGGGCAGGCCGTCATGGCCAACCTGGGGCGGATGCCGCACATCCTCATCGCCGGTGCGACCGGGTCGGGCAAGTCGTCCAGCCTCAACTCGATCATCACGACGATCCTGATGCGCTGCACGCCCGAGCAGGTGCGGCTGATCCTGGTGGATCCCAAGATGGTGGAGATGCGGCAGTACGCCAACGTGCCGCACCTGCTGACCCAGCCCGTCATCGATCCGAAGAAGGCGGCCAACGCCCTCGGCTGGGCCGTGCGGGAGATGGAGCGCCGCTACGAACTGCTGTCCCGGGTGGGCTGCCGCGACATCACCGGCTACAACGAGATGTACGAGGCGTCGCTGGCCGGTGACGGCGAGGCGGCGGGCGACGACGAGGACGAGGTGCTGAAGCGGCTGCCGTTCATCGTCATCGTCGTGGACGAGCTGTCGGATCTCATGATGGTCGCCCCGCGCGAGGTGGAGGACGCCATCTGGCGGCTGGCGCAGATGGCCCGTGCCGTGGGGGTGCATCTCGTGATCGCCACGCAGCGACCCTCCACGAACGTCATCACCGGGGTCATCAAGGCCAACATCCCGGCCCGCATGGCGATGTCGGTGTCGAGCCTCACCGACAGCCGGGTCATCCTCGACCAGGCCGGCGCGGAGCGGCTCGTGGGCAACGGTGACATGCTGCTGCTGGACGGCACCGCGGGGACGCCCCGACGCATCCAGGGTGCCTGGGTCAGCGAGGAGGAGATCCGTCGCGTGACCGCTGTCTGGCGCCGCCAGAACGTCCGCCGGTCCGAGCCCGAGGCGATCACCGCGGAGGATCTGGCGACGCCGAGCGTGGTGGGGAACCGCGACTCGGGCGATCCCGACGACGACGAGTTACTGGAGGCGGCCATGGAGTTGGTGGTGGACAGCCAACTCGGTTCCACCTCCATGCTGCAGCGCAAGCTGCGTGTGGGCTTCGCCCGGGCCGGGCGTCTCATGGATCTGCTGGAGCAGCGCGGGGTCGTCGGTCCCTCAGAGGGATCCAAGGCCCGCGAGGTGCTCATGACTCCACAGGAGTTCGCCACCGAGCAGGCCGCTGCCCATCGAGTTGGCGGGAGTTCGTAGGCTGAGCCGGTGAGCAGAGCTGTCGACCGGTTCGCGGCGGCGGCTGCCGACCTCGGCGTGGAGTTGCGTGTCACCCGCTATCCCACCGGGACCCGGACCGCCCGGGAGGCGGCCGAGGCGGTGGGCTGCGAGCTGGCCCAGATCGTCAAGTCGTTGGTATTCGTGACCGGCGGGCGGGTCGTCGTCGCCCTGGTCTCCGGCGCCGACAGGGTTGACACCGGACGCCTGGGCGCCGCCGCTGGCGCCGGCGATGCCAGGCAGGCCCGGGCCGAGGAGGTCGCCGAGGCAACGGGGTTCTCCATCGGCGGCGTGCCACCCTTCGGCCACGCCCGCAGGCTGGAGACCTTCCTGGACCGGCGGCTGCTGGACTTCGAGGAGGTGTGGGCGGCGGCAGGCGCGCCCGACGCCTGCTTCCCGATCGCTCCGGGCGAACTGGCGCGGCTCGCCGAGGCCTCCGTCGTCGACGTCGCCGCCGGCGCGGTGAGCGGGCCCGCTGCTTCGTAGACTCGACGCGGACATGGCGATCCTCGACAAGCTCCTGCGCACCGGCGAAGGGCAGAAGCTCAAGGCCCTGGAAGGGCTCGTACCCCACATCGGCGACCTGGAACCCGAGATGCAGGCGCTGAGCGACGAGGAGTTGCAGGCCCGCACGCCCGCACTCCGGGAGCGCCTCGCCAACGGCGCCGATCTGAACGACCTGCTGGCGGAGGCATTCGCCGTCATGCGGGAGGCGTCATGGCGGGTCATTGGCCAGCGGCACTACGACGTGCAGCTCATGGGAGGCGCGGCGCTGCATCTGGGCTGGGTTGCCGAGATGCGCACCGGCGAGGGCAAGACCCTGGTCTCCACCCTGCCGGTGTACCTCAACGGCCTCACCGGCGAGGGCGTCCACGTGGTCACCGTCAACGACTACCTGGCGAGCCGCGACGCCGACTGGATGGGCCAGATCCACCGCTGGTTGGGCCTCAGCGTCGGTCTGGTCGTCCCCGGCGTGCGCGATCAGGACTTCAAGCGCGAGCAGTACGCCTGCGACATCACCTACGGCACCAACAACGAGTTCGGTTTCGACTACCTGCGGGACAACATGGCGCTCTCCGCCGCCGAGCGGACCCAGCGTGGCCATCGCTACTGCATCGTGGACGAGATCGACTCGATCCTCATCGACGAGGCCCGCACGCCGCTGATCATCAGCGGCCAGGTGGCCGAGGCCGCCAACACCTACTACCGGTTCGCCTCCATCGTGCGCAGGCTGGTGCGCGACGAGCACTACGAGGTGGACGAGGAGAAGCGCACGGTGGCCCCCACCGAGGACGGTGTGCACGCCGTGGAGCGGGCCCTGGGGGTGGAGAACCTCTACGACTCGGTGCAGGTCAGCTACGTGCACCACCTCGGCGCGGCGCTGCGGGCCAAGGAGCTGTACCGGCGCGACAAGGAGTACATCCTCAGCGACGGCGAGGTGAAGATCGTCGACGAGTTCACCGGGCGCATCCTCGACGGGCGCCGCTGGTCCGACGGCCTGCACCAGGCCATCGAGGCCAAGGAGGGCACCAAGATCCAGGAGGAGAACCAGACCCTCGCCACGATCACCCTGCAGAACTACTTCCGCCTCTACGAGAAGCTGGCCGGCATGACCGGCACCGCCCAGACAGAGGCCAGCGAGCTGCACGCCACCTACGACCTGCAGGTGGTCTCGATACCCACCCACAAGCCCATGGTCCGCGCCGATCAGCCCGACCTGGTGTACCGCACCGAGGACGCCAAGTACGACGCCATCGTGGACGACATCGCCGAGCGGGTGGAGCGGGGCCAGCCGGTGCTGGTGGGCACCATCTCGGTGGAGAAGTCCGAGAAGCTGTCGGGCCACCTAACCCGCAGGGGCATCGCGCACGAGGTGCTGAACGCCAAGCAACACGCCCGCGAGGCCGAGATCATCGCCCAAGCCGGCCGTCTGGGGCGGGTGACGGTGGCCACCAACATGGCAGGACGAGGGGTCGACATCATCCTGGGCGGCAACCCGGAATCGCTGGCCCGGCGCGACCTGCAGGCAGACGGGCACGACCCCCAGTCGAGGGGGTACGCCAAGGCGTACCGCAGGCTGCTGGAGAGCCATACCGGGCAGTGCAGCGCCGAGGGCGGGTTGATCAAGGAACTCGGCGGTCTCTACGTCGTCGGCACCGAACGTCACGAGAGCCGTCGCATCGACAACCAGCTGCGGGGGCGCTCGGGCCGCCAGGGCGACCCGGGGGAGAGCCGCTTCTACCTGTCCCTCGAGGACGACCTCATGCGCATCTTCGCCACCGGCGCCATGAACTGGGTGATGTCCCGCTCGATGGACGACAGCGTGCCCATCGAGTCCAAGATGGTCACCAAGTCGGTGGAGCGTGCGCAGACCACCGTGGAGCAGCGCAACGCCGAGACCCGCAAGAACGTGCTCCGCTACGACGAGGTGATGAACAACCAGCGCAGGGTCATCTACCAGTTGCGCGGGCAGATCCTCGAGGGGGCGGAGTTGCGCGACCAGGCCCTCGAGCACCTGCAGTCAGAAGTGGAGGCGATCGCCGCCGACCTGCCCGAGGACGAACCGTGGGACCACCGCAGCATCCTGGTGACCGCCGGGAACCTGTGGCCCACCGATCTGACGCCGGAGGACCTGGCGGCCGAGCAGACGCCCGAGGGGCTCACCGGGCGGCTCCTGGACGACGCCACGGGGCTGTACGCCAAGCGGGAGACCGAGATCGGCGCCGAGGTCATGCGCGGCCTCGAGCGCCAGGTGATGCTGCGGGTCATCGACCAGCACTGGCGCACGCACCTCTACGAGATGGACTACCTGAAGGAGGGCATCCACCTGCGTGCCGCCGGCCAGAAGGATCCGCTGAGCGAGTGGCAGCGCGAGGGCTTCGAGATGTTCGGCGATCTCATGCAGCGGATCAGGCGGGACTTCGTGCGCATGATCACCCACATCCAGGTGGTGAAGCCCGAGACCGAGCAGGTCTCGGCGACGCGCAACGTCACATACTCGGGTCCCACCGACCCCTCCGAGGCGCCCAGCGCGCTGGCCCAGGCGGCCGCCGCCGCTGCCGGCGTGCCGCTGGCCGGCGCCAGGAGCGTCACCGCGCCGAGCGCCGCCGGCAAGCCCGCCGCGGGCACCGCCACGCTGGTGCGCAGCCCGGCGGAGAAGACCGGCCGCAACGCGCCCTGCCCGTGCGGCTCGGGCAAGAAGTACAAGCTCTGCTGCGGTCGCTAGCGACCCCCTCACCACCCGTGCGCTGCGACGCGATCCCGTTCCCCGCCCGCCGTCCCGTCCCCCCGGCGCGCCCGTGAACGAGGACTTCAGCGACGATCTGGCCGAACTGAGCCGGCGCCTGGAGCAGTCCGAGCAGTACCTGGGCATCGCCGGTCTGCGCGCCCGGCGGCCGGCTCTGGAGACCGAGGCGGCCCGCCCCGAACTCTGGGACGACCCCGAGCGGGCGCGCCGGGTTGCTCAGGAGCTGGCGGCAGTGAACGACGACATCGAGAGCTTCGAGCGGCTGCAGGCCCGTCTCGAGGACGCCGACACCCTCTGGCAGCTGGCCACCGAGCTCGACGACGACTCGGTTCTGGCGGAGATCGCCGAGTCCGTGGACTCCTTGCAGACCGATTTCGACGCCCTCGAGTTGCGTTCGCTGCTGGCCGGCAGCTACGACGAGCGCGACGCCGTGTGCAGCATCCAGTCCGGCGAGGGCGGCACCGACTCCCAGGACTGGGCCTCCATGCTGCTGCGCATGTACGGCCGATGGGCGGAGCGGCGGGGCTTCAGCTTCGAGGTGGAGTCGGTGACCGAGGGCAAGGAGGCAGGGATCACCTCGGCGGAGTTCAGCGTCAAGGGGCGCCACGCCTACGGGCTGCTGCGCAGCGAGCACGGCATCCACCGGCTGGTGCGCATCTCGCCGTTCAACAAGGAGGGCAAGCGCCAGACGGCCTTCGCATCGGTGAAGGTGGTGCCCTTCTTCCCGGAGATGGCCAAGGAGGTGGAGATCGACGAGTCGGAGTTGCGGGTCGACACCTACCGCTCCTCGGGCGCCGGCGGCCAGCACGTCAATGTCACCGACTCGGCGGTGCGCATCACCCACCTGCCGACCGGTCTCGTCACGTCCAGCCAGGCGCAGCGCAGCCAGCACCAGAACCGGGAGCGCGCCATGCAGATGCTGGCCGCCAAGCTCCTGGACCTCGAGCGCCGCAAGCGGGAGGACGAGGTGGCCGAGATCGCCGGCGCCGCCCAGCGGATGGGTTTCGGGAGCCAGATCCGCTCCTACGTGCTCTACCCGTACCAGATGGTGAAGGACCTGCGCACCGAGCACTCCACGTCCAACCCCGAGGCGGTCCTCGACGGCGACATCGACGACTTCGTGGCCGCCTACCTGCGTTGGCGCCGAGCCCAGGAGGTCTCCGCCGGCTCCTGAGGTGCAGCGCCGGGCCGGCCATGTGCGGAGGGCGGGCCATGTGGCCCGCGCGCCGTTCGTTGGCCTCGGTTCAGCGTGGCGGGACTGCCCGCCGATGTCGGCCGGCTCAGGCGGCGTCGCGGGCGGCGGTCAGCCACTCGTCCACCTGCGCCCGGTTGGCTTCGATCCACTCAGCGGCGTGGCGGTTCACGTCGGCGGTCGTGTTCTCGCCCTCGTCGAAGCGCACGTTCTGCAGGGCGACGTCGATCACGGTGAGCGTGACGAGCTCGAACAACTTCCGTGCCGCCGGGTTTGCGGCCAGGAAGTCGTTGTTGGCGACGACCCTGATGTCGGCCGCGGCGAAGCCCGTGTAGCAGGGATCGTTGGTGCAGTACTCGGGGCCGAGCGCCGCGGGCGGGAAGTCGTCGAAGTCGAAGGCACCGGTCGTCGACCCGTCCAGCACGTTCTCGTGCTCGACGGCGAGCCAGACGACATTGTCGCCCGGGATCAGGCGGGTGAGGTAACCGCTGGGTGACCAGGTGTAGACGATGACCGGATCACCGTCCGCAACTTTGGCGACGGCTTCGGCGAACATGGCGTCGTAGCCGGCTCTCACGGCTTCGAGGTTGTCCCAGCCGTTGAACTCGATCGTCTCGGCGAAGATGTCGTCACAGGTCCATCCGTCCGGGCAGACCAGAATCTGCACGACACCGTCGCCCGGGCTCGTGTCGGTTGCGTCATAGAGGGCGATGAGGTCGGGATCGTCGTTGATCTGGCCGACGGTCTTGATGCCGTACTCCTCGGCGATGTCCTTGTTGGTCAACAGACCCTCGAGGCCGGCGGCGGCAATCTCCCATCCGACGATCTCGACGTGCTCCGCCACGATGGAGCCGTCTGCCAGTTCGGCCTCGAAGAACTTGAGGTGGCCGGGGATCCAGCCGTTGACCCAGAAGTCCACCTCGCCCCGACCGAGCGCCACGTAGAAGATGTCGTTGGCCAACTCGTGCTCGGCCGGTTCGCTGACGTCGTAGCCCAACTCCTCGAGCAGGTGGTGGTAGATGGCCGCCTGCATGTAGCCCGTCGACCAGGTCGCACGGGCCTGTGTCACCGAGACACCGGCGCCCGGGTTCATGTAGGCCTCCGCCGCGGCCTCTTCCGCCTCCTCGACTTCCGCCGGATCCGGGGCGGCTTCCTCGTCGGCAACCGCTTCCTCCTGTGTGGCCGCTGCGTCACTCGGTGCCGGCGCCGGGGCATCGGTGTCCTCGGTCGTGCACGCCGCAACCAGCAGCGCCAGGACCGCTACAAGCCCGATGCCGGCGGTCATGAGTGTTCTCACTCGAGTCGTCATGGCGGTGGTACCTCCCGGATAGGGATGTTCGGAACCGGGTTCACGTCAGTCGACCCGTCGACCCGGTGAGCCTAGGCGGGGCCAACGAAGGACTGCGTCGAACGCGGAAGGGCGGACCCGGAGGCCCGCCCTTCTCTCGGCTGCTTCGGTTCAGTTCAGCGGGCTGCTGCCCGCCGGGTTCCGGCTCAGGCGGCCTCGCGTGCGGCCTGCAGCCACTCGTCGACCTGTGCCCGGTTGTTCTCGATCCACAGGGCGGCGTGGTGGTTCACGTCGGCGGTCGTGTTCTCGCCGGCGTCGAAGCGCACGTTCTGCAGGGCCACGTCGACCACGGAAATCTTGACGCTCTCGAAGAGAGACCGGGCTGCCGGGTTGGCGGCCAGGAACTCCGAGTTCGCCACGACCCGGATGTCGGCCGCAGGCCAACCCGTGTAGCAGGGATCGCCGGTGCAGAATTCCGGACCCAGGCTCGCGGGCGGCAGGTCGTTGAAGTCGAAGCCGTCCACGGTGGAGCCGTCGAGCACGTTGTCGGCGGTGCCCACCGAGACCCAGATGGCGTTGTCGCCGGGGATCAACTGGGTGAGGTAGCCGCTTGGTGACCACGAGTAGGCGATGAACGGCTTGCCGTCCTGGAGGTTGGCGACGGCGTTGGCGAACATGGCCTCGTAGCCGGCATGCACGGCCTCGAGGTTGTCCCAGCCGTTGAACTCGAAGGTCTGCGCGGCGATCTTGGCGCAGTTCCAGGCGTCGGGGCACGAACCGACCTGGATCACGCCATCGCCGGGCGTGATGTCCGCAGCGTCGTAGAGCGCCACGAGTTCGGGGTCGTCGTTGATCTGCCCCAGCGTCTGGATGCCGTACTCCTCGGCGAGAGCCTTGTTCGTGAGGAAGCCCTCGAGACCCGCTGCCGCCAGTGACACGCCGACCAACTCGATGTGGTCGCCGATCAGCGAGCCGTCGGAGAGTTCGTCATCCCAGAAGTTGAGGTGGTTCGGGATCCAGCCGTTGACCCAGAAGTCCACCTCTCCCTCGGCGAGCGCCACGTGGAAGATGTCGTTGGCCAACTCGTTGTCGGCGGGTTCGCTGACGTCGTAGCCCAACTCCTCGAGCAACTGGTTGTAGATGGCTGCCTGCATGTAGCCCGTCGACCAAGTGGCACGCGCCTGCGTCACCGAGACGCCCGCACCCGGGCTCATGAACGCCGCGGCGGCGGCCGCTTCGTCCGTTGCGGCCTGCAACTCGGCGGCTTCCTGCTGAGCCGAAGCGGCTTCGGCTTGCGCGGTGGCTGCCTCTTCCTGGGCGGCGGCGGCTTCGGCTTGCGCGGTGGCTGCCTCTTCCTGGGCGGCGGCGGCTTCGGCCTGGGCCGAGGCTGCCTCTTCCTGGGCGGCGGCGGCCTGCGCGCTTGCCGCCTCGGCGGCGGCTTGCGCGTCAGCCAGCGCCGCTTCGGCTTCGGCGATGGCGTCCGCGCTGCCCGAAGCCGTGGCTTGGGCCAACTCGGCGGAGGCCTGAGCTTCCGCGGCAGCGGCTGCTGCCGCGTCTGCCGCGGCCGCCGCGGCCTCTGCGGTGGCTGAGGCTGCGGATGCCTCCGCCTCGGCTGCGCCTGCCCTGGCGTCAGCGGCGTCGGCACCGGCCTGCGCGCCCGACGCGGCGGCCATCGCGGCCGCTGCGTCGGAGGCCGCTGCTGATGCAGCGTCCTGCGCCGCGGTGTCCTCCGCGGCGCACGCAGCGGCGATCAGCGCCAGCGCGCTGAGCAGCGCCAACACGCCTGCGACGCGTGTCTTTCTGAGCGTTCTCATGGGAATGAACCTCCCCGGGTGGTCCTTTGGTCGATTGAGCAGGTTAGGCACTCTAACCTGCACCCTGGCAAGACCGTAGTCAGCCGGTTGCCGCTTGTGTGCGCGCCCCCGACAATCCGGACTCGCGGGAAGCATCTGCGTCGGTCGAGTCTTCGTCGCCGACTTGGACGTACACCTCGGCGCGGCGGAATTCGCCCAGGACGGAGCGCGTCGTCGCCAGGAGCATCAGCCCGGCCATGAGGCAGAGAAACGCTCCTGCCCCGCTGACCAGCTTCGCATCGGCGACGCGCGTCAGGCTGCCGATCCAGTTGAATGCGATCATCGTCACGCCGGTGGCGGCACCGGCAGTGGCCGTGCTCCAGATCCACTTGCGACGCTCGTCGTGGCCGAACAGTCCCGATGACAGGAGAGCGCATGCAACCCCCACCGCGGCGACGATGATGGCCAGATAACCGAACCGGGGTCCGCGGGACGTGAACCCGTCGGTGACGATCTTCTCGGTGCGCTGGGCCTCGTTGATCAGGGCGGTCATCTTGAGGGTCGCCTCGCTGGCGCTCGCCGGATCCTCCTCCGCCTGGCGCCTCAGATCTTCGATCTCCGCGGCAAGTTCGGGGGAGATGACCGACTCGGCCCGCTCGTCGAAGGTCCAGCCCGAGAAGCCGGCGATGACCACGACGACCGCGGCGGCGGCGACCCCCACGATCCTGCCGGTGGCCACCGTCCGCACCAGGGGGCGCCGGGGGGTGAACGGGGCGACCCGCAGCCAGGACGCGGCGGCGACGGTTGCCACTGCAGTGCCGATCAACGCCAGCCAGACCCCGATGCCGTCGCTGTAGGCGGCGTTGGCTCCGTGCGGTGTGGCCCAGAGATAGGCACCCGCCGAGACGAGCCCGCCGAGGCCGAACACCAGGGCGCCGTCGGCGCCGAGCCAGCGTGCGCCCCAGCCGGGCCTGCGCAACGTCACCAGCGCCGAGACGGCCACCAGCAGGCTGAAGGCCAGGACCGCGTAGCCGTAGACCGAGCCTCCCTCTGCCGCCAGGCCGTTGAAGCCGCGACCGGACAGGTCCTGGTCGACGAGGCGGCCGTACCCCGAGATCAGACCGGAACCGGAGCCCCAGGTGAGGAATACCGAGACGATGCCGAGTGCCGCACCCGCCAGCGCCACCGTCGCGCTGCGGCGCTCGGCACTGCCGGCCGGGAAGGGCCTGGCCTCCGTCGCCGCCACCGCGCCGATGGTGGCGGCCTCCGGGAGCAGGGCTTCGGGGTTGACGCGATGTCGCCAGGCCTTGCGGATGCGGGTCAGCAGGTATTCCCCGTCGCTGGCCTCGCTCTGGGAGATGCGGTCGAGCACCACCGCCACGATGAACAATGCCAGGCCCGACGAGGCGGCCTGGGCGGTGTCGAGGTTCTGAACGGCCTGGAACACCGGCCGGCCCAAGCCGCCCGAGGCCATGATGGCGGCGATGCCCAGCATCGAGATCGACAGCAGGAGCGTCTGGTTGAGTCCGGTCATGATGGCGGGACGGGCCAGCGGTAGCTGCACGTCGCGCAGCACCCGCCCCTCCGAGGCCCCGTAGGCCCGAGCGGCCTCGACCACATCGGAGGGCACCTGGCGGATGCCGAGGTTGGTGAGCCGGATGAGCGGCGGCAGGGCGAACACCATCGTCACCATGGTGGCCGGCTCCGCGCCGATGCCGAAGAAGAAGATGATCGGCAGCATGTAGATGAACGGGTGCACCACCTGCATGGCGTCCAGAACCGGCCGCACGACGTTCCACGCCCCGTCGAATCGACCGCACAGGATGCCCAGGGGTATCCCGATGATGGCGCAGAGCGCGACGGCGACGATGATGATCCCGAGCGTGATCACCGTCTCCTTCCAGTACTCGGTGCCGAGGATGCCGCACAGGGCGAGGGCCAGGGCGACCGAGACGCCCACCCGGAGGTTGCGTGTGAACCAGCCGATGACCAGGAACACCACGCACACGGCGATCCAGGGCATGTCGGCGATCTCCCACCAGGGATGATGCTCCGGCCCGTTCACGAAGTTGCGGAACAGGAATGTGAACGGCCACTCGAAGACGTCCAGAACGGGGGCCAGGTTCTGGTCGATCCAACTCACCATCTGGTTGATCCACGCCCCGAACGGGACATCCCACTGGTCCAGGACGGCGTTGTCACCGATCCCCGGGGCCTCGGATTGGGCGAGGACGCTCACATGTAAACCTCACGCTCGAATTGCTCCGAGAGGCTCTCCACGCGGCCCATCTCCTCCATGATGAGGCGGGGGTCGAGGTTGCCGACGAGGGCGCCGGAGTCGTCGCAGCACGCGATCGGCAGCCCTTTGCCTGCCAGGGCGTACACCTCGTTGAGGCTGCTCTCGGCGGAGCAGGTGGCGAAGTCGGTGCGCAGCGCGGCGGCGACGTCGGCCGCACCCTGACCGGCGGCGCGTACCCCGTCGGCGGCCGTCAGCACCGCTGTCGGCGCACCGCTCTCGTCGACCACGAAGGCGCCCGCCCGTTCGCCGATGACCGCCAAGGCCGACGCCAGCGTGGTGCCGGCCGTCACGGGCGCCGGCGGGAGCATCACCTCACGCACCAGGATCACGCGACCCTGGTCCACGTCCTGCACGAACTCGGCGACGTAGCCCGTTGCCGGTTCGGTGAGGATCTCGGTGGGCGTGCCCACCTGCACGACGGCGCCGTCCTTCATGATGCACACCCGGTCGCCGATGCGCAGCGCCTCGTTGAGGTCGTGGGTGATGAAGAGGATCGTCTTGTGGAGTTCGCTCTGGATCTCCAGCATCTCGTCCTGCATCTGGCGGCGGATGAGGGGATCGAGGGCGCTGAAGGCCTCGTCCATGAGCAGGATCTCGGGATCCGAGGCAAGGGCGCGGGCCAAGCCGACCCGCTGCTGCATGCCGCCGGAGAGTTCTGCCGGCATGTTGTAGGCGTAGGGGCCGAGCCCCACCAGTGACAGCGCCCGCATGGATGCCTCGTTGCGCTCGTCCCGGGCGACGCCCTGCACCTTCAGGCCGTAACCCACGTTGTCGATGACGTTGCGGTGCGGGAAGAGCGCGAAGTGCTGGAACACCATGCCCATGTGCGTGCGCCGGAACGCCTGCAACTCGGAGCCCTCGAGTGCCTGCACGTCGGTGCCGGCGACGCTGATCGACCCTGCGGTGATGTCGATCAGCTTGTTCACCGTGCGCATGGCGGTGGACTTCCCCGAGCCCGAGAGCCCCATCACCACGAACACCTCGCCCTTGTGAACCGTGAAGGTGACGTCGTCGAGCCCCACCACGTGGCCGGTCTCGGCCTGCACCTCGTCCTTGGACATTCCAGAGCGCAGCAGATCGAACGCCCGTCCACCGGGCTGGGGTCCGAAAATCTTGTAGACCCCGTCGAGGATGATGATCTCGTCGCCGTTCTGGGTCATTGGTAGGTGCTCTCAGGATCGCTCCGGTGTCTCCGGAGCTGAGACCGAGGCATGCTAACCCAGGCCAGCGCGCCGTGTCGGCGCAGGCTGGTTCCGCTGAGCCTCCGGGGCGCGGTGATAGCGTGAACGGGCCGGCACACCCCCGGCGAAGCAGCGGACGGAAAGAGCGGAGATTGGTGGGCGGAGTGCGGCACGCCGGCGTCTCATGATCGAGTTGGATCAGGTCACCAAGATCTACAAGGGCGAGGTCCTGGCGCTGTACAGCGTCTCCTGCAAGATCAGCAAGGGCGAGTTCGTCTTCCTCGTGGGCCCGTCAGGTTCGGGCAAGTCCACGTTCCTCAAGCTCTTGAACCGCCAAGAGACGGCTGACCAGGGCGCGGTGTGGATTGCCGGCAAGGAGGTCGGCGCCTTGCCCCGCTCCAGCGTCCCGAAGCTGCGCCGGCTCGTGGGCTGCATCTTCCAGGACTTCAAGCTGCTGCCCAACAGGACCGTCTACGAGAACGTGGCGTTCGCGCTCGAGGTCACGGGGCGTTCCCGCCAGCAGGTCCGCACCCAGGTGCCGTCCCTGCTGGAGTTGGTGGGGCTCTCCAAGAAGACCCACAGCTATCCCCACGAACTCTCCGGCGGGGAGCAGCAGCGCGTCTCCATCGCCCGGGCGTTCGTGAACCGTCCGCCGATCCTTCTGGCCGACGAGCCGACCGGGAACCTCGACGGCGACACCTCCAACGGGATCATGCGCCTGCTTGCCGAGATCAACAAGCGGGGCACCACGGTCGTGATGGCCACCCACGACCAGCACATCGTGAACGCGGCCCGCCGCCGCGTGCTGCGGTTGGACAGGGGCCGGCTCACCGCCGACGACGCCCAGGGTCGCTACGCCTAGAGCACGCCATGGCGATCTCCCTCGGCTACGTCTTCCGCGAGACGCGGGGCAACCTGCGCTGGAACGTCACCCTCTTCGCCGCCACGATCGTGGCCGTCTGGGTGTCGCTGACCCTGTTCGGCTCGTCGCTGTTGATCCGCGAGGGCGTCGAGCAGGCCACCGGGCGCTGGCAGGGCGGCATCGAGTTCATCGTGTTCATGAACGCCGATGCCAGCGAGGCCCAGCACGCCGCCATCCGGGGAGCCCTCGACGAGAACCCTGAGATCGACGGCTACGACTACGTCGACCAGCAGGGCGCCTTCAACGAGTTCATCACCGAGTTCGCCGACCGTCCCGAACTGATCGAGAACGTCACGCCGGAGATCCTGCCGCCCTCCTACCGGGTGAAACCCAGCGTTGGGGACGCGGACGTGATCGAGGCCCTGGCGGCGCAGTTCGATGCCCGGCCCGGCGTGCGGCAGGTGACGCTGCCCGTGGAGGTGATCCGCACCCTCCAGCAGAACAGCCAGAAGGTCAGCGTGTTCGTGCTGATCATCGCCATCGTCGTGCTGCTGGCCGCGTTGATGCTGATCGCCAACACCATCCGGACCGCCATTTTCGCCCGCCGCCAGGACATCGAGGTGATGAAGCTCGTGGGTGCCTCCAACTGGTACGTGCGGCTGCCCTTCATGGTGGAGGGCACAATCCAGGGGCTGATCGGCGGCGCGCTGGCGATCCCGATGCTGTTCCTCATGAACAACCTCATGGCCGGGTTCGTGCAGGACGACTACCTGGAGTTGTTGCGCTCGCTGGTGGTTGACAGCGCCGTGGTGTGGAACACCTCGCTGCTGGTCACCGGGATCGGCGCGGCGGTAGGGGTGGTGGGATCGCTCTTCGCCGTCGGGCGCTTCCTCGACGTCTAGCCGCGGCTCCCGGATGTTGGGGCCCGGGCGGGCCCGGTGGTGGCCTTGGGGCTAACCTGCCGGTGAGTCGGTAGGAGTCACGGAGGGAGGCCCCCGATGGTGCAGAGCGTGCGAGGCGTGATCGCCCGGTCGAACGGCGCGCCGGTCGAGATGGAGACGATCCTGGTGCCCGACCCGGGGCCCGGCGAGGCTCTCGTGGCGATCCAGGCCTGCGGGGTGTGTCACACCGATCTGCACTACCGCGAGGGCGCCATCAACGACGACTTCCCGTTCCTGCTGGGCCACGAGGCCGCAGGAATCGTGGAGGCCACCGGACCGGGCGTCGATGAGGTGGCACCCGGTGACTTCGTGATCATCAACTGGCGGGCCGTGTGCGGGCAGTGCAGGTCGTGCGCCCGGGGCCGGGCACAGTATTGCTTCGCCACCCACAACGCCCACCAGCCGATGACCCTCGCCGACGGCACCGAACTGTCGCCTGCGCTGGGCATCGGGGCGTTCGTGGAGAAGACGTTGGTCGCCGCCGGACAAGCCACGAAGGTGTCGCCGGAGGCCAGCGCGGCAGCGGCCGGACTACTGGGCTGCGGGGTCATGGCCGGACTGGGCGCCGCCATGAACACCGGCGGCGTGGGCCGCGGCGACTCCGTGGCGGTGTTCGGCTGCGGGGGCGTGGGCGACGCCGCCATCGAGGGTGCCCGCCTCGCCGGCGCCTCGCCGATCATCGCTGTGGACATCGACGACCGGAAGCTGGAGTGGGCGCGCCAGTTCGGCGCCACCCACACCGTCAACAGCCGCGAGACCGACCCCGTGGAGGCCATCAAGGAGCTCACCGGTGGCCACGGCGTGGACGTCGCCATCGAGGCCATCGGCCTGCCCGAGACCTACCGGCAGTGTTTCGAGGCGCGCGACCTCGCCGGCACGGTGGTACTGGTGGGTGTCCCGAACCCCACCGCCACCATCGAGTTGCCCTTCATCGAGGTTTTCGGCCGGGGCGGCGCACTGAAGTCCTCCTGGTACGGGGACTGCCTGCCGAGCCGGGATTTCCCGATGCTCATCGACCTGTACCTGCAGGGGCGGCTGAACCTGGACGGCTTCGTCAGCGAGACGATCGCGCTCGACGAGGTGGAGGAGGCATTCCACAAGATGGAGCGCGGCGAAGTGCTGCGGTCCGTCGTCGTCATGGACTGAGTCGCGCGCACGCCGGGAACATCACCCGGCTGAGGGCACCGCTGGCGTGAGTGTCCTGCTGCTGGACGACTCGACCGGTTGGCTCGGTGACTCGTTGTCCGGCGGCGCCACCGAGGGAGCCGTGCTCGCGGCCTGCGACCTGCCTGCGGACTGGCGCTCTGTGGAGGAGCGACTCGCGGACGCCTTTCACGTTGCACGCCAGTGCGCCGCGCGGGGGGCGCCGCTCGTGTACGTCGTGCATTCCGAGGACGTGCGTGGCACGAGATCGCCGCTCGCGAGCGCACTCGCCACCGCACTGATCGGCTGCGCCAGGGCGGTGGCGTGCGAGTTCCAGCGTGACGGGGCCGCCGCGAACGTCGTCGCGATCCCAACCGATGTGGATCATTCGAGCGCGGCGCGGGTCATCGGGGGCCCGCTGGCGGATCCGGTGCTCACGGGCGAGCTGTTGGACCTGGGGAGTAGCAAACTGGGAAAGGTCCAGCCGTGAGCCTGTCCGTCGTGACCGGCGCCGCACGCGGGATCGGGCTCGAGATCGCCCGTCGACTGGCGGCGGACGGCCATGCGCTTCTCCTCGTCGACATCGCGCCGGCCGTGGAGGCCGCGGCGGCCGAACTCGGTGCCGCCTCGGTCTGCGTCGACGTGACGGAGCCGCAGGGCATCGAGGCCATCGCCGCGATGGTGGAGACCAGGGGCGAGGGGGTTCGATCGATCGTCAACAATGCCGGGATCACGCGCGATGCCCGCCTCACGAAGATGGCCGAGTCGGACTTCCGCGCCGTCCTCCGGGTCAACCTCGGTGCCGCGTACGCGCTGGTCGATCGGCTGCGCGGCGAATTGATCGACGGCAGTTCGATCACCTCAATGAGCTCCCGCGCCTATCTCGGCACCTTCGGGCAGATCAACTACGTCGCATCCAAGGCCGGATTGGTGGGATTGACCCGCGCCCTCGCGCGAGAACTCGCCCCGCGGACGCGGGTCAATGCCGTCGCTCCGGGCTTCACGGATACCGCGATGACGAGGGCGGCGCCCGAAGCCGTCTGGGACAGTGTCGTGCCGTCGATCCCCATGAAGCGAGCCGGCGAGCCGGCCGAGATCGCAGAAGTCGTCGCCTTCCTCACGTCGCCCGCGGCCTCCTATGTCACCGGCCAGGTGGTGTTCCCCTGCGGGGGGCGCAGCATCGCGTGACCCCCGGAACGGGTTCATGACTTGGCAGGTCAACGACGTGCTCAGTCAGGCGGGAAAGTAGGGTGGCCGGCAGGAACACAGATCGAGGGGGTGCAGGTATGACGTCGATCGTTCGGTTTGTCGACTCTGCCGGTGGTCGCGCGCGGCCGGGGGTGCTCGACGAGGACGGGGTGCACCCCATCGAGAGTGTCGGAACCCTGGCCGCACTGCTGCATCACTCCACCGCTGAGATTCGCGAGCAGGTGGAGGCGGCATGTGGCAATGCACCCGTCGACGGCGTGCCGCGACTGTTGAGCCCGATCGACGGGGACACGCCCGTCTGGGGGGCCGGCGTCACCTATCGCGTGTCGCAGGAGGCTCGCATCGAGGAGAGCGGCGATGAGGACGTGTATATCCGGGTGTACAAGGCCGAGCGTCCGGAACTGTTCCTGAAGTGTGTGGCGCACGAGGTCGTCACCGACGGCGAGCCGGTCGGGCGCCGCCCCGACTCCGAGAACGACACGCCGGAGCCCGAACTGGCCCTGATGTTGAACACCGCCGGCGAGATCGTGGCCTACGGCGTGTGCAACGACATGTGCGCCCGCGCCATCGAGGGCGAGAACCCGCTGTACATCCCCCAGGCCAAGATCTTCGCCGCGTCATGCGTGCTGGCCCCCACGATGCGCCCCGCCTGGGAGGTGCCCGACCCTTACGACCTGACGATCAGGTTGCGGCTCAGCCGCGGCGCCGACGTCCTGTTCCGCGGCTCCACCTCCACGTCAGAGCTGGCGCGGACGCTCGAGGAGCTGGTGGATTGCCTGTTCTGTGCCACGGCCTTCCCCGACGGGGTGGTCCTCTCCACCGGCACGTGCCTGGTGCCGCCGCTGGACTGCCCAAGCGAGGTCGGCGACATCATCGAGATCGCCATCGACGACATCGGCAGCATGCGCAACGTCGTCACCTCCACCGACGACGTCAAGGGTTGGATGCACCGCCGCCACGCCGACCCGCTGGTGGCCTACGGAGGCTGATCAGACCAACTGGCCGATGATGAGGGCCACACCGCCGGCGAGGGCGACGCTGAGGACCGCCGGCCGGAACCACGCCCGGTCGAGGAAGGGTCGCACCAGCCGCGAGATGGCGAGCCCGATGAACATTCCCGGGACCAGGTAGCCGATCAGCCTGAGTTCGTGGAGGCCGAAGTTGTCTCGCGCCACCAGCAACCCGATGCCAACCCCGCCCACGATGGCGATGTACACCGAGGAGGTGGACCGCAGCACGGGCGGGCGCATCTCGCTGAAGCAGATCCCCAGCGGCGCGCCGGGCAGCGCCGCGGCGATGGCTCCGAAACTGCAGGTCAGACCCCCGGCGATCTCGGTGCGGCGGGTCTGCCGCAGGCGGAATCCCGCCAACAGGACCAGTGCCGAGCCGGCGACCAGAGCCCCGATCAGGATCGTCCGGATCGTCTCGGGCACGAGCTCCAAGACTGCGAAGCCGGCCGCCAGGCCGACCGGGAGTCCCCAGAGCGCGTGCTTCACCGCTCGCCAGTCGATGTGCCTGCCCTCCACGATGATGTGGCGTATGCCGATGATCTGCCCCACGATGAGAAGCGGCCCGGGGATGAACGTGGGGTCGATGGCGACCAGTGCCGGGGCGGCCACCAGCGACAACCCCACGCCCACCGAACCCTGCACGATGGCGCCGCCCGCCACCGCGGCGATGGCGAGGATCAACTCGACGGCGCTCACGGATTCCCGCCGACCGGGTCCCGCCGGGCCCAGATCTCCCCGGCCGCCTCCCGGCAGGGGTACGCCTCGATGTCGCCCTTGCGGTCCCGGCGGCCGGCGAGGTTCTCCTTCCAGCCGCGCCCATCGGTGTCGAACGTCCAGAAGTGCGTGAGACAGACGATCTCCTCGCCTTCCACGGCACCCGAGCCGGCGAGGTGCGACCACTGGTGGGGGCAGCGCGCCTCCATCACGCAGGGCACACCGGCCTCGGTTCGCCAGACCACCACGTCGGCGCCGTCGAGCGTCGATTCGGTGATCTCGCCGGGAGCGACCGCCTCGCCGGAGGCGACGGCGACCCAGGTGCCTTCGGGCGGGCCGCCTTCGGGCTCCCGGCGATCGGCGTCGTTGACCTTCACGGCGTCAGGATCCGGCTCGGCGGCGCCCGCCCGGGCGTCACCGGTCATCCCGAAGCCGCGACGATGGCGGCGCGGATGCGGTCGGGCGACAGTGGACCGGCCGTCAGGCGCACGCTGAGGGGCGCCAGCGCGTCGGCCACGGCATTGAACACGCACGGCACCGATCCGATGGCCCCTCCCTCGCCCGTGCCCTTGTGGCCGCCCGGAGTGTCCGAGGGGGTGACCACGTGCCCGTACTCGATGGCGGGGACCTCGGCGGCGCTGGGCACGAGGTACTCCGCCAGGGTGGTGGTGAGAGGATTGCCGTCGGAGTCGTAGGCCATCTCCTCCAGCAGCGCGCCGCCGATCCCCTGCACCACCCCGCCGGCGATCTGGCCCTTCACCACCATCGGGTTGATCATCACGCCGCAATCCTCGCTCACGGCATAGCGCAGCAGGCGGACGGCGCCGGTGGCGACGTCCACCTCGCACGTGCACGCATGGGCGGCGTTGGAATAGGTGACCGGAGGCGCCTTGAACCTCGCCGTGTGCTCCAGCCCGCCGCTCACGTCGTCGGGCAGTGCGTCCGGCCGCATGTAGGCGGCTTGCGCCACCTGGGCGACCGTCATCCGCCGTGCCGGTGTGCCGCGCACGGAGACGGCACCGCCGCCGAGGTCCAGGTCGTCGGGGGAGGCCTCCATCAGTTCGGCAGCGATTCGCAGCAGCTTCGCCCGTACGCCCGCGGACGCGGCACGTGCCGCGCCCCCGGCGATCACCGCCGAGCGGCTGCCGCCGGTGCCGAAGCCGTAGGGCGTGCCGTGACCCTGATGGAAGCGCACGTCGCCGGGGTGCACGCCGAGCGCGTCGGCGACGATCTGCGCCATCGTGGTCTCGAGGCTCTGACCGTGGCTGCCGGTGCCGGCGTAAACGTTCACCGAACCGTCCGGCTCGACGCGCACCGTCGCCCCTTCGGTGGCCAGCGCGCCGAACCCGATGGCCGAGGGCTCCACGTAGACGGCCAGGCCGATGCCCGGCAGCGTGCCGGCATCCGGCGGTCCTCCGTTGGGGGCCACGGCGTGCCCGATCGCCGCGCGGGACTCCCGCTGCGAGGCTCGGTAGCCGTCGTAGTCGATCATCTCGGCGACCTGGTCGAGACACTCGGAGGGGGAGATGCGGTCGTACGTGAGACCTGTCGCCGTGTTGTGCGGCAGGTCCCCGGCGCGCAGCACGTTGCGGCGGCGCAGCTCCAGTGGATCGATGTCCAGCTCGCGCGCCAGCATGTCCACGATCAATTCCCGGGCCACGCTCTCGATCTGCCACGGACCGCGGTAGGCGCCCCGCCCGCATGTGTTGGTGTACACGGTCGCCGTGCGCCAGCCGACGTCGGCGATGCGGTAGGGACCGGGCAGGTGGACGCATGCCATGGTGCCGTTGCCGGGGCTTCCACCGTTGGAGTACGCCCCGTTGTCCTCCAAGTGGTCGATGGTGGCCGCCACGAACCGACCGTCGGCGGTTGCGCCCAGGCTGACGTCGGCGCGGTCGCGGCGCGCGTGGTTGGACGACGTCAGGTTCTCGCTGCGTCCCTCGATCCAGCGCACTGGCCGGCCGAGACGCCGCGCACACACCATGACGGCGAACTCCTCGCGGCCCAGGAAGACCTTCTGGCCGAACGCGCCCCCGACGTCGCCCATGTGCACGCGCACCTGGTGCACGGCGAGGCCGAGCGTGCGAGCGGCGGCCAGCGCCGTCTCGTGCGGGCTCTGCGTGGAGATCCACACGTCGAGCGTCTCGTCGAACGCCCGCCACTCGGCCAGCAGGCCGCGGGTCTCCATGGGAGCGTTGGCCTGGCGGTTCTGGGTGATCACGGCCTGCACCGAGGTGTCGGCACCGGCCATGGCCTCGTCGACCTCCGGTGGCCACGCCTCGGCCGAGTTGGAGAGATTGGATCCCAACTCGGGATGCACCAGGTCGTCCCTGCCGGCGGCTGTCTCGAAATCCAGTACCGGCGCCTGATCGTCGTAGTCGATCTCGATGAGTTCGACGGCGTCGGCGGCGGCCGCCGGGCTCGCCGCCACGATCACCGCCACCGGGTCGCCGACGAAGCGCACGTCGCCGTCGGCCAGCAGGTGGTCCGGTGGCCCGCCACCGCCCGGGAGGACGAGCGATCCCCGCAGCGATCCCACGTCGCCGTTGAGGTCGGCGGCTGTCCAGATGGCCCAGACGCCGTCGAGGGCGGCGGCAGCGGTGACGTCGAGACGGGTGATCCGCGCCCGCGCTCGGGTGCTGCGGGCGAAGGCCACGTGCCCGGTTCCCGGTGGCGTCCGGTTGGCGACGTAGCGGCCGCCGCCGGTGAGCAGCCGGGGATCCTCCAGGCGTGCGACCGACTGGCCCACGTAGCGAGCCGCGGCCGGGGTCGGGCCGGCCGAGCCGGTCGAACCGCTCACAGGCGCGGGGCCGCGGCGCGGAAGTCGGGCGCGTCGGGGTTCAAGACGTCGAGAAGATCAGCGCGATGGTCGCTCGTCAGCCGTCCGCCGCCGCGTCGATCATCTCCACGATGCGTTCGGGGGTGGCGGGCAGGCGGCGGATGCGGATGCCGACGGCGTCGTCGATGGCGGCGCAGATGGCCGAGGGCGCCATCATGCGTCCCGCCTCGCCGCCTCCCTTGACGCCGTAGGGCGTATAGGGCGAGGGCGTTTCGTTGTGACCCACCCGCAGGGTGGGTGAGTCCATCGCGGACGGGATGAGATACTCCGCGAACGACGGCGTCCGCAGTACGCCGTCCTCGTCGTAGAGGAACTCCTCGTAGAGCGTGCTGCCGAGGCCCTGCACGGTGCCGCCGATGACCTGCCCGCCGACCGAGCGGGGGTTGACCACGGTCCCGCAGTCGTGCACGGCGGTGTAGTCCAGGAACTCCACACGCCCGGTCTCGGGGTCGACCTCCACGACGACGACGTGGCTGGCGTGACCCACGAAGGGATAGAAGACGCCCAGGTTGGTGCGCTCGGGGTTGGGCATTGTGGTGTAGGGGTGGTCCTGCACGTGGCTGGCCTCGAGGCCGGTCTCGATCTCCTCGGGCAGGGAGTGCTTGAACATGTGCGCCGCCAGGGCGATCTCGGCGAGTTCCTTGCGCTGGTCGGGGCTGCCGCGCACCGCGAATCCGCCGGACTCCCAGACGAGGTCGTCCTCGTTGGCCTCCAGCAGGTGGGCGGCGATCTTGGCTGCCTTGGTCCTGATGCGCTGGGATGCGACCTCCACGGCGCCGCCGACCATGATGGTGAAGCGGCTGCCGCCCGGCCCGGTGGCCGGCATGCCCTGGTTCGATCCGGCGTACACCACCGAGACGTCGTCGGGCGCGACGCCAAGTTCCTCGGCCACGAACTGCGCCACCATCGTCTCAGGGCTGTTGCCCCAGGAGGCGTTGGAGTACAGCGTGGCGGTCACCGCGCCCATGGCGTCCACCTTCAGCGTCACGCTCTCGGGTGCGCTGGTGACCGGTGCGGCGACCGGCTCGTCGAACCAGAACCAGAACTCGGTGGCGCTGAAGACGCTGCGCTCCTGGCAGGTGCACACGCCGATGCCGATGTGGCGACCCTCGGCGCGCATCTCCGCCTGGCGCTTGCGCCAGCCCTTGTAGTCCGAGAGTTCCAGCGTCTTTTGGTGGACGGCCTCGTAGTCGCCGCTGTCGTAGCAGTTGCCGGTGGGGATGAAGTAGGGGAACTGGTCCGGCTGGATGAAGTTCATGCGCCGGATCTCGAAGGGATCCATGTCCAACTCGGCGGCCATGAGGTCCACCATGCGCTCCAGGATCCAGTTGCCCACCTCGGAGCCGAAGCCCCGGTAGGCGCCCTGCTGGCACTTGTTGGTCAGCACCGCGGTGAGGTCGTAGCCGATGCTGCTCATGCGGTACGGGCCGACGGCCTGGGCGAGGGAGTTGCCGTGCTGGCCCACGCCGAACTGGATGTAGGCGCCGTAGTTGTCCACCACCTTGTAGCGGGTGCTGAGCAGCGTGCCGTCGGCCTTGGCCGCCAGCTCCACCTCGTAGTAGCGGTCCGAGCCGTGGTGGTCGCCGTTGGCGATGTTGTCGAGGCGGTCCTGCATGAACTTGACCGGCCGCCCGGTGATGCGGGCCATCATCGCCGCGATGGTCGCGGTCTTGACCTCGAAGAACTTGGCCCCGAAGCTGCCGCCGGAGGGATGGGGCTGCAGATCCAGCTTGTTGCTGGGCACCCGCAGCGTGTTGGCCAGCAGGAAGAGGAAGTGCGTGAACGACATGGAGTTCACGTGGATGGTCATCATCCCGGTGGCGGCGTCGTAGTCGGCGACCGCTCCGACGGTCTCCAGGGGCTGGCCGCCCGAGCGGCCCCACCACAGCGTGTCGCGCACGATCACATCGGCGGCGGCGAAATCACCGTCCACGTCACCGAAGGCGAACTTCCGGTGGAAGGGGACGTTGGACTCCAAGGCCTCGTGGACCAGCGGGGCGTCGTCCTCGAGGGCCTCGAGCATGTCGGTGAGCGGCTCGAGCGGCTCGTACTCCACCTCGATCAGCTCGGCGGCGTCCTCGGCGACGGCGCGGGAGGTGGCGGCCACCACGGCGACGCCCTCACCCATGTAGCGCACCTTGTCGACGGCCAGGCAGTACCAGGTGTGCTTGTCCGGCGACGGCCCGAAGTCGGGCATGGGGTTCACGTGGTCCGTGACGTTCTCGCTGGTGACGATGGCCACGACGCCGGGAACGGCTTCGGCGGCAGAGGTGTCGATGCTGAGGATCTTGGCGTGGGCCATGGTGCTGCGCGCCACGGCCACCTCCAGCATGTTCGGCACCTCGTAGTCGTCGATGTAGTTGCCGCGGCCGCGCAGGAACTTCGGATCCTCCACGCGGGGGATCGACTTGCCGACCCACTCCAGGTGCTCGGGGTGCTGGCGTACTTCGGGGACGGTCATGTCAGCCCTCCTCTGCGCGCATTTCGGCGGCGGCGTCGAGCACCGCGTCGACGATGTACTGGTAGCCGGTGCAGCGGCACATGTTGCTGGAGATCCCCTCCCGCGCCTCCTCGGCGGTGAGGTCGGGGTTGTCGTTGATCAGCTCCAGGCTCCGCAGCAGCATCCCCGGCGTGCAGAACCCGCACTGGAGGCCCTGGTGGCGCCGGAACGCCTCCTGCAGGGGGTGCATGTCCGCTCCGGGGGCGAGACTCTCGACGGTCTGGATCTCCGCGCCGTCGGCCTGGACGGCGAACATGATGCACGAGCGCACGCTGCGACCGCCGATCAGCACCGTGCAGGCCCCGCAGGCGCCCTGCTCGCAGCCGATGTGTGTGCCCACCAGACCCAGGTCGTGGCGCAGGAAGTCCGCCAGGCTGCGCCGCGCCTCCACGCTGGCCGACGTCGTCGCGCCGTTGATGGTCACGGTGATGTCGTGGGTGCTCATGCCTCACCTCCTGCCCGCTCGGCGGCCGCTGTCAAGGCCCTCCGGGTCAGAACCCGCGCCAGCTTCTTGCGGTAGGCGCCCGAGCCGAACGAGTCCGACAGCGGCTCGATGTCGGCTGCGGCCGCTTCTGCCGCGGCTTCGAATGCCTCGACGGTCGGTTCGGCGCCCACCAGGATCGCCTCGGCCTCCGGTCGGCGCAGCGGCACCTCCGCCACCCCGCCCAGCACCACCGAGGCCCGATCGATGGCGCCGCCGCTCGAGTGGATCAACACCGCCGACAAGGCGATCGGCCAACTCTCCGCGGTCACGCTGAACTCCAGGAACCCGTGACCGGTACCCGCCGGCCAGGCGTCCACCGTCACGCCGGTGACCAGCTCGCCCTCCTCCAGAGCCGTCGTGAAGTAGCCCTCGAAGAAGTCCTCCGAGGCAATCTCGCGGCCGCCGCCGGTGCCCTGTGCGGTGACCGTGCCGCCCTGCGCCTTGAACGCCGCGGGCATCTCCGCGCTCGGATCGGCATGGGCGATGCTGCCCACCACCGTGCCCTGATGGCGCACCGGCACCTGACCCGCATTCGAGATCGCATCGGCCAGCACCGGAGCGATCGCCAGCGTGTCGGCACGTAACTCCACCGTGCGCTGGCGGGCGCTGGCACCGATGTGCAGGCCGCCGCCGTTGGCGCCGCAGCCCGCCAGATCCGGCGCATGGGTGATGTCCACCAGATGCGCCGGCGCGGCCAGGCGCAGATTCATCAACGGGATCAGACTCTGGCCCCCCGCCAGGATCCGCGCATCGAACCCCAACTCACCCAGCAGCCCCGCCGCCTCCGCAGCAGAGCCCGCCCGGTGATACTCGAAAGGTGGCGACTTCATAGGCCCTCCCTGGAGATGCTGATCCGGAACGTAGTTGCTGGGGGATGGACGTGCCATCTGCGCCGGCACCGGTCGCCCGGGAATCGCCCGTGTGATCCTGCGGGCCGAACCTCGGCGTCTCGCCGGCTTCCCGCATTCCCGGCCGCCCCCCTTGGCCGGGATGCGGGAAGCCTCCAGGGAAGACTCTCAGAGGCGGACCGGGCAGGGAACGACGGCGCGAACCCTAGCCGTTGGCGGCCGGTCGCTCCCCGGAGCGCTAGAGGAGGCGTAGGTGCCGTGCCTTGGCGAGGGCCTCGATCCGGTTGCGGGCCTGCAGCTTCTGCAGCAGCGACTGCACGTAGCTGCGCACGGTGTTCTCGGCGAGATGCAGATCCTCGGCGATCTCCTTGCTGGTGCGCCCGAGGGCCATGATGCAGAGCACCTCGTACTCGCGCGTCGTCAGCGAGACGCCGCAGCCGTTGCGCCCCGGCAGGTTCTGCGCCCGCTCGGCGGGCAGGTCGGTGAGCGAGGGATCCACGAACACGTTCCCGGCAAGCACCGTCCGCAGCGCTTCGACGAGATCTCGGGTCCCTTTCAGCACGATGCCCGTTGCACCGGCGTTCAGGCAGGCTCGCAGAGGCTCGGGATCATCGAAGGCGGTGTGGATCACAACCGTCGAACTCGGCGAGATCGAGAGCAGCGTCCGGCACAGAGGTGGCGCCAGGTGGTTGCCCAGCTTCAAGTCCAGGATCACGATGTCGGGTCTAAGCAGTCGTGCCTGGGACTCGGCACTCGCCGGATCTGTCGCCTCGCCGACGAGTTGCAGATCGCTCGTCTCGGCGAGAATCCGGCGAACCCCGTCGATGACGATCGGGTGGTCGTCCACGACGAGGACCCGGGCGGGGGCATGTGCTGCGGATCCGCTGTCAGCCATCGCGTTGCTTCGGCGACGCAGTGGCGGAGCGGCGGGGTGCCGGCTCCTGTCCCCTCAACGGCCGGCCGGTTCGGTCGGCACCGTCATACGCAGCGTTGTGCCGCCGTCGTCGTTCGTCGTGAGCTCGAGTTCTCCGCCGAGGTGCTCCACCCGGCGCAGCAGCGACGTGAGGCCCCAGTTGTGCTCGCCCCGCGGGATCGCCTGCAGTTCGAAGCCCTCGGGGAGCCCCGAGCCGTCGTCCTGCACCACGAGGGTCACGTGCCCGTCCTCGAAGTGCAGCGTCACGACGACCATGTTGGCGGCGGCATGCTGCTCGATGTTGAACAGCGCCTGGCGCACGCCGGCCACGAGAGCGTTCTCGACCCGCGGCGACATCGCGCGGGCCTGGCCGCGGACGACGAGATGGGTGGCGAGCCCGGCCCGTGATTCCAGGTCGGCGAGTTCGCGACGCAGGGCCACGGGCACGGTCTCGGGACTGTCCGAGGGGGCGAGGGCCTCGAACGCCTCTCGCATGCGGCGTGCCGCCAGCCGGGCCTGCTCCTCGATGTTCAGCGCGCTCTCGGCCACCGGTCCGTCTGTGGCCGATCGAGCCATCTGCGCCGCCGCCACGCCGATGCTGAACAGCAGTTGGCCGACGTCGTCGTGCAGGTTGGAGGCGATGCGGAGCCGCTCGGCGTGCACCTGCTCGGAGAGCGCCTGGCTGGCTCGCATGGTGAGCGACATCATGGGGGCAAGGTCCACGGCGGTGGCCTGTAGCAGCGTCATGGCCCGGTCGCCCAACGATCCCACGGTGCGGGTCGCCGCATAGAGCACGCCGAGAACGTCCCCGTCTCCGAAGACGGGGACGGCGATCATCCCGCCGATCCCCTCGCCGCGGACGATGTCGGCGAACTCCTGGGAGATTCCCGGATCGTTGAGGTAGTCCGCCACGGCGACGGGGCGCCGCTCCAGTAGCGCCCGGCCACCCAGCCCCTGTCCGGTGGAGACGCGCACGCCGCGAAACCTCGGGGTTCGTTCACCGCTGCTGCCCAGCATCACCAGCAATCCGGGATCGGTATGGACGGCGACCGACGCCAACGGCACGCCGAGCAGCCCATCGACTTCTCGGGCGGCCTGCTGGGCGAACGCCTCGTTGTCCAGGAAGCCGCCGAGGCGGCGCGTGCTCTCGGCGATCCGGCGCCGGTCCGTGGAGTCTGCGAGGGTCGGCATCGACGACGCTCCGGGGGGCTTCCGGGGCCGGTCTCAGTGCCCCGGCGGGCTCGGGAAGCCGCCCACCAGCGTCTCGTAGGTCTTGGCCGCTGCCAGTGCGGTCGTCTCGTCCCAGTAGCGGGCCACGAAGCTCATCCCCACCGGCAGCCCGTCGCTGAGGCCCGCCGGCACGTTGACGACGGGGTGCCCGGTAACCGAGCACGGCAGGGTGTTGGGCACCATCTCCAGCGCCCGCGCCACGTAGTCGGCGATCGAGCAGTCCTCGGAGGGCAAGGCGGTGGGCATCATCGGAAGCGTCGGGTAGCAGAGCACATCGCAGCTCTCCAGAGCCCTGTCGTACGCCTCGTTGATCAGCGGACGCAGGTTCTGCGCCTTGGCGTAGGAGGACCCTCCGTGCAGGTTCAGCATGTACTGCCCGAAGAGGGCCACGTACTTGACGGAGTGGGAGACGTCGTCGCCGTGGCGTCGCCAACCCGCCGCGAAGGCCTCCATGATCTCGGGGTTGTAGCGGCCGCGGTGGTTCAGGCCGTAGCCGTTGCCGCGCAGCATCTGCCAGGCTCCTCCCTCGGTTGCGATCACGCTCCAGACCGCCGGCGCCCAGGCGTGCTCGGGAAGGCTTGTCTCCCGCACCTCGGCGCCGGCCGCCTCCAGGCGCGCCAGAGCGCCGCGCACCGTCTCGTCGACCGCCGCGTCGCTGATCGGGTGGCCGAATCCCTCGGTCACCACGCCGATGCGCAGGTCCGCCGGCTCGCGGTCGAGCCCCGCGGTGTAGTCAACGCCCGACGGTGCCGACAATTGGCGTTGGTCCACCCCGTCGGGTCCGGCGATGGCCGTCAGCAGCAGCGCCACGTCATTGACGGTGCGAGCGACCGGCCCGAGATGGTCGAGCGTGTACTCGATTGGGAAGGCCCCCGTATACGGCACGAGGCCGTAGCTGGCTTTGATCCCGACGATGCCCGACCAGCCGGCCGGCATCCGCACCGAGCCCCCCTGGTCACCGGCGATGGCCATGTCCACCTGGCCGGTTGCCACCAGCACGGCACTGCCGCACGACGAGCCGCCGGCGGAACGGGTGGGGTCCCAGGGGTTGCGCACCGGGCCGGTCGCGGCGGTGTGGCTGCCGCCGGAGAAGCAGAGGTCCTCGCAGACCGCCTTGCCGGCGATCTCGCCGCCGGCCTCCAGGATGCGCCGTACCACGCTGGCGTCGCTGCGGGGCACGAACCCCTCCAGGGTCGCCGAGCCGTTCATCATCGGTACGCCCGCCACGTCGACGTTGTCCTTGATGGCGACGCGCTTGCCTGCCAGGAGGCCCTCGTCGCGCTCGCGCACGGCGCAGCGCCGGTACCACGCACCGAGGGGGTTGTCGGCGGGCTCGGGCGGCCAGGAGTGGCGCTCGGGAATCGCCGGCGCCTGCTGCTGGTAGAGGTCCTCCACGTCGTCGTAGGCCGCCAGCGCGCCCATCACCAGTTCCCGGTAGGCCGCCAAGTCGTCCTCGCTCGGCGACAGCCCGAAGCTCTCGGCGATGGCCCCCAACTCGTCGGTGCTCGGAACAGGTATCCCCATCTCAGCCTCCTGGAGGTGTCTCTCTCCGTAACTTAGGACTCCCCGGACCTGCGCGGTTACCCGCGTTTGCAGGTATTGGGTGCCTGCTGCACCTCCAACCTCCGTCATCCGGGGAAGGAGCGCGTCATTCCGGCGAACGCCGGGACCAGGGCCCGCAACCCCCGGGAGCCTCGTCATTCCGGCGAAGAGCCTGCCCCGGACTCGATCCGGGGCCGGAATCCAGGGCCGCCGCGCCCCGGCGACGGTTGGCTGTGCCGGACCGGGTGTATTTTCCCTCCGATGGCGCCGCCCAACATCCTGCTGGTCATGGCTGATCAACTGGCGTCGCACTTCACGGGCACGTACGGCCACCCGCTCGTGCGCACTCCCTCCCTGGACGCCCTGGCCGAGCGCGGGACGCGCTTCGACGCGGCCTATTGCCCCTCGCCGCTGTGCGCCCCGTCCCGGTTCTCGATGCTGGCCGGCCGGCCGCCCACCGAGATCGGCGCCTGGGACAACGCCGCGGAGTTCCCGGCGTCGGTGCCGACCTTCGTTCACCACCTGCGCCTGGCCGGCTACCGCACGGTGCTCTCGGGGAAGATGCACTTCGTGGGGCCCGATCAGCTGCACGGCTTCGAGGAGCGTCTCACCACCGACATCTATCCCGCCGACTTCGCCTGGACCCCCAACTGGGACGCCGCAGGCGAGCGGATCGGCAAGTGGTACCACAACATGGACAGCCTCGCCGAGGCCGGACAGGCGCTGGCCACCTACCAGATCGACTACGACACCGAGGTCGGCAACGCGGCGGTGCGGCAGGTCTACGACTTGGCACGCCACGGCGACGGTCGGCCCTTCCTGCTGGTGGCGTCGTTCATCCACCCCCACGATCCCTACGTGGCTCGCCCGGAGTGGTGGGACCTCTACGACCACGACGCCATCGACCTGCCCGAGCCCCTGCCGGAGTTCTTCGAGCCGCACGTCGAGCGCATCCGCCGCGGTATCGAGGCCGACAGCGTGGGCTACAGCGAGGCGCAGTGCCGCAACGCCCGCCACGGTTACTACGCCAATACCAGCTATTTCGACTCGTGGCTGGGACGGCTCGTCGGGGCGCTCGCCGAAGTGGGCGAGTTGGACCGCACCGTGGTCATCGCCACCAGCGACCACGGCGACATGCTCGGCGACCGGGGCACTTGGTTCAAGATGTGCTTCTACGAGCGGTCGGCGCGGGTCCCACTCGTGGTGGCCGGTCCCGATGTGGCCAACCGCAGCGTCGGCAACGTCTGCTCGCTGCTGGACCTCTTCCCGACCCTGCTGGATGTCGCCGGCGCCGGAGCGGAACCCGCCGTCCCGCTGGCGGGTCGCAGCCTCTGGCCCAGCGCCACCGGCGGCGAGGACCCCGTCGACGAGACCATCGGCGAGTACACCGCCGAGATGACGTCGCAGCCCATGTTCATGATCCGCCGCGGCCGCCACAAGTACATCGCCTGCGAGACCGACCCGCCCCTGCTGTACGACGTGGCGGCCGACCCCCTGGAACGCACCAACCTGGCCACCGATCCGGCCCATGCCGCCCTGGCGGCCGGGTTCGCCGCCGAGGTGGCCGGGCGCTGGGACGCCGCTGTCATCAGGGAGAAGGTGCTGGCCTCCCAACGCGCCCGCCGGCTGCTGCACGAGGCAGCGGGCACCGGCGGGCTTCACTCCTGGGACTATGCCCCGCTGCGAGACGCCGCGAACGAGTACGTCCGCAACCACCTGGACTGGGCCGAGGCGGGCCCCCGCAGCCGGTTCCCCCCGGTCGGTTGAGCGGACGCGGCTACCACTGAGTCGCTGGGGCGGCGCCGCCTCTCAGCGGTCGCGAAGCTCGACGCGGCGGATCTTGCCGGAGACCGTCTTGGGGAGTTCTGTGACGAACTCGATGCGACGGGGGTACTTGTAGGGCGCCGTGGCGACCTTGACGTGGTCCTGCAGTTCCGCGACCAATCCGTCTCCGGGCTCGTGGCCTTCGGCGAGCACCACGAACGCCTTGACGATCTGGCCGCGGATCTCGTGGGGGACGCCCACGACGGCCGCCTCGGCCACGGCGGGATGCTCCAGCAGCGCCGACTCCACCTCGAAGGGCCCGATGCGATAGGCGGAGGAGAGGATGACGTCGTCGGCGCGCCCGACGAACCAGAAGTAGCCGTCGGCGTCGCGGATGCCCCGATCGCCGGTCACGTACCAGCCGGCCCGGTGCGCCTCGGCGTTGCGTTCGGGGTCTCGCCAGTACTCCTTGAACAGTCCGACCGGCCGGGTGGGTTCGACCCGGATGGCGATGTCGCCCTCGGTGCCGTCGGGCACGACACCCCCGGACTCGTCAATGATCGCCACATCGAAACCGGGCACGGCGAGACCCATGGACCCGGGTCGCACCGGTATGCCGGGAAGATTCGCCACGACGTTGACCGTCTCGGTCTGGCCGTAGCCGTCGTGGATGACGGTCCCGGTGGCCTCGTGCCAGACCTTGATCACCTCCGGGTTGAGGGGCTCTCCCGCCGACGTGCAGTGGCGCAGACCCGAAAAGTCGTAGCCGGCCAGGTCCATCTGGGCGAACGCCCGGTACAGCGTGGGCGGCACGCAGAACGTCGTGACCCCCTGCTCGGCGATGATGCGCAGCATCCGATCCAGGTCGGGCTTGCCGACGACGTTCCACATCAGCACGGCGGCTCCCATGCGCCACTGCCCGAAGAGTTTGCCCCAGGCGGCCTTGCCCCAGCCCGTGTCGGACACGGTCCAGTGCAGGTCGTCGGGCCGGAGGTCCTGCCAGAAGCGGGCGGTGACGTCGTGGCCGATCCCGTAGGAGGCGTGGGTGTGCAGCACCATCTTCGGGTGCGACTCGGTGCCGGAGGTGAAGTAGATGAGCATCGGGTCGTCCGCAGCGGTGTCGTGGACGGGGGGAGCGGTCGGCGCCGCGGCGACGGCCGCATCCAGGTCCACCCAACCCGTCGCCGCGCCGCCTGCCAGCACGCGTTGCGAAACGCCGGGGCATTCGGGCAGTGCCGCGCTGACCGCAGCCATCCCGACCGTGTTCGTCACCACCGTCGTGGCGTCGGCCACGTTCACCCGGTAGAGCACGTCGCGCGCGCTCAGCTGCATCGTGGCCGGCATCGGCACGGCGCCCAGATGCAGGCAGCCCAACAGCACGTCGTACCACTGCACGATGCGCGGCAGCATCAGGAACACCCGGTCCCCGGGCGAGACGCCGAGATCGGCCAGCACCGCGGCGGTAGCCGTCACCCGGCCGGCGATCGCGGCGAAGTCGTAGCGCTGCGCCGTGCGGCCGTCGGGATCGACGGCCACCAGCGCCAACCCGTCTGGACGGGCCCGGGCCTGGGCACCCAGCGCGTCTGCCACGTAGTTGAAGCGATCGGGCACTTCCAAGCGGAAGCGCCGCCGCAGTTCCTCGTACTGGGCGCGTGTGGGCATGGTCCTCATCCTGTGGCCACCTCGCTGCCCGGGCAAATGTAGGCAGCGGCCGGTTGGCGGGATGCCGCTAGTGGGCCGTCGGGCTCAAACGGGGAGGCCGAGTTCCCGGCTGATGACGAGGCGCTGGATCTCGCTGGTTCCCTCGCCGATCTCGAGAATCTTGGCGTCGCGGTAGTAGCGGCTGACCGGGGTCTCGTCTATGAAGCCGTAACCGCCGAAGATCTGCGTGGCCTCTCGGGTTGCGGCGACGGCCGCCTCGGTGGCCGCCAGCTTGGCCACGGCCGCCTCCTTGCCGTGCGGGGCACCGGCGTCGAAGCGGCGGGCGGCCTCGTAGGTGGCCAGGCGGGAGGTCTCCAGCGCCACGGCCATATCTGCACACTTGAAGGCCACCGCCTGATAGGCGCCGATGGGGTGGCCGAAGGCGGTGCGCTGGTTGGCGTAGGCGACGCACTCGTCGAGGCACGCGGCGATCAACCCCACAGCGAGGGCGGCGATGGCGATCCGCCCTGCGTCGAGGGTTGCCAGGAACTGATGCGCGCCGCGGCCCCGCTGCCCGAGCAGGTGGTCCTCCGGCACCGTGCAGTCCTCGAGCGTCACGCCGTGCGTGTCCGAGGCATGCCAGCCCATCTTGCGGTAGGGCGGCTCGACGATCAGGCCGGGTGTGCCCGCCGGCACGATGACGGTGGAGACCTCTTCCGGTCCGGTGCGAGCGGTCACGGTGACGAGGCTCGTGATCGGCGTGCCGGAGTTGGTGATGAAGGCCTTCGCCCCGTTCAGCACCCACTGCCCGCCCCCGGGTCCGTCGCGGTGCTCGGCACGGGTCGTCGTGGCGAACACGTCGGAGCCCCCGTCGGGTTCGGTCAGGCCGAAGGCGGCCAGCGCCCGCCCCGATGCCAGGTCCGGCAGCCATCGCTCCTTCTGGGCGTCGCTCCCGAAGCGGTGAATCGGCTCGGCCCCCAGCAACGTTCCGGCCTCCAGGGTGATGCCGAGGGACTGGTCGGCACGGCCGATCTCCTCGATGGCCAGGCAGAGCGTCACAAGGCCGGCCCCCGAGCCGCCCCAGCGCTCGGACACGAGCAGACCGAAGAGCCCCAACTTGCCCATCTCCTGCACCACCTCGGTCGGGAAGCGGTGCTCGCGATCCCAGGTCTCGGCGTGGGGCGCGATGCGCTCGGTGGCGAAGTCGCGGACCACCTGGCGGAATTCGTCTTGTTCCGGTGTCAGTTCCATGGTGCCGTCCTCAGGCGTGCTCGATCGTGGCCGGCTCGTGCAGTCCCAACTCCTCGATGGCCATCTCCCGCATACGGAACTTCTGGATCTTCCCGGTCACGGTCATGGGGAAGTCCTGGGCGAACTTGACGTAGCGGGGGATCTTGTAGTGGGCGATGCGGCCACGGCAGAACTCCCTGATGTCCTCGGCCGTCGTGGCGGTCTCGTGGCGCAGCTTCACCCAGGCCATCAGCTCCTCCCCGTAGCGCTCGTCGGGCACCCCGATCACCGACACGTCCGCGACGTTGGGGTGGGTGAAAAGGAACTCCTCCACCTCGCGGGGGTAGATGTTCTCGCCGCCCCTGATCACCAGATCCTTGATCCGACCGACGATGTTGAGGTACCCGTCGGCGTCCATGATCGCCAGGTCGCCGGTGTGCATCCAACCGTCCGCGTCGATGACCTCGGCGGTGCGTTCGGGATCGTTCCAGTAGCCCTGCATCACCGAGTAGCCGCGAGTGAGCAGCTCGCCGGGCGCGCCCCGGGGCATGCATTCCCCCGAGTCGGGGTCGATGACCTGGATCTCGACGTGGGGATGCACTCTCCCGACCGTGGCGACGCGGGACTCGATGGAGTCGTCGTGCGTGCTCTGAGTCGACACTGGGGATGTCTCGGTCATGCCGTAGCAGATCGTCACCTCGTCCATGTGCATGTCACTGACGACCCGCTTCATGACCTCCACCGGGCAGGGCGAGCCCGCCATGATCCCGGTTCGCAGGCTCGACAGGTCGTAGGCGGCGAAGTCCTCGTGCCCCAGCACGGCGATGAACATCGTCGGCACCCCGTAGAGGCTGGTGCAGCGCTCGGCCTCGCAGGCCTCCAGTACGGCGGTGGGTCCGAAGCCGGCCGAGGGGATGACCATGCAGGCGCCGTGGGTGGTGCAGGCCAGGTTTCCGAGCACCATCCCGAAGCAGTGGTAGAAGGGCACCGGGATGCAGACCCGGTCGTCGGGGGTGTAGCGGCAGCGCTCACCGACGAAGAACCCGTTGTTCAGGATGTTGCGGTGCGTCAGCGTGGCGCCCTTCGGGAATCCCGTCGTGCCGCTGGTGTACTGGATGTTGATGGGGTCATCGGCGTCCAGGCCGGCGGCTCGCCGGCGTAACTCGTCGACGCTGACGTCGCCCGCCCGCTCGAGCAGCGCAGGCCAGTCGCCGGGCCCCCGCTGAAGGTCGTCCAGCCAGATCACCCGCCTGGTGGGCACCCGGTCGGCCACCTCGCCGTAGAGAGCCTCGTAGTCCGAGGTGCCGTGGGTGCGGGCCGACACAAGCAGCGACACGCCCGACTGGCACAGCGCGTACTCCAGTTCCGCTGTCCGGTAGGCGGGATTGATGTTCACGAGGATCGCGCCGATGGCGGCCGTGGCGTACTGCACCAACACCCATTCAGCGCGGTTGGGGCTCCAGATGCCCACCCGATCACCCTGTTGGACCCCCAACGCCATCAGCCCGCGGGCCACCTCGTCGGTGGCCTGCCGGAACTCGCCGTAGCTGAAGCGCAGTCCTTGATGGCGCGACACCAGCGCCTCGGCATCGGGATGGTTGAGGGCGGTGCCGGTGAGGTTGTCGTAGATGGTGTCGCTGAGGAGCGCAGGGGTGCGCTCACCCGCGGCACGGGATGCTGTCATGGGCGTTTCTCCTCCTGTCAGTTTCTCGCGCCGTCCCACCGGCGCTCGTCCTCCTCAGATGGCCATGTAGCGGCGCTGCAGGTCCCGGTCGGCGGCCAGTTCGGCGGTGGCGACCTTCGCCACCAACTCGCCCTTCACCATGACGTGCGCCGTCTCGGCCAGGCGCGCCGCGAAGTCCAGGTTCTGCTCCACCAGCACCAGGGCGATGTGACGCTCGGCGCGGGCGCGTGCGAGCACGGCGGCGATCTCATCCAGGATCGACGGCTGGATGCCCTCGGAGGGCTCGTCCAGCAGCAGCAGTCGCGGCTCTGTGGCCAGTGCCCGCGCCAGCGCCAGCAGTTGCTGCTGGCCGCCGCTGAGGCCGGCCGCCTTGCTGTTGGCCATGGTCGCGAGCGTGGGAAAGTCCGCCAGCAGGCGCTCGGTGGTTGCGGCCGCGTCGGCAGGCCGCTGCGCAGCCGGACCCACCCGCAGATTCTCCCGCACGGTGAGTCCGCCGAAGATGCCCCGGCCCTGCGGCACGTGGCTGACCCCGAGGCGCGCCCGCCGGAACGCCGAGAGCGACGAGACGTCGCTGCCGTCGATGCTGATGCTGCCGCGCTGCAGCGGGAGCAGCCCGGCGATGCAGCGCAGCAGTGTCGACTTGCCCACGCCATTGCGACCCAACACAGCCGTGCATTCGCCGGCGGACACCTCCAGCGCCACCGAGTGGAGTACACGCACCGAGCCGTAGCCGGCTTGCACGTCAGCCAGCGTCAGCATTGCCTCGCCCGGCGTGCTCGCCCCGCCCGCCCGGCTGCTCATTGCCGCGGCCCAGGTAGATGTTGAGCACGCGCTCGTCGCGGCTCAATTCGTCGAAGCTGCCCTGCGTGAACAGTCCGCCCATGTGCAGCACGGTGATGGGCGCATCGAGGCGGCGCACGAACTCCATGTCGTGCTCCACCACGACCACGGTGGCGCGGCTCCGCAGCCGGGCGATGAGTTGGGTGGTCTGCTCGGTCTCGTCGCGGGTCATGCCGGCGGTGGGCTCGTCGAGCAGGATCACCGAGGGTCCGGTGGCGAGCACCATGCCGATCTCCAGCCACTGCCGCTGCCCATGAGCCAGCGCGCCGGCCGGCAGGTCGGCGGCCTCCGAGAGCCCCAGTTGGGCGAGGATCCGGCCGGCATGCCGCCGTGCCGCCGCCCGGTCGCCGCATGCCGCATAGGCGGCCAGCCACAGGTTCTCCCGCGTTGCCAGGGCGCCGTAAACGCTCGGGACCTGCATCTTGATGCCGAGCCCCAGGCGCGCCCGGCGGTGCGGCCCGAGCCGGGTGATGTCCTCGCCGTTCAACAGGACGGTGCCCCCCGTCACCTGGTGATAGCCGGTCAGAACACCGAACAGGGTGCTCTTGCCCGCGCCGTTGGGGCCGATGATGCACGAGGCCTGGTAAGGCGCGAAGTCCAGACTGACGTCGTCGAGGGCGGTCACGCCGCCGAACCGTTTCGATACCCCGCGCACCTCCAGCCGCGCTCCGGCGCCGGCCGCCTCGACGGGCTCGCCGGCATCGGTGTCGATCCCGGCTGCGGATCCCGACTCGAAGTCACCGCCGAGTTGCGCAGCGCTCCAGCCGTCGCCCCTGATCTCCGAGACCGCGTCCGCGGGTTGGAGCCGGTCCTGTCCCTGCATGGACCCCGGCTGCCGCCGGAATGACGGGCCGAGGCGCGCAGCCATGACGGCGGGGCGCAGGTGTTCCCGCCACAGGCGGCCCAGGGTGGGCACCACGCCGCCTCGCAGCCCCAGGACGATGCCGATCAGCAGGGCGCCGACCACGATGGCTTCCCGGTCTCCGCTGGGGCCGCCGAGCCCTGAGGAGAGCCCTTCCACGATCACCACGCCCACGAAGGCGCCCCCGACGGAGAACCGCCCGCCGACCAGCGTCCAGATGACCACCAGGGCGGCCGGCTTGAGCGAGAACACCGTGGGGCTCATGAAGCGGCCCCAGGCCGCGTAGAAGCCGCCGGCCAGACCGGCGATGGCTCCGCCCAGGGTGAATACCAGCAGCTTGTGCCGGCGCACGTCGTAGCCGAGGAGGCTGCTGCGGGTCTCGTTCTCGCGCACCGCCGCGGCGATGCGTCCGAACGGCCGCCGCCCGGCGAACCGCAACGCCAACGCCAGGACCAGCGCCACGCAGGTGCAGACGGCGAAGAACTGCACCCGCGTCAGGGTCGTCGGGTCGCCGCCGGGGAGCCGGTAGGTAATGCGGGGAATCCGGGTCATCCCGTTGTAACCCCCGAGAACGGCGTCGCCGATGCGGTAGGCCGACCCCGCTGTGCTGTTGACGATGGCGAACAGCACCAGCGCCGTGGCCAGCGTCACGATCGCCACGTAGACGTTGGAGAGGTTGCCGTAGAACATGAAGTAGCCGAGCGCGGCGGCGAAGACGGCTCCGGCAACCGCGGCCACGACGAGCGCCGAGAGGGTCTCGCCGGTGTGTTCGGCGAGATTCAGGGCGAAGACCCCGTAGCTGTAGCCGCCGATGCCGTACACCGCCGCCTGGCCGAAGCTGAAGATGCCGCAGTAACCCCACACCAGCACCAGCGACAGCGCCAGGATCACCTCGATCGCCCAGAGCGTCCACTCGAAGGCAGTGAACTCGGCCACCAGGTTTCCCGCCAGCACCAGCACGCCGCCGGCCACGGCCGCCACGGCCAGGTCGACGACGCCTGCGCTCCGGGTCCTCATACCAGACCTCCCCGCCGGCGGCCACCGGTAAGTCCCTGGGGCAGGAAGCGCAGGATCACTATGGCGGCCACCAGCAGCATCGCCTGGCCGATGACCGGGGTGTAGCTGCGGCTCACGAGGTTCTCGACGGCGCCCAGGGCGGTGCTGGTCCCAACCGTTCCGGCCAGGAAGGCGGGGCCGCCCACGATGACCGCCATGAAGGACCGGGCCACGTACAGCTGGCCCATCGTGGGGATCACCCCCACCACCGGCGCCAGCACCGCCCCGGCGGCTCCCGCCAGCCCGGCGCCGTAGGCGAAGGTCCACGTGGCGACCCGGCGAGTGTTCACGCCCAGGCCGGCGGCCATGTCAGGATTCTGGGCGGCGGCCCGGGTCAGCAGCCCGTAGCGGGTGCGGCGCGTCACCAGCCAGGTCAGCCCCGCCAGCGTCCAGGGCACCCCGATCAGCACCAGGTTGTACTCCGACATCGAGTAGTCCCCCACGCCGAAGCTGCCTAGCGGGGTGGGGATGCCCTCGGTCACCGACCCGTAGACGAGATCGGCCAGCTGCACGAGGACCAGCGACAGCCCCCAGGTCGCCAGCATGGTGTCGGCGGGGCGCTCGTAGAGGTGGCGGATCAGTGCCAACTCCACCACGAGTCCGAACGCGGCGGTGACCGTCACCGCGATCAGCATGGCGCCCCAGAGTCCGACGCCGGCCCGCGTGGCGGTCAGGGTGGCGAACGCCCCGAACATGATGAACTCGCCGTGGGCCAGGTTGATCACCCGCCGCAAGCCGAACACCACCGCCAGCCCGAGTGACACCAGCAGCAGCACCGAGACGGTGGTGACCAGCGAGAAGCCGGCATTGAACGCCCCGTCGGCGGTCATGGCTGCGATGTCCTCATCGTCTCATGGCAGCCGCAGGCGAGCACGGGACCGGCGCGGGCCGCCCTTCCCCGCTCGCCGGCGGGGAAGGGCGGCCCAACGGGGCTCGGCGTCCTCAGGGAGTGAACTGCTCGTTGGTGTCGGGATTGGCCACAAGGTCGCACTGCTGCTGCTCGAATTCGGGGCCGACCGCCTCATAGGTGCGGATCACCTCGAATCCGTTGGCACCGTCGGTGACGGCGATGCGGATAGGAACCGTCACGTGGTGGGCGGCGCCGTCCATCACGACCAGGCCGCGTGGGCTCACGTAGGTGGTGCCCTTCTGCAGTTCGGCGATGACCGCCTCCCGGTCGGTGGAACCGGCTCGCTCCACCGCCTCTGCCCACATATGCCAGCCGTCCCAGGTGTCCACCGCCAGATCGGTGATGTAGGGATAGTCGCTGCCGTAGGCGTCCTGCCAGGCGGCCACGAACGCGGTGTTCTCCGGCGTGTCGAGCTCCTGGTAGTACGAGTAGGCCACGTACAGGTTCTCCTGGGCGGCGGGCTCGAGGGCGATGTGCTCGTTGCCCACGCCGAAAGTGGTGGACACGATCGTCATCTCCTCGGCGAGGCCGCTGGCCGCGAACTGGCTGTAGAAGGAGATGTGGGCACCGCCTACCAGGAAGCTGAATATCACGTCGGGGTCGGCCTCCTGGATGGCGCTGAGCGTCGTCCCGAACTCGCTCACATCGAGCGGGAAGAAGTCCGTGGCCAGGATCTCGGCGCCCACCGAGGGCGCGTACGCCTCGGCCCAGTCGGCGGAGATCTGGCCGTAGTTGTAGTCGGCGGCCACGACGTAGACCCGCGGGCCGATGTTCTCCGCCGCCCAGCGCAGCAGCGGCTCCACCTGCTGGGTCGGCACGGTCCCGGTCACGAACGTGTTGATGTCGCAGACGCCGCCCTCGTAGAGCACGTTGTAGAAGTACAGCATCTCGGCGTCGTCGAACACGGGGCGGATCGCCTCGCGGGAGGCGCTGGTGATGCCGCCCTGCACGACCGCCAGGTCCATCGAGGCCAGTCGCTCGGCACCGCTGATGTACTCGTTCTGGTCGGACTTCGAGTCCACCTCCACCAGTTCCAGCGTGCGCCCCAGCACGCCGCCGCCGGCGTTGATGTGGTCGATGGCCAGGCGGGTGGCGTCCACCATCGGCGTGCCGTAGATGTTCAGCGGGCCGGTCTCGTCCAGGATGCTGCCCACCCTGATCGGCTCGCCGCCGGCCGGCTCCGCAGGTGGTGCCGGCGGCGGTTCCGGCTCGGCGGCCGGCGCAGCCGGCGCAGGCTCGGGTGCGGCAGCGGGCTCGGCCGGCTCCGGAGGCGGGGGTGGCTCGGGCGCGGTCTCGGTGGCCGCGGGTGCGGGTGCCGGTGCCGGCGTGACGGCCGGCTCGTCGTCGCCGTCCCCGCAGGCCGCCGCCAGCAGGACCACGGCGCAGAGAGCGCCGGCGACGAGAGTCAGGCGGCGCCGGTGGCACCAACCCGGACGGCTCGGCGAGCGGAAACGGATTGGTTCGAGTCGGGCTTTGTCGGTCATGGTCCTCTCCCCGGACGATGTGCGCGACACGGCGCTTGGATCGCCGCGCGGGAACCGACGCGGTCCCCGTGGGCGCATTCGATCAGTCCGGCGAACGCGGCGACACCCCCATTTGCAGGTTTCTGCGCTATCCGCGCCGGATAGGGCATGGTCGCCGAGGGCAGCCGTAGGCTGGCCGCGTGCGGCGGGGGATGCCATGAGCGACGTGGCGCGGCGGCTGGCGGAGGCGCGGGCCGCGACCGAGGGTCCCACCGACGCGGGTGCCGCCAAGCTGGCCCGCCAGCACAAGCTGTACGTCCGCGACCGCCTGGGGTTGCTGTTCGACCCCGGCACGTTCGTGGAGGACGCCCAGCTGGCCAATGCCACGGCCGACGGGTTGCCGGCCGACGGCATCGTCACAGGACGGGGCCTGGTGGAGGGGCGGCCGGCGGTGGTCGTGGCCAACGACCCGACGGTCAAGGCCGGTTCGTGGGGCGCCCGCACCGTCGAGAAGATCATCCGCGCCACCGAGGTGGCGCTGGCCAACGAGTTGCCGATCTTCTGGCTGGTCGACTCCGCGGGGGCGCGCATCACCGATCAGGTGGAACTGTTCCCCGGCCGGCGCGGGGCGGGGCGAATCTTCCACAACCAGGTGAAGCTGTCGGGCCGGGTGCCGCAGATCTGCTGCCTGTTCGGGCCCTCGGCGGCGGGCGGTGCCTACATCCCGGCCTTCTGCGACGTGGTCTTCATGGTCGAGGCCAACGCCTCCATGTACCTGGGTTCGCCGCGCATGGCCGAGGTCGTGATCGGCGAGGTGGTGTCGCTGGAGGAGATGGGCGGCGCCCGCATGCACGCCACCGTCTCGGGTTGTGGCGACAATCTGTTCGGCGACGACGAGTCGGCCATCGACGCCGCCCGGGCGTGGTTCTCCTACCTACCCACGTGCTGGCGAGAGGCGCCACCGGCGGCGCAACCGGTGCCGCCGTCCCGGACCCTCGACGGCTCGGCGATCCCCGCCGAGGCCGCCCGCGGCTACGACATGCGGCGGGTCATCGACGGTCTCGCCGACGCCGGCAGCTTCTTCGAGCTGAAGCCCGACTTCGCCCCCGAGCTGATCGTGGGTCTGGCCCGCCTCGACGGCAACGCGGTGGGCGTCCTGGCCAACAACCCTGCCGTCAAGGGCGGCGTGCTGTTCAGCGACTCCGCCGACAAGGCGGCCCGCTTCATCTGGCTGTGCGACGCCTTCAACGTGGCGCTGGTGTACCTCTGCGACGTGCCCGGGTTCATGATCGGCACCGAGGTGGAGCGCGGCGGCATCATCCGCCACGGCGCCAAGATGATCACCGCCGTCTCCGAGGCCACCGTGCCGCAGGTCTCGGTCATCGTGCGCAAGGCCTACGGCGCGGGGCTGTACGCCATGTGCGGCCCCGCCTTCGACCCCGATGCCTGCCTGGCGCTGCCCAGCGCCTCCATCGCCGTCATGGGTCCGGAGGCCGCGGTGAACGCCGTCTACGCCAACAAGATCGCCGCCATCGAGGACTCCGCCGAGCGAGAGGCGTACATCGCGGAACAGCGCCAGGCGTACGAGGAAGACGTCGACCTGCTGCGCCTCGCCTCCGACCTCGTCATCGACGCCGTCGTGGAGCCGCAGGACCTCCGCGAGGAGGTGATCCGCCGCCTCGCCATGGCCGCCGGCAAGGACCGCCACTTCTCCCACCGCCACCACGGCATCCCCCCGGTCTGAGCCGTCAGGCTTGCCCTTGCCCCGTCTCGGCGGCCTCGGCGTCGTCCTCGACGGTCTTGGTGATGGTGACGGTGTGGATCTCCCCGCTGGCGGAGTCCAGCGTGACGGTGTAGCCGTGGAGGGTGACGCTCTCGCCCACGGTCAGGATGGGGTAGGCGTCCACCCGCCCGTTGCCCGTGTCGCCGGCGATCTTGAGAGGCAGCAGCCCCGAGACTCGTGCCGCGTCCACCGTGTAGACCAGCACGCCCTCGGTGGGCAGGCCCGGCAAGGTGCTGGTGGCCCCGTTCGACCAGCGGAACCGCCAGCCGGCGTCGTAGCCGGTGCGGCGACGGCTCTCGATCACGAGCACCTCGGTGTCCGAGAGCGGTACGGCGGCCATGGCGATGCCCTCGCCGGGGTCGGCGATGGGGGACAGGTCGACGGTCTGGGCGGGTTCGGTGACGCAACGGATCTGGGTCTCGTCGAGCCAGCCGAGTTGCCAGCGACTCCAGGCCAGCATCTCCCAGGCGCCCAGCTCGGGGGTGAACTGTGAGCTGGTGGCGCCGTTCGGGAAGCGCACGAGGTGGACCAGGCGCGGGTCCCGGGGCTCGGCCAGGATCCGGACACCCAGACCCATCGGGCCGAAGGCGCCGGCCACCCAGATCTTCCCCGCCTCGGGGTCGGGCAATTGGTGGGCGTGGCCGATGGCGTAGTAGTCCACCAGTCCGAGGTTGTGGATGAGTTCGTGTGCGGCGACGCGACCCCACTGGATCGGCTCGCGCGGCCGGTCCTCGACGGGGAACAGGTTGATCCGCGTGATGCCGCCGACGGGACCTTCCTCGGTGTGCACGGCCCTGCCCGCGTCGCCGCCGCTGAAGTGCGAGCTGGGCATGACGATCATCACCGAGTCGAATCCCGTGAAGTCGAAGTCGTCGTCGGCAAGCCGGACCGTCATGTCCGCCACCGCCTGCTGCAAATCGGCCGGGTGCCCCTCCTCGGGATCGAACCGGTTGCGATCGGCCCGCAGCCACCGGTGCAGCGGCACGAACTCGACGTCGAGGTTCCCGTAGCTCGAGGTCTCCAGGTACTCCTCGGCGACGGGTAGGCCGATCTCGGCCTCTCGTTGGGTTGTGTGCGCGGCGGTGGCGTCGGGGAAGTCGAGGAACAGAACCGCCACCCGCACGGTCCCGTGCGCGGACACTGCCCACGCCGGCAGCGGGAACCCTGCGGTCGGCTCGTTGTGGACACCGAGGGGTCTGCACGAGCCGGGGTCGGCTCCGGTCACCGCGCGAACGCCGGATGGGGTCGCCACGACGGGCGCGAAGTCCCAGCAGGCGATGGTGCCGTCGGTGCGCAGTCCGCAGACGTGTCGACGCCCGGTGCCGATGGCGCTGAACGTGCCCTCAGGAGGATCGGCCAGACCGCCGTCGTAGCCCCAGCACGCCACGGTGCCGTCGGTCCGGAGCCCGCACGTGTACCACATGCCCACGGTCACGGCGCTGAACTCCCCGTCCGGCGGGTCGCTCTGGCCGGCCCAGTTGCCGCCCCAGCAGACGATGGCTGCGTCCGCTCGCACGCCGCAACTGTGCTCGTCCCCGGTCGCCACCGCCGTGAACCGCCCTTCGGGCGGACTGGCCTGGGAATGGTTGTCGTTGCCCCAGCAGCTGACGGTGCCGTCGCTGCCCACGGCGCAGGAATGCAACCCGCCGGAGGCCACCTCCGTGTACTCGCCGTCGGGGGCGTCGAGTTGCCCGTCATCGTTGTGTCCCCAGCAGGTCACGGCTGCGTCGCTGCCCACGGCACAGGAATGCAGCCAGCCGGCGCTCACGACGCTGTACTCCCCCTCGGGGACGTTCGCCTGGCCGTAGGAGTTCTCGCCCCAGCAGGCGAGCGTGGCGTCGGCGGCCAGCGCGCACGAGTGCCAGGTTCCGGCGGAGACCGCGGTGAACTCGCCGGTCGGTGCGCTGGTCCGCCCCGACGTGTTGTTGCCCCAGCAGGCAATCGTGCCGTCGCTGCCCAGCGCGCACGAGTGCTCGGCTCCGACGTTCAGCGCGCTGAACCGGCCGTCGGGGGCCGCCGTGAGGCGGTGCAGGTTGCCCCAGCATTCGATCGTGCCGTCGGCGCGGAGGCCGCAACTGTGCAGACCGCCGGTGGTCACGGTGCTGAACTCCCCGGGGGGCGCGTTGGTCTGGCCGTAGTTGCCGTCGCCCCAGCAGACGACGGTGGCATCGGTCCGCAGCCCGCACGTGTGCCAGATGCCGCCGCTGACGGCGCTGAACTCTCCGGCGGGAGCGTCGGTTTGGCCGACGAAGTCGGCACCCCAGCAGGTCACGGTGCCGTCGCTGCCCAGGCCGCAGGAGTGCTGGTCACCGGTGGCGACGGCGCTGAACTCTCCGGGGGGCGCGTCGGTCTGGCCGTAGGTGTTGTCGCCCCAGCAGACGATGGTGGCATCGGTTCGCAGCCCGCACGAGTGTCCGGCTCCGCCGGCGACGGCGCTGTAGGTCCCGCGCGGCACGGCCCCCTGGCTGGACGCATTGCTGCCCCAGCAGACGACGCTCTCGTCGAGCCTCACGGCGCACGAGTGGTACGCCCCGGCGCTGATCGCCAGGAAGTGGCCGTCGGGCGCGCCCGTCTGGCCGTGGGTGTTGTCGCCCCAGCAGGTGATGGTCATGTTCGACTTCAGGCCGCAGCTGTGGCGGGCCCCGGCCACGACGTCACTGAACTGGCCCGCTGGGGGTTCCGCCTGCCCCCAGCCGTTCTCGCCCCAGCAGGCCACGCTGCCGTCGGCGTATACCCCGCAGGAGTGATAGAAGCCAGCGGCCACGCTGACGAACCGGGGCACCGCCTCGACGGGCTCGGCGGCGGCCTCATCCTCTTCAGCCGCCTGCGCGGCAACCGCTGTCGAGAGCGCGGCGACGCCGAGCGCCGCGGCGAGCGCCACGACAGCGCCCCGTGCGAGCCGTCTCGTCACTACTGCACCCCCGCGATGGCACTTGGCGATCCCTCAACCGCGCCCGGAATGCTGATCCGAACGGCCCGTGCTGCGCAACTCGAGACCGGCGCGGCGAAACCGTCCGATCCGCACACGCCATTCGATTGCCGGGGTCGGCGCCGGGACGTACTCTTCGCGCATGGGCGCTGATCCCGCCGTCGACCTGATGGGAGCCGCCGAATCGAACGCGACGGCGCCCGGGCCACCCAAGAAGATCAAGCGGGACCACTACGAGCGCGAATTGGCCCGCCTGCAGGAGGAACTGGTGGTGCTGCAGCGCTGGATCCGCCTCAAAGGGCTCAAGGTGGTCGTGATCTTCGAGGGGCGGGACGCGGCCGGCAAGGGCGGGGTGATCAAGCGGATCACCGAGCGCCTCAACCCCCGGGTGGTGCGGGTGGTCGCCCTGGGCACGCCCAGCGACCGGGAGAAGACCCAGTGGTGGTTCCAGCGGTACGTGGAGCAGTTGCCGGCGGCGGGGGAGATGGTCTTGTTCGATCGGAGTTGGTACAACCGGGGACTGGTGGAGCCCGTGATGGGGTTCTGCACCGAGGAGGAATACCGCGACTTCCTGCGGTCCTGCCCCGAGTTCGAGCGCATGCTGGTGCGGTCGGGGATCATCCTCATCAAGTACTGGTTCTCGGTCAGCGACGCCGAGCAGGAGCGCCGCTTCCAGAACCGGCTATCCGATCCGAAGAGACGTTGGAAGCTCTCGGCAATGGACCTGGAGGGCAGGGCCCGCTGGGTGGAGTTCTCCAAGGCCAAGGACACGTTGTTCGCGCACACCGACATCAAGCAGGCACCGTGGTTCGTGGTCAACGCCGACTCCAAGAAGGCAGCCCGGCTGAACTGCATCTCCCACCTGCTGTCCATGATCCCCTACGAGCCTGTGCCGTGGGAGGAGGTCCAGTTGCCCGAGCGCCAGGAGCGGGTCGGCTACGTGCGCCCGCCCATGTCGGATCAGACCTTCGTGCCCGAGGTCTACTGAGCGGCTTCTAACCCGACAGCGCCGCCACGAGCTCGTCGAACGCCTCGTCGGCGATGGCGACCATCTCGTCGTCGGTCCGGTCCTGGATGGGGTGGCGGGTGAACACGGTGGCGGCGTCGAAGCCGAGCGCCTCGGATTGCGTGCTGGCTGCCGAGGCGAAGTGCTCGGACAACACGAAGACGGCCGGAGTGCCGCGGCGCTCCAGGTCGCTGACGTCGTGCACACTGCACGACACGCAGGATCCTCAATCGGCCAGAGCTTCGATCACCGCATCGCAGTTCGTGGCGATCTCGTGGCGCAGGTCCACAGGTGCCGGCTTGGTGTAGGCGGGCTTCGTGTAGCGGTTCACGGTGGCGCCCAGTTCGGTGAGACGTTCGCCGATCCGGTCGAGGAACAGGTTGCCCCGGGGCTTGGAGATGTCGAGCAGCCCGACGGTGCATCCCGCCAGCGACTCGGGCCGGGCCACCTGCTGCCGGCTCGCCGGTGCGGTCTCGGCGGTGGGGTCGAGGACGGTGGTCATAAGGCAGCCTCCTGACGGTGGGGGAGCGGTGGGTCGGGAGTCACGGGACGATCTCGCGGGTGACGGGATCACTGCCGCGGGGACCGTTGACCCAGCCGGCCATGATCGCGGTGAACGGGCCGGCGGGGCCGCCCGCGTGGACGACGAGCAGACCCCCCGGACGGAACTTACCGATGCGCCGCCCGGCGGCTTCAGGCGGGAGCCCGGCTTCGATCCCCCCCGAACCGGCGAGCAGCTCGTCGCCGTCGACCAGCAACTCCTCGCTGAGTTCGGCCATGAAGCGGTCCCTGCTCCAGCCGGCCTCGGCGAAGCGGGCCATGTGCTCGGGCGGGATGACGATCATTCCGTCCAGGGCCAGCATCACCCGGGGTGACGCCGTTGCCCGCAGCGCCAGCGCCAGGTGCTTGGTGAGTGACTCGGGGCTGCGGGAGCGCTCGTCGAAGAGGACCCGGGGCGACTCGCCGGCGAATACGGTGACCGTGGACTGGTCGGGCCGCCAGCCGCGGCTCTGTGCCAGTGAGGTCCACGGCGAGGAGTCCTCGGCCTCGGCGATGCAGAAACCGACCTTGGCCGGCGAACCGAGGGTGGCCCGGTCCGCGCCGCCGGGGCGCCCGCCGCCGACGTTGCGCACGACCAGCTGCACGGCCCGGCCGATCGTCGAGTTCGCCCGGTTCCCCTGACCGAGGGCGTTGATGCCGGTGTTCATGCCGATGCGCCCCGCCACCGGGCCGTTGACGATGAGGACCGGCCCCACGCTCATGGTGGTGGCCAGAACGCCGTGCATGTTGAACTCGTCGGTGCAGACCGCGTCGACGGCGGCGATCACGACCGGCAGGTACTCGGGCCGGCAACCGGCCATGACGGCGTTGACGGCAACCTTCTCGACGGTGCAATCGGCGAGGTCGGGCGGCACGGTGGCCACGATGTCGTCGGGCCGCCGGGTCGTGCCCTCCAGCATGCGCAGCACCCGCTCGGCGGTCGGCGGCACCACCGGGAGCCCATCGGACCAGCCCCGGTCCCACAGCGCCTCCCACTCGTCCTCCCCGGAGGCCAACTCGACTCGTCGACTGCGGAGCCCCGAACCGCCGAAGCGTGCGGCCAACCGGTCCGTGTGCGCCGGGTCGACGCTCAGGGAGCCACAGCCCGGGCGATGGTCGGGAAGGCCGTCGCCCAGGGCGTCGAGACCCGACAGTTGCTCCCAGTCCTCGCGCGACCAGCCTTCGGCGCGCCCGGTCTCGGCGCCGCTCGTGACCCGCAGCAGTGTGGGAACCGTCTCGATGCCGTTGTGCCAGGAGAGAGCCAGGTCAGCGTCGTGGAGCACCCAGCAGGCGTCGGCGGGGAACGCCGGGTCGTCCTGCGTGATGACCGTCAGGCCCGCTCGTTCGTGCAGGTCGTCCAGCACCGGCAACACAAGCTCGCACGTCGGGCAGTCGCGCTTGACGACCGCCACCAGCCCCTCCGGCAGGGGCGGGTTCAACTCGTCTCCCTGATGCCCGGCGGGACAGTGGGGCCCATCGGCCAAGTCTCGCACCCGCGACGGCGCCTCGCGCCGACGGCAGGGCTCGGTGGGATCTCGCCGAGGGGGCTCAGTCGATGGTGAGTTCGCCCATCCGGGACCAGCCGCTTGCGCCTTCGATGGTGGTGTTGATGATGCGCGGCGTCTCTGCGAGCGCCTGGGGCATGTCCGCCATGGCTTGCCTGAAATGATCGCTGTTGACGTGCGGCCCCGCGCCGGCGGGCTCGAATGCTTCGACCAGGATGAACTCGTTCGGGTCGTCGACGCTGCGCGACCAGTCGAAGAACAGGTTGCCGGGCTCGGCCCGGGTGGCCTCGGTGAAATCACCCACCAGATCGAGCCACCGCTCGGTCCACTCCGGCTTCGTCCTGAATCGCACGACGATGAAGATCATGGTCGGATCCTAAGCGGGCTCACCGGTCGAGGCTGCGGCGTCGCTCCCCAGCGGCGACCAGGCCAGGAGGGAGGAGTCGCCCTCGAACACGTTGGCGACCAGCGGGTGACCGGCGGCCGCGGCGGCCGCCTTGTACTGCATCCAGGACATGACGGCGCTGACAGGGGTGCCCGGGCCGTCGTCGAACTGGATCGGGCCGTAGATGTTCGCCGTGTAGATGAGGTCCTCGTCGCCGAGGCGCCGGGTGGAGTCGTGGCGGGCGCCGGCCGGCTCGTAGAACCAGACGCCCCGCCCGTAGCCCTCCGGAGGTCCGGCCCGGTAGCCGATCCGCCCGCTGAGCACCATGAAGTCCGCTGCGCCGAGGTGGTAGTGCGGCCCGGCGACGCCGTTGTGGCGGAAGATCATCGACACGTGGCCGGTCTCCTCGCTCACCCGCAGGATCTTGCGGCCGAAGCCGGGGTTCGCCGGGACGCGGGAGAACTCCAGGGCCCGGGTGTCGACGAAGTGCGGGTCGGTGTCTGCGCCGTCGGCTGCGATCTCCTCGGCCGCCAGCAGCTGGCGCGCCGCCTCATCGTCGGCGATCGCCAGCGGTGCCGAGCCGGCGGGGAACGGGCGCGGTCGCAGGCATTCGGCGAGGGTGTTCGGCACCAGTGTGAGCCCGGCGTGGCGCGCCGCCGCCTGGATGTCGAGGCTCGTGAGCACGCCGGTCACGCTCCGGCCGTCCGCGTCGAGGAACGCCACCGGCCCGTGGAGGTTCACGAGAAGTTCGGTGTCGGAGTCGACGAGGAGGCCCTCGACCCGGGAATTCGCGGGGATGTACCCCCACGTGCCGGGCCCGACCGTCGCCGTCAGCGGCCCGTGCGTGTAGTGCATGCGCCCCGACAGCACCAGCAGATCGGCCGCACCGAGGTGCACCAGCGGCGCAAGCGCGGTCCCCGCATCCAGCGCGACGACGGCGGAGATCATGCCGGTCTCCCCACTCGCTCGCAGCGGCTTGAATCGCAGGCCGGGGGCCTGCGGGATGCGCAGCCAGGGCAGCGCGTTGGTGTCGACCCCGCCCTCGACACCGGTGGGCGCGAAGTCGGGGTTGTAGCCGTTAGGCATCTCCGTACTCGTTTCTGTTCGCTGAGGGCCTGCCGGAGTGGACCCGGCTCGTCACGCTCGCGAACTGGGTCTGCTGCTGTCCGGACCCGCCAAGATCTGGGCCTCTTGCCCGCGTAGGACCTATTCGGCCGATCGGGTGATTTTGACGGTGTGGCTGGTGGCGGTGGTGGATTGGAGAGTGATCGTTATACCGCGGATGGAAACGCTCTGACCCTCAGCCAGGATCGGGTAGGCGTCGATCTGTCCGTCGCCGGTGTCTCCGGCCACCTTGAGCGGCAGTTCGCCGGGCTCCAGCGCCGTGTCCACCGTATACACCAGCAACCCCTCGATGGGAAGCCCCGGATATGTCGTATGGTTGCCGCTCGGCCAGCGAACTTCCCGGCCCTTGTCGTAGGCGATCTTTCGCCTGCTCTCGATGGCGATCACCTCGGTCTCTGATAGCGGTATGGCTACCATGGCGATCCCGTTGCCAGGGGCGGCCACCGGGTTCAGGCTGACTGTGGCGTTCGCTTCGGTCACGCAGCGGATCTGTCTGTCATCCAGCCAGCCGAGTTGCCATCGGCTCCAGGCCAGCATCTCTTCAGACCAGATCACGTCGTCGTACCTCGTTGAGCGAGACCCGTTGGAGAAGTGAAAGACGTGGGCAAGCCGATGATCCCGCTCGTCGGCAAGGAATGCTGCCCAGAGTCCCATGCGCCCGAAGCTGCCGTACGCCCAGATCTTTCCTGCAGGGGGCTCAGGTAGCCGGCGGCTCAAGTCGTAGGAGTAGTAGTCCACGAGACCAAAAACGTGTAGGAGTTCATGGGAGGAAGTGAGGGGCCATCTGCGAGGACCACCCTTGGAACTGTCTTCACGGAATATGTTGATCCGCACGGTGGCAGGAACGACTCCCTCCTGGGTGTCGACAGCCCCTAGAGCCGTCCCGCCGATGAAATGCGAACTGGGCATGACAATCATCACGACATCGTGTCCGGTGAAGTCGAACTCAGGGTCTGCAAGAGGCACAGCGACATTCTGGACATCTCCAAGCGTCGCGAATCCCTCAAGTCTGGACTCCTCCAAGTGGTCTTCGTAGCTCTGCTCGGCTCGTAGCCACTGGGGCAGGATCGTGTACTCGATGTCGAGCTTTCCGTAGCTCATGGCCTCGAGGTACTTCTCGGTATAAGCAAGGTTGCTCTCAGCCTCGATGGCCGTGGTATGCGCTGCGATGGCATCGGGGAAGTCCAGGAACAGCACCGCAATCCGCACCGTCCCAACGGACCGGAGCGCCCACTCGGGCAGCGGGAACCCCACCGTTCCTGTGCCGGGGGGCCGGCAAGCGTCCGGATTCGTGCTGGCCACGTGCGTGGATGTGATCTGTGTCGTTTGCGTGTCGTCGTCTACGCGTGCTGTGGCCGGTGGAGGCGTCGTCGAGACGAGCGAACTGACGAGCCAGCGCCCGACTTGGGCGTTGGCGGGGAAGAAGCGCCGTGATGGCAGCATTCGGTCGCTCCAGGACTCGTTGGTGCGGCGCTGTTGGAGGCCGAATTCGATTCTTCCGTCGGTGAGTCTGCGTGCGACGACGCGCACCTCGATATCAGTCGGGTCGGGCTCGACCTCTTGGCCGAAGACGCTGCTCGCGGCCGTGGCGACGCACAGAGCCATGAGCAGGACCGCTGCCGCTATCCCGGCCACTGATCGGCGCTCGCCCGGCACCGCTGCTACCCGGGCTCGCCTAGGGGGAGGTCGGGCACTGTCTCGTCGTAGAGCCAGGACTCGACGATTGTGACGGCGTCGGATCCGGCGAATTCGTCCACGATCCCGAGGAACTCCTCGGTGTTGGTCGTGCCGCCGGCGGAGCGCTCGTAGTGGGTGCGAAGGATCTGGAGGAACGTCTCGTCGCCGGCGTGGAGGCGGAGCGCGTGCAGGGTCATGGCGCCTCGAAGGTAGACCGACGCTCCGAAGAGTTCCTCGATGGTGATTCCCTTCGGCGGTGTTCCCGCGAAGGAGGGGAGCGCTGCGTGCACCTGCTGCATGAAGGTGTTGAAGTCGTCGCCGTCGTGCTCGATGTCGAACATCAGGTGCAGGTAGGTGGCGAAGCCCTCGTTGAGCCAGATGTCTCCCCAGTCCTCCAGGGCGACGGAGTTGCCCAGCCACTGGTGCGCGGCCTCGTGGACGATGATGTCGGCGGTCAGGTAATCGGGCCCGTGCACGGGCAGCGTCTGGTTCTCGAGAGCCAGGTCGAGATCGAAAGGCAGCACGAGCGTGCCGTAGGCGTCGAACGGGTAGGGGCCCAGCAACTCCTCCAGGAAGCGGAGCGCGTCCGGGGTCACCGCCAGGGCCTCGGCGATCTCCGGCGGCGCGTCGCCGGGGACGTAGTCGCGCAGCAGCGGACCGTCGGGCTGCAGGCGGCCGTGCTCGACCCGCTCGAAGTCGCCGATGTAGACGGCGGCGAGGTAGGTGGCCATCGGGTCGTCCATCCGCCAGGTGGTCGTGGTGCGAGCGCCGTCGGTGGTCTCGTCGATCAGCAGCCCAGTGGCGGCCGCCGTGGTCGAGTCGGGCACCGTGATGCGCAACTCGAACGTCGCCTTGTCGGAGGGATGGTTGTCGGACGGGAACCAGGTCATCGCCCCCGACGGCTGGCTCAGCGTGTAGATCACGCCGTCGACCGAGTGCTAGCCGAGCGTGGCGAACGGCACGCCCGGGTCGTCGATCGGCTCGGGGTCCCCGAGTAGCCGACGCTGACGGAGAACTCCTCGCCCTGCACCAGTGCGAGCCCCGGTCGGACGGTCAGCTCGCTGCCGGCGCGTGAGAACTCGGCGGCGACGCCGTCGACGGTCACATCCTGTACTTCGAGCCCGGACAGGTCGAGATTGAAAGCCGGCATGTCCTCGGTTGCCAGTGCCGTGATCGTCGTCCGCGCCGAGAGGGCGTTCGCCCCCGGGTCGACGTCGAGTTCGATGCGGTAGTGGAGGACGTCATGGCCGCCATTGCCGAGCAGCGGGTAGAGGCTGTCGCCCAGTCCCGCTGCAGCGCCGGCTGACCCGGTCGACGGAGCCGTCTCCACCTCGGCCTCGACCGGTGCGTCGGCACTCGCCGGTGTCTCGACGTCGATCGGCGTGTCGGTTTCCTCTGGTGGCTCGACGTCGGCCGGTGCCTCGGGGTCAGCCGACGATCCGTCCCCCGCCTCCGGATCGGCCGCGGCGCCGGTCGTCTCAGCGTCTGGCGGATCCCCAGGAGTGGAGGTCTCGGCAGCCGAGACGACCGCGGTCGAGGTGGTCGTGGCGGACTCCGCCGGCGCCGTGCCGGCGGTTGTCGAGGTCGCTGTGCCGGTGGTCGAGGTCGGCGACGGGACAAGGTCCGGCGCGGCGGTCTCCGGCGCAATCCCGGTGGCGGAGGTGGGCGGGATTGCCGCGGTTGTGGCCGGAGCCGGCGGAGCGATGGTCGGGGCGGGGGCGGCCGTCGATGCCGTCGAGGTCACAGCGACTGCATCGGTTGCGTCGCCGGTCGCGCCTCCGCAGGCCGCCGCGATGATCGCCGCCGCCGGTAGGGCCAGGAGTCGCCGGCGCATCGCCGCAGGATACGGAGAACGGACCGGCTGACCCCGAGGCGCCGGGCGGCGGCGTACAGCAGCCACAGCGCGCACCAGGCCACGACGGCGACCAAAATCATCGTCTCGTCGCCGGGCCGCAGCCCGGGAGCGTGGAACGGTTCCACGAAGTACCGGGAGACGAATCCTCCCCGGTACGGTGTCTCGCCCGCCAGGCGCCAGAAGTGCTTCTCCCACACTGTCAGCGGGCACGCCTGTCCGGCGAGGTTGATCGCGGCGGTCGGGGCCAGCACCAGCAGGTACCACCGCATCAGCCGGGGCTTCCATGCGGACAGCGGCGCGCCGACGATGAGGAAGACGATCCCCAGCCCATGCACCAGGGCGATCGCGATCGCAGGCGCCCAAGCCCACATGGTCTCAAACTACTGCGCCCGACCCGGGTCGACGTTTCGAGCTCGTGGTCAGGTGAACGAGCCGGCGATCTCGTGCAACACTGGTCGCAGGCAGATCGTGGGGGCGAATCCGGTGAGCCGGGCAGGCACCCGGCGCGCCGAGTTCCGCACCTCCCGGGTGGATCCAGAGAGAGGTCCGGCATGAGCAGCAGTCCCAATCCGAAGACGGTCGTCATCATCGGCGCGCTGGACACCAAGGGTGTGGAATTCGCCTTCGTCAAGGGGCTCATCGAGGCCGAGGGAGTGGACACGCTGGTGGTCGACTTCGGGACGATGGGCGAGCCCGAGTTGGAGCCCGACGTCACGCGAGCCGAGGTCGCCGCGGCGGCGGACGGCGACATCGCCTACTTCGCCTCGGGTGAGCACAAGGACGAGGCGATGCAGACCATGGCCGCCGGCCTGGCGGTCGTGGTCCGCCGGCTCTACGACGAAGGGCGCCTTGGGGGGATCATCGGCATGGGCGGCACCGGCGGTACCTCCATCGCCACGACCGGGATGCGCGTCCTGCCGGTGGGTGTGCCCAAGGTGATGGTGTCCACCGTGGCCGGTGGCGACGTCAGTGCCTACGCCGGCGCCAGGGACATCACCTTCATCCCGTCAATCGTGGACGTGGCCGGCATCAACAGCATCAGCAGGGCCATCTACGCCAATGCCGCGGGGGCGATCGCCGGCATGGTGCGCTTGGAGCACCCGCCGGCGGGGGAGGAGCGTCCGCTCGTCACCGCCTCCATGTTCGGCAACACCACGACCTGCGTGGAGCGGGCTCGCGGGGTGGTCGAGGCGGGCGGCTACGAGGTCTTGGTCTTCCACGCCACCGGCATCGGCGGCAACACCATGGAGGCGCTGATCGCCGACGGCTACATCGCCGGCTCGCTGGACATCACGACGACCGAGTTGGCCGACTACGTGTGCGGGGGCGTCTTCAGCGCCGGCCCCGAGCGTTGCAAGGCCGCCTCCGGCGCAGGCATCCCGGCGATCGTCGTGCCCGGATGTGTCGACATGGCCAACTTCGATGGCATCGAGACCGTTCCCGAGCGCTACAGGGGGCGGAACCTGTACCAGTGGAACCCCAACGTCACCCTGCTGCGCACCAACGTGGAGGAGAACGTCCGGATCGGCGAGATGTTGGTGGCCGCCGTCAACCTGGCCACGGCGCCGACTGCCGTCCTGCTGCCCATGCGGGGCGTTTCGATGCTGGACAGCGAGGGGGAGAGGTTCTGGGATCCCGAGGCCGACGGGGCATGCTTCGACGCCGTCCGCAACGGCCTCCGGGTGGACATTCCCGTCCACGAGATAGACCACAACATCAACGATCCCGAATTTGCCGACATTGCGGCCAACACGCTGTTGGAGATGCTGTGAGGCACAGGCGGAGAGGAGCGGGTCAGTGGCACTAGCACGCAGCGAGATCCTCCGGCGAGTCCGGGCGGAGGTGGCCGCCGGCCGGCCCGTGGTCGGCTGCGGCGCCGGCACCGGCATCTCCGCCAAGTGCGCCGAGGCGGGCGGGGCGGACCTGATCATCATCTACAACTCGGGGCGGTACCGCATGGCCGGCCGCGGCTCGCTGGCCGGCCTCATGCCCTACGGGGACGCCAACGGGATCGTGGTCGAGATGGCCGCCGAGGTCCTGCCCGTGGTGACCGACACGCCGGTGCTCGCGGGGGTCTGTGGGACCGATCCGTTCCGCCTCATGCCGGTGTTCCTGAAGCAGCTGAAGGAGATCGGCTTCTCAGGCGTCCAGAACTTCCCGACGGTGGGGCTCATCGACGGTTCCTTCAGGAGCAACCTGGAAGGCACCGGAATGGGCTACGGCAAGGAGGTCGACGCCATCCACCAAGCGCACCTGCTGGACCTGTTCACCTCCCCGTACGTCTTCGACGAGGCCCAGGCCGTGCTGATGGCCGAGGCGGGCGCCGACATGCTCGTGGCCCACGTCGGGCTCACCACGTCGGGCTCCATCGGCGCCACCGACGCCATGACCCTCGACCAAGCCGTCGAAACCGTGGAGGCGATCGCCGGTGCTGGCCGCGGGGTCCGCGACGACCTCCTGGTCATCTGCCACGGCGGGCCCTTCGACGAGCCCGCCAACGTGGGCGACGCGCTGGGGAGGCTTCCTTCGAGCGTGGGGTTCTTCGGCGCCTCGAGCATCGAACGCCTCCCCACCGAGCGCGCCATCACCGAGCAGGTGAGGGCGTTCAAAGCCCTCGACCTGGCCTGAGAGCCGCCGTTTCCGGGGAGGTCCGACCTCTCAGGTCGCTGACAGCGCGGTCCTTACCGGTAGGGCGGCACGTAGAGGAGTCCGCCGTTGGTCCACAGGTCGTTGACCGAGCCGTTAAGCGGCAGGCCGAGCGGCTCGAGGTGGCGTCGGTAGATCTCCTCGTAGTTGCCGACCTGGGCCACGACCTGCACGGCGAAGTCAGAGGGCAGACCCAGGCCCGGGTCGAATCCCTCCTCGCCCAGGAACCTGGCCAGCGCCGGGTTCGTACCGGTCGCCGAGGCGATGTTGCCCGAGTCGAGGCCGAACTCCCAGGCCTGGATGGTGGCCATGACGGCCCACTGCACGACCTGTGCCCACTCGGTGTCCCCGTCGAGTACGACGGGGCCCAACGGCTCCTTGGAGATCGTCTCGGGCAGGATGAACTGCTCCTCGCCGCCCTCGCGCCCGATCTCGAACTTGAACACCGCCAGCGCCGACTTGTCCGACGTCATCGCCTCGCACTGCCCGGCGGTGTAACCGACGCGGGCCTCGGTGGCCTCGCCGAACGTGACCGGGTTGAAGGGGATGCCCCGCGAGCGCATCACGTCGGTGAGGTTCAACTCGGTGGTGGTGCCCTGCGCCACGCAGATGTTGGCGTCCGCCAGATCCTCGAGTCCGCGAATCCCGCTCGAGGCGGGGACCATCACGCCTTGGCCGTCGTACAGCGTGGTGTAGACGAAGTTGGAGGCCTCCTTGCCGTCGCGGCTGGCGGTGAAGGTGACGTTGCGCACCAGCACGTCGATCTCGCCGGACTGCAACGCCGTGAACCGGTCGGCGGTCTGCACGTTCACGAAGTCCACGGCGCTGGCGTCGCCCAGCACGGCGGCGGCGATGACCCGGCAGAAGTCCGCGTCGAAGCCCTCGTGCTCGCCGTCGGGCGTCAGGAAGCTGAACCCCGGCAGGGCGTCGCGCACGCCGCAACGCACCGAGCCACGCGCCCGCACCTCGGCCAGACGTCCGCCCGCCTGCGACAGGGCCACCGTCTCCTCGGCCGCGGCGGTCGTCTCGGGTGGCACAGCCGGCGCCTCGGTAGCCGGAGGTGGCTCCGGCGCGGAGGGCTCAGCCGGCGCTTCGGTTGCCGGCGGTGACGACGGAGCGGTCATCTCACCGTCGTCTCCTCCGCAGGCCGCGGCAAGCAGAGTCACGGCGACAACCGCCGCCAAGGGCGCGAGATTTCGAGTGATCATGCCAACCTCCCGCTCGACAGTCTCGCCGGAGATGTGCCGCATTCGCGCTGTCGACGGGCGGGGCGGAGCCGCTAGAACATTGGGGATGGCTTCGTCGACCGCGGTGCCTACGTGGGCCGACGGCGGGTTCTGGGAGGGAATCCGCCGGGACGTCGCTTCGGCGTTCGGCATGCCGCCCGCGGCCTATGCGGACGGGGACTTCTTCGCAGCCGAGCAGCGGCGGCTGTTCGGGCGGGCCTGGGTGGGTGTGGCGCTGGCAGCGGAGTTGGCTGCGCCGGGCCGCCTGCTGGTGCGCTCAGTCGGCGGCCGCTCGGTGGTGCTGACGCGGTCGGGCGACAGGATTCGGGGTTTCCTGAATTCGTGCCGTCACCGGGGAACCGAACTGGCCGAGGCCGACTGCGACATCGGGAGCACGATCCGCTGCCCGTATCACCGCTGGGGCTACGGCACCGATGGCCGCCTCGTCTCGGCGCCACTGTTCGACAGCGTCCCCCGGGAGGACTTCGACCGCGCCGATTGGGGGCTGGTGCCGGTGCGAGTCGAGACGTGGGGCCCCGTCGTGTTCGCCTGCCTCGACGAGCGCACGCCTCCGCTCGGCGAGTGGCTCGGCGACCTGGCGGACCGCATGTCGGGCTACGGCCTCGAGGAGTGGCGGCCGATTGCGCTCACGGCGTCGCCGCATGATGGCGACGCCTCGGCTGCGGCCACTTCCACGTCCACGTGCACTTTCGACGTGGCGGCCAACTGGAAGCTCGTGGCGGAGAACTTCGCCGAGTACTACCACCTGGGTTGGGTCCACCCGCAACTGGCGAAGGTGTCGCGCGTCAAGGATCACTACCGCTACCAGGGCCCCGGCATGTACTGCGGCCAGACCACGACGCCGGTCTCGGGGGATCAGCGCGACGACTGGTTGACGCTGCCGCCGGCCTCGGGGTTGGACCACTCCGACGCCACCAGCGGCCGGTTCGTGACCCTGTTCCCCAACGTGCTGCTGTCTGTGCTGCCCAACCACGTCTTCGTCGTGTTGCTGGAGGCGGTGACCGCCGGCCGCACCATCGAGCACTGCGCCTTCCTGTTCCCGCCGGGCCCCGCGACCGACCCTGTGCCGCCGGCAGCCGTGGTGCGCGCCTTCGAGGTCACGCGCCGGTTCTGGATCGAGGTGAACGACGAGGACATCGACATCTGCGAGCGGGCGCAGCGGGGCCTCAGCCGGGGCGGTGTCCCGCCGGGTCCGCTGGCGCCGCGCTTCGAGGAGCCCGTCAACCGGTTCCACAAGATGGTGGCGGACCTGATGACCCTGGAGTCGATGACCGATCTGTCGGTGCCACCGGGTGACCGGCCCGGGACCGCGGACCGCTACGGCACCGCCCTGAATCCTGCGCCGCCGCACGTCGAGGCGTCCGCTCCCGAATCCGGCTGAGCGGGTCGGACGTGGCAGACCAGGCGCAGGCTGTCGTCATCGGCGGCGGCGTCGTCGGTGCCAGCGTGCTCTACCACTTGACGCGGGCCGGCTGGACCGATGTCGTGCTCCTCGAGCGCTCGGAGTTGACGGCGGGCTCCACGTGGCACAGCGCCGGCGGCATGCACGCCCTCAACGCCGATCCGACGGTGGCGAAGCTGCAGCACTACACGATCGAGTTGTACCGGGAGATCGAGGCGGCCTCCGGGCAGGACTGCAGCATCCACGTCACCGGCGGCGTGAGCCTCGCCGACACGCCCGAGCGTCTGAACTGGCTGAAGACGGTTCACGCCCGCGGGCGCTACCTCGGCATCGAGACGGAGATGATCTCCGCGGCCGAGGCCGCCCGTCGCCTTCCCATCGTGGATCCGACGCACTTCGTCGGCGCCATGGCCGACCGGGATCACGGCCACGTCGACCCGGCCGGCGTCACCCACGCCTACGTCAAGGCGGCCGTCGCCGCCGGAGCGCAGGTCCGCCGCCACACGTGGGCGCGGTCGATCGTGCGCTCGCCGTCGGGCAAATGGCGGATCGGTCTCCACGACACCTCCGACGGCAACCTCGGTGGGGACGGCTCGGAGTCGGCGGATGCGGGCTTCATCGAGACCCCGCACGTGGTGAACGCGGGCGGACTGTGGGCGCGCGAGGTCGGGCGCATGGTGGGACTCGAACTGCCGGTGCTGGCGATGGAGCACATCTACGTGCTCACCGAGCCGATCCCCGAGGTGATCGCCCACAACCGGCGCACCGGCGAGGAGCTGATCCACTGCATCGACTTCGGCGGCGAGATCTACCTCCGCCAGGAAGGCCAAGGCCTGCTGCTGGGCACCTACGAGCAGTCACCCGCGGTCTGGCAGCCTCGCCAAACTCCGTGGGACTTCGATCGGCGGCTGCTGCCACCCGATCTGGAGCGCATCGCCCCGTCGCTGCGAACCGCCTTCGCGCACTTCCCGGTGCTGGCCGACGCCGGGATCGCCCAGGTGGTCAACGGCCCGTTCACGTTCGCCGCCGACGGGAACCCGCTGGTCGGACCCGTGCGCGGGCTGCTGGGCTACTGGTCGGCATGCGCCGTGATGGCGGGCCTCTCTCAGGGCGGCGGTGTCGGCCTTGCACTGGCGAACTGGATGACGAGAGGCGACCCCGGCTTCGACGTGTGGGCCATGGATATCGCCCGCTTCGGCGACTGGGCGACACGTCCCTACGTCGCCCGCAAGGTGATCGAGAACTACCGCCGCCGCTTCAGCATCCGCTTCCCGAACGAGTACCTGCCCGAGGGGCGACCGCTGGCGACCACGCCGATCTATGACACTCTGCGCGCTCGCGGCGCCGTCTTCGGGGACTCCTTCGGCGTCGAAGTGCCGCTGTGGTTCGCGCCCCGGCCCGGGACCGCCGAGGAGATCACGTTCGGGCGCTCGAACGCCTGGCCCCACGTGCGTGAGGAGGTCCAGGCCGTGCGTCACGGCGTCGGCCTCATGGAGTCCTCCGGCTTCGCCAAGTTCCTCGTCGAAGGACCCGGAGCGCGGGCCTGGCTCAACCGCCTGATGGCGGCTCGCCTGCCCGCGCCCGGCCGGATCGCGCTGGCGCCGATGTGCGGCACCGGCGGCAAACTCGCCGGCGACCTCACCGTGGCCTGCCTCCCACCGGCCGCCGGGGAGCGAGACGGCCCCGCGGAGACCGTCACCGCTGGCGCCACGGCCAACACCGCTGGCGGGGAGCGCTTCGTGATCTTCGGCTCCGGGGTCGCCGAGCGGTACTACGAGCGCTGGTTCGACGCTGCGCTGGCCGACTGGACGCGATCCGGCCTCTCCCGCAGCGAGCCGAGCCCCTCGGTCGGCTACCGGACCCTGGGTGTGGAGTTGTGTGGGCTGGCGATCGCCGGGCCGGCGTCGCGGGCACTGCTGGCCCAGGTCACCGATGCCGACGTCTCCGAGGCGGCGATGTGCTTCGGCAGCATGACCGAGATCGACATCGGCATGGCGCGGGTCTGGTGCGGTCGGCTCAGCTACACCGGCGCCCTCGGCTACGAACTGTGGGTGCCGGCCCGCTACCAGCGCCACGTGTTCGGCCAATTCGTCGACCACGGCGCCGCACACGGCCTGCGACTGTTCGGCAGCCACGCCCTGAATTCGCTGCGCCTCGAGAAGAGCTTCGGGAGTTGGGCGCGCGAGTACCGCCCCGACTACGACCCGTTCGAGGCCGGGCTCGGCCGCTTCGTGCGGCTCACGAGACCCGACGACGACGGCGCGGATTTCGTCGGCCGCGCCGCGCTGGTCGCCCGCTACGGCCCGTCCGGGGTGCGGGCCGGCAGCGACGGCCCAGCCGAGGGCATGCTCGCGCTGCGCACTTGGACCGTCGAGGTGCCGCCGGGTCCCGTGGGCGTCGACGCCACCGGCGACGAGCCCATCTGGTGCAACGGCAAGCCGGTCGGCTGGGTAACCTCCGGCGGCTACGCCCACCACAGCGACAAGTCGGTGGCGATGGGCTACGTACCCGCGGCCCTCGCAACCAAGGAGACCGACTTCGAGATCGAACTCCTCGGCACCAGGCGTCGGGCGCACCTGGTGGATCGATGCCTGTGGGACCCCGACGGCATCGCGATGCGCGCCTGAGAAGCGGGTCACGCGAAAAGGTAGGGTGCGGCCGTCGCGGCCGCTGCGCGGTGCGTGCTCACGGGGTGCCGGCCCACTCGACCGGTGGGAGCACGTCGCGACGGAGTTGACCTGGTAATCGCCGAGAGGAGAATTGCGATGGGGGATCTCAAGTCAGCCGCCGATGCGGTATTGGATGGTGTTGTTTCGGGGTCGCCGCGTGTTCCCGGCGTCGCTGCGGTCGCCACCGATCGCGACGGCGTCATCTACGCCGGCGCACAGGGCGAGCGCGTCCTCGGGGGAGACCCCTTCACGACCGACACGGTGGTTGCGATCTTCTCGACCACCAAGGCCATCGGCGGCACCGCCTGCCTCCAGCTGGTCGAGCAGGGCGACCTGGACCTGGACGCCCCGGCGAAGGAGTATGCACCCAGGATCGGCGGGCTGGACGTGCTCGAGGGATTCGACGACGACGGGACGCCCCGGTTGCGCCCGCCCCGCGGCGATGTCACGACACGCCAGTTGCTGTGCCATACCGCCGGGCTCACCTACGACTTCTTCAACGAGACGTACACGAGGCTGGCCAACGAGCAGGGCCAGCCGTGGGTGGTGGATGCCTCCTACGCCTCCATCGAGACGCCCCTGCTCTTCGACCCGGGCGAGCAGTGGGAGTACGGCTCCAACATCGACTGGGCCGGCCTGGTGGTGGAGGGCATCACCGGCAAGCGGCTGGGCGAGGTCTTCGAGGAGAGGATCCTGGGGCCCCTCGGGATGGACTCGACCGCCTTCTCGATGACTCCGTCGATGCGTGAGCGCCTGGCCACGATCCACGCACGCGAGGACGCCGACGGGTCGCTGATCCCGCTGGCGGGCGTGGAACTGCCCCCCGACCCCGAGATCCACATGGCCGGCCACGGCCTCTACGGCACGGCGGAGGACTACGCCAAGTTCATCCGCATGTGGCTCAACGACGGCGCCGGCCCCAACGGCGAGCAGATCCTGCGGCCCGAGACCGTCGAGATGGCGGTGCAGAATCAGCTGCCCGATGGCATGTTCATCAAGATGCTGCCCGGCGTCGGCGCCACCGAGGTGGCCAAGACGGTGCTTCCCATCTCGAACCCGCGCCTGTCCAACGACGCCGAGTTCTTCCCGGGCATGCCGAAGACGTGGGCGCTCACCTTCATGATCAACGAGGAGCCTGCCCCCACGGGCCGGCCCGCGGGTGCGCTGGCCTGGGCGGGTCTGGCCAACCTGTACTACTGGATCGACCGTGCCAACGGGGTGGGCGGCTTCTGGGCGACCCAGATCTTCCCCTTCGTCGACCCCACGTCGGTGGGCGGCTTCCTGGACTTCGAGAAGGCGGTCTACGACAACGCCGTCTAGTCCGGCGTCACCGCTCTGGAAGGTCCGGCCGACCCGGGCGGCAGCCGCGGGTCAGACCCGCGATCGAGTGAATCGTCGCCTTCGGGTGGAACGGAGCACGTGCCGGGCGTAGAGCCGGATCGTTCGGAACAGGCTGGTGAGGTCGAGGGTGCTGAACACGGTGTCCGCCAGTCCGAACGGCAACATGGTGGGGATGGGCCCGCGCGCATACTCCAGGATGTAGGCGCCGTCGACCATGCGGAAGCCCTTCGCTTCGCCTCTCCGCAGATGCACCGAATCGCCCTGGCGGTACTCCGTCCTCCGGAGATCTCCCTCGCCGTAGTACCACATCTCCCCATCGAGGACGACGCTGTGGTCGTCGACGAAGCGATACCGGCCGGTGTGCCCGCCGCTGCCGATGGGGCTGCCGAAGAAGATCACGTACTCGCGGAGCGAGGCGTACAGCATGGCGACCTGTCCCATGGTGCCGCCGGCGTTGGAGTAGAACCACGTGGGCTCGGTCTCGATCAGGCCGGGATACCGTTCGGCGAGTTCTCGAGTGATCGCGGGGATCATCTCCTCCAGCGGCAGATCCAGATGGGAATGGGCCACTTCCCGGAGGACTTCGGGCTCGAAGACGTACCTATTCCCCGGATTGCGACGCTGCAGCGAGATCACGGGTTGCGAGGATAGGGCCCGACGTCCTCGCCTGAGAATCCAGAACCACGAATAGAGAAGCGCTTGACCAGGTTGTCCAGGGTGGTGGCAATGGAGTCTTCGATGAGCTGATCCCTGACCAACCACCTACTCACGGGCTGGAATCGCATGGAGGTGTAGTCGGCCGACTCGGTTACCCGAGTGCCGTCCTCGCCGGGCTCCAACTCGTAGCGCCAGAGGTTCTTGCCCAGATGACACCAGGCGATAAGCCGGTTTTCCTCGTATTCGACCACCCTGCTGGTGATCCTGTAGGGCACGCCGAACACCTTCATGGCCATCGTGAACTCCGACCCCAGTTGCATGTGTCCCCGACCGGCGACGAGCCTCTGAACGGTCCCGGAGCCGTCCATCTCGACATGGCGGGCCGGGTCGGCCAGCAGGGCGAAGATCTCCTCGGGGGCAGCGGGGACCACTCGGCTGGCAGTGAAGAGCTGTCTGCTCACGGCAGCACGGCTCTCAGCATCGTGTATGGATCAGGGTGGCAAGCCTCGAAGCCCGGATGAGGCGAGCCTAGATCTTCGGCCGGGTTCGTTGGCGCTGCCAGGGACGACCGACCCGATCGCGGGCCAAATCGGCCCGGGCGTGGGTGATCACCGCACCCACGATCAGCAGCCCGCCGACCACGGTGAGAACCGGCGGCGCCTCGCTCACCACGATCCACGCCGCCAGAATCGAGCAGGGTGTCTCGGTCGTGGCCAGGAGCGCGGCTTCCGCCGCCCGGAGGCGCCGGACCCCCTCGGTCCACAGGATCAGCGACACGGCGAACACCAGCCCGAACGCCACGGTCAGAGGCATCTCGGAGGCGGCCATCCCGAGCGGGTCGGCCACCGCGAGCGCCACCGGGAACAGCGCAACTCCCGATCCCGCCTGTGCCAACAGTGCATCGGTGCCCGGGAAGCGGCGGATCAGCACGATCAGCGAGGCCAGCGTGAGCGACAGGGCCACGGCCAGCAGATCCCCCTCCAGGTTGCCGGCCCCGAGGCTCCCGGCCACGGTCAGGACCACACCGCCGAACGACACCGCCGCGGCGATGACCGTCGACCGCCGCAGACCCTCACGCAGGATCAGCCACCCGAGCCCCGCGGCCATGAACGGGATGGTCGCCATGATCACCGACACGTTGGCCACGGCCGTCTTCTGGATCGAGGTGACCAGCAACACCATGGCCGTGGCGTTGAGAGTGAGCAGCACCAGCGTCTTGGCGGCTGAGGCCGGGTCGAGCCGGACCCGGAAATGCTCGGCGTCGCGTCGCCGGCGCCACCAGACATAGGCCACGATGACCGGGGTCGCGGTCAGGCCGCGCCAGCTTGCGATCTCCCAGGCGCCGCCCTCGATGCTGCGGGTGAACACGCCCGACATGCCGAAGCCCAGCCCGGAGGCGAGCATGACGGTCGCGCCCACCCGGCGCGACCGCGATCGGGCCGGGTGCTGGTCCGCCGTCAACTCAGCTCAGAGGAAGCGCAGCAATGCATAGGCCCCGGCTTCCTCTGCGTCCGACCTCCCCAGCCCATTCTGCGCCGCTGATCTGAGCTGCGGTCAGATACTGCTCAGCCGGCCGGGAGGTCCTCGCCGGGTCCCGCCTCGGCGGGACCGTCGTCTGCGGTCGCGCCGCCACCGGCGGGCTCGGGCTGGCCGGGGCGAATCACGCCGCACGCCACACGGTCACCCGCACCGGGGGACTCGCCGTAGCTGTCGGGCTCGGCGTGAACGATGATCGCCGAGCCGTCGACGTCGAAGATCGAGTTCTCGGCGCCGGGCGTCAACGTCACCGCCGAGGTAAAGGTATCGGCACGGGCGGTGCCGTCGGCAGCGGCGTAGATGTTGGGCAGATCGCCGGCGTGCCAGCCGCCCTCCACCATGAACCCGTGACCGATTCCCTCTGGATTGAAATGGTCACCTGCAGCACTGAAGTCGGGCTCGCAAGCACCGACGGCGTGGATGTGGAATCCGTGACCGCCCGGAGACAGGCCGGTCAAGTCGGCCTGCACCAGCACTCCGTTGGGGCCCTCGATGAGCGTGACGGTCCCCATGGCCTGGCCATCGGGACCCATCAGCTGGGCCGTGGCGGTGAGCGGCGCGCCTGCGTCGGTCTCGTCGGCATCGTCCTGTTGTGACGTGACTCCGGAGGCCGCGAGGATCAACGTCGAAGCCACGATCAGGGGGAGTGCAAGGAGGTGTTGGCGTGTCATGGAGCGGACGCTACTCCGGCGGGCGGTGTCCCCGGCGCCGTCGGCGCCCAACCTGTCTCACGGGCACCAACACGCACGCCCGAGTCCGCTGATTCGCGCTGGGACGACAACGTGCCCCAGTCCACCGACTGAGGCAGACGAGGCAGCGGTTCGGACCCGATGACCTCGACGTACTTCTGCGCTGCGCCGGTGTTGAATATCACGACACGCTCGTCGGGGTGGATCGCCTTCTCGGCGACGAGAAGCTCGAGTACTCCGAGGCAGGCACCGGCCTCGGGGGCGAACGCGATGCCTTCCAGGGCGGCGCCCCGCCGAGCCCATGAGAGGAGTGATCGCTCCGGGCAGGCTCGAGCCTGCCCGCCGGACTCGTTGACGGCGTCGATGATCATGAAGTCGCCGACCGCGGCCGGCACCCGCAGCCCGCTCGCCGCGGTGGCCGCGTCGGGGAAGGGCTCGGCGAACCGCTCGCCCGCCTCCCAGGCCGTGCTGATCGGCGCGCATCCGTCGGATTGGCACGAGATCATGCGGGGCCGGCGCGCGTCGGCGAGCCAGCCGATCTCGGCCAGCTCGGCGAAGGCCTTCCACATGCCGATGAGGCCCGTGCCGCCGCCGGTCGGGTAGAGGATCACGTCGGGGAGCGACCAGTCGAACTGCTCGGCGAGCTCGAGGCCCATGGTCTTCTTGCCCTCGATCCGGTATGGCTCCTTGAGGGTCGACACGTCGAACCAGCCCATCTCCGCGGTTCCCTCGCGCACGACGGCGGCGCAGTCGGTGATGAGGCCGTCAACCAACCAGGCCCGGGCCCCGTAGTAGGCGGCCTCGAGTTGGTTGACGATCGGCGTGTCGGCGGGCATGAAGACGAACGCCTCCATGCCGACCCGGGCTGCGTAGGCGGCCATTGCGCCGCCGGCGTTGCCACACGTCGGGATGGCCACCCGCTCGACGCCGAGTTCGTTGGCCCGGCTGATCGCCATGGCGAGGCCCCGGCTCTTGAACGAGCCGGTGGGGAGCTGGGATTCGTCTTTCACCCACAGGTCGTTCAGTCCGAGCGCAGCACCGAGTTGCTCGCAGCGGAGCAGCGGCGTCATGCCCTCGCCGAGCGACGCGATCTTGGATTCGTCCTCGACGGGCAGGAGTTCCCTGTAGCGCCACATGGTCGGCGCTCGACCGGCGACCGCCCCCTTGGTCATGGCCGCGTCGACGGCTTGGAGGTCGTAGCGGACCCAAAGCGGCCGACCCTCGTGGAGGGTCTGGAGTTCGTTGTGGGGCAGGTGGGTGCCATCGATGGCAGCCTCGAGGTGGGTGACGTAGCTCACCGGCTCTCTCCTCACGCCCGCGGGCGTTTGTGGGCGGGGTCGAACATGGGCTCGGTCCGCACGACCGCGGGGGAGCGTACGCCGATGATGTCGACGGCCAGCTCGGTGCTCGCTTCGGCGCGCTCGGGGGCGACGTAGCCCATGGCGATGTTGGTGCGCATCGTGTGCCCGTAGCCGCCGCTGGTGACCACGCCGACCAGGTCGTCGCCGGCCCAGATGGGATCACCGGTGTGGGCGGCCGCCTCGTCGTTGGTGACCTCGAGGGCGACGAACCGGCGCCGGTCGCCGGCCTCGCGCTGGGCGACGATGGCATCGCGACCCCGGAAGTCCTTGTCGAGGTCGACGAAACGGTCCAGCCCGGCCTCGAGCACCGTGTACTCGGTGTGGAGATCCTGCTTCCAAGCCCGGTAATTCTTCTCGAGGCGCATCGACTCGGTGGCCAGCAGGCCGAAGTCCACCATGCCGAGCGGCTCACCCGCCGCCGACAGCGCCTCGTACACGGCAACCGAGTGCTCGATCGGGAAATGGAGCTCCCAGCCGAGCTCGCCGGTGAAGCTCAACCGGAGCGCCTGCACCGCGAGGCCGCCGATGGTGATCTCGCGGGTCGACAGCCAGGGGAACGACTTGTTGTCGAGCGGGTGATCGGTGACCGCGCCGAGCACGTCGCGTGACCGGGGACCGGCCACCATGAGGGCGTTGTGGGTGTCGCTGAGGTTGGTGATCGTCACGGCGGCCGGAGGTTCGGCCTCGTTCAGGAGGTCGAGGTCGTGCCACTCGGCCGGTGCCGCGCTGAACAACCGGAAATGGTCCTCGGCGAGCCGCAGCATCGTGAACTCCGACCGGAACCGTCCCTTCTCGTCGCTCACGTAGGCAAGGGCGCTGCGGCCGATGGCCGGCAGGCGACCGGCCGTCAGATGGTTGAACCACTCGTCAGCCCCCGCTCCGGTGACCTCGAAACGGGTGAAGCCCGAGATCTCCACGACGCCGACGTTGTCGCGCACGGTACGGGCCTCGGCGCCGACCTGGTCGTGGAAGGTCGAGAAGCGGAACTCCGGCACATGCTCGAAGTCGTTGTGCGCCGGGTGGAAATAGAGCACCCGCTCCCAGCCGTTGAGCGCGCCGAACTCGGCTCCCTTGGCCGCCAGCACGTCGTACAGCGGTGTGCACTTCGCCTTGCGGCCCGCGGGCCGGTGCTCGTCGGGACGGTGGAAGACGAACTCGCGCTGGTACTCCTCGACCGCCTTCGCCGAGGCGTAGGCCTCATCCGCGTACCGGGTGAAGCGGCGGGGATCCAGGCACCAGGAGTCCCACTCGGACTCGCCGTCGACGATGATCTCGGCCAGGACCTTGCCGAGGCCTCCGCCTTCGCCGATGCCGGCTCGGATGCCGAGCATGGCGTAGCCGTTGCGTATGCCCGGCAGTTTGCCGACGAGCGGGACGCCGTCGCCGGAGTAGGTGATCGGGCCGTTGATCACCGAGGAGATCCCCGCGGTCTGCAGCACGGGGAGGCGTTCCATGACCCGCTCCATGTTGTCGGCGATGCGGTCGAGGTCGGGCGGCTCGAGCTTGCCGGCGAAGGCGTCGGGGATGTGTTGGCGGCCCCAGGTCTTGCAGCCCTGCTCGTAGATGCCGACCAGCAGGCCGTCGTGTTCCTGGCGGCTGTAGAAGTCGTCGCCCGGGTCGCGGATGAGCGGCACCCGCCTCTCGAGGGCCTTGAGTTCGGGCAACTCCTCAGTGAGGAGGTACTGGTGCTCCATCGACGACACCGCGGACTCCAACCCGTAGAACCTGCCGACCTGGTGGACCCGGTACCCGGCGGCGTTCACGAAGCTCTCAGCTTCGATGTCGCCCTTATTGGTGCGCGCGAGCCAGCCGCCGGCGGTGGATTCGAGGCCGATCACCTCGGTGTGGCGGAACACCTGGCCGCCGTTGCGGCGACCGGCCCTGCAGAGGGCGTTGACCAGGCCCGTCGGGTCGATGTCGCCGTCCACGGGGTCCCACAGGCCACAGGTCAGGCCGGCGACGTCGAGCAGCGGATGCGCTTCGGCCATCTCCGAGGGGCCGAGGACCTCGAAGTCGACGCCCATCCCCTTGGCCATGCCGACGAAGTGGCGGTAGCCGTCGAGATCGGACTGGTCGTAGCCGAGCCGGATCCCGCCGTCGTCGCGGTGGTACGTGATCGGCGCCTCGGGGTCGGCGGCCAGTCGCGTGTACAGCTCAACGGAGTACTTCTTCAGGCCGACCATCGTCTGGACCGCGCCGAACTGGGTGACCTGACCGGCGGCGTGCCAGGTGGAGCCCGACGCCAGCTCGTCGCGTTCGAGGAGCACCACGTCGGTCCAGCCGTGCTCGGTGAGGTGGTAGAAGGTGCTGGCGCCGCCGACGCCACCGCCGATCACGACAACTCGTGCCCGGCTCGGAAGGTTGCTCACGCTTGGCCCCGCAGTTGTGCAATGGGAGCCTCGGCCCCGGGTTCGATGTCGAGCGCCAGGAGAACCGAGGCACTCATGCGGACTCTGTCCGCTGTGGGCGGGCGGGCGTCATGTCGCGCGGGTCGAGCACAATCGGGAATCGGCCCCGGATCTCGGCGTCCTGCTCGGCGGTGAGGTACATCGGGTGGTGCTGCATCAGCTCATCCAGCCGTCGCTGGGCCACGGTTCGCACATCGGGAGCGCCCTTGGACTCCCACTCTTCGGGGGTGGAGCGGTCGCCGATGTTGGGGTAGAGGTACTCGGTCTGCATCATCGACAGCGTCTGCGCGGTGCCGAGGAAGTGTCCCTCACCGAAGCAGACCGACTCGATCACGTCGAGTGCCAAGGTTTTCTCGGTGACCTCGACTCCCCGGACGGCCCGGAGGGCGTAGCCGAGGAGTTCGTCGTCGATCACGAACTGCTCGAAGGAGGCGCCCAGCAGGCTGGCCAGCATGCCCGACGACTCGTAGACCAGGTTGGCGCCGGCGGTGCCGGCCAGCACGGTGGTGATGCCCTTCTCGTAGCCGGTCTGGGCATCCGGGAGCTTGGAGTCGGCCATGCCCGCGGCGACGCCGCACGGGAGCCCGAATCGCTTCGCCACCTGAGCGGCCGCCGCGTTGAGCACGGCCGTCTCGGCCGATCCGCCGACCATCGACCCGGTGCGGAGGTCGGACACGAACGGCCAGTTGGAGAAGATCATCGGGTGACCCGCTCGGATGAGGTTGACGAGCGCCAGCGACGCCAGCGTCTCGGCGGTGGTGATCACAAGCGTTCCCGCCAGTGGTGCTGGTGAGGTGGCACCGGCCTGCCCGGCGGTGATGGCGTTGATCGGCATGCCGGCCTCGACCGCCGAGATGAGGGTCTCGCAGGCGTCGGCGCCGTAGCGCAAGGGCGGGACGATCGGGCTGGAGTGCAGCTTGCAGAACGGGCGGCGGGCGAACTGGCCACGTCCGCCGGCGGCGATATCGAACATCTCGACGACGGGCTTCACGTTCTCGGGAACGGTGATGGCTGTGCCGACGTGCTTCGTGGTGGCGGCCAGCAGGCAGTAGGCGGTGTTGATGTCGAGGTCGTAGGGGTCGGGGAGGTCGGTTGCGATGACGCACCGGGTGAACCAGTGCACGTTGGCGAGTTGGTCGGCCAGGCGGGTGAAGTCGTAGAGATCGACCAGGGTCGATGGCCGGTACGTGTCGCTGCGGTGGTCGAACACCGAGACCGCGGCCCCGCCCGTGCCGAAGTGCACGCGATCGCCGCTGATGTCGAGGTCGTGGCGCGGGTCGCGGCCATGGAGTGTGAAGTCCTTCGCCGCGCCGTCGATCAGGGCCTCCATGAGAGGCCGGGGAAGGCAGAGGCGACCGGCGTCGTTCAGCTCGGCGCCGGCGTCGAGGGCCGCCTCGAGCAGGCGCGGGACGGGGTCGGCCACGCCCACTCGGGCGAGCACGTCGAACGCGCCATCGCAGACCCGCGTCACCTCATCGTCGGTCAGTGGTCGGTAGGCACCTCCCCGGAGACCGGGTCGTATGGGTGCCTTGACGCGCTCGGGTCCGTCGGCGCGTTCGCGGCGCTTGGCCTCGCGGGCCTGACCACGGCGATGGGGACGATCCGGCGTACTCACTCGCTTCTCCGCGCTGTATCTCGGCGATCCTGATCAGTCCAGGTGAGCCCCCGGCGATTTCAGCTCGCGCAGGAGGTCGGCGATCTCCTCGACGGAAGTCTCCTCTGCGGCCACGCGCATGACGAGCTCGTACACATCGTCGTTGGGAGCCGCTGCCACGGAGGCTCCGTTGAGTTCGAGGAACACCGCCGTGGCGAGCCATCCCAGGCGCTTGTTGCCGTCGATGAGGGCGTGGTTGTTTACGACGGAGTGCAGTAGTGCGGCCGCCTTGGTCCAGATGTCGGGATAGGCGTCAGAGCCGAATGCGCTCCCCTGGGGGCGCGCCGCTGCGGCGGTCAGCAGTCCGACATCGCGGATCGGCGGGGGATCTCCGAGCAGGCGGCGTGCGAGTTCGATCAGGTCGTCGGGGTCGAGGAACTCGACCGGACCGGTCACTCTCCCAGGCGCCGCAGCGCCTCGGCGTGGCGGTCCATCACCAACTCGGCCGCAGCGCCGACGCGGTCCTGATGGTCGCGGCGCGCCACGAACTCGCGCACGGCCCGGCGGGCCGCCTCCTGCATCGATACGCCGTCGAGGGCGGCGCGCTCGCGCAGGGCGTGGCGTTCCTCATCGGTCAGCCGCAATGTCATAGCCACAAGCACATGGTATCACAGCGATACCGCAGATGCTCAGTCCTGCGGCTTGGTAGAGGATGTGACCATAGGCTGAGAACCGGACGAACTCTGGCTCACGTCGTGGAGTTGGGTTCGACGTTGGACGGGGAGGTCAGATGGGAAGGGGGCTTGTTATCGCGGCTGCCAGCCTCACTCTGGCGCTCTGGGGTTCTGCCTGCGGTGATGCAGACCGGGTGACGGTTCCCGAGCCTCTCGGCGAGGCGGGTTCGGTGGCGGCGCCTACGGCTCAGGAGAACGACGCGCCGGTGGAGGAGGCGCAGATTCGCCGGCTCTTGGAGGAGTTCGTAGACGGCGGGCAGAGCGTCGGCGTCGTGGCCGGCTTCGTGCGCGACGGCGAGCGCATCGTGGTCGGTCACGGCCGGTTGTCAGCGGAGGATCCCGGGGCGCCCGACGGTGACACGGTGTTCGAGATCGGCTCGGTCACCAAGGTGTTCACGTCGATCGTTCTGGCCGATCTGGAGCTGAGTGGGGATCTGGCGCTTGACACGCCGGTGCAGAGCCTCGTCGGCGACGAGGTTCGGGTGCCGGTGCGAGACGGCGCCGAGATCACGCTCGGGCACCTGGCTACTCACAGTTCCGGACTGCCTCGGCTGCCCGACAACCTGGCGCCGGCCGATTGGGCCAACCCGTACGCCGACTACACCGTTGAGCATCTCTACGAGTTCTTGGCCGGCCACAAGTTGGCTCGAGACATTGGCGAGGCCGTCGAGTACTCGAATCTCGGCTACGGCCTGCTGGGCCACGTCCTAGCCCTCCGAGAGGGAGTCGACTACGAGACGCTGATCACCCAGCGGATCCTCGAACCGCTGGAGATGTCGGACACAGCGGTCGAGTTGACACCGCCGTCGCGGGAGCGACTCGCCCCCGGTCACGACGAGGAACTCCAGCCGGTGCCCAACTGGGATATCCCGACTCTCGCCGGCGCTGGATCCCTGCGTTCGACCGTCAACGATCTTCTGATCTTCCTGGAAGCCAATCTCGGGTTGCGCCAGACGCCGCTGCGCGAAGCGATGGCCCACACGCACGTCCCGCAGGTCACCGATCCGGCGCTGGGGATGGACATCGGGCTGGGATGGATCATCGCCGACGAGGGCGACCGCCGGTTCGTGTGGCACAACGGCGCCACCGGCGGCTACAGCTCGTTCATCGGCTTCGATCCCCAGGCCCGCGAGGGGGTAGTCGTTCTCTCGAACTCGGTGATCAGCGTCGACGGTCTCGCCTACCGCCTGCTGACCAGCGACTTCGACGAGTGAACCTGTCAAGGTCGATCGCGGAGCGCAGACATAGGACGATATTGCGCCCAGAGTGGAGCTGGAGTCCACGACTGTCTGGCCCCGAAATGCGGGTTGACCTGGGACTATAGGAGAACGAGGGAATTCGGTTATCACTGCTGGTATCGCGAGTGAATCGCAGCCTGTAGCTCACCGAGATACCTGAGCAGTGGTCTTGCGGTGGCGAACGACCAACTGCTGGCCGAGGCTAACGCGCTCGGAACCTCGCGGCGCACTCTGTCACCGGTTCTTGCGCCGAGGCCTGCGCCGATCCCAGATCTCATCAATGTCCAACTCCGGCAGTTCCTTCTTCAGCAGGTCGAGAGCCTTCGGGCTGTACCGCTTGAAGACGGCTCCGCCGATACGGATCACCTTGAAGTGCTCCGGGTCCGATTGAAGATCGAGCTCTTGGATCACCGTTAGCAGCTTGTTCCTGCCGACGCCTGTCTTGTTCGCGAGATCCTGGAGGCCGAGGCTGTAGAAGTCCAGTTCGTTGACTCGCTTCAGGGCGACGACTGCGGCGTTGGGCTCCTCCATCGCAGAAACCGCTCGGATCGGTGTCGTGTCCTCGCCCTTCACGATGCGCAACGAGAACGGAATCCCGCCGCCGTCGAGGTCGAGGCGCAGCGCAGCGATGCCGGGGAAGATCTCTCTCCAGTGCCGACCAGATCCGATCTGGTCAAGGATCTTGTCGAGTTCTCCGTTGCTCGGCTGCAGTCGCTCGCCGTTGATCGACCCTTCCATAATCGCGAGTCCACGTGCCTGGGACCTGGCCTCGACCCGTCGGCGCCTTCCGGGTTCCAGCAGCGCGGAGATCTGTTCGACCTCGCTCGCCACGAGTAGATCAAGTTCCTGGGGAGGGTTCGCGGTGACCGGAAGCACCCGGTCGGGGAGGTGGTCAGACAGCGACTCGTCGAATACCGACTCGAGGAGGTCGGCGAACAGAGTGACGCCCGCTTGCGTATGGAGGTAGAGCTGCTGCTCAGAGATCTCGAGCAGGTAGTGGTGAGCAGCGTCCCGCAGGGCGTTGATCGTTTGAAGGGTGAGGGCCTGCTCTTCGGACAGGAAGCGCCTCTCGCCATCGCTCAAGCCTCTGCGGACGCACGCATCAAAGCCGATCGTCTGCTTCGCGCGGCGCTCTCGAATCCGCCCGCCGCGGTGCACGATCGACGCCTTCAGCAGCATCTCGAATGCGTGATCCATCAGAATCAGCACCGAGTCGGCCCGTGCGCGCTCGACGGGCCGATTGAAGAACTCGATCGACAAGACCAGCGAGTCCACCGCCTTGTTCCGCAGCAGGCGCGCTTCCTTCCTCACCCATCCAGTATCACCAACTCAGCGAGTGGCTTGTTGTATCTGGCCAAGGATCATGACGGTGGTGCCCGGGTGACCGGTGCTGAACGGGAGTCACCGGCGGCCGCCTCGGGTTCTCGACCAGCAGGATCTGCCTAAGCCGTCAACCGCTCGGGCAGGAGGGCGTCCTCTCACGGCGCAACGTCGGTCGCTCGATGTATCGCCCTCTTGCAATGCAGCGGTGCTGGACTCATGAGTCGCTGTCGACTTCGACTCGGACACACCCCGCACCTCAGCACGGCCCCGAGCCGGCCGACCTGGCGGTATGCGCGAACCAACCAACGAGAAGCACCTGTGGGGCGGGGCGTGACCCGCGACTTAGGTCTATCGCCGCGGGAAGTTGTTCTCGAGTGGCCCGATGGTGTCGCGTTCGTGGGCGTGATTTGGGAGGGGTAGGACTCCACATCTTCTACGACTGCCCGAGAGCGTCTAGCGCATCTGCCCTTCGCCGGAAGTCGCAGTGAGCTTGCGCTCCTGCGGGTCCTGACACGAGGTTGGAAATCCCATGCATCTTCCTAGTATTCGTACGTGCGTTCGCTATCCGTCGCACACATATGAAGAAGAGCGAGGAGATCAGGCCGTGTCGCTGGCAACGCCGCAGCCTTCCCTCGGTGAAGGGTGACAGCAGTTGAACGAGCCCGGGTTGACACTCGTTGAGGCAACGAATGATCGCGTCCTTGTCGCCCTGCCGCGCCCGGTCCACCGAGCCCTGCACCTCTCCAAGTACGTTCCGAGACCTCTGAGCCGCCTGCCGTCGCTCAGCCTGCCCGTTGAAACGCCGGCGCACGCGCCGGGGGCGCTTGCCGCGGCACTCGGTGCGATACCGCACCAGTACTGCGTCCGCGAAGTCGCGGTGCCCCAGATCCACCCCGGGATCGGGCCTTCCCAACCGTGGTCCCAGCCGGAGGGAAGCGCCCTCCTCGTTCCGGCGTCAACTGCGTGGGATCTCTCCTTTCGACGCAACCTGCCAACTGCACTACTTCTGGTTCCACATCAGTTGCCGATACCCGCGAGTGGCGTGCGTCTCCAACTCGCAGCTCAGTCAATCTTGGAGAGAACACAGCCCGAGACCCTCTTGCGAATCGCGCTGCACTGGGCATTCGCGTGCGATGTGTCTCACCGCCCTTGGGCGGCACACAACAGCACGCTTCTTCAGCATTCCCTGTCGGTGCCTGCGGAGAATGCGGCGCGCGTCGCAGATGCGCGAGACCGACTGGTCATTCCACAGGTGGTGCGCTTGGTTGCGATCGCCGCGGCGCTTCGGCTCTCCGCTGGGCCCTCCCTCGGGACCTTCGAGTACCAGGACGATCCGCCACCGCTGAGGACTCTTGTAGACGCCTATTTCCCCAGCCTGGCCGAGGCAGTCGCCCCGACACCTGCAGAGGTTCGCACAGCGCTGTGGCTCCGGTCGTTCGAGTCGTCGTTCGAGGACGTCGGAGGCGACGCAGTGTCGCTGATGATGGCGCAGACCTTCGGCAAGCAGAGCATCGGGGAACCCCACGACGGTCTGGCCCGCTGGCTCTACTGGGTGAGCATGCCCGACGATCATCCACGCGGGACGTGGGCGACGAAAGACGCTCCCTCCGAGTTGCGCCGCGAGTTGCGCCCCACAGGCGAGTTGGATCTTCGCTCCGTCGCGTACCTCGTCCATACGATCCTGCCATTCCTGATGGAGTCGCAGGACACTGCGAATCAATTGTGGACGATCCCCACGCTCGCCAACATCACACACGGCGCGCAGCAACTCGACTTGTCGGGAGCTTGGAAGTTCTTCGGGAACAATCTCGTGCGGCAGGCCGACGACACAGACGACCTGCGCAGCCTGGCGGAAGCCGCGTTGCATCTCGGAGCTCCAGAAGCGGAGCCGCTTATCCTGCGGAAGGCGATCGAGCAATGGCTCATCGACCGCCCGTTCCTCCGATTCGATGACGGTGTGATCATCCCGATCGGGTTGCCGGAGATGGTGCACGGAGTGATCAGCGCGCTCGAAACATACAAGGGCCGGGGCGAGACCGGAAAGACAGGGCGACAGCGGATTGGGAACCTCTTGGGCGGATGCTTCGAGGCGTACGTAATGGAACTCGCGCATCGTCTCGACAACGACCACAGGGTGCTTGACCACACGGTGATCGATTCGGTGATCGGATCCGCCGGAAAACGGGGCGACCTGGTAGTCGCCGACGGACACGGATGGTATGTCGTCATCGAGGCGACGAAACGCAGCCTCCGCGGGGATATCCGCTACGGAGACGAAGAAGCGCTAGCGCGCTGGGCTGACGAGCACGTCGAGAAACTGGCACAAGCGCAATCGACAGAGCGATCTCTCCACGAGATCGCCGCTGCGGCACATTGCGCGCCGCCGCGCGAGTCAGCGTGTCTCGTCGTCTGCGATCTCCCGCTCCCGCAGACCTTCGGCTTGAACGCGATCTTTCACAGACGAACTGGGCTGCGCCATCGCCCCTTCATCTGCAGCATCTCCGAGTTCGAGATACTCATCGAGTTGGGGGGCGCGGGGTTCTCGGTGCCGTCACTCGTGGCTGCATGGCAGCAGGGCCAAGAAGACATTCCCCTAGGCCACTTCCTGGCACGGTGGCCGCGGTTCTAGACGCCGCTGGGCCGCCATTCGCGACGCAACTCGGCCTGAAGCCGAATAGCGCCCTTACCGTTGGAGAACGCCGCCACGGTCCTCGCAAGCCGCTCAGGACACCGATCGTCCGTACCAGCAACGGTGAACCTCGACACTCACCGGAGGCGTCCGAGCAGCGCCAACGGCGTGGAACCAGCAACTGGCCAACTTGACGGCACGTTCGAGCCGGAGGAGCAGACGCCACCCGAACCTGCAGGAAGACTCAGTTCGCAGGTTTCGACGAGGTAGGGGCACTTGCCAAGACCTTCCACGGCACCAACTTCGTTGGTCTGCGTCTCTCGAAGTCACCAAGCGCCCCGCGGTTCTACACCGTCCCTCGGCCACAGATCTCCTCAAGTCGCTGCTCTCATACCGATGGTTGCCGGCCAAAACTGTTCTCTCCCCGACGCGTAGGCGTCGCCGGACATCCGGCTGATCGCCGCATTCACCGTTGCTGACCGGGCAACGACATGATGTGGAGTAGGGCTCAACGCAACGGAGGCCTTCGGGTTGTGTGGAGCCGGGCTACACGCACCGAATACTGGAGGAGGCGGGATCGTATTGGACTGTGCTCGTAGACTCTGCAGCCGAGCAAAGGGCCGAGACCTAGCCGATCACCACCGCTGATGCCTCGACGACTTCCTATCTATGGCGTCTCGACGTTGCCGGCCCCGTGCGCGATGGACACTGTGGCGCTTCTCGCCGACCCGTACGTGTTCAGCCAGACCCCGCTTCTTTCTGGCTGGGCGTTTCTCGAGGAAACTCGCAAGCGCGGCGTCGACGTGACCGAAGCGCACCTGGAACTGCTCCACCGTCGTCGCCTGCTGCAGCCGTTCTACGAGGTTCATACGCGCCAGGTCGCTGCTCCGGTGGAGTACCCGGAAGTCGACCCCGAAGGTTGGACGGCTGAGCACGTTGTTCACCAAGCGCACGAAGAGGGACGCTTGAGTGATCCCGCCAATCGGCGCTGGTCGCCTTGGCCGAATCGTCGATCCCGACGGGCGTTCTACTACTCGCGCTACCAGCTACTCGCGATTCGAGGAATCGACTCGTGGTTCACTGCCAGCCTGCTGCCGGGTCCGGATCTTGGGCTGTCTTGGGAACTTGAACCCTCGGCTCGTGAGGAGCGCGAAGCGTCCAGGCGAGAAAGATTCTTAGCGTGGACGCTCGAGGCGCTATCCGGGAGGCATCGTGGCAATGCGATCGGGCTGCACTCCCTTCGGAGGCCGTTCATCACGGCCGACCCTTGGTGCGCAGATGACTATTGGCGCTATGTGGATGAGGACAGTCCAGTTCGACTCGTCGATGAACAGGATCTTCGGCAAGACACCCTGGTGCGTCAGGCCGACTATCTCCTCGCGTCGGCCGGCGTGATCGATCCGCTAGGAGAATGGCACCGGATCGTCCGACTCGCGGACCCGGGCACGTGGGGCCGCTTGCGCTTTGATGCGCTGATTGCGAACGATCTCCGCGTCGCCGCTGAGGTGATTGCCCGCCATGTGGACTCTCCTCACGACGTCGATTTGAAGAGTTCCCTGCTCGCGCCAAGACCCGGGGTCATCACACCGCGAGATGAGCGCATCCGCGTGACCCCTGCGGAACGCTGGGACGCCCTGCAGACGTTCGGACTCGGCAACCGCGCGTCGCTTGTTCTCGCCGTGGAGGGACAATCCGAGGCGCTGATAACAGAACGCGTCCTTCGCGAGATCGCCCCTGATACCGGGCACCTCCGCATCGAAATAGTCCCACTCCAAGGCAACCAGCGAGACGTCACGCTGCTCGCACGCGCGGTGGCCGCCCCCGAGATAGACGCTGATGCGCCACGGTACGCCCGTGTGACCGTGCCGATAACGACGCTGCTCGTCATGGTCGACGCCGAGCACAACTACGAGACCGAGGACAAGGCGCGAGCCAAGCACGACGCGATGGTGGCCAGCATTTGGGAGTCTCTGCCGCGTCGCCTGCAGAGCCCCGAAATGAGACAGATGCTCACACGGATGCTCCTTGTTCGCACCTGGCGCCACGAGTTCGAGTTCGCGCACTGGTCCGACAATGAACTGACCACGGCTCTCCAGAACGTGTCACCCCACGCTGCGGCGATGCCGACTGACGAACTCCGCCAACACCTAGAGAGCTGCCGTCGCAACGGCGGCAAGATCAAATCCGTCTGGAAACACTGGCCTACAGAGCCGAGCAAGGTCGCCCTAGCAGAAGCGCTCTGGCCCACCCTCGCAGAGCGGATCGTCAGTCAGGCGCCGGAAGAGACAATCCCAATCGTGCGATACATCCGCGAAGGCATCACTGTGGCCGCCGACATGATCAGAATCGGCGCAGTCCGACGCGCCACAAGCGCCTAGCGCGTACACACCGCCCCGCCGATCAATCACCGTCGTGTCGTGGAGCAGGATGTCGACGTGGGCACCGCGGAGGCGCTCCGCGCTCGCCGGATAGCGTTCGGCCGCCCGGCCACGGCACGGCGAGGAGACCAACCAAAGGAGGCAACCGATGGACCGAGAGGAGCGGCGTCGACGGCGTCGCGAACAGAACGAGCGCGAGGTCGACCGCATCATGCGAAAGGCAGAACTTGCACGCGCTGCGTGGAACCCGGATCTAGACGAGAGTCGTCTCCCGCCCTACACCGATTTGGGTTTCGACGAGGAGATTCGTCCGGTCGTGATCGTCGGGTTACCCGGCCCGTGGTATCTGGCCAAGCGGCTGATCGGCGTCTACCTGGTCCTGCTGGCGATCACTGTCGGCGTCGCGATCGTATTCGCTCTCTCAATAGCATCCTGCACTGCGCTCAACTCCTTGGCCATGTAGCGAACTGCCGACCGGGTGAGGCGCACCCGCGCCGAGGAGGCCAAGCGGCGACGGAGCCGGCCATTGCGCGCCCCTGTTCCTGGAGCTTCTGTAGGCCACCACGCCGACTCGATCCGGAGACCAAGAAATAGCCCGACTCGTCCACTTCAGCGGCTTCCTGTTCATTGCGCTAGGTGTCGCCCGTGCTCGTGGAGTGGGGCTCCGCACAACCTTGGCCGGAAGCCCGTTGTCCGTTGGGAGAGCGCGAGACTGGGGAGACTCGGTACTCGCCGCCTCGATCGCGGAGCGCATTTCGACTGGCGACCTGCCGTGGGGTTCCTCGGTGTCGAGTTGCGTCTCGTTCCCGATGAGCGCGACACCACGCGAGTGGCTAGACGCCGAGGTCGTCGGCCTCTGGGGCTGCCGGGGGAGAGGAGCGACGGTTGGAGGTGGAGGAGGGGGGATCAGTCGCTAGGCCCGCGCCGGGGAGCAGAGTGCGCAGCGTGAGCCTCGCCCGGGCCGCTTCGGGGGCGGCGAGGTCCCCCCAGACAGGGTGCTCTGGTGACGCGAGTTCCGTCACGGCGCGCAGGCGTGCCCGGTCTTTGTGGGAGAGCTGCGGTGCCAGCGTCGGGGGATCTGCCACGAGGCTCAGCAGTAAGGCGAGATCGCCGAGTTGGACCTGCTGGTCGCGGTGCACGGAGACTGCGGCGGCCTTGCAGATGATCGCCCCCAGCAACGAGGGACGCGGAATGTGCCCCTCGACGCCCTCGTGGGTCACAGGCAGCAGTTCGGTGCGTGCGAGTGCTTGTGTCCCGCCGGGGACTTGGATCGTGCGACCCGGCGGGGTCGTCGTCAGGTCGGCGCGTCGGCCGAGGCCTTCGGGTGCCAGCACGTCGATTACGGCGTGCCCCCGGCGGTAGCGATGAGCGACACCGTCGGGGGACTCTCCGGTCGGCGTGAACCCGGTGGCCTCGATGTGGCGGACGAAGTCGCCTACGGCGCCGGCGACGACTCGGGCGTTCACGAGGATGTCCAGATCGGTCGAGATGCGAGCCGGCTCGGTGCCGTGTTCGAGTGCGTGTAGCAGGACCATCTGGCCGCCGATGAGGGTCCAGCTGTCGGGTTTGGCGGCGGCGAGTTCGCACAACGTGGCCCAGATCTCAACAGCCGGGCTCGGAGCCGGTGGCAGCACCAGAGGCGGGCCCGGCAGCCTCGGGACGCTCACAGGCTGGCCAGCAGCTCGGCGCCGAGGCGGCGCTCGCGAGCGTTCGGGGATTCCGCGAGATCCACGGCGACGACGGGCAGCGGCGCCGCCGTGGCGCCCGGCGGGAACGGCCAGCAGGCGTCCTGCACCGTGTGTAGGCGCACGTTGTGAGGATCAGCGCCCTCCTCCATCGGCACTTCCTCGAGCAGGGTCGCCAACTCGCCGGCGCGGACATAAGCGTCGAGGGGGCCGGTGCCGGCGAGGGCCAGGCCATGGTCGGGAGCGGCGCTGGCGGCGGTGCGGACCACCCCGTCGCGGTCCGCGATTCGCGGGACCGCCGCGGGGTGCGCGTAGAACCAGCGGAGCGCCGCGCGCTCCCGGAGCTGGTCCAACAGCTCGCCCAACCCACGGGCGTAGCGCTCGCGGGCTCGGCTACGCGCCGCCGGTGACCCGGCGGGCTCCTCGCCGCAGGCCAACGCCAGGACCGCCCACGCGGCCGCCGCGGTCCACGGCCGGTGAGCAGGACGACGCGCCCGCTCGGCCAAGCGCAGCGCCGGCTCGTCGACCACCCACACGCCGCCAACACGCTGACCCGCCAGCGCGCCACGCAAGAGCATCTGGCGCACCCGCCGCGGGCTCACCCCCAACTCCTCGGCCGCCGCCGCGACGCTGAACAACCTCATTACATAAGCATACCGCATTCGGCTACGTTCGGAGACGCGGTCCTCATGCTCGGCACGGGCGCCGCCGCGGAGACAGCTATGGCTCGATCCAGTGGGCGTGCATCTGCTTGAGGTCCAGTACCGCCGCCCAGCCGGAGCGGCCCTCGTGGTTGAGGCCGTACACCTCGGTGTCGGCGGGGCGGATGTGTTCGTGGTTGCGGCGGTGCCAGTGGCCATGGAACAGCAGTCGGGGCCTGGTCGCCGCCACGGCGGCCTGCAACAGGTCCTTCACGTCGGCGCACTCTGCGGCGATCCATGCCGGGACCGGCATGCCCTCGCCGAGGCCGGCCACTCCGCCGGGGGCGTCGTGGGTGAACAGCACGTCGAGACCGTCGGGCGCGTTCGCGACCAGGCGGCGCTGGTCCGTCCAGGTGGGCGCCTCGCTGTCGGGCCACCGGTAGGCGGGGTTCGCGAAGTACTTGTCGGGGCTGACCGCGCCGCCGAGGGCGCCGCACCGCCGACCGGCCCAGGTCCAGGTGCTGCCCCGGTCGGCCCACCACAGCGACCCGCCGAGGTGCACCGGCCGGCCCGCCGAACGCAACTCGGCGACCTCGGGGCGCTCCAGGTAGCGGTCCAGGCACGGCCACACCTCGTGGTTGCCGTCGAGGACGATGAACGGCACCGGCGAAGACATGGCGCGGCGCATCGCGTCGGGCCACGGCACCGGCTCGCCGCTGAGGTTCATCCGCTGTGGCGGCCAGAGCGTCGACGAGCCGTCCTGCAGCCAGAAATCGCCGACCTGCACCACGGCGTCGCACTCCTCGAAGGCGGCGATGTGCACCGCGCCGCGCACCCACAAGCCCTCGCTGTGAACGTCGCCGACCACCACGACCCGCCGCACCGCCCCGTCGGCGACGTCAGGCGCATCCTCCCAGGCGCGCTCGGGAGCGAAACGGAACTCCGCGAAATCCCCGACAGGCGCCGGCGGCGGCGGCCAAGCAGTCACACGCCCACCGTACCCACGGGGCATGACAAGGCCGCCCGGGTCTGGCCACGACAGCCCGGTCGGCAGGATCAGGTCAACGAGGCGCAGCGGCGTGTCGGCGGCGGCGGGTACCGGCGCCGCCGGGACAAGACCCCGGGCCACTCCGCTCATGACGCCGCATGAAGAATCAGGGGATCGTGGAGCTGGGGGGAATCGAACCCCCGTCCGCCGAGCGGTCGCCGGCTCCGATACGACCATTCCCGATTGCCGCGTTGCGGGTGGCGCGCCGCCGGGTCGGCTGCCCGTTAGGGCTCCGCCGGATCTTTCTCCGGTGTCAGCGGTCTTTCTCGCCGTCAGCGGTCTTTCCCAACTGTCCTCCCCTGCTTCTGTTGCCAGGCTGCAGCGGACAGGCCCCGCGTGCCCCCGTGGGGGTCGCAGTTACCTCACTGTCCGATCTGTCGATCAGGCGGCGAGGAGCACGGGTTCATCATTGCCGTGTCTAGTGGTGCCCCGTTTTTAGAGTCTGAGCAACTCCGGTCGCGTAGCACGGTTCCCGGTCTCGACGTCGAAACCGATCAGCCCCTTGTCAATGTGCGGTACGACCCACTGTACCGAAACCCTGCGACATCGGTTCCCGGGCGCCCGACGCTCGCCGGCAAGGCGATCTGAGTCAGCGGACTTCCCGGTCGTGCTCGCGGGCTGCCTGCGACAGCGCCCGGCGGGCCTCCAGTTCGGCCTCCCGGCGGGCCAGGATCGTCCGCCGGTCCACCTTGCGGCGGCGCCGCGCCAGCGCCATCTCCACCTTCGCCCGCCCGTCGCGGAAGTACAGCGACAGCGGGATCAGCAGCAGGCGGTCCTGCTCGACGCGCGCCTTGATGCGGTTGATCTCGGCCCGGTGCAGCAGCAGCTTGCGCGGCCGGTCGGGATCGGGAGCGAACGCCTGGGCGACACTCGGTTGCGGGGGCACGTGCATGGAGTGCAGCCAGACCTCGCCGCCCGACACCCGCCCGTACGCCTCGGCCAGGGTCACGGTGCCCTCGCGCAGCGCCTTCACCTCGCTGCCCCGCAGCACCAGCCCGCACTCATAGCTGCCGAGGATCTCGAAGTCGCGCTGGGCGCGCCGGTTCCTGGCGACCACCTTGACTTCGGACTCGTCCATGAGCGCAGGTTAACGAGCCGCCGGCGCGAGGGTGGGCTGCGGGGTGCGGCGACGTAACCTTGCGCCCGTGCTGGGGCTTAGCCGCGAGACCTACGACGGGATGCTGGCCCACGCCGTCGCCGGCCTGCCGCAGGAGGCCTGCGGGCTGTTCGCCGCCGCCTCCGAGGACGGCGAGGTGGAGACCTTCTACCCGATGGCCAACGCCGCCGCCTCCGAGACCCTCTACGAGTTCGACGGCGCCGAGCACCTGGCGGTCGAGAAGCGGGCCGAGGAGTCGGGCCTCACGGTCGTCGGCGTCATGCACTCACACACCCGCAGCACGGCCTACCCGTCGCCGACCGACGTGGCCCAGGCCACCCGCTTCGACCCGCTCGGCGTGTGGCACTACGTGATCGTCTCGCTGAAGCACCCCGAGCCGGCGCTGCGCAGCTACCGCATCGTCGGCGGCATCATCGAGGAGGAGCAGGTCCAGGTCCCCGGCTGAGGGCGGGCCGAGGCATCACCACCCACCGGTAGAATTACCAGCGATTCGGTCAACAATTCCCCCCGGCCCGCCATGCCCGTCCTCGCCTCGGTAATCGACTGCATCGGCAACACGCCGGTCGTGGACGTGAGCGCGCTCAGTCCCAACCCCGCCGTGCGCATCCTCGCCAAACTGGAGGGTCAGAACCCCGGCGGCTCGGTGAAGGACCGGGTCGCCCGGTCGATGATCGAGGCCGCCGAGGCCGACGGCACGCTGCGGCCCGACACCACCATCCTGGAGCCCTCCTCGGGCAACACGGGCATCGCCCTGGCGCTCATCGCCCGGCTGCGCGGCTACCCGGTCAAGATCGTCCTGCCCGAGAACGTCTCCAGCGAGCGCCGCGACCTGCTGGAGATCTACGGCGCCGAGATCATCGACTCGCCGGGCGCCGAGGGCTCCAACGGAGCGGTGCGCCGCGCCGAGCGCCTCGCCGCCGAGCATCCCGAGTGGGCCTACCTGTGCCAGTACGCCAACGAGGCCAACCCGCGGGCGCACTACGAGACCACCGGTCCGGAGATCCTGGCGGACTGCCCCGACATCACGCACTTCGTGGCCGGCCTGGGCACCGCCGGCACGCTCATGGGCTGCGGTCGCTATCTCAAGGAAAACAAGCCCGACGTGCGGGTCTACGCCGTCGAGCCCCCGGCCGGGGAGAAGGTGGAGGGCCTGCGCAGCCTCGACGACGGCTACATCCCGCCGGTCTACGAGAACTGGGGCGGCAACGAGCTGCTGGACGGCAAGCGCATCGTGCGCACCCGCGAGGCGCTGGAGTACACGCGCCGCCTGGCCACCGAGGCGTCGCTGTTCGCCGGCATCTCCAGTGGGGCCGCCCTGGCCGGGGCCTGCCGGGTGGCCGAGCGCATCGACGCCGGCGTGATCGTCTTCGTGGCCGCCGACGGCGGCTGGAAGTACCTCTCGACGCGCGCCTGGACCGACCCCATCGACGAGGTCGTCGCCCGGGCGGACCGGATCATCTACTTCTGAGCGGGCCCCGGAAAGGGGCCGGCCCCGGGTTGGAACCCGGGGCCGGTCTCGGTTCGGAAGCGGGGAAGGACTAGCCGGTGGGCTGCTCGGCGGGCGGACCCATGTCGTCGTCCATCTCGCCGTCGTCCATCTCGTCCGCGGAGGAATCGAGGATCGTCACGCGGCCCTCGCCGCCGGCCGGGTACTGCTCGGCCGTCACGACGCCGCCGAGGGCGTCGGTGAGGTAGTCGGCCAGCGTGCGCTGGTCGTTGATGCCCAGCTTGGTGTGTGGCAGATCGGCGGCCGGGAAGCAGTCGCCGCCGCCGGCGAACCAACTCACCGTCGTCATCACGACCGGGTCACCGGGCACAACCTCGCCGTCCTCCACGATGACCGTGCCGTCGTCGAGGACGATGCTGCGCACCCGGGCGCCCTCGTGGCCGACCAGGGCGCAGTCGTCGCTCTCACGGTCGATCTCGCGGCCCGGCATGCCGATGTCGATCACCAGGCTCATGCCCGCCACCTGCGAGTACTGCCCGCAGGTGCCCGGGATGCAGTCGTAGGAGACCTCCATCGCCTCCTTCAGCCGTTCGCGGGTCATCTCGAAGGTGACCATCACGTTGTTGAACGGCGAGATGTCGAAGGTCGTGGACTCGCTGAGGTCGCTGCCGGCGGGAATGATGGAGTCGTTGCGGATGCCGCCACCGCCCTGGATGGCGATGTCCGGCGTCGCGGTGCCGTACTCCTCGGCCCGCTGGGTACCGACCCACAGCGATGCGTCGGCGACCAGGTTGCCCTGGTTGGTCTCGCGCGTGCGGACCTGCGAACGTCGACCGTCCAGGTCCACCTCGGTGGTCGCCAGGATGTTGCTGTCCAGCGCCGCCACGGCTGCCGCCAGCGGCTCCTCGACCGACGCCAGCACGTCGGGGTCGGGGGTCTCGTCGAGGCTCACGCCCACCGAGCGGCCCGCGGCCGAGACCACGTTGCCGTCGGCGTCGAAGCTGACGACGAGCTCGCCGATGCAGCGGTAGCCGCCGGGTGCGGTGACGACCGGCACGGTGTTGCCGTCGGCGTCGGTTGCCTCCTCCGGGTACGGGCCGTAGGTCTCCTCCTCGGGCAGGCAGGTGCTGGTGTCGCTGCGCAGCATCGCGTCGCTGCCGCCGCCGATGGCCACGTCGACGCCGGAGATGGAGGCGAGCGCCTCCACGTCCTCAGCCACCTGCTGCAGGTGGCTGATGAGGACGATCTTGTTGACGCCGGCCTCGGTGAGGGAGGCCACCTCGGCGTTGACCGCCTCGGCGACGGCGGACACGACGGCGTTGCGCGGCGCGGAGATCGCTCCCAGCATCGGGGTGATGGCGCCGATGACGCCGACCCGGTCGCCGCCGGTCTCCACGATGGTGCTGCGGGCCAGGCGGCCGGCCTCGACCATCGCCACGAGAGCCGGCTCGGCCGACACGTCGAGGTTGGCCGACAGGAAGACGACAGGCGGGTCGAAGCCGCCGAAGAACTCCGCGGCCACGTCGGGGCCGAAGTCCATGTCGTGGTTGCCGACCGCCATGGCGTCGTACAGGCCGCTCAGGCCGATGGAGTCGTAGAAGGGAGCGCCTCGCTCCAGGCTGACGTTCCACTCCTTGGACGCCAGGAAGTTGTCGCCGGCGGTGACGGTGAGCACCCCGTCGGTGGTGGCGCCCTCCTGCAGGGCCCTCATGGCGGTCACGAAGCGGGCGATGCCGGGGAAGCCCCTGTCGGGGTTGTGCAGCAGCTTCGACTCGCCGTCGTTGTTGTGCAGGATGGTGAGCGTGTAGGCCGCGTTGTCCTGCGCGTTCAGCGCGGTCGGAGCCAGCGCCGTGACCGAGACGAGCAGCCCGAGCGCCGCCAGGACGACGGCGGGCTTCCGCCAGTTGATTCGATGGTTCTTTCCCCTAGTGGGGAGGCGTTTTTGGGTCATGGCGGGACTATAGAACGATCGTTTGAACTTTGCTTGCGCGGCGGGGCGCGAACCGGTGTCAAATCGATATCCGCCGGCTCGGCGATCGTCGCGACGAGGTTGCAGCCTCGAAGTCCGGCGTAGCCTTTGCGCCGATCACCGCGGACCGAACGGAGGACGCCGGGAGTGAGACTCGACGGAAGGCGACCCGACGAACTGCGGCCCCTGTCGTTCGCCCGCGACTACACCGAGATGGCCGGCGGCTCGGTGTTGGTGACACTGGGCCGCACCCGGGTTCTCTGCACGGCCTCGGTGAGCGACGACGTGCCCCGCTGGATGCGCGGCCGGGGAACGGGCTGGGTGACCGCCGAGTATTCGATGCTGCCCGGCAGCTCGCCCGAGCGGGTGGATCGCGAGGCTCGCAGGGGTCGTCAGTCGGGCCGCACCCAGGAGATCCAGCGGCTGGTGGGCCGCTCGCTGCGGGCCGTCTGCGACATGGCCCGCCTCGGCGAACGGTCGGTGACGGTCGACTGCGACGTGCTGCAGGCCGACGGGGGCACGCGTGTGGCGTCAATCTGCGGCGGGTACATCGCCCTGCACGACGCCCTCAGCCGTGCCGGCCTGCCCGGCGCGCACCCGCTGACGGACGCCTGCGCAGCCGTGTCCGTCGCCGTGGTCGATGGGCGGGCGGTGCTGGACCCCGACTACCGCGAGGACGTCGGTGCCGACGTCGACATGAATGTCGTCATGACTGGTGCCGGGGACCTCATTGAGGTGCAGGGCACCGCCGAGGGGGTTCCGTTCGGCCGCCCGATGCTGGACGAGTTGATGGATCTCGCCGGCACCGGGATCGCCGAGATCGTCCGCCGCCAGCGCGAGTCGTTGAGCGCCCCGCCGGCCGAACGCCCGGGGACGTGAGCGAACTCCCCACCTTCGTGGCCGCCACGGCCAACCCCAACAAGCTCATCGAGATGCGGGCCGCTCTGGACGGGGTGGCGACGCTGGTGGAGCGCCCGGCGGGGCTCGGTGACGTACCCGAGGACGGCGACACGCTGGAGGCCAACGCCCGCATCAAGGCTGTCGCTGTCGCCACTTTCGTCGGCGCGCCGGCGCTGGCCGACGACACCGGCCTGGAGGTGGACGCCCTCGATGGCGCCCCCGGCGTCCACTCGGCGCGCTACGCCGGTGCGGGTACCGGCGACGAGGCGAACGTGGCGAAGCTGCTGGCGGCGCTCGCCGGGGTCGCCCCACCACGGCGCACCGCCCGCTTCCGCACGGTCGTGGTGGCGCGCTGGCCCGACGGGCGCGAGCTGTCGGCGGACGGGGTCGTGGAGGGCAGCATCGCCCGCTCGCCGCGGGGCGGCCGTGGCTTCGGCTACGACCCGGTGTTCGTGCCCTCGCCCGGTCGACTGACGTTTGCCGAGATGAGCCTCGACGCCAAGGGCGCAATCAGCCACCGAGGGCGCGCCCTGCGGGAGCTGGCACGGCTCCTGGCCGCGACCGCCGCCCCCGGTGCGCGGCCACCCGATGCTCGCGACCCTCGGAGCGGGCCCGCCGGGGGAGCGGACCGCTAGCCGCTGCCCTCGCCGCTGCCGGCGGCGGGAAGCCTGACGACGATCTCGGTGAACTCGCCGGGCTCGGACTCGGCCGACATGGAACCGCCGTGCTCGCGGACCACGTCATTGGAGATGCTGAGTCCTAGGCCCGTGCCCGTCCCCGACGGCTTCGTCGTATAGAACGGGTTGAAGATCTTGTCCATGGAGTCGGCGGGGATTCCGGTTCCGTTGTCCCGGATGCTGATGACGACCTCGTCGCCGGCCTGCTCGGTGCTCAGCCAGAGGGTCGGCTGGTAGGAGTCGTCGTCCCCGTCGAGCAGTCGCCGCTTGTCGCTCATGGCCGAGCAGGCGTTGCTGACGATGTTCAGGAACACCCGCCCCATGTCGTCGGGCACGACCTCCAGCTCCCCGACGTCGGGGGCGTAGCTCCCACGGATGTCGATCTCGAAGTCCTCGTCACGGGCACTGGCGCTGTGGAAGGCGATCGTGGCCCTCTCACTGAGGAGGTTGTTGATGTCGACGGACTGGCGCTCCCCGCCGCCGTGCCCCATCGTCACCATGTCACGGACGATCCGGTCGGCGCGATCCCCATGAGACCGGATCCGTCGCAGGTTGTCGGTCAACTCCCCGGTGGCTCCGACGATCGCACGGCGGCTGTCATCGGAGAGGTCGGCCGCCCGCTGGTCGATCTCGTGGCGCAACTCGGCGACGAGGTCCTCGGACGCCTCGGCGAAGTTCTTCATGAAGTTGAGGGGATTCCGGATCTCATGGGCCACCCCGGCCGTCAGTTCGCCGAGCTCCACGAGCTTCCGGCGCAGGATGATCCGATCCTGCGTCTGCCGCAGCTCCGCCAAGACCCGCTCCAGCTCGTCGTTCTTCTGCTGCAGGCTGTTGGAGAGCTCGCGCACCAGATCCAACTGCAGGGCTTCGATCGACCGTTGCCGCAGCCGCTCCAGCGCCTTGGCCGCCTCGTTCACCTCGTCGTTGCCGCTGAGCTCAACCGTGTAGTCGAGGTTGCCTGCGCCCATCTGACGGATCCAGATCTCCAGTTCGACGGTGCGGATGCCGGTGTGCACGAAGCGGTACAGGGCCAGAACAGTCAGACCGAGGCACGAAGATGCCAGGACGAGCAGCAGCCCGTGGCCGCTCCTGGCCGCGTGCCAGAGCACGAGGACCTCTACCACGAGCATCAGCATCATGGCGAGGAGCATCTGCACCGACTTGCGCTTGAGGCTGAAGCGGGCGACCGGTGGCCTGTGCTCACTGGGGGTCGACTTGGGCGCCATGCTCTCCGTTCCTCGGTTTCCCAATCGACCACCAGGTTGATCGCGGCACGCACGTCGCGAAGCCCGCCGGCGGTGCGCCAGGTGGGATTCGAACCCACACGAGCCGAAGCTCACAGGGACCTAAACCCTGCACGTCTGCCGGATTCCGTCACTGGCGCGGGGCGTGGCCCGCGATCAGATTATCGGTAGCCTGCGCGCAGGACGTCCGGGAGGTGAACCGGTGGAACTGTCAGGTCTTTCTCTGCCGGGCGCGCCCGACGCCACCCGCAACGAGGACGCCAACAGGCGCGACGGCTCCCAGGACATCTTCCAGCAGTTGCTGCGCCAGCGGATCGTCTTCCTGGGGCGCGCCGTCGACGACGAACTGGCCAACTCCATCACCGCCCAGTTGCTCTACCTCGAGGGCCAGGACCGCAACCGGGACATCTGGCTCTACATCAACTCGCCGGGCGGCTCGATCACCTCGGGAATGGCCATCTACGACACCATGCAGTTCGTCACCCCCGACGTGGGCACCATCTGCATGGGCCTCGGCGCCTCGATGGCGCAATTCCTGCTGTGCGCCGGCGCCCCCGGCAAGCGTTACGCCCTGCCGCACGCCCGCATCCTCATGCACCAGCCTCACGGCGGGGTGCAGGGTCAGGCCTCCGACATCGCCATCCAGGCCGAGCAGATGACCTACATCAAGAAGATCCTGGCCGAGCGCATCTCCGAGCACACGGGCCAGCCGGTGGACCAGGTGGAGGCCGACTTCGATCGGGACCGCTGGTTCACCGCCGAGCAGGCCAAGGAGTACGGCATCATCGACGAGGTGATCGCCGGCCGCGGCGAGATCCGCTGACCCGCCCGGCCTCCCGGCCGGGTCTCCTCAAGCCTGTTCCGGTGATCGCCTAGCTGGCGCGGGCGGCTTCGGCCAGGCTGCGCAACTCCGCCACTGCGGCGGCCAGGCCTTCGGGATGGCCGAAGACGGCGCTGCCGGCCACGAAGACGTTCGCCCCGGCGGCGGCCGCACCCGCCACGGTGCCCGCGCCGATGCCGCCGTCCACCTCCAGGTCGATGTGGCGACCCGACTCCTCGATCATGCGGCGCACCTCGGCGATCTTGGGTTCCATGGTGGCGATGTACTTCTGGCCGCCGAAGCCGGGGTTCACCGTCATCACCAGCACCATGTCGGTGAGGTCCAGCACCTGCGCCACGGCGGTGGCCGGCGTCGACGGGTTGAGCGCAACACCCGCGGCCGCACCCAGTCCGTGAATCTGCTCGAGAGTGCGGTGCAGGTGCACGCACGCCTCGGCGTGCACGATGAGCAACTCGCATCCTGCGTCCACGTAACGCGACGCCAGCGCCTCGGGGCCCTCCACCATGAGGTGCACCTCGAACGGCAGCGACGTGTGCGGGCGCGAGGCGGCGATGACGTCGGGCCCGAACGTGATGTTCGGCACGAAGGCGCCGTCCATCACGTCCCACTGGATGCGGTCGGCGCCGGCCGTCTCGAGCGCGGCGCAGTCCTCGCCGAGCCGGCTGAAGTCGGCGCTGAGGGTGGAGGGCACGATGTGGATCGGCGGGTTCGTCGTCATGGCGGACCGGGGAGGGACAGAGCGCCGTCAGGTTACTTCCCGGTCGCCCGCACACCGGGGAGCAGCGGGACGAAGGCCACCGGCAGCAGGCCGGCGCAGCGCCGGGCGTCGCCGTCCGGTGCCCCGTCGCCCGGTTCGGACTTCTCGTAGAGCGCCAGCTGCTGGTCCCGCGAGGCGTTGCCGACGGGCGCCACGAGCCGGCCCCCCGGGGCCAACTGGTCGAACAGCGCCTGTGGCACGGCGGGTGCCGCGGCGGAGAGGAAGACGGCGTCGTAGGGCGCACCCGGCGGGTGGCCCTCCGCCCCGTCGGCCCACACCACGGTGACGTTGCCGTAGCCCAGGGATTCCAGCCGCTGCCGAGCACCGGTCGCCAGGCGCTCGATGCGCTCCACCGCCACCACCTCGGCCGCCAGCCGGCTCGCCACCGCCGCCGCGTATCCGGAGCCGGCGCCGATCTCCAGGACCCTGTCGCCGGCTGCGAGCCGCAACGCCTCCAGGGTGACGGCCACGACGTAGGGCTGCGACACGGTCTGGCCGAACCCGAGGGGCAGCGCCCGGTCGGCGTAGGCACTGCGACGCTGGGCGGACGGCACGAACGCCTCCCGGGGCACCGAGCCCATCGCCTCCAGCACCCGCTGATCGCGCACGCCTCGCCGGGCGAGGTCGCGGCGCACCATCTCCGCCCGGTGGGCATCGAACTGCGGTTGTGGTCGGGCCTTCATGGCGCTGGTCCCCCCGGTGAGTCGAGCAACAGGACCCCGGTCGGCGGCTCCGCGGCGCAACAACTGAACTCGACGGTACCACCGGCCTCCGCGTCGTCATCCCGGCCTCCGCGTCGTCATCCCGGCCTCGGAGTCGTCAATCCGGCGCCCGAGTCGTCATTCCGGCGGAGGCCGGAATCCAGTGCCAGGCTCGCCGGCCGCCGCGGATTCCCTACTGTGGGGCCGTGCCCCGCCTGTTCGTGGCTGTCTGGCCGTCGAGCGAGGCCTCGGAGGTTCTCGCCGGACTGCCCCGTCCCGACCTGCCCGGCGTCCGCTGGACCGCCCCGGAGCGCCTGCACGTGACGATGCGGTTCCTGGGCGACTGCGACGAGGGCGAGGCCGCGGCGGCTCTGTCCGGGTTGCGCCTGTCGAGGACCGAGGTGGTCTTGGGCCCGGCCGTCGAGCGGCTGGGCCGGGCGGTGCTCGTGGTGCCGGCCCGTGGCCTCGACGAGCTGGCGGCGGAGATCATCTCCGCAACTCGTCACATCGGGCAGGCCCCGCCGGATCGGCCCTTCACGGGCCACCTCACCGTCGCCCGCTACGGGGGCAGGCCGCCGGACGGCTACGCGCCGCCGGTCCACGCCGCCTTCACAGCCACCGAGGTCGCCCTCGTCCGCAGCGACCCGCCCGGCACCTACCGGAACGTGGCCACCTTCGCCCTGCACTGAGCCGGTTGAACGCTCGAGGGCGCCGCCGCCGGAACCGTCGCCACCGACACCGGCTGGCCGCTTAGCATTGCGCTTCGTGGCTGGGTCGTGGCCAGAGCCGGGTAGCGGGCTCCTCGATCACTATGAGCCCGCTCGGGGATTCGACGAGGCCTTCGAGTCCGACGGCTCGGCCCGCGGCGTCTATCGCAGGATCGTCGAACGCTTCGGCGAGCTCGACGCCGGCGAGGCGCAACGGCTCGAGCGTCTGGTCGCCGACGAGTTCCGGCGCCAGGGGATCACCTTCACGGTCTACAGCGAGGAGGAGGGCACCGAGCGGATCTGGCCCATGGACCTCTTTCCCCGGCTCATCTCCGCGGTCGAATGGGATGAGTTGGAGCGGGGCCTCAGCCAGAGGGTCGCCGCCCTCAACCACTTCCTCGCGGACCTGTACTCCGGCGAGGGCGCGGCGATCGCGGACGGCGTCGTACCCAGATGGCTGGTGGTTTCGTCCCGCGGCTTCGAGCGCAACGCCATGGGCATCGACGTGCCGCACGGGGCGCACTGCAACATCGCCGGCATCGACGTCGTGCGCGACGACGGTGGCCGCTACCGGGTGCTGGAGGACAACCTGCGCAATCCCAGCGGCATCTCCTATGTGATCGAGAACCGGGCGGCCATGGCCAAGGCATGCAGCTGGCTGTTCTACGACCACGCCGTGCAGCCGGTGGAGCAGTACGGGCGGATGCTGCGCTCCGCGCTGGAGTCGATGGCACCCGGCGGCCAGGAGTCCCCCCACGTGGTGGTGCTGACCCCCGGCATCTTCAACGCCGCCTACTTCGAGCACGCCTTCCTGGCTCGGTCGATGGGGGTCGAGCTGGTGGAGGGCCGTGACCTCGTGGTCGACGACGGAACGGTGTATGCCCGGACCATCGAGGGGCTCATTGCCGTGGACGTGATCTACCGGCGCATCGACGACGTCTTCCTGGACCCGGTCTCGTTCCGCCCCGACTCCACGCTGGGTGTCCCCGGTCTGCTCGGCGCGCTCCGGGCGGGGACCGTGACCGTCTGCAACGCCATCGGCAACGGCGCCGCCGACGACAAGGCCGTGTACCCGTACGTACCCGACCTGATCAGGTACTACCTCGGCGCTGAACCGATCATCGACAACGTCCCCACCTACATGATGTGGGATGCCGACCAGCGGGCCGAGGTGCTGGGGCGACTCGACGAGTTGGTGGTCAAGCCGGTGGGGGAGTCGGGCGGCTACGGGGTGCTGATCGGCCCCCACGCCAGCGACGAGGAGTTGGCGGCCGCCCGCGCCGCCATCGACGCCGATCCCCGGAACTGGATCGTGCAGGAGGTCGTGCAGCTCTCGAGCCTGCCGTCGTTCACCCAGGAGCGCCTCGAGCCCCGCCACGTCGACCTGCGGCCCTTCGTGCTGACCGGCGAGCGGACCGAGGTGTTCCCCGGCGGCCTCACCCGCGTGGCGATGCGGCGCGGGTCGCTCATCGTGAACTCCTCCCAGGGGGGCGGCTCGAAGGACACCTGGGTGCTGACACCGGAGTACTCGTAGTGGCCTGCCGGCGGTCGCAGCGGTGATCCTGGCCCGTCACGCCGACGCCCTGTTCTGGGTGGGGCGCTACCTGGAGCGGACCGAGGCGACGGTCCGCTGCCTCGACTACGCCGCCAACTCGATCATCCACCTGCGCTCCGACGAGGCCCGCATCGAGGTGGAGCAGCTCATCAAGACGCTCGGCCTCGAGTCGGTGGCGGCGCCGCTCGGCAGCCTCGGGGGGCGCCGGCAGCTGTTCGCCTTCCTGCTGTCCGACACCGCCAACCCCGGCTCGGTGCTCTCGGCGGTCACCGCCATTCGCGAGCGGCTGCGCTCGACGCGGGAGCGGATACCGATCGAACTCTGGGAGGAGGCCAACGGCCTGTATCTGCGGTTCCGGGAGTTCGGTGACATCGAACTGCCGCCGGAGCGGCTGCACGAGACCCTGCTGATGGTCCGTCGGGCCTGCCTGGCCATCAGCGGCGTGCTGAACGAGGGCATGCGGCGAGACGAGGGATACGAGTTCATCCTGATCGGTCGGATGATCGAACGGTCGGTCTTCACCGTCGGACTCCTCGTCGCCGGCTACACCGACCCCCGGGGGGCGATCGACGCCACCAGAATGCTGCGGCTGACCAGCTCGCTGCAGGCGTACCATCGCCGGCACGGGCACGCGCCCGATCCCGAGGGTGTGGTGCGCTACCTGCTGGCGGGAACCGACCTGCCGCGCTCTGTCCTGTCATGCCTGCTTCGGGCCGAGGAGAGCCTGCGGGGTGTCGGTTCGGTCGCCGGTGCGCTCGACGGGCCGCGCCGCCGTGCGGGTCTGCTGCGCGCTCGCCTCGAACTCGGCGAGATCGAGGAGGCGATGGCGCAGGAGCCGCTGCCGGTCCTGTCGGAACTCCATTGGGACCTGACCGAGGTGGCGAGCGAGATCGCCGCCGGGGTTGTGCCGCCGCTCGGCTTCCCGACGGCCAGCTCCGAGTACCTGCGCCCCGGCGGGGCCCGTTGGGACGCGGGCCCGATGCCGGCGGGCCCCTCCGCCGAGCCAGGCCGCGGCCTGTCGCCGGAGATCGACCCGTGAGGCTGGATATCCGCTACCGGATGCACTTCCGGTACTCCAGGCCGGTCCGGGAGTCGCAGAACGAGGTGCGGGTCCGCCCCCGCGATGACGAGACGCAGCGTGTCCTGTGGTCCCGGCTGACCACGGAGCCGGCGACGCAGGTGTTCAGCGCGTTCGACTACTGGGGCACCGCGGTTGACCACGTCGGCGTCAGGACCCCGCACGAGTCGCTCGAATTGGTTGCCGAGACGTCCGTCGAGACGTCGGCCCGCCCCGCGCCGGTGCCCGACACGCCGGTCGAGGGCTTGTCGGCCCCCGGCTTCCGCGCCGCCCACTTCGAGTTCCTCGAGTCCTCCGAGCACGTCCGCTGGCACACCGGCGACGGCGTCGCCGAGAGGGCCGCCGCGGCGGCGGGGGGTGCCGGTTCGGTATCGGAACTCCTGGCGGCAGTGGTGGCGGAGGTTCGGGGAGCGCTCCGCTACGAGTCCGACACCACCGACATCGGCGTCTCGCTGGGGGAGCTGCTCGCCGGAGGCGTCGGGGTCTGCCAGGACTTCGCGCACCTGGCGATCGGGATGCTGCGCAGTGTCGGCGTGCCCGCCCGCTACGTGTCGGGCTACCTCTTCGCCGCCGATGAGACCGCGGCGGGGGAGGAGACGGCGGACGTGGTGAGCGTGCAGACCCACGCCTGGATCGAGGCGGCGGTCCCGGGTGCCGGCTGGCGGGCGCTGGACCCGACGAACGGCGGCGAGGTGGGAGAGCGGCACGTCGTCATCGGCTGCGGACGCGACTACAGCGATGTGCCGCCAGTGCGCGGCGCGTTCATGGGCGGCGCCTCAGCCGAGGTCGAGGCCGAGGTGGTCATCGGCAGGCGCCTGTCCGACGAGCCCCAATCAATCCCCGCCCACCGCCGCCGCTCCCGCAT
>VXXM01000074.1 GCA_009835395.1 Acidimicrobiia bacterium
ATCGACTGGCTGGGCAGCTTCGCCAACGAGGTGCCGTTCATCCTGGCCGCCGAGCAGCTCATGGAGGTGGAGGCGCCGCCCCGTGCCGCCTGGATCCGCACCATCCTCTTCGAGCTGTCCCGGCTGGCGAACATCTCCCTGTTCCTGGGTGACATGGGCGTGCAGCTCGGCGCCATCACCCCGGTGTTCTTCGCCTTCCGGGACCGCGAGTTCGTCCTCAACCAGATCGAGGCGGTCACCGGCGGGCGCTTCCACCCCAACTTCGACCGCATCGGCGGCCTCAAGGACGACCTGCCCAAGGGCTGGATCGAGGAGACCCGCGGCGTCATGGTCAAGATGCGCAACTTCTGCGACGAGCTGGAGGACCTGCTGCTGGGCAACGAGATCTTCGAGGCCCGGACCCGCGGCGTGGGCGTCATCCCCGCCGACGTCGCCCTCTCCTACGGGCTCTCGGGGGCCAACCTGCGCGCCTCGGGCGTGGACTGGGACATGCGCCGGGACAGCCCCAGCGGCCTCGTCCACGACCAGCTGGACTGGAAGGTCTGGACGCACCCCGACGGCGACTCCTTCGCCCGCTACTGGGTGCGCCTGCAGGAGACCCGCGAGGCCACCTTCATGATCGAGCAGATGCTGGACGGCCTGCCGTCGGGTCCGGTGATGGCCAAGGTCCCCGTGATCATCAAGGTGCCCGCCGGTGAGGCCTACGTGGCCACCGAGAACCCGCTGGGCGTCATGGGCTACTACGTGGTCAGCAAGGGCGACCTGGGTCCGTTCCGGGTGAAGATCCGCTCGGCCTCGTTCAACAACATCTCGGTGACACCGTGGGTCATGCGGGGCGTCTACGTGCCCGACGTGATCACGATCCTGGCCAGCCTGTACTTCATCCTGGGGGACATCGACCGGTGATCTGGACCCTCGCCCTCGAGCTGGCCTACTGGCAGCAGACCGCCATCAAGCTGGTGGTGGTGGCGCTGGTCATCCCGACCGGCGCGATCATCCTCGGCTACGTGTTCCTCATGAAGATGATGAGCTTCATGCAGAGCCGGTTGGGTCCCATGGAGGCCGGCCCCTACGGCACCCTGCAACTGCTGGCCGACGGCGTGAAGTTCCTGCAGAAGGAGGACGTGTTCCCCCGCCGGGCCGACCGCTACGTGTTCGCCCTGGCGCCGGTGGTGGTGCTGATGTCCACGTTCCTGCTCTACGTGGTCCTGCCGGTGGGTCCCGACGCGGTCGTGAGCGGACTCGACGCCGGTCTGTTCTTCGCCCTGGCGGCGGCGTCGCTGTCGGTGATCGGCGTCTTGATGGCCGGCTGGGGCTCGGCCAACAAGTACGCCCTCATGGGCGGCATGCGCGCCGCCGGGCAGCTCATCGCCTACGAGTTGCCGCTGGTGCTGGCGGCCATCGGCGTGGTCATCCAGGCCGGCACCCTCGACCTCAACAAGATCGTCCTGGCCCAGGCCAACGGCGAGCTGTTCGGCTGGGGGGGCATGGGCTTCCCCTACATCCTCACCCAGTTCGTCGGCTTCGCCATCTTCCTGGTGGCGGTGCAGGCCGAGTTGACCCAGCCGCCCTTCGACATGCCGGTGGCCGAGTCCGAGATCGTCGGCGGCTACCAGGTGGAGTACACCGGGTTCCGGTTCCTGTTCTTCTTCATGGGCGAGTTCGGCACGGCTTTCGCCTTCGCCGGCATCGCCTCGGTGCTGTTCCTCGGCGGCTGGTACGTGCCGGGCCTGGATCCCACGTCCGGCTGGTTCAACCTCATCGGCCCGTTCGTGATGTTCATCAAGATCATGGCCGTCTCGGCGCTCATCTTCTGGTTCCGCTTCACGTTCCCGCGGCTGCGTGAGGATCAGCTCCAGAAGCTGGCCTGGAAGGTGCTCATCCCGCTGGCGCTGCTGAACATCGTGGTGACCGGCGTGGTGAAGGTGCTGGTCTGAGGCGGATCGGAGAGGGAGGACGGATCATGCGAGGCCTGGGAATGCTCAAGGGGATGGGGGTGACGGGTCGGACGATGCTGCGCACGCTGTTCCCCGACGGGCTCCGCAAGCCCGTGCCGGCGCCCTCGCGGGGGGCGCACACCGTGCAGTACCCGCACGTCAAGGAGGCGCCGGTGACCCGGGCGCGGGGCGTCATCGGCCTGCACCACGACAACTGCACCGTGTGCATGCTGTGCGCCCGGGAGTGCCCCGACTGGTGCATCTACATCGAGGGGCACAAGGAGCTGGCCCCGCCCCGGCGCCCCGGGGGCAAGCCCCGCCAGCGCGCCAAGATCGACCGCTTCGACATCGACTACGCGCTGTGCATGTACTGCGGCATCTGCGTGGAGGTGTGCCCCTTCGACGCCCTGTTCTGGAGCCCCGAGTTCGAGTACTCCGAGCCCCGCATCGCCGACCTGCTGCACGACGCCGACCGGCTGGCCGACTGGATGGAGACCGTGCCCGAGTTCGAGACCTACGAGCCGGGCGCCAACGTCAAGCAGCCCAAGCTGCCCGAGCCGTCCCAGCACCGGGCCCCCCGGGGCGCCACCCAGTGACCGTCCTCGGGGTGCTCGTCGCCCAGAACATCGCCTTCGGGGTGATCGCCGCCATCATGGTGTTCGCGGCGCTCCGTCTCGTGACCACCCGAAACGTGGTGCACGCGGCGCTGTTCCTGGTGGTGGTGCTGGGCGGCGTGGCCGCCCTGTTCCTGCTGATGGGCGCCGAGTTCGTGGGGATCACCCAGATCCTGGTGTACATCGGCGCCGTCGTGGTGCTGTTCCTGTTCGGCATCATGCTGACCCGCACCCGCATCGGCAACGAGGAGGGCACCGACCACCCCAGGCGGCTGCCGGCGGTGCTGGCGGCGGCGCTGGTGGCCACCATCACCATCTACGCCGTGGTGACCGGCTTCGGCGACGCCGAGCTGCCCGCCGACACCCGCACCACCACCGCCGAGGTGGCCGACTCCATCTTCAGCACCTACATCGTCCCGTTCGAAGCCGTCTCGGTGCTGCTGCTGGCGGCCCTCATCGGCGCCATCGTGATCGCCCGGAGGAACTGAGGCCGTGCTGCTGAACCAGTTCCTGATCCTCAGCGCCGTGCTGTTCGCCATCGGCGTCTACGGGGTGCTGGCGCGCCGCAACGGGGTGCTGGTGCTGATGTCGATCGAGCTCATCCTCAACGCCGTGAACATCAACCTGGTGGCTTTCGGCAGCTACGTCTCGAGCATCTCCGGCGAGGTCTTCGCCCTGTTCATCATCACCGTGGCCGCCGCCGAGGTCGGCGTCGGCCTGGCGATCCTCCTGCTGCTGTACCGCAACCGCCAGAGCGTCGACCTCAGCGAGGCCGACCTGATGAAGGGCTAGCGGAGTTGTGAGTCCACACGGATTCCGCCGACCCCAGCTCCGTCATTCCGGCGGATGCCGGAATCCAGGCCTCGATGGCTCGGTTCGGGAGGCTCGGTCGTGAGCCTGCAGGGAGTCGGCGTGCTGGCGGCCGAGGGCGCGGCTGAGATCGTGCAGGTCGGCGGGTGGTTCCTGTCCAACGCCTGGATCATCCCGGCCATCCCGGCGGCCAGCTTCTTCGCCATCCTGTTCTTCGGCAAGCGCCTCCCGCGGGGCGGCTCGGAGCTGGGCATCATCGCCGTCGGCGCTTCCCTGGTGCTGGCCCTCTGCACCGCCGGCCAATGGATCAGCACGGTGAACGGCGCCCACGGAGCCGCCGTCGAGCCGGTCGTGAACCGCTGGACCTGGTGGGTGGCCGGCGGCGTGGACTTCACCATCGGCACCCTCGTGGACGGTCTGGCGGTGGCGCTGCTGTTCGTGGTGACCGCCATCTCGCTGCTGGTGCACGTCTACTCCACCGACTACGTGGCCGGGGACGTCCGCTACACGCATTTCTTCGCCTTCCTGTCGCTGTTCACCGCCTCGATGCTGTTCTTCGTCCTGGCCGAGAACACCATCCAGATGATCGTGGGCTGGGAGCTGGTGGGCGTCTGCTCGTTCGTTCTGATCGGGCACTGGTGGGAGGAGAAACCCAACTCCGACGCCGCCCTGAAGGCCTTCCTCACCAACCGGGTCGGCGACATCGGCCTGCTGGTGGGCGTGAGCGTGCTGTTCTTCGCCGCCGGGGGCACGTTCTCGATCCTGGAGATCAACACCAGGGCCCTCGACGGCGAGATCGGCCACACCCTGCTGCTGATCTCGGCGCTGTGCCTGCTGGCAGCGGTCATCAGCAAGTCGGGCCAGTTCTTCCTGCACACCTGGCTGCCCGACGCCATGGCCGGGCCCACGCCGGTCTCGGCGCTGATCCACGCCGCCACCATGGTCGTGGCCGGCGTCTACCTCGTGGCCCGCCTCTACGGGGTGTTCTTCGAGGGCATGGTCATCGCCGGGTCGTCCATCAACGCCCTGGCGCTCATCGGCGGGCTCACCACCCTGGTGGGGGCCAGCCTGGCCTTCGTGCAGAACGACATCAAGCGGGTGCTGGCCTACTCCACCATCAGCCAGCTGGGCTACATGGTCATGGCGCTGGGGGTCGGCGCATGGACCGCGGCGATCTTCCACCTCTTCACCCACGCCTTCTTCAAGGCCTGCCTGTTCCTGGGCTCGGGCTCGGTGAGCCACGCGGTGCACAGCTTCGACATGAAGAAGGACATGGGCGGGCTGCGCCGCCACATGCCCCACACCTACCGCACCTTCCTGATCGCCTCGCTGGCGCTGGCGGGACTGCCGCCGCTGGCGGGCTTCTGGTCCAAGGACGAGATCCTGGCGGGCACCGGCGGCTGGGGCGTCTTCGGCGGCACCGGCGGCAACGGCGCCTACACCGCCATGCTGGTCATGGGCATGCTGACCGCGGCGCTCACGGCCGCCTACATGACCCGCTGCGTGTACCTCACGTTCTTCGGCCGCTACCGCGGCCACGGGCACCCGCACGAGTCGGGCCGGCGCATCACCGTGCCGCTGTGGATCCTGGCGGTCTTCGCCGTGGGCGCCGGCTGGACCAACCTGCCCAAGGGTTTCCAGATCGTGCCCAAGTCCTGGACCGAGCAGTTCGGCCACTATGTCGAACCGGTGGCGGCCGAGCACTTCTACTTCCCGGTCATCGCCCACGCCACCCCCAGCTGGACGCTGGCCATCGTCTCGATCCTGGTGGTGCTGGTGGGCGGGGGCCTGGCGTTCGCCTACTACGCACTGGTGGACCGGCGGGCGGCGGCGGGCGGGTCGGCCACCGAGCTGGCCGACGGGCCCACCAGCCGCTGGGGGGCGGCACGCCTCGGCCACACGCTGCTGGTGCAGAAGTACTACCTCGACCACCTCTACACCGGCATCGTGGCCAAGGGCACGGCCGGCCCCGTCGCCCGGGGCGCCTACTGGTTCAACCAGCACGGCATCGACGAGGTGGTGAACCAGGCGGGCCGTAAGGCGCTGGCGGCCGGGCACGTGGTCTACGACAAGATCGACCAGAAGGTCATCGACGGCGTGGTGAACACCACCGGTGTGGCCAGCCACGGCGCCGGTGAGGAGCTTCGACGGATGCAGACGGGGAAGGTGCAGCAGTACGCCGGTGTCATGTTCGTGGCGTCGGTGATCCTTGCGGCCGCCCTGATCCTGGTGCTGTGACCTCGAGAGGAGACCGATGGACGCATTTCTGAACGGATGGGGGCTGACGCTGGTCACCTTCGTCCCGCTCGTGGGCGCGGCGCTGGTGATGGCGCTGCCCTCCGGCCGGGAGTTGTGGGTGAAGGCGGCAGCCCTGGGCGCCTCGCTCGTGACGGCGCTGTTCGCCATCTTCCTGCTGGCTCGCTTCAGCGTCTCCCGTGCCGGGGAGCTGCAGTACGTCGTGGACCGGTCGTGGATCGACGTCATCAACAGCCGCTACATCATGGGGATCGACGGCATCTCGCTGCCGCTGCTGCTGCTGACGGCGCTCATCGTGCCGCTGTGCATCGTCTACTCCTTCGGGCACTTCCCCGAGCCGCGCAACCCGAAGGCCTTCCTGGCGCTGCTGCTGGTGCTCGAGACCGGCATGATCGGCACCTTCGTCGCCCAGGACCTGATCCTCTTCTTCGTGTTCTTCGAGGTCGTGCTGCTGCCGATGTACTTCATGATCGGCGTCTGGGGGGGCGAGAACCGGCGCTACGCGGCCATCAAGTTCTTTCTGTACACGTTGTTCGGCTCGGCACTCATGCTGGTCAGCTTCCTGGCGATGTTCTTCCTGGCCGACGGCACCCTGGCCGGTCTGGACGTGGCCCGCACGTTCGACATGCGGGCGCTCTCGGGTGGGGCCACGGCGGCCATCGCCCGCACCAGCCAGCTGTGGATCTTCGCCGGCATGTTCCTGGGCTTCGGCATCAAGGTTCCGATGTTCCCGTTCCACACCTGGCTGCCGGACGCCCATACCGAGGCGCCCACGGTGGGCTCGGTGATCCTGGCGGCGGTGCTGTTGAAGCTCGGCACCTACGGCTTCGTGCGGGTGGCGGTGCCGATGCTTCCCGAGGCGGCTGCGGCGTGGGCGCCGGTGATCGGGCTGCTGGCGGTGATCGGCATCATCTACGGCGCCCTCGGGTGTCTGGCTCAACGCGACATGAAACGCCTCATCGCCTTCAGCTCGGTGGCCCACATGGGCTTCGTGATGCTGGGCATCGCCACCCTCACCCCCTTCGGCATCAACGCCGCGGTGTTCGGCATGGTGGCCCACGGCCTCATCACCGGGATGCTGTTCTTCCTGGCCGGCTCGGTGAAGGACCGCTACCACACCATGGAGATGTCGCGGCTCGGGGGCCTGCTGCAACAGGCCCCGCGCATGGGCTGGATTCTGGGCTTCTGCGTCATGGCCTCGTTGGGCCTGCCCGGCCTGGCGGGGTTCTGGGGCGAGTTCCCGGCCATCCTGGCGTCGTACAACCCGGCGGAGATCCTGAACGAGGCGGTGTTCCGCGCCTACATGGTGATCGCCGCCATCGGCACGGTGCTGGCGGCCGGCTACCTGCTGTGGATGCTGCAGAAGACGGCCTTCGGCAACGCCCGCGAGGAGTTCGCCGACTCGCCCGACGTCACCGACGCCACGCCGCGGGAGTACCTGGCCTGGGCACCGCTGCTGGTGCTGATCGTGGTGCTGGGGTTCTTCCCCCGGCTGCTGCACGAGGCCACCGACCCCGCCGTGCGGGAGTCGCTGCAGGTCGAGGCGGTGAACGGATCCCCCGGCGACTGCCTGGAGGTGGAGCGGGGTGAGGAGTGCTTCGAGCGGCTGCGCCGCGTCGGCGAGCAGGCCGGGAGCGGCCGGTGACCCTCGGCGCGCTCGCCGCCCCCCTGGGGGTTCTGGGGTTCGTTCGCCCGCACCTGGACTGGCACGCGCTCGCCCCGGAGCTGACACTGCTCGGCGTCGGCGCGCTGCTGACCTGCCTGGACATCGCCATGGCCGAGCGGGGTCGGGCCTTCACCTCGGCGCTGGCGGGCCTGGGGCTGCTGGGAGTGCTGGTCCCGATCATCACCCTGGCCGTCGCCGGGGTGGCGTCGGAGCCGCGGGTCATGTTCGACGGCGCCTACGTGGTGGACGGCTACGCCCTGATCCTGAAGGCCCTGTTCGTGGTCTCGGGCTACGTGGTGGTGCTGCTGTCCATGAACTACGTCGCCGAGGGCGACTACTGGGAGAACGAGTACTACGGCCTGGTGCTGGCGTCGCTGCTGGGCATGGTGGTGATGGCCTCGGCGCGGGACCTCATCAGCATCTTCGTGGCGCTGGAGCTGCTGTCGATCCCCGCCTACCTGCTGGCCGCCTGGCGCAAGCGCGACCTGCGCAGCAACGAGGCCGGCCTGAAGTACTTCCTCATGGGGGTGTTCGCCTCGGCCATCATGCTCTACGGCATGTCGCTGCTGTTCGGCGCCTCGGGGTCGACGGTGCTGGCGGACATCGCCGCCGCCGCGCCGCTGGACCGGGGTGCCGACGCGGTGCCGAGCGCCGCCGTCACCGTCGGCGTGATCTTCGTGCTGGTGGGCTTCGCCTTCAAGGTGTCGGCCTTCCCGTTCCACACCTGGGCGCCCGACACCTACGAGGGGGCGCCCACGCCGATCACCGCGTTCCTGTCGGTGGCCTCCAAGACGGCCGGTTTCGTGGCGCTCGGCTCGCTGGTGTTCGTGGGGTTCTGGGAGCGCGACGACGTGTACGGGCCGGCGCTGTGGTTCCTGGCGGCGGCCTCCATGACCGCCGGCAACCTCATGGCGCTGCGGCAGAAGAACATCGTGCGCCTCATGGCCTACTCGGGCATCGCCCAGGCCGGGTTCATGCTGGCGCCGCTGGCCGTCGCCGGCGTGAACACCGAGGTGGCCGACCAGGCGGTCTCGGCGGTGCTCACCTACCTGGTGATCTACGCGGCCATGAACCTGGGCGTCTTCGCCGTCATCATGACCGTGGCCCGCCGCACCGGCACCGGCGACGTGGCCTCCTACAACGGGCTGTTCAAGGTGTCGCCGGGAATGGCGGTGGTGATGACGGTCTTCCTGGCCTCGCTGGCGGGGGTGCCCCCGGCGGGAGGCTGGTACGCCAAGTTCGCCGTTTTCCAGGCGCTGGTCTCCGCCGACAACCCCTCCGGCTACGTGCTGGCCGGCTTCGCGGCGGTGAACGCCGTGATCGCGGTGGGCTACTACGGCAAGATCGCCGCACGCATGTGGTTCGAGAAGCCCGCCCCGGAGTTGGGCGACGCGGGGCGCATCCCCGTGCCGTTCTCGCTGCGCTCGGCGCTGGCGCTGACTGTGGCCGCAACCCTGGTCTTCGGCGTGGTGCCGGCCACCGTCACCCACTTCACCGACGTCTCGCTGCTGGCCACCGTCACGGGCCTGTAGCCGCCGCCGGGTTGCTCTAGCGTGGCCATCGTGGCCACGCCGGCTCTCGGCCGCCGAACGCATCGGCCGGACGCGTCGCCGGGTCGCGGCGGGGTGCGTTCACGGTCCTTCGGCGGTCTCTCGGGGAGGATTCTGGGAGGGGCCTCGGCGGCCGCCGCCCTGCTCGCGCTCGTTGCCGGCGGATGCGCCGGAGAACCGTCGCCGGGCGCCGCGCCGGTTGTGCCACCCGATCCGGCCGCGCCTGCCGGATCGGCCGGGTCGGACGAGAGCACGCCCTCGGCCGGCTCCTCCGGGGGCGCACGCCCGACCACGAGCTCCGCCGCCCCGGCACCTGCGGCGACGAGCAGGACCACCGTGACCACTGCGGGCACTGCGACCACCACGACCGCTTCGTCCGAGTCTGAACCGGCAGCGCCTCCTGGGACAGAGACATCGACGGGCACCGGAACGGCAACTGCGGAGCCCGGGTGTGCGGCGCCGCGCGCGTGG
>VXXM01000043.1 GCA_009835395.1 Acidimicrobiia bacterium
CCCCCGACAACACCCCCGACCCCGTCAGAGACGCCTCCCTGAGCCGCTGACGCGGGATGGCGATCTGAGGGGCCGAAGCTTGGCCCAGGGGCGGCCCACCCAGGTGACCTGCGGATGCACGTGACGTTGCTCGAGCCAGCGGGGTAAGGCGGGCCGGCAGCGTCCCGGCGCTAGGGCTTCATACGGCCGGAAAAAGAGAGACCCGGCCCCCGTAGGGACCGGGTGGGTTATGTCAGTCAGTATAGCCAGCGGGCCGCGGTCGGCGCAAGCAGCCGAGGCCGGCTGGAACGGCTGTTACCAGGCTGCCGGCTTGCGGGCACCGCCGACCACTTCGGGCAGTTGGTGGCCGAAGAAGTCCTCAGCGGTGAGCCGGTACCACCAGTGTCCGCCCACGCCCTCGTGTGGCTCACCCCGGAGATCTCTCGCAGTGGGCCGCCCTCGTGGATTCACCGTGGCCGTCGGCACACGGGTCCGAGCATGCTGCGCCGGCAGCCGCAAGTCGCTGTCGTTCGAGATCAGGACCGCCGCATCGATCGCCTGCGTGTGGATGTCGATCAGCAGATGTGACGCAACGTTGACGTCGGAACCCTTCTCATCGGGAACCTTCCGTCTCATACGCACACCATCCTCCCGGACGCCCCCAGGGGCCGCGCGCAGCGCGAAGCGCCTTGTTGTTCGGAATGGGCACGGCGAGTGGGAGGTGCGCATCCCCGGAGCGCACAAGCCGGTGTCGCAGCACCGGTCGCTCGACGACGCCAAGCGAGAGGCGAGGGAGTTCGTGGCGAAAGCCGGAGGCGGCGAGGTGATGATCCTCGTCTGATCCCCGATCCGCGGCGACGCCACTCTCTTGCGTCGTTGCAGCAGCGGCGTCAGGTGGCGAGTCGCAACAGCGTTGGGCGGTCGGGCGCTCCGTTGTTTGTGGGCTACAGCCACCAGGTCCAGGACCCGCCGCCTACCGGCGGGGTGTCCAGGAAGCTCCTGAGCACGGTGATCAGATTGCCGGGGTAGGCGAGCGTCGCCCGGTTGAAGCGGGTGGGGTTCGTGAAGATGAGACCGGCGTGGGGCTCGCCGTCGACCGCCCGGGCGGCTGCGAGCACCGAGAAGTCGCCCGCGTTCTCGGTGACGAGCACCCGGCCGGTGGCGGCTGCGTGGTCGAGCAGGTCGGCGTCGCTGGATCCGCGCAACGACGGGTCGGCAGCAACCGCCACGACATCGAAGCCGGCCTCGGTGAGCGCATCAGCGATGGCCGGCGCGTGCATCTCGTCGAGCAGCAGCCTCACGTCTCGAGCAGCGCCTGCCGGCGTCGCCAGGCCGCCTCGGCCGCCTCGGCCGCCCGCGCCCGATCGGTCAGCGCCGCATCGATCTCCTCGGTGAACTCGGCGTAGTAGGCCAGCGCGGCGTCGACCATCGCCTCGCTCAGCCCTAACAGCTCCGCCGCCCGGGACCGCCGCTGCGCCGCCGGCACATCGCCGCCGACGATGGCTCCGATCACGTCGGCCACTTCGGGACCGCCAACCAGCACGGCCCGGCGACCCGCCGGACCGTCCCGGAACAGCACCGCCGGGTGGGCCTCCATGCGCAGACCCTCATCGATCAGCCGCTCGGCGAGCGGCGAGACGCCCTGACCGTGGCGACGGGCACTCTCCTTCAGCCGTCCGTGCAACGGCTCGTCGGAGAATCGGATTGACACAACAGGCATGCCTACAGTGTAGTCAGTTGTCGTTCTCCCCTGCAGCGGCGGGCCGTCCGGATTGTGCGCCTTAGGCTTCGATTGTGACCGGTGCGGACTCGGCGCAGTTCTTCAAGGACCCGGAGCCGTTCATCTGTCATCCCGATGGCGCTCTGGAGGCTCGGCTTGAACTCCAGCAGGGCTTGATCACGCCGAATCGGCTCTTCTATGTGCTGCACAACGGGGGGCGGGGCATCGATGTCGACGTCTCGACGTGGCGCCTGCGCGTGGAGGGTGACGCCGTCGAGCGACCGCTGGACATCACCTATGAGGACATCCGGGGCATGCCCAGCCGCAGCCTCGTGTGTTACCTCGAATGCGCCGGCAACCATCGGGCGATGTTCGATCTCCTGAAGGGTCGGCCCGCGGGGAGCCCGCCATGGGGTACCGGCGCCGTCGGCAACGCCGAATGGATCGGCGTGTCGCTCGCGCACGTGTTGGCGGAGGCGGGGATCGACGACAGTGCGGTGAGCGTGCTGCTCGTGGGCCTCGACGCCACCGCACCCGAAGGCGGCTACCGGAAAGTCCTGCCGGTGCACAAGGCGATGCATCCCGACACGCTGCTGGCGTACGAGATGAACGGCGAGGCGCTCCCCCGCGATCATGGCTTCCCGGTGCGGGCCGTGGTGCCCGGATGGGTGGGTGCCAACAGCATCAAGTGGCTCGGGCGCATCGTCGTGTCCGCCGAGTGGATCTGGACGCGCAACAACACCACCAACTACGTGCTGATCGGCGAGGACTACCCGGCTGAGGGACCTGCGATGGGGCAGCCGATCACGACCCTGGTGATCAACAGCGCGCTGGCGCTGCCCTGGCCGGCGGACCTGAGCGCGGGCCCGCAGTTGATCCGGGGGTATGCCCGGTCGCCTCACGGTGCCATCACGGGCGTGGAGTGGAGCTCCGACTCGGGCGCCACCTGGTCCGGCGCCTCGGTCGAGCCGTCGCCGTCGCGGTACTCGTGGTCGCTCTTCACGTTCGAATGGGACGCCGAGCCCGGTGACCACACCCTCATGACCCGAGCCACCGACGAGGCCGGCAACACGCAGCCGGATGAGATCCCGTTCAACAAGAAGGGCTACCTGTTCAACCAGCCGCTCCCGCACCCGATCCGGGTTGCGTGACCGGCGGCGACTCGCTGATCGTGTCGGGACCCTCGGACGGCGGTGAGCGGCCGAGGCTGCTGGCGGGTGGCAACCCCCAGATTCCCAAGGGCGACGGCGACGCCCCCGTGGCGGCGTATCTCGCCGCGATGCCGGGCTGGAAGGGCGACATCGGGCGGCGGCTTGACGACCTGGTCGTGCGGGCCGTGCCCGGCGTGCGCAAGGCCGTGCGGTGGAACTCGCCGTTCTACGGCCTCGAGGGCGAAGGGTGGTTCGCCAGCTACCACTGCCTGACCCGCTGCGTGCGGTTGACCTTCTTCAATGGTCGGCTGCTGCGGCCCGAGCCGCCCGGGGCGGGCAAGGACCCCGACGCCCGCTGGGTCGACATCCCCGAGGGCGGATTCGACGAGGCGCAGCTGGAGGCGTGGATCCGCCAGTCGGCCGCCCTGCCCGGCTGGCGAGGTTTCGAGGTGCTCTGAGGCCCGGGTCAGCGGTCGCGTAGGCCCTTGCCGTCGAGGATCTTCTGGGCGTACCTGTCGATGCGTGCCTGGCGGGTCTTGGCCTGCTCGGCGCCGGAGAAGTAGAGGTTGTATTCCCGCCGGTCGACACCGGTCAACGACCGCAACGTCATGACTGTCACAACGTCTGCGTATGTTGTCCAACGTGACGAGGCGGCGATGGGCGGGAGGACCGAGATGAACCAGATGCAGGGCCCCGCAGAATCCAGCGACGGTGGTCGAGCCGACGCCCCTCCGGGCGACACGTCTCCGGGTAGGGACCGTCCGGTGACGCGGTGGTTGGTGTGGGTCGCCTTGGCGGCGGCCATCGTCGTGGCGGCGGTCTGCGCCACCGACGACCCGGAGGTTGTTGAGCCGGTCGGGGCGCCGGCCGGGGGCGATCCGGGCGACTGCTACACCACCGAGGCCGACCAGCCGCAGCATCCACGCGACACCAACCGCTACGTGGTGGCGCTGACTGCCGGCGGGGCCGAGGCCGGCGCTCTGGACGAGTTCGCACACTGCCGGTGGTTGCCGGCCATCAACCCGGAATCGGCCGATCCTGGCTGCTACAGCACCGGCGACGACAACGAGTGGCGCTTGACGGGAGTAAATCTCTACGCCCTGGCGTTGCTCGAGGGCGGCGCTTCCGCGGGGGCGCTAGACAAGTACGCCAAGTGCGAGTTCATGCCTGCCGTGCTTGGCGGCACCGGCGACGGAACGGAGTGAGTGATGCGGCGGATGCACGTGGGACTGCGGGTCGAGGACCTCGACGAGTCGATCGACTTCTACACCAAGCTGCTCGGCACGGGGCCCACGCTCGTGCGGCCGGGCTATGCCAAGTGGATGCTTGACGACCCCCGGGTCAACTTCACGATCGACACCCACGGCGAGGGGCCGCCCGGTTCGGCTCATTACGGCATCCAGGCCGAGACGGAACAGGAACTGGCGGACCTGCGGGGGCAAATCGACTCGGCCCGCATACCCCGTGCGGATCAGGACGGCGAGGTGTGCTGCTACCACCTCCAGCACAAGTCGTGGGTCACCGATCCCGACGGCGTCATGTGGGAGGCGTTCTTCACCAAGGGGGTGGCGGAGGACGGCTACGGCACCACCCAGGTGCCCAGCCCGGCTGACGCCTGCTGCGCCTGACACGCATCGCTGAGCGGCCGGGAGGAGCGCAGTGAGCAAGGTCGTCCTGATCACCGGGGCGTCGTCGGGCATCGGTCGTGAGGCGGCGATCCTGCTGGGGAAACAGGGCCACACGGTGTACGCCGGCGCCCGCCGGGTGGACCGGCTGGCCGAGTTGGCCGACCTGACCGGTGGTGGCGTCACCGCCGTCGAGATGGACGTCACCAAGGACGACGACAACCAGCGGGTCGTGGACCGGATCATCGAGAGCGAGGGTCGGATCGATGTCCTGATCAACAACGCCGGCTGCGGGCTCTACGGGCCCATCGAGGACGTCTCGCTGGACGACGCCCGCCACGTCTTCGAGGTGAACCTCTTTGGGCTGGCTCACCTCACCCAGCTCGTGCTGCCGCACATGCGGGCGCGGCGCTCGGGCCGCATCGTCAACATCTCCTCGATGGTCGGCCGGATCTACACGCCCATGGGGGCCTGGTACATCGCCACCAAGCACGCCCTGGAGGGCTGGTCGGACTGCCTCCGCTACGAGACCGCCCCCTTCGGCATCCAGGTGGCTCTCGTCCAGCCGGGCTCGATCCACACCGAGTTCGCCTCCCTGACGGCGAACCAACTGAACGAGTTCCCCGACGACAGTCCCTACCGAGCGCACATCGACATGCTCCGCAAGCGGGTGACCGACCCCGGTGCCACCGACCGCCCGGTCGGGGCACAGGAGGTCGCCGAGGTGTATGTCGAGGCCGCAACCGCCCGCCGGCCCCGCCGCCGCTACGTCACCGGAGCACGGGCACGGCCATGGATGTTCACCCGGAAGTGGCTCGGCGACAGGGCCTTCGAATACGTGCTGCACCGCAGCGTGCGGTAATGGCAGGCGAGCGAATGCGACGAGGCAACGCAATGGGCAAGGTTGTCCTGATCACCGGCGCTTCGTCGGGCATCGGCCGTGAGGCGGCGATCCTCATGGCTCGGAAGGGCCACACGGTGTACGCCGGCGCACGCCGGGCGGATCGCCTTGCCGAGTTGGCCGACCACGGCGTCATCCCTGTGCAGATGGACGTCAGCGAGAGCGCCGACAACGAGCGGGTCGTCGACCAGATCATCCGGAACGAGGGGCGGATCGACGTCCTCATCAACAACGCCGGCTTCGGCCTGTACGGGCCCATCGAGGACATCCCGATCGACGACGCCCGTTACCAGTTCGAGGTGAACCTCTTCGGCTTGGCGCACCTCACCCAACTCGTTTTGCCGCACATGCGGGCCCAGGGCGCGGGTCGCATCGTCAACATCTCCTCGATGGTCGGCAAGGTATTCATGCCGCTGGCAGCCTGGTACGACGCCACCAAACACGCTCTCGAGGGCTGGTCCGACTGCCTGCGTTATGAGACCGCGCCCTTCGGCATCCAGGTGGTGCTCATCGAGCCGGGAGCCATCAAGACCGAGTTCGACGACGTGAGGATGGCCCAGCTGGAGACGCTCCCCGCCGACTCGGCGTACCGCAGCCAGATCGACACGTTCAAAATGCTCGTGGACGACCCGCCGGACCTCGACCGCCAGACCCCGCCGGAAGTGGTCGCCCGGGTGTACGCCAAGGCCGCAACCACCCGCCGGCCCCGGCGGCGCTACGTCACCGGCAAGTACGCACGGTCATGGATGTTCGTCCGGAGATGGCTCGGCGACGGGGCCTACGAATTGATACTGCGCCGCGCCTACCGGTGAGGGCAGGCCGGCGCCGGAGAGGAGCAGCGCAATGGGCAAGGTCGTGCTGATTACCGGCGCCTCGTCGGGCATAGGCCGCGAGGCCGCGATCCTCATGGCTCGGAAGGGCCACACGGTGTACGCCGGCGCCCGGCGGGTGGACCGGCTGGCCGAGCTGACCCCCCACGGCGTCATCCCTGTGCAGATGGACGTCAGCGAGAGCGCCGACAACGAGCAGGCTGTCAACCAGGTCATCGAGGCCGAGGGGCGGATCGACGTCCTCATCAACAACGCCGGCTTCGGCCTGTACGGGCCCATCGAGGACATCCCGATCGACGAGGCCCGCTACCAGTTCGAGGTGAACCTCTTCGGCCTGGCACAGCTCACCCAACTCGTCCTGCCGCACATGCGGGCGCAGGGCTCGGGGCGGATCGTCAACGTCTCGTCGGTGGGCGGCCGGATCTTCCTGCCCCTCGGGGCCTGGTACCACGCCACCAAGCACGCCCTCGAAGGCTGGTCGGACTGCCTGCGCTATGAGACCGCTCCCTTCGGCATCCAGGTCGTGATCATCCAACCGGGTGCCATCAAGACCGAGTTCGGCGACGTGACCAACGCCGGTCTGGACAAGCACACCGGCGACACGGCCTACAAGGATCTGGTCGGTCTGTTCCTCAAGCTGCGGGACAACTCGCGCACCATGGACCGCGCCACCGACGCCTCGGTGCTCGCCAAGGTGTACCTCAAGGCCGCAACCGACCGCCGGCCACGCCGGCGCTACGTCAAGGGGGCCTTCGCCCGACCTGTGCTGTTCATCAGGAAGTGGTTCGGCGACGGCGTCTACGAGTTCGCCCTGCGCGGCATCGTCCGCTGACCAGCGCCACCCGGCGGGCACACCTCCGCGGCCTGCCGATGAGGGCGGACACACGGCAACGACTCCGGAGGAATCGGGAGGACCGCCTGCCGCGGGCGTCCCCGTCTGGCAGGATCACCTCGACACGGCAGAGGGAGCCACACGATGAGCAAGGTCATCCTGATCACCGGTGCGTCGGCGGGCTTGGGGCGTGAGGCCGCGATCCTGCTGGCGAAGCAGGGGCACACGGTGTACGCCGGCGCCCGCCGGGTGGACCGGCTGGCCGAGCTGGCCGATCACGGCATCGCGGCTGTCGAGATGGACGTCACCAAGAGCGGCGACAACGAACGGGCCGTGGATCGGATCATCGACGCCGAGGGGCGGATCGACGTCCTCATCAACAACGCGGGCTTCGGCCTCTACGGACCCGTCGAGGACACCCCGATCGACGACGCCCGCTACCAGTTCGAGGTGAACATCTTCGGCCTGGCCCACCTCACCCAACTCGTCCTGCCGCACATGCGGGCGCAGGGCTCGGGGCGGATCGTCAACATCTCCTCGATGGTCGGCAAGGTCTTTACGCCGATGGGGGCCTGGTACGTCGCCACCAAGCACGCCCTGGAGGGCTGGTCGGACTGCCTGCGCCTGGAGGCCGCGCCCTTCGGCATCCAGGTCGTTCTCATCCAACCCGGTGCCATCCACACCGAGTTCGGCGACGTGATGGTGGCCCTCATGGAGAAGTTCCCCGGCGACAGCCCCTATCACTCCCAGATCGAGTCGCTCAGCAGCCTGATGGCAGACCCGGGTGCCGTCGAGCACCGCACGCATGTGACGGCCGCCGCCAAGGTCTACGCGAAGGCCGCCACGACCCGCCGCCCACGCCGGAGGTACATCACCGGAGCGCTGGCACGACCCTGGATGTACACCCGGAAGTGGTTCGGCGACGCCGTTTACGAGTTCACCGTCTGCCGCCGACTCCTCTGATCGAGCTCGCCGCCGGCCTTGTAGGCGACCGCTCCGGCGTCACTCGGTCCACGTCGCCACCAACTCGCCGTCCTCGAGTGTCAGGAGCAAAACGACGGGGATGGTGGGTGTGGCGACGGCTGGCTCGCCGTCGGCCCGGATGAGGATCGACACCTCGATCGTCGGGCCGCTCATCTCCACGCTCGTCACGGCGATGCGGTCGCCGAGGAACACGCTGCCCACGTCGCGGAATCCGCCGTCGCCGTCGGCGAGGATGGCGTGGACGGTGTAGAAGAACCCTGTGCCGCCCGTGTTCGTGGCCAGAACGGCGGCCCCGTCGAGCAGACCGTCGCCATTGAGATCGCCGGCGGCCCCGGTGATGAAGCACGACGTGACCCTGGCCTCCTCGTCCCAGTATTCGCCGTTCTCGTCGAGGCGCACCCGCTCGTCGTTGAGGTCAACGATGATGTACTCGACGTCGGCGAAGGCCAGCCGGAACGTCTGGTAGTCACACGAGGTCACAAGCACGGCCACGAGCACGCCCACGAGCAGGGCGAGCCATCGCCGCATCCGCTGTCGCTTCATGGCGGCGAGGTTACCGGCCGGCGCCGAGCCGTCCGCCGCGGATTTCCTTCGTTTCAGCCCGTCCCGAGGCGGGGTACTCATAGGCTGCACGCGCCAATTCTCACTAATCGAAAAGATATTTCCCTACGATAACGAACAGATGTTGTGACTGTCACAGGGGTCCGATAGAGTACGGGTACCGGTCGATGACCCCTGCTGCGGCGGGGGTCGGGCTTCCCCAACCGGCTTGCCGGCCCCGCCGGCCCGAATCCGAGAACGATGCGTTCCCTGGGGGAGCCACCAATGGCTGAGTTGAGTCTCTTCTCCAACCAGACCCCATCGACCACGGAGGTCGGCGGTGCCACACCGGCCGCAGCGCCAAGTGGCGCCCCACGGGCCGCTGTGTCTGGCGGCACCACACCGAACACCGAGTGCCCGTCGGATCAGCGGGTTGCGCCGGTGCCGCCCGCCGCCTCCCCCACC
>VXXM01000065.1 GCA_009835395.1 Acidimicrobiia bacterium
TCCCAGCCCCCGGCCCCGGACCCTCCTCCGGGGCCGGCTCATTTTTCCGACCGCGCTGGGGCGTGTGACGGTTCCCCAGCCCGTGCGAGACTTGACGCCGCAGCGACTGCAGGACTCGACGGAGGGCCAACATGACGAACGCGCGGCAACTGGCCGCCGAGGCGGCTGCACAGATCGCTGATCGCCTGGGCGGCGGCTTCGACGCCACAGTCGTGCTGGGCACCGGCTGGGACGACGCCGTCGCCGAACTCGGCGAACTCGAGAAGCAGATCTCCACGACCGAGTTGGCCGGCTTCCCGGCGTCGCGCGTGGAGGGCCATGGCGGCACCGTCGGCGCAGTCGCGGCCGGTGACCGGCGACTGCTGGTGTACCGCGGCCGCGTGCATCTCTACGAGGGGAACAGCGCCGCGGCTGTGACCCACGGCGTGCGCACGGCCGCCGCAGCAGGGTGCGGGGTGGCGGTGCTGACCAACGCCGCCGGCGGCTTGCAGCCTCATTACCGGGTGGGCGGTCCGGTGCTGATCTCCGACCAAATCAACCTCACGGGCACGTCTCCGACCGAGGGCACCGAGTGGGGGACCGATCGCTTCGTGAACCTGGTGGACGCCTACTCGCCCCGCCTGCGGGCGCTCGCCGCCGACACGAGCCCCGCGACGCCGGAGGGGGTGTACGCCGGCCTGCGCGGCCCACACTTCGAGACCCCGGCGGAGATCCAGATGCTGCGCAACATGGGAGCCGACCTGGTTGGCATGTCCACGGTGCTGGAGGCCATCGCGGCGCGCCACTGCGGCCTGGAGGTGCTCGGTGTGTCACTCGTGACGAATCTGGCCGCCGGGATGACCGACGAGGGCCCCAGCCACCAGGAGGTGCTCGACGCCGGCGCGGCCTCGGGCATGGCGGTGGGCCGGCTGTTGCGCGGCGTGATCGACCGCCTGTGAGGTGGTGACCCAGCAGGTCCGGGCCGCCGTCCAAGCGTGGCTGGCCTCCGACCCCGACCCCCACACCCGCATCGAGCTGGAGACTCTGCTGGCGTCGGCCGCCGGCGATGCTGAGGCGGCAGATGAGTTGCGGCGGCGATTCGAGGAGAGGCTGCAATTCGGGACTGCCGGACTCCGGGCGCCGCTGGGTGCCGGTCCGTCCCGGATGAACCGGGCCGTCGTCCGGCAGGCCACCGCGGCGGTGATGGCCACGCTGCCGGCGGGGGCTCGCCTGGTGATCGGCCACGACGCCCGGCGGAACTCCGACGTGTTCGCGATCGACGCTGCGGCCGTCGTGGCGGCGGCCGGGGGGGAGGCGCTGCTGGTCGGCCAGGTGCCGACCCCCGTGGCGGCGCACGCCGTCGTCGACCGGGCCGCTGACGCCGGCGTCGTCATCACGGCCAGTCACAACCCGCCCGCCGACAACGGATACAAGCTCTACGACGCCGGTGGCGTGCAGATCGTCCCGCCGACCGACGCCGAGGTCGAGGCACAGATGGCTGCGATCGGCCTGCCGCCGCGGGACCTGCCTCCGCCCGCGAGGGGCGGGTCGGTCCGCAGCATCGGCCCCCAGGCGATCGACCGGTACGTGGAGGAGCTCGCCGCGCGCCTCGGGGGGCTGCGGCCGGCGGGTGACGGTTCCGCCGTCGCGCCGCTGGAGGTCGTCTACACGCCGTTGCACGGCGTCGGGGCGGGAGTGCTCTGTGAGTTGTTCGAGCGGCTCGGAATGCCGGCGCCGGCGGTGGTCGCCTCACAGGCCGCCCCCGACGGCGACTTCCCAACGGTGACGTTCCCGAACCCCGAGGAGCCGGGGGTGCTGGATGAGGCGTTCGCTCTGGCCACCCAGCGAGGCGCCGATCTGGTGCTTGCCAACGACCCCGACGCCGACCGTCTCGCCGTCGCCGTCCCGACCGCCGGCGGCTGGCGGCGACTGACCGGTGACGAGCTGGGCGCTCTCCTGGCGGACTGCCTGCTGCGCCGCCGCGCCGCAGCAGGTGCAGCCGAGCCCGTGGCGGTGGCCAGGACCGTGGTCTCGTCGCGACTGCTGCGGGCGATCGCGGCCGGGGCCGGCGTCGCCTGCGTTGAGACGCTGACCGGCTTCAAGTGGATCGCCCGCGCCGCCGACGGGCGACCGGAGCGATTGCTGTTCGGCTACGAGGAGGCGCTCGGCTACGCGGTCAGCGACGCGGTGCGAGACAAGGACGGCATCAGCGCCGCCGCCCTGGCGGTGCAACTGGCGACCGAACTGCAAGCAGAGGGATCCTCGCTGCTCGAACGCCTCGCCGACCTCCACCGCCGCCACGGCGTGCACGCCACCGGCCAGGTCACGCTGCGCTTCCCTCTCGCCGAGGCTGCAGCCGGCCCCGCCGCGGCCACCAGCCGGCTCCGGGCCGACCCGCCGGCGGAGATCGCCGGGCATCCCGTGGCAGAGGTGGTGGACTATTCCGGGCCGGCGGGCCCGCTCCCGCCCACCGACATGCTGGCCTTCCGGTTGGCGGGCGGCGACCGGGTGATCGTCCGCCCCAGCGGCACCGAACCCAAGCTCAAGATCTACGTCGAGACGGTCCAGGGAGTGTCCGGCGACGATCTCGCCGCGGCTCGCCGTCACGCACAGGAACGCCTCGGCCGCATCGCCGAGGCGGTACGCCCGCTCGTGACGGGCTGACCATCACGCCGGCGGGCCGTCGCCGGGTGGCTCTTCGAGCGCGTCGACCGCGGCCTCCCAGCGGGCGAGGAGGCTCGCGGCCCGTTCGACGGCCGCCTCGTGGGCGGACACGACGGCCCGCACGTCTTCGTGGCGGCTGTAGATCTCGGGGTCGGCGAGCCGGTGCTGCAAGTCGGCGACCTCTGCGTGGGCCGCTGCGCACTCCCGTTCCAGCTTGGTGATCCGGCGCAGCAGTTCGCCTGCCTCCTCTCGCCGGCGGGCGGCGGCTCTGCGCCGCTCGCTGCGGGCGTTGCCGCCAGGACGGTCCGGGCTGTCGGTCCTGGTGATCGGCGGTGCGACGAGCACGGATTCGTCCACGCCGAGGTGCCAGGTGGCGCGCCCGCCGCGCACCTCGATGAGGGCGTCGGCCGTCGAGCGGATCAGGTGGCGGTCGTGGGTGACGAGCAGCACTGTGCCGGGATAGGCCACCAGGGCGTCCTCGAGCACGTCGCAGCTGGGCAGGTCGAGATGGTTGGTGGGCTCGTCGAGCACGAGCAGGTTCACCGGCTCGACCATGGTGCGGGCCAGCGCCAGGCGGGTGCGCTCCCCACCGGACAACTCGCCCACCCGCCGGTCGGCGGCGTCGCCGGGAAAACCGAAGGCACCGAGAATGGTTCGCACGTTGCGCTTGCCGAAGTCGATCCCCGACGACAGCACCTCGATGGCCCGCAGGTTCTCGTCGAGTTCGTCGGCCTGATGCTGCTCGAACGTTGCCACCTTCACGTTGCTGCCGATCTGGGCGCTCCCCGCGGTGGGGGTCAACTCGCCGAGGATCAGGCGCAGCAGCGTGGTCTTACCGGCGCCGTTGGGGCCGACAAGGGCGACGTTCTGACCCCGCTCCACGACCAGGGTCACGTCCGAGATGACCGGTTCGATGCCGTCGTCGTAGCCGACGGTTGCCTCGCTGAGCTCGACCACCACCCGGCCTGCCCGGGGCGGCTCGGGGAAGCCGAAGCGGGCGACGAGCTCGCGACGGCTGGGCGCTTCGATGCGCTCCAGTTTTTCCAGCGTCTTCACCCGGCTCTGCACCTGCCGGGCCTTGGTGGCCTTGTAACGGAAGCGCTCGATGAAGCGCTCCACCTTGGCCACCTCGCGAGCCTGGTGGGCAGCGGCCGCCTTGATGCCTGAGAGACGCTCCTCCCGGGCGACGACGAACTCGGCGAAGCCGCCGACGTAGGCGAGTGTGCTGCCCTCGGTGAGTTCGATCACCCGGTTGGCCACGGTGTCGATGAAGTCGCGGTCGTGGCTCACGAACAGCAGCGCGCCGGGCCAGGCCACCAGGCGTTGCTCCAGCCATGCCGTCGAGTCCACGTCGAGGTGGTTGGTGGGCTCGTCGAGGACCAGGACGTCGGGCCGGGCGATCAGCAGCCGGGCCAGGGCGACCCGCATCCGCCAACCCCCCGAGAGTTGCCGTACCTCCCGGTCGGTGTCGCCGGGGGCGAAGCCGAGTCCGGCCAGCACCTTGTTGACCTCCGCCTCGAGGGCGTAGCCGCCAAGTTGCGCGAAGGTGGCCTGGGCCTCGCCGTAGTGGGCCAGCACGGTGTCGTGGTCGGCGCCGGGTGTGGCAAGCCGGCGCTCGAGGTCGGCGAGTCGTTCGGCGAGGCGGGCGACCGGTCCTGCGCCCGCCAGGACCTGCTCGCGAACGGTTCCGGTTGCCGAGGAGCCGAGGTCTTGTGGCAGGTAGCCGATCTCGGTGTCGCGGGAGCGCACGACGGTGCCCTCGTCGGCTTCGACGAGGCCGACGAGGATCTCCAGGAGGGTCGTCTTGCCCGTGCCGTTGCTGCCGACGAGCGCGACGCGCCGCCCCGAGGCGAGTTGCACGGAGACGTCGGCGAACAGTTGCCGGATGCCGTAGGACTTGGCCAGTCCCGAGGCGGTGAGCATCGTCCCGAGGCTAGGAGTGGTTCCTTCACTCGACGCCGGGGCCGGCGAGTGGTCGCCGGGGGCTGCGGTCGGCGTTCAGGCGTTCTTGCCGAGGGTGGTGGCGGGGCTGGGGGTTTCGCCCTGCAGGGCGCGGCGGCGGGCGAAGAGTTCCTCGGCGTCTGCCTGGGCGCGCTCGGCGACGGCGGCCACGTCCACCGTGACGACCTCGCCGCCGGCAACCAGGCGGCGACCCTGCACCCACACGTCGCTGACGTCGCGCGCCGAGGCGCTGAACACCAAGTGCGCCGGAGCGTTGAAGTCCTCGCCATGAAGCAGCGGCACGAAGTGCAGGCTCTGCAGGTTCACGAGCACGATGTCGGCATCCTTGCCTTGCTCCAGCGTCCCGGTCTGGTCGAGGATCCCCAGGGCCTCGGCTCCTGAGCGGGTGGCCATGTCCAGGATGTCCCACGGATCGCCGACGGTGGGGTCGAGCGTGGCGACCTTCGCCAGCAGAGAGGCGAATTTCATCTCCTCGAGCATGTCGAGGTTGTTGTTCTCCTTCTCGCCGTCGCTGCCGAGTGCAACCGTCACGCCCTGGCTCCGGTAGAAGCCCACCCGGGCCGGCCCGGAGGAGAGTTTCATGTTCGAGCACGGGCAGTGGGTGACCGCCGTGCCGGTCTCGGCCAGGATCCGCACTTCTCGGTCGTCGAGCCAGACACCATGGGCGATGACCGTGGAGGGCCCGAGGATGCCGCGCTGGTAGAACTCCTCGATGGGGCGCCGGCCGAACTGCCGCAGGCACTCCTGTACCTCCCAGATGGATTCCGAGGAATGGGTGTGGATGCCCGTGTCGAACTCCTCCGCGAGCGCGGCGGCGCCGCGGAACATGTCGGGGGAGCAGTAGAAGATGTGCTCGAGGCCCACCCAGGTGCGGACCCGCCCGCCGGCGGCAACCCGGTGCGTCTCCAGCAGCCGGCGGTTGGTCTCCAGCGTCTCGAAGTAGTCGTACAGGTCGGCTGTGTAGGGGGCCAGCGTGGCGCGGATGCCGATCGCCTCGGCGGCCCTGGCCGACCCTTCCATGTGCCGCCACATGTCCAGCACCGAGGTGGTGCCGCCGCGCACTCCCTCGGTGTAGGCCATCCAGGAGGCTGCCTCGGCTATCTCGGGCGTGAGCGCCCGATGCGCCGGGTCGATGTGGTTCTCCAGCCACTCCCACAGCGCCAGAGACTCGGCGGTGCCGCGCAGCAGGCCTGAATGCAGGTGGCAGTTGTGCATGCCGGGCATCACGGCGTGGCGGTCGGCGTCGATCACCGGCACGTTCCCGGCGGCGGGATGCCTGTCCACCTCCTCGACGCTGCCGACCGCGGCAATGGCACCGTCCACCACGAGGACCGAGCCGGGGTCGTGGTGTACCTGCCGGCCCTCCATCGGCAGCACAATCCCTCCCCGGATCAGGAAGGAGCGGTCGGCGTCGGCCTGCGTGGTCATGTGGATCTCCTCGGGTCTCGGCGGGGGCCTACCGGTCGGGCACGTAATTGAAGCCCAACGACTTGGGCATGCGCGCCCGCCGGGCTCCGATGATGAGGATGATCAGCGCCACGAAGAACGGGATCATCTGCAGGGCTTCGGTGGGCACGCTGTCGGAAACGATGTTGCGCAGGTTGGTGCCGAGGGCGTCAGCCAGCCCGAAGGCGAACGAGCCGACGGCCACGCCCCAGGCCGACCAGCGCACCATGATGATCACGATCAGGGCGATGAACCCCCGCCCGGCTGTGATCGCCGGTTCGAAGACGCCGACCAGAGCGGTGGTGATGGCGGCGCCCCCGAGCCCCGCGAGCAGGCCCGAGATCAAGGTGGCGATCGACCGCACCCTGATCACGTCGACGCCCCGGGCGAAGGCGGCATCGGGATCCTCGCCGACGGCCCGCACCTCCAAGCCGAAGACGGTGCGCTGGGCCACCCACCACACGACCGGCACCAGGCCGAGTGCAAGCCACGTCATCCAGCTGTTGGACAGGAAGGCCTCGCCCAGGAACGGGATGTCCGACAGGCCCGGGATGTGGATCTCAGGAAGGATGTTCACCTGGCGGCGCTCGGCGCCCAGCGGCGTGGTGAGGCGGAAGATGTAGCCGGTGAGCCCGACGCCGAGGATTGTGATCCCGAAACCCACCACGACCTGGTTGGCGTTCAGGCGCACACACAGCCAGACCATCAGCAGCGCCAGCGCCGCGCCGGCCAGGGCGCCCGCCAGCAGGCCCACGGCGATGCCCGACTCGACCGTCACGTACAGCGACGTGAGGGCGCCGATGATCATGAAGCCCTCCAGGCCGATGTTCAGCACGCCGGCCCGCTGGGCGATCGTCTCGCCCAGGGAGGCGAAGATGAGCGGCGTCGCCAGCCGCATGCCGCCGGCGAACGTGGCGGTCCAGAACGTCAGCTCGGCCAGCTTGCCCACGTCAGGACTCCCCGTGCCCGTCGGGGTCGCCACCGGCTCCCGCGGGGCCGCCGCGGGGACCACCGGTGCCGCCAGCCGTCCGGGCGCCCCTGTGGCGGACCACAGGTCCGAGCGTTTCACCGACGGAGCGCACCGCTCGGCGGAAGATTGCGGCGATCTGCGGGGCGTAGCGAACCGCGAACCCCAGAAGGATCAGCGCCTGGATCACGTCGCTCAGCGAGGCGGGGATGCCCTCGGTGGCCTGCATGTGCAGCCCGCCCGCCTGTAGCGCCCCCACCAGCAGCGCGGCCGCCAGGATGCCCAGCGGCCGGGCGCCACCCAGCATCGCCACGACGAGGCCGAAGAAGCCGATCTCCTCGGCGATGTCCACGTAGAGCCGCCCCAGCAGCCCCGCGGCCTGCAACCAGCCCGCCAGACCGGCCAGCGCCCCCGAGATGAGCAGCGAGTTGAGGATAATGCGCCGCCCGGGAATGCCCAGGCTGTGCGCCAGGCGAGGGTTCTCGCCGAAGAGGTCGTAGCGGTAGCCCATCGTCGAGCGGGTCCACAGGCCGAACAGCGCCACCATCACCACGACGGCCAGCACGCCGGCGTGCAGCCGGGTGCTCGCCACCAGGTCGCCCAGGATGACACTGTCCGCCAGCGGATCGGACTTGGGGGTGATGGCCGCCGGCTCCTTGAGCGGGCCGTTGAGGAGGTAGCCGAGTAGCAGGAAGGCGAACTCGTTGAACAGCAGCGTGGAGAGAATCTCGTTGACGTTGAGGCGTGCCCGCAGCAGCGCCGGGACCAGTACCCACACCATCCCGAACACCGCCCCGGCAAGGGCGGCCAGTGGGATCGCCGCCGCCGGCGGGGCGTCCCGGAGAACGAAACCGGCCACCAGCGTGCCGATGCTGCCGGCGATGAGCTGGCCCTGCGCACCGATGGTTATGACGCCGGCCCGCAGCGCCACCGCCGCACCGATGCCCACGATTGCCAGCGGAGCGGCCCGCGCCAGCGTCTCGCCGATGGCGAACGAGTCGCCGAAGCTGCCCGCCAGGATCGCGCCGTAGGCGGTGAGGGGGTTGTCGCCGGATCCTGCCAGGATGATCGCTCCCAGGCCGAGGGCCACCAGCACTGCCAGCAGGCTGGTACCGAGGCCGATCGTGGCGCGCTCGAACGAGGTGTCGGCGCGGGGGACCCGGGTGCCGTCGCCGGCGCCGGACGTCCCCGGCGCGCCGCCGCCGGGGGGACCCTCCGCGGTCACGCTCACGACGTGCCCTCCTTCCCGCCTCTGGTGGCTGCCTCGCCGGGATGGCGCCCGGTCGCACCCTCGCCGTCGTCCTGCGGGGCGCCGGAGTCCGCACTCGATCCGTCGCCGCCCCCGCCGGTGGCCTCCTCTGGTTCCCGCTCACCGGATCGATCCCAGTGGAGGCCGGCCATGACGGCGCCGAGGCGGGCCGAGGTCATCTCCTCGACGCCGAAGCGGTCGGTCACCCGCCCGCCGCTGAGCACCACCACCCGGTGGGAAAGGTCGGCCACCTCGTCGAGGTCGGCGGAGATGATGACCACCGCCCCGCCGCGGGCCGCGGCTTCGAAGCAGCGGTCGCGGATCGCTCTTCCGGCGTGTGGGTCGAGGCCCTTCGTGGGTCCCGCCGCCACCAGCACTGCCGGATCCCGCTCCATCTCGCGGGCGGCCATGAGCTTCTGCTGGTTTCCGCCCGACAGTGAGGCGGCTCGGAGTGCCGGCTCGGGCGGACGCACGTCGAAGCGCTGGGCCAGGGCCCGGGCGTGGCGCCGCACCGACGCCCGCAGCCGCACGCCGAAGCGGGCGAACTCAGCGTCGGAGACCCTCCGTGCGATGAGGTTGTCGGCCAGAGTGAATCCGGCCGCCAGCCCCGCGGTGCGGTCCTCGGGCAGCAGCGCCATCCCCGTTGCGATGGCGGTGCCCGGCGAACCCGTCACGTCGGTCCCGTCGATGCGCACCGTGCCCCCGTCGGGGGTGGCCTGCCCGGTGAGCACCGAGGCCAGTTCCTCCTGGCCGTTGCCCGCCACGCCCACCACGCCCACGATCTCCCCGGCCCGCACGCGCAGCGACACGTCCCGCAGGCCGGGGCCGTGCTCGGCGGCGAGGTGCAACCCGTCGGCCTCCAGACGCACGTCGCCCAGTTCGAGGTCTGGCCGGCGGACCTCCAACAACGAGAGGTCACCCACCATCAGCTCGGCGATGCGGCGCAGGTCGGAGCCGGCCACCTCCTCGCCGGCGGTCACGACCCGGCCCTGACGCAGCACGGTCAGACGGTCGGCCAGCTCGGCCAACTCCGGCAGGCGGTGAGAGATGTAGATGATGGGCGTGCCCTCGCTCCGCAGGCGCAAGCACAGCTCGATGAGCGCCTCGGTCTCCAGGGGGCCCAGTGCCGAACTGGGCTCGTCGAGGATGAGCAGGCGGGCGCCCCAGGCCAGGCTGATGAGGATCTCGGCCTGCTGGCGCACCGCCAGCGGCAGTCCGTCCACCAACTCGTCGGGAGGCACCGACAGGTCCAGTTCGGCGGCCAGGCGCTCCACCTCGGCGCGGGCGGCCTTGGCGTTGAAGGTGCGCGGCCAGGGGCGCCGGCCGGCGCCGCGTCCCGCCGCCGGGAGCGACGCGTCCTCACCGTCGCCGGGCGCCGCGGTCTCCTCCGGCGCTCCGGCGACCTGGCGGCGAGGGCGGCCCAGTTCGATGTTCTGCGCGACGGTGAGGCCGCGGACCAGGGACAGTTGCTGGCGCACGTGCGCCACGCCGGCGGCCGATCCCTCCGAGCGCCGCCGGGGGTTGTAGGGCTCGCCGAAGAGGCGGAGCGTGCCGCTGTCGGGCCGCAGCGCGCCCGCAACGATCTTGGCCAGCGTGGTCTTGCCGGCGCCGTTCTCGCCGACGAGCGCGTGGATCTCACCGGCGCGCAGGTCGAAGTCCACGTCGTCGAGTGCCACCGTGGCGCCGAAGCGTCGCGACACGCCGCGCGCCTCGAAGGCGACGGCGGGGTTGGTGTCGCCGCTCATGGCGGCGGGAGGGTGGTGCGGGCTGCCGCGGCCACCTCGTCCTCGTCGACGCTGACGCAGCGGCCGTCCCGGACGACCACCTCGCCGGCGGCGATCACCAGGTCGGCGCGATCCGACAGGCCGGTCAGCAGCAGTCCGATGACGGGGTCGTGCACCCCCACGCGGTCGACCGTCGTGATGTCCCAGGCGGCGATGTCGGCACCCGCACCCGGCGTGATGGTGCCGAGCGCCGGGCGGCTCAGGCAGCGGGCCGAGCCGCGTGTGGACATGGCCAGCAGGTCGCGGGCGCTCAACCAGCGCTCGGGGTCGGGGCTGTGCTGGCGGTGGGCCAATGCCGCCAACCTCATGTCGCCCATCTGATTGCCGCCGTCGTTGGAGGCCGAGCCGGTGGTGCCGAAGCCCACCGTGCAACCCCCGTCGAGCCACCACCGCACCGGCGCCGGACGGAAACCCATGCGCAGGTCCGGAGCGACGAGGTGCACAATCCCCACCCCAGTGGAGGCGTAGTCGGGGATCTCGCCCCGCGGGCAGTCCACCATGTGCGCCAGCCACACCTTGTCGTCGTGCCAGCCTGCCTGGCCGAGGACCTGCCAGGGGGATTTCCCGTAGCGCCGGCGGCAGAACTGGGTGTCCACGCCCTCGTAGAGGTGCGTATGCAGGCCCACGCCCGGGTTCTCCGCGGCGATCTCGGCGAAGGCGGCGAACAACTCCAGGCGGTCGACGTGCGGCCCGCAGGGGGCCAGGTCGATGCGGATGCGGGCCAGCGGATCGGGGTCGTGGCAGTTGTCGATCAACTCCAGGGAATGGCGCAGCACCTCGTCGACGCTCTGGCAGGCCACGTCGGGTGCCTCCCCGCCGTCGCTGCGGGCGTAGGTCATTGTGCCGCGGCCGGCGTTCAGGCGGATGCCCACCTCCTGGGCCGCTTCGATGGTGGCCTCGATGTACGGCGCCGTCACCCCGCCGGGGAAGAAGTAGTGCTGGTCGGCGACCGTCGTTATCCCGCATAGGAGAGACTCCACCATGCCCGCTCGCGCCATCGTGGCGATCGCCTCGGGTGTGAAGTGGCCGTCGCGCCACCAGTCCATGCAGACCCGTCCCAGGCCGATCAGCCAGTCGTCCAGCAGGACCCTCTCGAGTTCGGGAACGCAGCGCAGTCCCACCTGGTAGAGGTGCTGGTGGGCGTTGATGAGCCCCGGCATGACGAGCAGACGCGAGGCGTCGATGACCGTCTCGCCGTCCTGAGGCTGCAGGTCGCCGATCTCGGCGATCCGCCCGCCGGCGACGCGAAGGTCGGTGTCGCGCAGCTCGCGGTCGTCATCATCGAAGGTCAGGAGAACGGCGATATCGCGCAGCAGCACCGCGGACACGGGCGCAAGTCTGGCAAAATCCGCGAGACCGCGGAGAGATGCGCCTCGTGGTGCGGCGGGAGGGTCCATGTTGAGTTTCCCGGCCCGTATCCGCCCACCGGCGGTCGTCGTCGGTTCCTGCACGCTGGCGATCGCCTTCAACTCCGCCTACGGGTATGTGCCGGGGTTCATGGCCACCGCACTGCGGGCCGACCTGGGCATCGACCGCTGGCACGTGGGACTGCTGGTGAGCCTCTACTTCGGCTGCGCCGGCCTGGCGTCGCTGGCGGCCGGGCGCGTGTGCGATCGCATCGGTGGTCGCTTCACGGTGGTCGCGGGAATGGCGTTCGTCGTGGTGGCCTCCGCGCTGGCCGCCGGCGTCGGAGGCTACGCGGCCCTGCCTGTGGCGGGAGTGCTGGCGGGACTCGGGTATTCGCTGAACAACGTGGGGACGAACGTCGCCGTCGCCGGAGCCGTGACCCCGCGCCGGCGCGCGGTGGCCCTGTCGACGCGGAGCTCGGGGATCCTTCTGATGAGTGCCCTCACCGCTGCGATCGCGCCCACCGTCGCCGATCGCTGGGATTGGCGGTGGGTGTACGGCGGTCTCGGGGCGGGCGGCGCGGTGATGGCCGTGGTGGCGCTGGGGGTCCTGCGCGATGACACGGGAGACCCGCACGAGTTGCTGCGGCGCCGGTCGCATCGCCTGCCGAGGGGCTTCGTGTGGTTCCCGATTGCGGCGTTCTGCCTGATCGCCGGTGCCCAGCCGTTGCTGTCCTGGACGGTTCCGTACGCCGAGGAGTCCCTGGGTCTCTCACCGGCGTGGGCAGGGATTCTCGTTGGAGCATCCTCGGCGGTGGGCGCCGTGGCCATGGTCAGCACCGGCGTCGGCGCCGACCGGTTGGGCGCGCACCGGCGGATCCGCCTGCTGGTGGCGCTCGTGGCGGGAACCGGCGTCTCGTGCCTGCTACTCGCCGGCGGTCAGGTCCTCGGCTTGCCGGTCGCGATGGTGGGTGTCCTCGGCGGGATCATCCTGCAGTTCGCCAGCATCGGCACGATGCACGCCGCCGTGGTGGATCGGGCCGGACCGGCGGTCGCCCGGGCCACCGCCGCCACCATGACCGGCTACTACCTGGGCGCGCTCGTCTCGCCGGTGGCGTTCGGGGCCTTCGTGGACGGCGTGGGATCGTATGAGTGGGCCTGGCTGATCCTGGGGATCCTGCTGGGCGCCTCGGCGGTGGCGTTCCGCCAGGCGGGGCGGATCGCACCGGCGGATTGAGAGTCGAACCCCGGGTACTACTCTGCGGCGGACCATGGATGGATCGGCCCAGATGAGTGCTCGCTTCGTCGGCTGCAGCATCCCGCGGGTCAACGACGAGGCGATGCTGCGCGGCGCGGCGCGCTACCTCGCCGACGTGGCGAACTCGATGGATGGCGTGCTGCACGCCAATGTGATCCGCAGCCCGCTGGCGCATGGTGTCCTGGAGGGCCTGGAGGTGAACGACCTGCCCTCCGGAGCCCGCCTCATCGGCCCCGGGGAGTTGCGTGGCCGGGCCCCGGGCAGCTTCCCGGTGCTCTGGCACCTCGCCACCCAGCACCAGGTGGCCACGCCACTCCTCGACGACCGGGTTCGCTACGCCGGCCAGCCGCTCGCCGTCGTCACCGCCGGGAGCGCTGCCGTTGCCGCCGATGCCGCCGAGGGGGTCATCCCGCTGATCCGGGAGTTAACGGCGGTGACCGACCCCCACGAGGCGCTGTCGGAGGGCGCGCCGCAACTCTGGGACGGCGTCGACGGGAACCTGCTTGCCGGCTGCACCGCCGGTGACGATGCGGAACACACCGAGGCGGTTTTCGCCGCAGCCGACCGTCGCTTGCGCACCCGGCTGGTGATCGGACGCCTCAGCGGCGTTCCCATGGAAGGCCGCGGCGTCCTGGCCCACATCGAGCCGAGCGGCAAGCTGGTGGTGCACACGTCGACCCAGGCGCCACACGCAGCGCGAGACGCCATCTGTGCGGTGCTGGGCCTGTCGCAGCATCGGGTTCGGGTTGTGGCGCCCGCCGTGGGTGGTGGTTTCGGCCTGAAGGACCACTTCTACGAGGACGAGCTGATGGTGGTGATCGCCGCCATGGTGCTGGGGCGCCCGGTGCTGTGGGTCGAGAGCCGTACCGAGTCGCTGCTCGCCACCACTCACGCTCGCGGCGAGATCTGCGATGTGGAGGTTGCCTTCGACGACGACGGCACGCTGCGCGGGCTGCGGGTCGACGCTGTTCGCAACGCGGGCGCCCAGTGCAGCGTCTTCTCCGGCGGCCCGCTGTTCGTGATGCTCGGCATGGCCCCCGGCCCCTACCGGTGGGATGCGGTGCGGGGCACGGGGCGCCTGGCGGCCACCAACACCATGCCCACCGGCGCCTACCGGGGCTTCGGCCAGACTCAGGCGGCCCTCATCGGCGAGAGGGCGGTGGAGTTGGTGGCGCGGGCGCTGGACCGCCATCCCGCCGAGGTGCGCGAGCAGAACATGATCCGCCCCACCGAGCAGCCCTACACCACCCGCACGCACGTCACCTACGACAACGGTGACTACGCCGCCCCGCTGCGTCGCGCCCGCGAGCTCATCGAGAGCCGCCTGGCCGCCGCGCCGTCGCCGGATGACGGCCGCCTGCGGGGCGTCGGCTACGCCTCGCACGTGCAACTCTCCGGCGTCGGGCCCAGCTTCCTGAACGAGATCCTGGGCATACGCATCGGGGGCTACGAGAGTGCCGTGGTGCGGATGGAGCCCGACGCCAGCGTGCGCCTCTACACCGGTGTGTCGCCGCACGGTCAGGGCCTGGAGACCACGCTGGCACAGCTGCTGGCCGACGAGTTGGGTGTCGACCCCGCCGACGTGGAGGTGATCCACAGCGACACCGACATCACCCCGTACTCGGCCTTCGGCACGGCGGCCTCCCGCTCGATGGCGCTTGGCGGCGGCTCGGCGATCGTGGCGGCCCGCGAGCTGGCCGGGCGGATCCGGGCCATCGCCGCAGACATGCTGGAGGCGAACCCCGCGGACCTGACCCTCTCCGCCGGGCAGGTGACCGTCGCCGGCACCGCCGCCTCGGTGCCTCTCACCGAGGTGGCCGCAGCGGCCTACCGCGGTTTCCGTTTGCCCGAGGGTCAGCCGCCCGGACTGACCGCCTCGTACATCTTCGACCCGCCGAGCCCCACGTTCTCCTTCACCACGCACGCCTGCGCCGTGGCAGTCGACCCCGAGTCGGGCAGCGTCGACATCGCCGACTACGTGGCAGTGCTGGACTGCGGCACGGTGGTGAACCCCGTGATCGTGCAGGGGCAGGTGCACGGCGGCGCTGCCCAGGGCATCGGGGCCGCGCTGAACGAGGAGATGGTCTACGACGCCGGCGGCCAGCCCCGCACCACCACCCTGGCCGACTATCTCGTGCCCACGCCTGACGTGCTTCCGAACTTCACCGTCGAACACCAGCAGACGCCCTCGCCGTACACGCCGGGTGGCATGAAGGGCATGGGCGAGGGCGGCACCAACGCCGCCTTCTGCTGTGTCCTCAACGCGGTTCTGGACGCCCTCGCCGGGGCCGGGATCAGCGGCGACACGCTCGCCACCCCACTCTCACCCGAACGGATCTGGCGGACTCTGCAGCCCTCCGGCTGACGCGTTCGCCGGTCGCCGTCACTAGCTCTAACGGCCGGCTCCCGACGCCGCGTGGGTTGCGGCCAGGTAGCCGTAGGTGATGGCTCGGGCATTGGCGAGTCCACCGACGTAGCCGGGTTGCTCGGTGTAGGCGGCGGCGTTGCCCGTGGCGTAGAGGCCGTCGATGGGATACCGATCCTCGGTCAGAACCTGCGCGTCCCCGTTGATCAGCAGCCCCGTGGAGTAGATGCCGGTACCCAGCAGCCTCAACGGCAGGCCCCAGAACGGCGGCTCCCTGAGCGAGCCCAGGTTCGGGTTGGGCGACTGGTTGGGATCACCCGCCCGGAGCCGGCTGTAGGGGAGCGTGCCGCGGCCGAACGCCGGATCGTTCCCCTCCTCGGCGCCGTCGTTGAAGGCGGCGACCTGCTCGACGAGGCCACCGGCGTCGACACCGAGTGCGCCGGCGAGATCGGCGAGGTTCGGCGCCTGCGCGAGGTCGGCGGGCCATTCCTCGCCGTCGCCGAGGCGGTAGCGGGTGCGGTAACGGTTGTCGCCGATGAGATAGCACGGGTAGTTGGGGAACTGCCCCGAGGCGTCGCGTTCCTTCACAGCCCGTAGCAGGAACCCGTAGAAGCTCTCGTCACCGAAGCGTCGCCCTGCCCGGTTCACGACGATGGCATGCGGCAGCCCCAGTGCCCGGGACAGCTCTCGGTGCAGCGGCAGGTCCGTCCCGGGGTGGCGCTCTGTCGGGCTCTCGTAGCCGAAGATCGTGAACGCCTGCCCGGCGCGTGCCCGGGCGGCTCCTGTGGGTTCGACGAGCGCCAGGGCGTCGCCGTCGAGCACCGGCGGGGAGGCCTCGAAGACCTCCGGCAACCCCTCCAGTTCGGCCGCGAACGGGGCATTGCCGTAGCTGCCCGTGGCCACGAGCACCCCTCGCCGAGCGCGGATCTCGCGGCGTTCGTCCCCCATCTCGACGACAGCCCCGGAGACCCGGTCTCCGCTCCGGACAAGTTCGATGCAGCGCGCCTCCAGCAGGATCGGCACTTCCCGCTGCACGAGAGTCGCGGCGGCGAACGCAGCAGACAGTCCGGGACCCCAGGTCCAGAAGTCACTCTCCTGCCGCTGCCGGTGCAATTCGGCGAGAACCTCGCCCGCGATCAGGTCACCCCCGGCTCGGCGCACCTCGTCATGGGTCAGACCGAGGAGGCGGAAGTGGGGCGAACTGCGGCACCGGTCCCGCACCGGCCCGAGAGCCTCGCCGTCGACGGTGACCTCCAGGATGCGGCCGCCCGGCACCGATCCCGGAGCGTCGGGGTGGTACTGGTCGCCCAGCCCGGTGCTCTGGAAGCGCACGCCCAGGCCATCGAAGTACTCCACGGCCTCGGGAGCGCGCCGGACGAACGTGGCCAGGAGGTCCTCGTCGAAGGCGCCGGCGTCACGTGCGACCCAACGCAGGTACCTGGTGGTTTCCTCAGCGCTGTCCTCGAGGCCGGCCTGCCGCTGCAGGTGGTTGTTGCCGACCCAGACCACCCCGCCGCTGTAGGCGGCGACGCCCCCGATGAGCGGCGACTTCTCGACAATGAGCGCCTCGAGTCCGGCGTCGGCCGCACGCAGAGCGGCGGCGAGCCCGCCAAGTCCGCCCCCGATGCACAACAAGTCGCATTCGCGGCCCATGACATCTACTCCGATCGGCCCCCAGGAATGATGTCCCGCCTTGGGTTGGGGGAACGTGCTCCCTCGCCCGACGCCTCATTCTCCGGCGCTGGTCAGGGGACCGTACCATTGGCCGATGGCTCCGAGTCCACCCTCGGCGACCGCGACCGGGCGCCTTGCTGGCTTCCTCGCTGGCATGGGGACCGAGCGACTGCCCGGAGAGGTGGAACACCAGGCTCGCCGGCTCGTGCTGAACGCGGCGGCCGCGTCGGTTGCCGGCCACGATCATCCCGCAATCGGGCGGCTGCGGGAATGGGCGATCGACGGCGCCGCCACTGGCGCCGCCCGCTTGCTCTGGCACGGGGACCGGACCAGCGGCGACCGGGCCTCCCTGGTGAACGGGGCGATGCTCGAGGTGCTGGACTTCAATGAGACCCACATCGAGGCGTTCGTGCACCCCACGGCGCCCGTGTGGCCGGCCGTGCAGGCGACGGCCGAGCTGTCGGCTGCCTCGCTGGCCGACGCGCTCACGGCGACGGCCCTCGGCATCGAGGTGGAGTTGGCGGTGGCGACGATGCTTATGCCCGGGCACTACGAGCGGGGATTCAACCCGGCTGTCGCCGCGGGCGCCGTCGGAGCCGCCGCGGGCTGCTCGGTGATCCTGGGTCTGGATGCCGAGCGCACGGCCGACGCGCTGGGCCTCGCCGCGCTCGGCGGCGCCGGCCCGCTGGAGGTCCTCGGAACCGATGTCCACCCCTACCGCATCGGCGACGCCGCCCGCAGTGGGTACACCGCCGCCGACCTCGCCCGTCGAGGCTTCACCGCCCCGCCGACGGCAATCGACGGCGAGTACGGCCTGCTGGTGACGGTCGCCGAGCGCGATCCGGACAGGATCGAGGACGCCCTGGGATCTCTCGGCGACGAGTGGCGGATCTGCGGCCCCATCGCCTTCAAGCGCTATCCCACCGAGACGATCAGCCAGGCCCCCTTGGACTGCACGCTGGATCTCCGCGGGCGCACGCCGCCGGAGAAACGATCACGGGTCGCCTCGATGACGTTCGCGGTCGCCCCGCTCGTCGCCGAAGTGAACCGCAGCCGCCGCGAACGGTTCGCCATCCCCACCGACGACCAGCAGGCCCGCTTCGACGGCAGCTTCTGCGCCGCCGCGGCATGGCACCGCGGATGCTTCACGGCCAGGGAGATGGAATCCGCGGCGCGGGCCGACGGGAGCATCCTGGCGACTCGCGAGTCGGTCACGTTCGTCGCCGATCCCGGCCGCGGGATGGAGAGCGCCTCCCTGGAGGTCGAGTTCTCCGACGGGAGCCGGGAGGCGACGTCGATCGATGCGTTCAGGGGCTCCGTTGCCAACCCGCTGAGCGACGCCGACCTGCTCGGCAAGCTCGCCGGCTGCGCTTCCGGCGTGATCGGTCCGGATCAGCTCGAGGTCATCGTCGCGGCGATCTTCGCCCGTCCGGACCTGCCGATGGCGGACTTCACCGCCCTGTTGGCGATCTGAGAGCGCGCTACCCGGCGCCCTCGCGGTCCCAGGTGTCCGGTGTGATGCCCTGGGTCCGGAGTTCGACCTTGCGGACCTTCTCCGTGGGGGTCTTGGGGAGGCTTGTCACGACCTCGACGTAGCGGGGGAGCATGAAGCGGGGCAGGCGTGGGGATAGGAAGTCGATCAAGTCCGCCGGCTCGACGTTCTCGCCGGGACGGGGGACGACCACGATCTTGACCTCGTCCTCGCCCCACTCGGAGGGCACGGCGATGGCGGCCGACTCCAGCACGGCCGGATGCTCGTTGACCACCATCTCCACCTCGGCCGAGGAGATGTTCTCGCCGCGCCGGCGGATGGTGTCCTTGATGCGGTCCAGGAAGTAGTAGTTGCCGTCGGCGTCGTAGCGGAAGGCGTCGCCGGTGTGCAGCCAGAGGTTGCGCCATGCCGCCGTGGTCGCCTCGGGCATGTCGAGGTAGCCGGCCATGAGCGTCCACGGCTCATCGGCCCGCACGATCAGCTCGCCGACCCTGCCGGGCCCCACGTCCTCGTCGTCGGTGTCCACCACGCGCACCTCGTAGCCGGGGCGCACCTTGCCGCAGCTCTCCAGGTCCGCCAGCGTCCAACCATCGGAATGAAGCGGGACGCTGATCTCGGTCATGTTGAAGGCGGTGGAGACGCGCACGCCGAACCGCTGCTTGAAGTCCTCGAGTTCGGGGATGAGCGGAACCATCACCACCGTGTGCAGCGGCGTGTCGGCATCGTCGGGCCGCCTCTCCTGGCGGTTGATGAAGTTGGCCATCGCCCCCAGCAGCAGGGTGGTGGTGCAGCGGTAGCGGCGAATGTCGTCCCAGAACGCGGAAGTGTTGAACGAGGGGCGCATGACGACGCGCCCGCCCACCAGCGCGAACGTGTAGACGGGGCCCTTGCCGCTGATGTGGAACAGCGGGAACGGCATGTAGTACGCGTCGTCGGCGCCGAAGTCACCCGTGAAGATACTGGTGGACGCTGTGGCGTGGAGTTGGGCCCACGACACCAGTACGCCCTTGGAGGGGCCGGTGGTCCCGGACGTGTACATGACGGTGGCGATGTCGGCGGGGCCGGGGCCTCCGAGGTCGGTGGCGGGCGCTGCGCCGGCCAGGAACTCGCTCCTCCCGATCACCCGGAATGGCAGATCGCTCGTCACGTCGTTCCGGTCGTGCACCACGATCGTCTCCAGGTGCGTGAGTCTGTCGGCGACGTCGCCGAGCCGCTCCAGGTAATCCGCGGCGGTCACCAGCAACTTCGAGCGGGAGTGCTCCAGCAGGTAGTGGAGCATCCGGCCCACGTAGCCCATGTTGACGGGCACCTCCCAGGCACGCAGCCAGGAGAGTCCCAGCCAGGCGCTCACGGCGTCGATGCCCGTCGGCAGCATCACCGCCACGCGGTCGCCGGCGGCGATGCCCAATCGCCGGTAGGCGTCCGCCCAGGTGAGCGTGTAGCGATGCAGGTCGCCGTAGGAGATCGAGCGGCCGTCGACCTCCTGCAGGAACATCCGGTCGGGACACTCGGCGGCCCGCGCGGCCAGCAGGTGCGGTAGGACGAGGTGGCGCTCGAGCATCAGGCCCGCTCAGGCGCCGCCGTCCGGCGGGCCGCGTTGATGGCGCCGCCTTGGCGCACGATCTCGGCTTGGCGTTCGGAGAGGTCGTGGCGGACGGCGAAGCGGCGACCGGTCGTGGTCTCCAGCACGCTTCCGCTTCCGTCGGAGAGCAGCCCGAGTGCATCCTCGACGACGAGCGTGTGCCCGACTTCGAGCGTCTCGTAGGGTTCCAGACCGGCGAACGTCAGCGGCAGGATGCCGAAGAGAACCAGGTTCTCGTGGTGGATGCGGGCGTACGACAGGGCGACGACCACTCGCAGCCCGAGGGACCGCGGGGCCAGCGCCGCCTGCTCCCGGCTTGAGCCCTGGCCGTAGTTGTGCCCGCCGATCACGGCGTGGTCTCCGGTGGAGCGGGCCCGCTCGGGGTAAGTGGGATCCACAACCTCGAAGGCGAAGTCGCCCATGCGCTCCACGTTCGACCACAGTGGCATGGCGCGCGGTCCGGCGGGGAGGATCTCGTCGGTGGACACGTCGTCACTCATCTTCAACAGCACGGGGAGACTCAGCCGATCCGGCAGGGGTTCGAACCGCGGCAGCGACGGGTGGTTCGAACCCTTGGCGAGCGGCACCCGGCGGGCCCGTTCGGCGGGCAGAGGAGGCACCAGAAGGTCGTGGTTGGTGAGCCACTCGTCGGGTTCGTCGACTCTCGGTGCTGCCGATCCGAGCGTCCGCGGGTCGGTGAGGACGCCTGTGAGGGCCGAGACCGCCGCCGTCTCGGGGCTCACCAGGTACACCCGGTCGTCGGCCGTGCCCGACCGGCCCGGGAAGTTGCGGGGCACCGTGCGCACGCTGATCCGGCCGGGCGCGGGCGCCTGTCCCATGCCGGGACAGCCGTTGCACCCCGCCTGGTGAAGGCGGGCGCCGGCCTGCACCAGGGTCGCGATGTGGCCCGCGCCGGCGAGGTTGCCGAGGGCCTCGCGGCTGGCCGGGTTGATGTCGAACGAGACGCGGTCGTGCACCGTCCGGCCCGCCACGACCGCTGCGGCCATGGCCAGGTCGCGGAAGGCGGGGTTGGCTGAGGAGCCGATGTACGCCTGGTGGATCTCGGCGCCGGCGACCTCGGCGACCGGTACGACGTTGCCGGGACTCGGCGGCAGTGCCACGAGCGGCTCCACCGCACCCAGATCGATCTCGGTCACATGGTCGTAGTCGGCGTGGACGGCGTCGGGCTCGGCTTCGAACCGGCGCCAGTCCTCGCCGCGGCCCTGGCGGTCGAGATAGCGCCGCACCTCGTCGTCGGAGCCGAAAACCGAGGTCGTTGCCCCCAACTCGGCCCCCATGTGGGCGATGACGTGGCGGTCCCACACCGACAGGCCGTCCACGCCCGGACCGTGGTACTCGATGAGCCGGCCCACCGCGCCGTCGGTGCCGTGGCGGCGAAGCATCTCCAGGATCACGTCCTTGGCGCTCACCCACGCCCCGAGTCGCCCCACGAGGCGGACACCCCAGATCTCCGGCATCGTCACGTGCAGCGGCTCGCCGGCGAGGACCAGCGCCACCGCCAGCCCGCCGGCGCCGATCGCCAGCATCCCGAGAGCGCCCGCGGCGCAGGTGTGGCTGTCGGAGCCGACCAGGCAGGCGCCCGGCCGCCCGAAGGACTGCTGGTGCACGGCGTGGCAGATGCCGTTGCCGGCCCGGCTGAACCACAGGCCGTAGCGCTCGCAGGCGCTGCGCATCATGAGGTGATCGGCGGGGTTGCGCTCATCGGCCTGCAGCAGCAGGTGATCCACGTAGCCGACGGCCAGATCCACCTGCACCCGGTCAACTCCCATGGCCTCCAGTTCGAGGGCGATGAGCGGGCCGACGGAATCGTCGATGAAGACCTGATCAGGAGCGAGGGCGATCTCCGAACCGGCGAGCGGCTCCCCGGAGACGAGGTGTGACTCGATGAGTTGGCGCGCCAGCGATCGTCCCATCGGCCGGGGCCTCACCGCCCCTGCAGGCCGTAGCGCTCGTCGAAGGTGGGGTCGCGGGTGCAGCGCACCTGTCGCTCGGCCTCCCGGTCGAGCACCTCGGCGAGCGGGAGGCGCAGCCCGTCGTTGAGGTTCTGTTTCATGGCAACGAGCGCACCGGGAGCGGCGGAGAGCAGGCGTTCGGCGATCCGCTGGACGTGGGGGAGCAGTTCATCGTCGGGCACCACCTGGGACACCAGTCCGATGCGCTCCGCCTCGGGCGCCTCGACGACCTCGGACAGCAGGTAGAGCTCGCGTGCCTTGGCGGGACCCAGCACCCAGGCCATCGTCGCCGTGCCGCCGAAGTCGCCCGAGAGGCCCACGCGGGCGAACGCCGTCACGAAGCGGGCCGATGTCGCGGCGTAGCGCAGGTCGCACGCGCACGCCAGTGCCAGGGCGCCTCCGGCGCACGGGCCGTTGACAGCGGCGATGGTGACAGCATCCATCTCGTGCAGCAGGAGTGAGGACTCCATGAAGCGCCGCAGCAGGGCGGTGTCAGCCTCCAGGCTCACGCCCCACGGTTCGCCGGTCTCGTCGCGGTCGCCGCCCGCCGAGAAGGCACGGCCGGCGCCGGAGAGGATGACGACCCTCACCGCGGGATCGCCGGCGACTCGTTCCAGGACCTCCACGAGCTCGCCCAGCAGCCTGGAACTCAGCGCGTTCAACTTGTCGGGTCGGTTCAGCGTGACATGCGCGATGTCGCTAGCGATTTCCAGCCGGACGGGATCAGTCACCGTCGCTCCCGCCGGATCGCCGCAGCCGTATTGGGGTGAGCCCATCGCCATCCACGCCGCGAGGATCAGTCACCCTGGCCCCCGCCTGATCGCCGCAACTCCTCGGTTGCCGCCTCGTCTACCTGGAGATCGTCGGTCAGGGCGACGCCGTAGTGGCGCCGCGCCGCCTCCGGCGACACGAGCCCGCCGCGCACGTCGCGGAGCACCGACTCGACGGGGCGCCGGAGGGGGTCGCCCAGACCGCCCGCGCCCGCGGTGATGAACGCCAGGCTGTCGCCGGCCTCCACGGCCACCACGTCGCACTTGGACGGCAGGTCCTCGCTCTCCCCGCCGGCGCGGTGCAGCTTCTTGCGGCTGAGGTCGCCCGGCAGTCCGCCGGCCCATCCCCAGGGCCGGCTCTGCCAGCGGTCGTCCTGGATGGTGATCTCGCCGTCGCTGTCGAAGCGGTACACCTTCTCCACCCCGTTGCCGCCGCGATTGCGCCCGGCCCCGCCGCTGTCGGGGATCGAGCGGTAGGTCTGCACCGTCACCGGGAAGTAGCTCTCGATGTACTCGGTGGGGATGTTGGTGAACAGCGGCCACCAGGAATGCCCGTCCATGCCGTCGCCCGCCGGCCGCCCCGGAAGCCCCCCGTAGCTGATCTCGCCGAGTTGAAAGTACTCGCCGCGGTCGTCGGTGCCGCTGTAGGTCAGCGCGGGGCTGGACCCGTAGCCCGCGCCGGCGGCGAACTCGGGGGCGCAGAGCGCCAGCACGCCCTGGATCACGTCGAAATGGCGGGCGAGGGTGATGTTCAGCAGTCCCAGGGGGGCGGGGAACTCGGGGCTCACCAGCGAGCCGGGCTCGAGGATCACCTCGATCAGGTCGTGGAACCCCTCGTTGAACGAGATCTCGGGGTCGAAGGCCATGATGAGGTAGATGCCCACGAACATCTTGAACATTCCCTCGTGGGTGGCGAGGTTGATGGGCCCCGGCGCCTGGGGATCGGTGCCGGTCCAGTCGAAGTAGGCCTTCTCGCCCTCCCGCCACACGGTGAGTTTCATCTCGAAGGGGCCGTTGCCCTGCCCGTCGTCGTCCACCACGTCGACGAAGCTCACCGGCTCGGTGGGGATGTGGCGGGCGATGATGGCGGCCATGGCGTCCCGCGTGCGCGCCAGCAGGGCATCGCAGGCGCGCCGGTAGGTGGCGGTGCCGAAGCGCCTGCAGAGGTCCTGCACCCGGGTTGCCGCGGTGCGGCACGCCGCCACGAGCGCCATGAGGTCGGCCTCGTTCATCTCCGGTGTGCGGCTGTTGTTGAGGATGATCCGGAGCACGTCGGCGTTCAGCCGGTCCTCGGCGAAGAGCTTCACCGGCGGGATGCGGATGCCCTCGTCCCAGATGGACGTGGCGGTGGCGGCCATGCTGCCGGGCACGGTGCCGCCGCAGTCCAGCACATGCCCGAACATGGAGGCGTAGCCGACCCGCTCGCCGTCGAAGTCGATGGGGGACAGCACCAGCCAGTCCGGCGTGTGCTGGATGGCGCCGTCGCACAGGTAGGGGTCGCTCTGCAGGATCACGTCGCCGCTGCGGATCTCGTCGCCGAACGTCTCCAGCAGCAGCGGCACGTACGAGCCGAACTGGCCCACGAGCATGTTGCCGGCGGCGTCGGTGACGAGGGGGAACTCGTCGTGCTGCTCGCGGATGATCGGCGACATCGCCGACTGGAGCACCACGGCGTCCATCTCCTCGCGGATGTTCAGGAGCGCGCTCTCGATGATCTCCAGCGTCGCCAGGTCCACGGCTACTGCCTCGGCGGTCATCCGGAATCCTCCGGTGCGATCAGGAGGTTCGCCCAGGCGTCGGTGACGGCGACGTGGCCGCCGTGAACGAAGGTGGTCGTGTCGGTCTGGGTGATGATCGCCGGTCCGGCGACGGTGTCGCCCGCACGCAGGCGCTCGCGCTCGAACACTCCGGCCGGCACCCAGCGGCCCTGCTCGTAGACCTGCTCGGTGGAGGTGCGCGCCGCGCTGCCGTCGCCGGGCACAACCGTCTGGGGCTCCCGGTCGCTGCGCGGGGCAGGGCCACGCGCCTCGACGCGCACGTTCACCATCTCGATGGGCGCCTCCGGGACGAACCCGTAGAGACGCTGATGCTCGCTGCGGAAGCGCTCGGCGAGGGCGTCGATCAGCACTTCGCCACCGTCGCCGGTGGGCACGGCGACCTCGATCTCATACCCCTGGCGCAGGAAGCGGAGGTCACAGGTGAATGCCAGCACTCCGCCCGTGAGGCCCTGCGCGTCCAGCCATGCCTGCGCCCGGTCGACCATCTCCGCGAACGCCTTGGTCACGTCCTCGTCCCTGCCGGCCCGCAGTTCCCGGATGAGCGTCCGGCTGAAGGAGTTCCGGTGCCCGACCGTGTGGAAGCCGTACGCCGAGAGCACGCCGGGTGCGGGCGGCACCAGCACCGGGAAGCATCCCAGCAGCCCGGCGAGCGCGTTCCCGTGCAGCGGACCGGCGCCGCCGAAGGCGACCAGGGTGTAGTCCCGGGGGTCCAGCCCGCGCTCCACCGACATGATCCGCAGTGCCCCCGCCATCTTCTCGTTGGCGATGTCCACGACCGCCTGAGCGGTCTCGTGCACGCTCATGCCGAGATCCGATCCGAGGAGTCCCAGCGCACGCTCGGCGGCCTCGCGGTCCAGCGTGATCTCGCCGCCGAGCAGGCCCGCGGGAAGCCTGCCCAGCACCAGGTTGGCGTCGGTGACGGTGGGGCGGTCACCGCCGCGCCCGTAGCAGACCGGCCCCGGCTCGGCGCCTGCGGAGGCGGGACCGACGCGCAGGCCGCGCAGCAGTTCGGGCACGAAAGCGATCGAACCGCCGCCGGCGCCGATGCTGCGAACGTCCACGCTGGGCGAGCGGACCGGGTGGTCGCCCACCACCGTGTCGCGGGAGATCAGCGCCTCGCCCCCCGTGCAGACCGACACGTCGGTGGAGGTCCCGCCCATGTCAAGGGTCAGGATGTCGGCGAACCCGGCAGCGGTGGCGACCGCCAGCGCGCCGGCGACCCCACCCGACGGCCCGGAGATGATGGTCTCCACGGGACGCACCGCCGCCGCGTCGCTCGACATCAGCCCGCCGTCGGAGCGCACCACGTTGACGGCGCAGTCGAGCCCCTCGGCGCGCAGCCGGGAGCCGAAGGCCTGCAGTGATCGGGACACCGAGGGCGAGATGTAGGTGTTGACCACGGCGGTCATGGCGCGCTCGTACTCCCGGTACTCCGGCAGGACCTCGTGGGACAGGGTGACGTGCAGCTCCGGTGCCAGGTCGGCGGCGATGCGGCGCACCTGCAGCTCGTGGTCGGGGTTGGCGTAACTGTGCAGGAACACGACGGCGATGGCCTCCGCGCCGCGCTCCGCCAGGTCGGCGACGGCACGGCGGGCGGCCTCGGTGTCGAGGGGGACCTCGACGGTTCCGTCGGCCCGTACCCGTTCGGGGATCTCGCGGGTCAGTTCGAGGGGCACAAGCGGGTCAGGCTTGACCCAACTCAACCAGCCGACGAGGGGTCCCGGTGTCTGGGAGCGCGCCAGGTGCAGGATCTGGCCGAATCCGGCGGTTGTCAGCAGGCCGATGGTGGCGCCGCGCCGGGTGAGCAGCACGTTGAGCGCCGCGGTGGAGCCGTAGTGCAGCGACGTGATGGCACCGCGGCCCGCGCCGGCGGCGTCGCACACCTTGGCGATCCCGTCGGGCACCGCCTCGGTCGGGTCGCTCGCGGAAGGGGTCTTGGCGATCCACGTGTGCCCGGAGGCGGTGTCGGTCAGGACCAGGTCGGTGAACGTGCCGCCGGCGTCGACGGCGAGCGAGAGGCTCATCGGTGACCCTCGTGCAGCAGCACGCGGACCGTCTGAACTGGATTCCGGCCTTCGCCGGAATGACGAGGTGTATCGCCGGTCTGGCGCGTCACCGGATCATCCTCCAGGGGATGCGCCGGGAAGATCGGCGAGTTGTGCCAGAACCACGTCGAGATCCACGACGTCGCCGTACTTGGCGTCGATGTCGAACAGGTTGGCCTCGTGCGGCTCGGCGGCGATGTCACCGACGCACTGGCGGGGAACGATCGTCCGGAAGCCGCTCTGCATCGAGTCGATGGCCGAGGCGCGCACGCACCCGCTCGTCGTACACCCCGCCAGGATCACCGTGTCGACGCCCAGGCCGGTGAGGTACGACGCCACCGCGGTGCCGAAGAAGGCGCTGGCGAAACTCTTGACGATGACCGGCTCGTCGGGTCGGCGGCCGAGACGCTCGTCGAGTTCGACCATCTCGCTGCCGGCCACCGCGTACTTCAACGTCGGGCACTTGTCGATGAACCGGCCGGCGTCCCTCGCCGGATCGTCGTAGGCGACGACCGTGTACACGATCGGCACCCCGCGCGAGCGGGCGGCTGCCAGCAGGCTCGCTGTCGCATCGATGGCGTCGGAGAAGTCGCCCCCACCCGGGATGGACGGATCCACGAAGCAGCGCTGGAAGTCCACGACGACCACGGCGGCGCGGTTCCCGAAGCCGACCCTGCCACCGAGTTCGGCCTGCTCGTAGATCCGGTGCTTGTCCTCCATGCCGGTCGGCATTCTCTCACTCGTCGGTCGGGGCGGCGTACCGGCGTTCCGAGCGCCGCCAGTCGCCGAGACCGACGAATTCGTTGAAGGCGTCGAATCCGGTGAGGAGGTCGCGCAGTTCATCGGGCGAGTCGATCTCCGCGAGTCGCTCGTAGAACCCTGCGGCGGCTCGGTGGACCGCCAGCGCCACGTCGGCGAAGAGGATCCAGGCGAAGCCCAGTTCCTCCAGCCAGCGGCGGGAGACGTGGGGCGTCCTGCCCTCGTAAGCCCAGTTGAACAACTGCGGCCCGGGCAACTCGCCGGCGATGCGTCGGATCTCGTCGCGCGACTCGGGGGCCTCCACGAAGAGCACGTCGGCGCCCGCGGCGAAGTAGGCGTGCGCCCGCTCGAGGGCGGCATCGAGCCCCTCGGGTGCCCGGGCGTCGGTGCGAGCGATGATCACGAAGTCCTCATCACTGCGGGCGTCGACCGCCGCGGCGACCTTGGCGACCATCTCGGCGGTCGGGATCACCGCCTTGCCGGCCATGTGGCCGCAGCGCTTGGGTGTGACCTGGTCCTCGAGGTGCAATCCCGCGGCTCCGGCCGCCTCCAGCGCCCGCACGGTGCGCATCACGTTGAGCGGGTTGCCGTAGCCGCAGTCGGCATCGGCGATCACGGGACGCTCGACGGCGTCGCAGATCCGGCGCGTGGTCTCGACCATCTCCGTCATGGTCACGAGGCCGATGTCGGGCCCGCCGGTGATCGCCGCGGCCGATCCGAAGCCTGTGACATGCAGGATCTCGAACCCCGCGGCCTCAGCCACGCGGGCGGTCAACGCGTCGTAGGCGCTGACAACCAGCCTGCTGTTGCCGTCGCCGAGCGTGCTGCGCAGCGCAGCCGCTGTCATGGCACGGGCCGGGCGGACCTGCTCAGTCCGCCCGGCGGTGTGCCGCCCGTGTCACGGGGTGACGTCCTGCAGGTAGAGGGCGCCGAGCGGGTTGGGCGCGACCCCGCCGAACTCGCCGAGGTGCACCCACGGCAGCACCGTCTCGACCAGCGGCACGTATGGCACGTCGGTGGCCAGGAGCGACTGCATCTCCGAGAGCAGGGCGTCCCGGGCAGGTCCGAGGGGCTCGGCCACGATCCGGCCGAGCAGGTCGTCGACCGCCTCGCTGCCGTAGCCCTCGAGCTTGACCGACATCGGTCCGACGGCCAGCAGCAGGAAGTAGGCCACGTCGTTCACCAGCGGACGGGTGCCGAACAGCCAAGCGTCCAGCTCGCCGCCGCGAGTCGCTGTGTTGAAGTCGGCCGGCGAGGAGATCAGGTCGATGCTGACACCGATGCCCACGTCGCGCAGCTGATCCTGGATGAGCACGGCGACCTGCTCGGCGTATGGTCCCGGACCCGAGCTGGGATTGATTGACAGCGTGAACTCGAAGCCGTCGGCCAGTCCCGCATCGGCGAGCAGCGCCCGCGCCGCGTCGGGGTCGTAGCGGGCCGCCACGTCGGTCGGCGGATCGGGCTGCGGGATCGCCGTGGAGATCGGGTAGAGCCCGGGCGTGCCGAGACCGGCGTACGCCCCGGTGATGAGGGCGTCACGGTCAATGGCCAGCGAGATGGCCTGGCGCACGCGCACGTCGTCGAACGGCGCGAAGCGGGTATTGAGCGACAGCTTGTCCAGGTTCACGTCAAGCCCGGCGATCGGATCGATGCCGTCGCCGCCGGCTGCCACGACGCTCTGGAACAGGTCGAACGTCAAGCCGCCCACGAAGTCCACCTCGCCGGAGCCCACCAGCAGCATGCGGTTGCCGGCGTCGGGCACCGCCCGCATGACCACGTTCTCGATGGCCACGCTGCCGGCGTCCCAGTAGTTGGGGTTCTTGGTGAGGCGGATCTCCTCGCCGGGGATCATCGACTCCACCTGGTAGGCGCCGTAGCTGGCCGAGTTCGTGGCCATCCAGTCCTGTGCCCACGGGTCCTCGTCGGTGGCGTGGCTCTGCGCCTCGACGCTGTCGATGATGCCCATGCCGTACCAGGTGAGCACCGGCAGCGTCAGCGAGTTGGCGGACGGGGCGACGAGCCGGAAGGTGCGGTCGTCGATCACCTCGATGGGGTTCTCGCGATCGATGCCGCCGACGCTCAACAGGAACGGCGTGATGAAGTCGGTCTCGAGCCCGCGCTGGAAAGTCCACAGCACGTCGGCGGAGGTCGCCTGGTTGCCTGCGGGGCTGAGAGCCTCGCGCAGCGTGAACACGTAGCTGCCGCTGTCCTCCTGCGTCCACGACTCGGCGAGTTCGGGCTGCAGGTCGGCCGGACCCTGCAGTGCCGTGGCCCCGGCGGGCAGCGGCACGTAGCGCACCAGCGTGCTCACCACACTCTGAGTGGTTTCCCCGGTGGGCCGACCCTGGTATACCGCGGGGTCGACGTTGGACGGGACGGCCGGGAAGATCATCGTGAACGTCACCGGCTCGGGCTCCGGCGGGGGAGGTGGTGGCGGCGGCGGGTCGGGTGCGGCTGCGGCCTCGGCCTCGGCGGCCGCCTCCTCGGCGGCGGCCCGGGCCTCCTCGGCTTCGGCCTGGGCGGCTGCGGCATCGGCTTGGGCGGCTGCGGCTTCGGCCTGGGCGGCGGCGGCCTCGGCTTGCGCGGCGGCGGCCGCGTCCTGCGCCTCTGCCAGCGCCGCGCGTGCCGCGTCGACGGCGTCTTCGTTGCCCTCGGCGGTGGCCTGGGCAAGTTCGGCGGCGGCGATCGCCTCCTGCGCCCGCGCAGCGGCCGCCGAGGCCTCAGCGTCAGCCGCGGCCGCGGCGGCGTCGGCGGCGGAGGCCGCGCTGTTGGCGGCGGAGGCCTCCGAGCGGGCCGCCTGCGCCTCGGCCAAGGCGTCCGCAGCGGCGGAGGCTGCGGCGTCGGCTTCGCCGGTGTCGGCCTCCGCGCACGCCGCGGCCACGAGCGCGAGCGCGGCTGCGAGCGCGGCGAGTCGGTAACTGATGTTCCGTAGCCTCATGGTGCACTCCCCTCCAGGCGAATGGAAATCGCCGGACACCTTACGCGCTGGCGCCCCGCCGTTCCGATTGAGGTAGCCGCGGACCGTCCGTGCCGGCACTCACGGCCCGGTCAGGAACTCCTCGTAGAGAGCGGCCACGGCGGTGATGTCGTCGGGGAGTGCGTCCCAGTGGCCGTCGGGGACGAGGCCTGCCGCCTCGGGGCTGTGGGCTTGGAGGGGGTCGTCGGGATGCGCGGCGATCAGCGTCGGAACACCGACCTGCGGGAGGCGGTCGGCGGTCGGGTAGGCGAGCGCGGCCCGGTACGGGAGGTGGTAGGTGTCGAGTCGTTTGGCGACTTCGACGAAGCCGCGGTGGAAGGCCGGCAGTTCGACCATCGGGACCCAGCGGATGCCGTCGCGGGTGCGCCGGAACCACGGCCAGTAGGTGGTGAACGCCCGGCGGAAGTGCCACGCCGCCAGCAGGTGCGTGCCGTCCCAGGTCGGCTCGAACGTGGGGAGGTAGCTGGCCAAGAGCTCGGCGCGGGGCAGGAGGTCGGGCCGGTCGCCGTCATCGAACATGGTGACGCCCTCGAGGATCAGCCGGTGGATTCCGGGGCGAGCCAGGGCGACGTCGGTGGCGATCAGCGCGCCGGTATGCGTGCCGTAGAGGTCGAGTTCGCCGACCTCCAGGACGTCCAGGGCCTCGTTGACGATGGCCGCGAACTCCCCGATGTCGAACGGCCCGTCGCCGGGGGGCGGGTCGGAGTCGCCGTTGCCGGCCGTGTCGAGGGCGATCACAGGACGGTCCCCGGCCAACTCCCGCATCAGGGGTTCCAGCAGTGCCGACGATGTCGGCGAGGCGTGGAGCATGACGAGCGGCCGGCCGGTGCCGGCTGTCCGGCGCACCAGCAGTTGGCCGCTAGTGGTCGTCAGGTAGCCGCGTTCGATGGCTCCCGCCGCCGATGTTCGCGCCGGGATCTGCAGCGAGCGATCGGCACTGCCGGTCGCATCGAAGAGTGCGCGCAACTGCGACCACCGGTCCGGGCCCGGCGGCAGGTCGATAACCGTTCCGTGCGGGCCGGGCGCCGGATTACGCCCGCCGGGCGGCGTGAGCGGGTCGGCGGGCGACGTGACCAGGGTCCATGGAACCTCGAGCCGGCCCAGCGAGCCGGCCGCCGAGTGGGCGAAGGCGGCGCGGAGCCCGTCCCCGTAGCCATCGCCGGCACGGAGCACGTCGGCGGCTCGGCGTTGCAGCACGGCGGGCGGCGGCTCGTCGGCGTCCAGGCGTGTCTCGGCCGCCGGCCGGTACCACGGCCGGAACAGGGACTGCTCGCGGCACCACCACCAGATGGCGGCGATGTGGGCGCCGTCCCATGACGGGTCGAACCGGGGGCAGGACCTCTCGGCCAGCTCGCTTCGCTGGGAGTCCTCCAGGAGCGGGAGTTGGTCGAGGACCACTCTGGCGACCCGCTCGGGGTGGCGGGCCGCGACCTCCAGAGCGACCTGTGCCCCGGTCTCGATGCCGTAGAGGTGGCAGCGGTCGATGCCCAGGGCGCCGAGGTTCCCCGCCACGCCCCCGGCGTAGTCACCGAGGGTGGGGGAGCCGCCCAGGGAGTGCGAGTTGCCACAGCCGGGGAGATCCAACACGACGACGGTGAACTCGCCGGCCAGCGCCTCCGCAAGGGGGGCCAACGATCCCGCCGACCACGGGAAGGCGGGTAGCAGAACCGCGACCGGCCCCGATCCGGTGCGCAGGTAGTGGAACTCCCGGCCCGCCGCCCTGGCGAAGTGCCGGGAGAAGCCGTCGGGATGCGACCCGGCGCCTTCCGTCACGTGCGAGCCATCCGGGAGGGCGGGCAACTGGCGGCAACCAGTCGGCCTGCGTGCCTGCTCACGCGAACGCCGGGGGCGGCTCGTAGCCGCCGACCACCTCGGCGAGCCGCCGGGCGAAGTCGATGGTGCTGGCGTCCTCTAGGTACGGCCCCATGACCTGGATGCCCACCGGCAGGCCGTCGGATGCGAGGCCGACCGGGGCGACGGTGGCCGGCAGGCCGGCCATGCTGGCCATGCCCGGCCAGATGATCTGGTCCCAGTAGTCGCGGGTCTCACCGTCGACGGTGATCGTCCGGCGGTTGATGTTGGAGTGGTCGTGGCGGATCGCCGTGGTCGGCACCGTCGGGCACAGCAGGATGTCGCAGTCCCTGAAGTAGTCGCGCCATCGATCCCGGTAGCGGGCGCGCTCCTCGTCGGCGGCGAGCCAGTCCCGGTGCCGGGCAGTGCCGTCGCGCAGGTAGCGGGCGTTCCGCCCGTCCTCTTCCGGTTCCAATTCCTGCGCCTTCGCCAGGAGGGTGCCGTAGACCCGGTTGGCGAGCCCCGAGGTCGTCGCCGCGTAGAGCAGGCGCTGATACGTGCGGTGGGCGTCGGCGAGCGAGAAGTCGGGACGCAGACGGCTGTCGATCACCGCGCCGGCGTCCGTCAGGGCGTCGACGGCGTCACTCAGGACGGCGCCGACGGCGCTGTCGACGGGGCACGCCGGATCCTCCAGCCACACCGCGACGCGATAGTCGGCCAGTGCCCGCCCTCGCGGCGGCGGCAGGTCTAGGTGCCAGGCGGTGCCGTCGGCATCGTCAGGGCCGGCGAGCACGTCAAGCGCCAGCCCCAGATCCTCCGCAGCACGCCCCAGCGGCCCGACGACGGCCAGGTCGACCGGGCTGAGATCGCCCGGCGGCGGCGGGATGTGCCCGCGGGTCGGGATGATGCCGAAGCTGGGTTTGTGCCCGTAGACGCCGCAGAAGTGCGCCGGATTCCGGACCGAGCCCCCGATGTCACTGCCGAGTTCCAGCGACGTCTGGCCGGCGGCCAGCGCGGCGGCCGAGCCGCCCGACGAGCCGCCGGGAGAGCGGTCGAACGCCCACGGGTTGCCGGTCGTGCCGAAGACCACGTTCTCGCTCTGGGCGTCTCCGCCGAGGAGGGGGCAATTGGTCTTGCCGAACACGATGGCCCCGGCGGCCTTCAGGCGGGCGACGGCGGTGGCGTCCCGATCCGGAACGTGCCCCCCGAGCCAGGGCGCCCCCGCCGTCGTGCGCAGCCCCTCGGTCTCGATGGTGTCCTTGATCGTGATCGGCAATCCGTGCAGCGCCCCGGTCGCCTCACCGCGGGCCAGGGCCTCGTCGGCCTCGCCGGCCAGCCGGCGCGCGCTCTCCGTGTCCAGTGTGACGACGGCATTCAGAGCCGGATCGGCCGCTTCGATCCTGGCTAGGTAGAGATCGAGCAACTCACGGCTCGACACCTCGCCGGCCTCGAGTGCGGCCACGAGTCGTGCGGCACCTGCGTGCGCCCAGTCCGCCATCGCCCCACGATATGCGCCCGGCGCGCGGAGTCCCGAGGTGAAGCACCTCCGCGGAGCGCGCCGGAGCAATGCGCCCGACCATCACTCAGGCACTGCCGGCGGAGTTCCACGGGTCACCGCGACCACCATGCGCCGGCGGCCACGGCAGGACCCAACAGCTAGCGTTGCCCGCGTGGCGGCGGACCCGATGACACCGGAGAGCCTGCTCTGGACGCCACTGCGGATCGGCGCCACCACGGTGAAGAACCGGATCATGCTGTCGCCCCACCGCCAGGCGTACGGCGACGACAACCAGCCCACCGACCGCATGATCGCCTACTACGTGGAGCGGGCGAAGGGCGGCGTGGCGCTCGTCGACGGCGAGTCGACGTCGGTGAGCCGGCGCCTCGCCCGTGCCAGCGCCGAGTCGGGGCCGTCCGGCTGGCGCCTCACCGCCTGGGAGGAGCGGGTCATCCCGGCGTTCGCCCGGCTCGCCGAGGCGCTGCACGCCCACGACTGCAAGATCTTCATGGAGTTCAGCACGTTCGGTGTGAACCAGGGCGCCCGCATCGATTTCGACGACTGGTACCCGGTGCGGGGGCCCTCGCGGGTGCCGTCACCGGGTGGTACCGAGATCCCCTGGGAGATGGACCAGGGATACATCGACGAACTAGTGGAGGACTACGGCCGCTCGGCGGCCAACATGCAGAAGGCGGGCATCGACGGGGTGGAGGTTCACGCCGCCCACGGGTACCTGCCGATGCAGTTCCTGAGCCCGGCGTTCAACAAGCGCACCGACCGTTACGGCGGCTCGCCACGCCGCAACGCGCAACTGCTCGTGGAGATCGGCGAGAGCATCCGCGAGTGGGTCGGCGACGACTACACGGTCGGCATGCGGTTCTCGTTCGACGAGTATGTCGGCGACGCCGGTGTCACCCCCGAGCTGGCCGAGGAGTACCTCGACATCTTCGCCGCCACCGGCTTCTACGACTTCTTCAGCATCTCCAGCGGCAGCTATCACAGCTTCCACTACGCCGTGCCGGCCATGGGGTCGGTGCCGCAGGCGTTCCTGGTCGACTACGGGAAGCGCGCCAAGCAGGTCGTCGGCGACCGGGCCAAGATCTTCCTGGCCGGCCGCATCCTGGATCTCGCCACCGCCGAGCGGGTCGTTTCCTCGGGCGCCGCCGACATGGTGGCGATGGTGCGCGCCCACATGGCCGACCCGTTCCTGATCACCAAGACGCTCGAGGGCCGGGAGAGCGAGGTGGTGCGGTGCGTGGGTGCCAACGAGTGCCTCGCCACCGGATTCCGGGGCCGGCGGATGCACTGCGTGATGAACCCGGCGGTGGGCAGGGAACAGCGCTGGGGGGAGGGGACGCTGCAGCCCGCCGAGGTGGCCAAGCGGATCGCCGTGGTCGGTGCGGGCCCGGCCGGCCTGCGGGTGGCCGGCGTGGCGGCTCGGCGGGGCCACCGCGTCACGCTGTTCGAGGAGAGCACCGAGGTTGGCGGGCATCTGGATCTGCTGAAGCGCCTCCCCACGCGTGGCGACTGGCAGAAGATGATCGACAACCTCACCAGGGTCGCCGACGACACCGGTGTGGAGGTCCGCCTCGGCATTGCGGCCGGCAGCGCCGATCTCGCCGGCGGGAAGTTCGACGAGGTCGTCTGCGCGACCGGCTCGGTGTGGGACCGCAGCGGGCTGTCGGGGGGACGGGCCGACCGCAGCGGGATTCCCGGTGCGGACGCTCCGAACGTGCTGGACGTCGCGACGGCGGCCCGGCGAGCGCTCGACGATCCGCGGGCGCTGGGTGCGAAGGTCGTCGTGCTGGATGACTGCGGCGCCTACCTCCCGCTCGGATTGGCGGAAGTCCTGGGCAGCGCCGGAGTCGACGTCGAGGTGATCAGCCGTTTCGCCGTGATCGGCCAGCACCTCGTGGAGACGCTGGAACTCCCCTGGATGCTGCCCCGGCTGGCCGCAGCGGGGGTGACGCTCACGCCGAACCACTTCGTCGAGGCGATCGGCGAGCGCCGGGTCGAGGTCTACACGACGTGGAACAAGCGAACCCGCATCGTGGAGGACGTCGACACGGTCGTGCTGGCGATGCTGCGCAGCCCTCGCGACGAGCTGTACCACGAACTCCTGGTCGGCGGGACCGTTCCCGTGCACCGCATCGGCGACGCCGTCTCGCCGCGCACCACGTCCGACGCCACCTACGAGGGCGAGAAGCTCGGCCGAGAGCTCTGAGATGGGTGACCTCGAGCTGATCTGGCGGCCGCTGCAGATCGGCGCCACGGCTGTCAGGCACCGCATCATGGTCGCGCCGCACGGGCAGGCCTACGGCGAGAACCACGCGCCGGGCGACCGCATGATCGCCTACTTCGCCGAGCGGGCCAGGGGAGGCGCGGCGCTCGTGGGCGTCGAGGCCACCTCCGCCAGCCGCCATCTCAGCGGCGCCCAACCCGGCGGGGCCACCTCGGGCTGGCGGCTCACCGCCTACCAGCGGCACACGGTCCCTGCCTTCGCCCGCCTGGCCGAGGCGGTGCATGCCCACGATTGCCGGATCTTCGTGCAGCTCAGCACCGGCGGCGTCAACGATGTGGGACGGGCCTGGACCGACAACTGGCATCCGGTGCGGGGCCCGTCGCGGGTGCCGTCGCCGATCATGAACGAGACACCGGTCGCTCTCGGCAAGGCCGATATCGACGAGCTGACCGGCGACTACGGCCAGTCGGCCGCCAACCTTCACGAGGCCGGCATCGACGGCGTGGAGATCCACGCCGCGCACGGCTACCTCGGCATGCAGTTCATCAGCCCCGCGTTCAACAAGCGCACCGATGCCTATGGCGGGTCGGTGGCCAATCGCTGCCGCTTCTCCATCGAGGCGGCCGAGGCGACCCGCCGGCGCGTCGGCGACGGCATGACCGTCGGGCTGCGGCTCTCCTTCGACGAGTTCATCGGTGACGCCGGCGTAACCCCTGAGTTGGCGGAGGAGTGCCTCGACGTCCTGGCCGCCACCGGCCTGTTCGACTACTTCAGCATCTCGTGCGGGAGTTGGTACTCGCTGCACCGCACGGTCCCGCCGATGGGCACAGCGCCGGAGGCGTTCCTGGCGCCCTACGCCAAGCGCGCCAAGGCGGTGGTGGGTGACCGGGCGAAGGTGTTCGTGGCCGGTCGGGTGCTGGATCTGGCCACCGCTGAGCAGGTGCTCGCGGAGGGGGCCGCCGACATGGTCGCGATGGTGCGCGCCCACCTCGCCGACCCGTTCCTGGTGGCCAAGACGAGGGAGGGCCGCGAGCGGGAGATCGTGCGCTGTGCCGGGACGAACGAGTGCATGGCCGCGCCGGCGAAGGGACGTCAGGTCACCTGTGTCGTCAACCCGGCCACCGGCCGCGAGCGCGATTGGGGCGAGGGCACACTCCGTCCGGCCGCCGAGCCGAAACGGATCACCGTCGTGGGCGGAGGGCCGGCCGGCATGCGAGCGGCGGGGGTTGCGGCCAAGCGCGGCCACGAGGTCACGCTCATCGAGCGCGGATCCAGGCTCGGTGGCCATCTGGATCTGCTGCGGCGGCTGCCCACCCGGGGCAACTGGCAGATGGTCGTCGACGACCTGGCGGCCGTGCTCGAGATGAACGGCGTCGAGATCCGCCTCGGCGAGACGGCAACGTCCACCTCGCTGGCCGCCGCATCGCCCGATGCGGTCGTCTGCGCCACCGGCTCGACGTGGGATCGAACGGGATTCTCAGCCGCCCGCCCCGATCGGGAGGCGATGCCGGGCACCGACGGCGACCACGTGCTCGACGTCGCCACCGCCACACGGGCCGCGCTCGACGATCCAGGGTCGCTCGGCGCCAGGGTCCTGATCCTCGACGACACCGGCACGTACCTGCCGCTGGGGCTGGCGGAGGTCCTGGGCGAGGGGGGTGTCGAGGTCGAGGTCCTCAGCCGGTTCCCGGTCATCGGCGAGTTGGTCGCGGGCACCCAGGACCTCCCCTGGCTGCTGCCACGCCTGGCGAAGCTCGACGTCCGTCTCTCGCCCAACCACTTCATCGAGTCCATCGCCGGCCACCGGGTCGACGTCTACGAGACCCTCTCCCACCGCCCGCGGCGCGTTGACGGCGTCGACACGGTCATCCTCTCGATGATGCGCACCCCACAGGACGCGCTGTTCCGGGAACTGAGCGACGCCGGTCCGACCCCCACGTACTGCATCGGCGACGCCGTCGCCCCCCGCTCGGTCGCCGAGGCCATCTACGAGGGCGAGAAATTCGGCCGCGCCCTCTGAGCCGGCATTCTTGACCTCCTTTGCTTCCTTTGCGAAATGGCAGTACTGCCTCTTTTGCATCTTTTGCAGAATGGTCAGTATTGGCGATAGGCTGAGCGCCGAGACCGGGCGCGACGAGATCCGGGAGGCGGCAGTGGCGATCGTGCGGCATGCGAATCCGTTCCACCCGACCTTCGGTCGCCCGCCGCACACCCTGGCGGGTCGGGACGAGGCGATGCGTCGCTGCCGTGCCGCCATGTCCGCCGGCCCCGACCATCCGGACTACTCCATGCTGCTCAAGGGCCCCCGCGGTTCGGGGAAGACCGTCCTGCTCGCAGCCGTGCGGGACATGGCCGAGCAGAACGGGCTGGCCACTGTCAGGGTCACGGCCAAGCCCGAGCCCACCTTCGCCGATGCTCTCATCGAGCAGGTGACCTCTGCTTCCGACGCCGAACGTCGCCGTGTCTCCTCGGCACAGATCAGCGTCCTCGGCAGCGGTGCCGGCGTCTCGTTCCGAGCCCCCGAGTCGAGGGAGTTGTCGGTCCACACCAGGATGCTCGATGCCATGGAACACCTGGCCGACAGGGCGCAGCGCAACGGCAAGGGTGCCCTCATCACCATCGACGAATTCCACAACGCCAACATCGCCGCCCTGCGCGACTTCGCGCACGCCCTCCAGGACGTCGCCAAGATCGACGGCAAGCCGGTCATGTTCGTGGGTGCGGGCCTGCCCTCCATGGAGGAGACGGCCCTGGCCGACCAGGGCATGACGTTCTTCCAGCGCATCGCCAGAACCCAACTGGATCCACTCAGCCCCGAGGAGTCCGCCGAAGCCCTGCGGGCGCCGATCGAGGCGGCGGGCGGCACGATCGGCGACGAGGCCCTCACCACCGCTGCTGCGGCGACATCCGGCTACCCGTTCATGGTGCAGCTCGTCGGATACCACTCGTGGGAACGCTGCGCCGACCCCGGTGGCGCCATCACGCCCGACGACGTCCGGGCAGCGATCGGCGCCGCGACCGGCGACATGGAGGTCCAGGTGTTCGCGCCCATGGTCAGAGACCTCTCCGACACCGACCGCCTAGTCCTCGATGCGATGAGCGCCTTCGACCTCCCCGAGATCAAGCTCAGCGATGTTGCCCGGGCCGCCGGCAAGACGTCGAACTATCTCAGCGTCTACATCGAGCGTCTCCGGGAGGCCGGGGTGATCGACCGGCCCGCACGGGGACGCGTGCGTTTCGTACACGCGACGATGCGCGACTGGCTTCAGCGGCAGCGCGTCGAGCGCGGCGCAGCGGTGGGCGGCTCCGGGCGCCCGGAGACGACCACCACCGTCAAGGAACGCATCATCGCCACCTGCCGCTCCAACCCCGAGGCCACCCACGCCGCCATCGCCGCGCGCGTCGGCACCAGCCCGGACTACGTGGGCCGCGTCCGCAGAGCCGACAGCACTTCGTCACGCGAGCCATGACGGCGCGAGTGGGGTGACGGAGGGCGTTCGAGCGAGAGATCGCGACCTGGCCCGTCACACACGGCGGCTACCGAGGTCGGTCGAGCTACTGATGTAGGAATCGTCGATGTGTGATTCGTCGGTGATTTCAGGCGCGAATCGTCGGCATGATCTCAGGCCGGCTCTGCCGTGCCGCCGACGTGGCAGAAGGTGGCGGCCCAGTGGTCGGGGCCGACCTGGCGCAGGGGTGGGTTCTCGGTCGCGCAGCGGGGGTCGCCGCGGTAGTTGCAGCGGCTGTAGAAGAAGCAGCCCTTCGGTAGCTGGGTGGGGCTCGGGATGTCGCCGGTCAGCGCGATGTGCGGCGGCTGCTCGGTGGGGTCGGCTGGCAGCGCCGCCGACAGGAGGGCCTCGGTGTAGGGGTGGCGCGGGGTGTCGAGCACGGCGGCCTTCGGGCCGGTCTCCACCACCTGGCCGAGGTACATGACGGCCACCCGGTCCGAGAAATAGTCGACGGTGCCGATGTCGTGGGAGATGAACAGGTAGGCGAGGCCCAGGTCCCGTTGCAGGTTCGCCAGCAACTCCAGGATGCCTGCCTGCACCGACAGGTCGAGGGACGACGTGGGCTCGTCCAGGACCACGAACTTGGGGCCCGTGACGATGGCCCGCGCCACGCCGACGCGCTGCTGCTGGCCGCCGCTGAGCTCGCGGGGCCGGCGCTCGTAGAGGCCCGGGTCCAGGATCACACGCCGCATGGTCTCCTCGACCCGCTCGCGGCGCTCGGTGGGAGTCAGCGAGGGCTCGTGGATCACCAGCGGCTCCTCGATGATTCGCCCGACGCTCATGAGCGGATCGAGGGACTGGAAGGACTCCTGGAAGACGATGGTCATGTTCTGCCGGGCGGCCTGCAGCGTCCTCCGGTCCAGCCCGTCGAGTTGCATCCCGTCCACGGTGACGTGGCCTTCGTCGGGCTGGATGAGGCCCAACGCCAGGCGACCCACCGTGGACTTGCCCGAGCCGCTCTCGCCGATCAGCGCCAGCGTCTCACCAGCCTCGATGTGCAGGTCCACGCCGTTGACGGCGTGCACCTCGCTGCGTCCGCGGCGGAACGTCTTGCGCACCTCGCTGAGCGTGACGAGCACCATCACATGTCCCCGGGCGCGCTGTCGGCATCGGAGGGCGCGGCGCTCGCGGACGCCGCGGGCAGGCGAATCCCGGCGCCCTTGTCGTAGTGGACCGCCGCCCAGTGTTCGGGGCCGACCTCTCGCAGGCTCGGTGCCTCGGTGGCACAGCGCGGGTCCGATCGGTACTGGCAGCGGTCGTAGTAGAAGCATCCGGGCGGCAACTCCAGCAGCGTCGGCACGGTGCCCTGGGCGCCCACCAGGCGTTCGCCGCGCCGGGGTACCGCGGCGAGCAGCGCCTCGGTGTACGGGTGGGCGGGATCGGTCAGCACCCGCCGCACCGGACCCGCTTCGACCACCTGCCCGGCGTACATGACCAGGACCCGGCTGCAGTACTGCGCCACCACGCCGACGTCGTGGGTGACCAGCAGCATCGAGCGCCCTTCGGTCTCGGCCAGGTCGCGGATCAGGTCCAGGATCTGACGCTGGATCGTGAGGTCGAGACCGGTCGTCGGCTCGTCGGCCACGACCAGCCGGGGGTTCAGGATCATGGCGAGGGCGATCACGACCCGCTGCGCCATGCCGCCGCTCAACTCGTGGGCGTAGCCCCGCAGGACGCGTTCCGGATCGGCGATCCCGACCGCGTCCAGCATGTCCAGCGCCGTACTGCGGATCTCGCCGCGCCGGCCGCGGCCATGCGCCCGGATCACGTTGCGGAACTGGCGCTCGATCCGCAGCACTGGGTTGAGGGCGCCGAACGGGTTCTGCGGGACGAACCCGATTCTCGCCCCCCTGATCTGGCGGAGCTGGCGGGGCTGGAGTCCGACGAGGTCGGTCCCCTCGAGGCGGACCGCTCCCGCGGTGACGCGCCCCGGCGACTTCAACAGGCCGATGATCGCCCGCACGGTGGCGGACTTGCCGCAGCCCGTCTCGCCAACCAGGCCCACCGTCTCGCCCTCGCCGATGGCGAACGACACGCCGTTGACGGCGTGCACCGTGCGGCGCCGGCTGCGGAACTGGACGCGAAGGTCGCTCACCTCCAGCAGCGAGGCGGTCGCAGGCGCGGCGGCAGCGGTCATGGCGCTCAGTCCTCGGCCCGCCCGATGACGCGGGTCACTCCGTCGGCCACCATGTTGAAGGCGACGATCGTCACGAACACCATCGCACCGGGGAAGAACGACACCCACCACTGGCCGGTGGCGATGTTCTGGGACCCCACCCTGATCATGACGCCCCAGGAGGCGTCGGGAGGCGTGATGCCGATGCCCAGGAAGCTCAACCCGGCGATCACGATGATGGCGTGGGCGGCGGCCAGCGACGCCTGGGCCAGCACGATGCCCATGGTGTTGGGCATCACGTGGCGCAGCATCACCCGGGTGCGGCTGGCGCCGATGGCGGTCGCCGCCTCGATGAAGCGACTCTCCCGCAGTACCAGCGCCTCACTGCGCACCAGGCGGATGAAGCGGGGCACGTTCACCAGGGCGATGGCGAAGATGATGTTGCGCAGCGTGTTGCCGGTGAGCGCCACGATGGCGAACGCCAGCACCAGCAGCGGGAACGACTGGAACATGTCCAGGCCGCGCATGATCCGCTCCGACCAGCGGGACTTGTTGCTGGCAGCCAGACCCAGGGGGATGCCGACGGCGATCGACAGCAGCGTGCCGGCGAGGGCGATCGGGAGATCGAGACGGGCCGAGGCGAACACCCGTGAGAACACGTCGAATCCGAAGCGGTCGGTCCCGAACCAGAACTCGCCGTCGGGGGACTGCAGCGTGCTCTCGGGATTCGGCTGGATCGGATCGTGGGGGAGGGGCGCGAAGAACCCGGCGAGGAGGATCAGCAGGATCACGACGAACCCGATCGTGAGTCCCTTGTGGGCGAGCGCGCCCCTGGCGAGTGCACGGAGCGCGCGTCCCGCACGGCCGCCTTCGGCCGGCATCTCGGCTCGCTTCGGCAGAGCCTTGGCCAAGGCGAGGCGCGCCTTACTCATAGGACACCCGCGGGTCCAGCGCCACGACGATCAGGTCCAGGAGAAGGTAGACGAGCAGGGTCAGCAGGCCCACCACCAGGATGAAGCCCTGGATGGCGGGCACGTCCAGCTTCAGCATCGCGTCGATCGCCCACTGGCCGAGGCCGCCCCAGGCGAAGACCGTCTCGACTATGGCTGCCCCGCCGAACAGTGCGGCGAAGAGGATGCCGATGTAGGTGACGACGGGAGTGCGCGCCTCGCGGAAGGCGTAGCCCACGACCCGCAGCTCCGACAATCCGCACGCCCGGGCGAACTCCACCTGGTCGGAGTTCAGCGCCCGCGACAGCACCGCCCTCGTGGTCTTGGCGAAGTGCGACGAGTAGAACAGCGCCAGCGTCACCACCGGCAACATGGCGTGGTGGAACGCCGTCTTCAGCAGTCCCCAGTCGCGGGCGATGAGCGTGTCGAGGATCACCGCGCCCGTGACCCGGTCCGGCGGGCGGTCCAGCAATCCGATCCGCCCCACGGGCGCGGGCGCCCAGCCGATGATGTAGAAGATCACGTAGATCAGCAGCAGGCCCATGAAGAAGTCGGGGATCGACTGGGTGATCGTGACGCTGGTTCTCGAGAGGGTGTCGGGCCAGCGGCGGCGGAAGTAAGAGCTGAGCGTGCCCAGCAGGCTGCCGTAGAGCACGGCGCCGAGCAGCCCGAGGACCACCAGCTCCAGGGTGTCGGGGAATCGCTGGGTGATCTCGTCCCAGATGGGGCGTTTGGTGAAGAACGAGGTGCCCAGGCTGCGCTCGGTGAACAGTTCCCGGACGTAGGCGGCGTAGCGCTGGGGCACCGGCTTGTCGGTGCCCAACTCGGCGCGGATCTCGGCGACCTGCTCGTCGGCGGCGAGATCGCCGGCGATCACCAAGGCCGGATCACCCGGTGTGAGGTTGACGAGCCCGAACGCCAGCGTGATGACGATGAACACCGCGACGGGGATGAAGAGCAGGCGCTTCGCTATCGCTCCCGTTCGGTATCTCACATCACTGTCCGTCACTCACCGGTCGACCGGCCGGATTGTCGCGCACCGGGCACCGCGGGCGGCTCTCGCTCGACCGCCCGCGGTCGTTCTGTCCGGCGACGGTTGGATCAGTTCTTGGCGAGTTCCTCGGGGATGATCCGGCGGAAGATGTCCATGCGGAACGACTCGACGTCGGGCCCGAGCGAGATCGGGTTGACGAGCTCGATGAGCGGGACCCACGGGACCTCGGCGATCAGGATCTCGTGCGCCTCGAGCACCATGGCGTCGCGGTCGGGTCCGTACTGGGTGAACGCCATCAGGTCGATGAGTTCGTCGATGCGGGGGTTGTTGTAGCCGTGGGCGTTCTCGAACGCCTTGGCCGAGTGGTGCACCAGCAGCCAGGCGAACTGCGGGTCACTGATGCCCGGGGTCTGCGACGAGAGCCAGGCCTGCAGTGCGCCTTCCTGCAGCTTCGTCTGGAAGTCGGCGGAGGACGCCATGACCTCGATGCTCATGTCGATCCCCACCTCCGCCAGCTGCGCCTTCATGAGGACCGCGATGTCCTCGGAGAACGGGCCGGGACGCACCGGGTTGATCGTCATCGTGAACGCCAGACCGTCGCCGTAGCCGGCCTCGGCGAGCAGCGCCCGAGCCCGATCCGGGTCGTAGGTCGCCGGATCGCCCGGTGGGGGCGGCTGGGGCACCTCGCTCAGCACCTGGTAGAGCGCCGCCTTGGCCGACCCCTGCATCGGGCCCTGCACCAGGGCGTCCCGGTCGATCGCCGAGGAGATGGCCTGGCGGACCCGGACGTCGGCGAACGGCTCGAAGCTGGAGTTCAGCACCAGCGGCACCGTGGTGTTGCCCTTGGCGGCGATGGCCTGCAGGTCGCCGCCGAGGCTGGCGAACTGTGCCAGCGTCAGCTTGTCGGCGAAGTCCACCTCGCCGGCCTGCAGGAGTTGCAGCCGGCCCGCCGCGTCGGGGATGGCCCTCACGACGATGAGGTCGATGTCGGGTGCGGCGCCCCACCAGTTGGGGTTCGGCACGAGGCGCAACTCCTCGCCCGGCGTGATCGACTCGAGCATGTACGAGCCGAAGCTCGCCGAGTTGGTGGACAGCCATTCCGCGCCCCACGGGTCGTCGTCGGTGGCGTGCGAGAGCACCTCGACGCTGTCCAGCGGAACCATGTGGTGGTAGGTGAGAACGGCCAGGGAGTACGGGTTGTTGGTGTCGAGCACCACCAAGTCGAAGGTGCGGTCGTCGATGACCCTGATCGGCCCCTCCAAGTCGATGCCGCCGCCCCAGCTCAGGAGGAAGCGACCGACCCCGTCGTTGGCGATGATGCGGTCGAAGGACCAGCGCACGTCCTCGGAGGTGATGGTGTTGCCGTAGGGGCTGACGGCGTCGTCCCGCAGCACGAAGCGGTAGCCGTCCTCGATCGGGGTGACCGATTCGGCCACGTACGGCTCCACGTCCGCCGGACTCGGCCAGGTGGTCGCACCGGGGTCCGGTTTCACGTACTGGAGGAGGGTGCCGGCGAACATCGGGTTGAGTTCGGTGCTGGGCTTGCCCTCGGTCACGGCCGGGTCGGCGTTGGATGGCACCGCCGCGACCGCCATGACGAAGACCTCGGGTTCGTCTGACGGTGCTGGCGCGGGTTGCGCCGCCGCGGCCTCAGCC
>VXXM01000051.1 GCA_009835395.1 Acidimicrobiia bacterium
GTGCCGCCTCCGGCTCGGGTGCCGCAGACTCACTGACTGTCGGCGCTGCGGTTGGCGGAGCCTCGCTGGGAGCCGTCCGCGTGGCCACGGGGTCGCGTGCTGCCGTCTCGCCTCCGGTGAACACGGCGCCCGCAATCCCGCTTGCCATGCCGGCGACGGCAAGCAGCAGGACGATCCGCACGATCGGCCGCTGCGGCACCAAACCGCGCCCATGTCTCGAGGCCACCGGCGTGGAGACTACGTCCCCTGGCCCGGCCGCCTGATCAGGGGCGCGACCGCCCGTCGATCGAGGCGGCTTAGAGACCGCGGCCGGCGGTGGGGGTGAGGGGCGGAGGAGGATCTTTCCGGTGGTGGCGCGGCCCTCGAGGCGGCGGTGGGCCTCGGCGGCCTCGGCGAGGGGGAGTTCGAGGCCGATGCGGACGTCCATGCCCTCGCTGATCCAGTCGAACAGGTCCCCGGAGCGGGCGAGCAGGTCGGCGCGCTCGGCGACGTGGTCCCAGAGCGTGGGGCGGGTGAGGAACAGCGAGCCCTCCTGGGACAGCCGCAGCGGGGCGATCGGCGGCACCGGCCCGGAGGCGTTGCCGAAGGTGGCCATCGTCCCGCGGCGGCGCAGCAGACCCAGACTGGCGTCGAAGACGGCCGCCCCGACCCCGTCGTAGACCACGTCCAGCGGGCGCGGCCCGGCGATGGCGACGATCGCCTCGGCGAAGTCGACCTCGTTGTACAGGATCACGTGGTCGGCGCCCGCTCCGGTGGCCAACTCGCCCTTCGCGGGCGTGCCGACCGTCGTGAACACCTCGGCGCCGAGGCGCTTGGCCATCTGGATCAGCAGCAGGCCGGTCCCGCCTGCGCCGGCGTGGATGAGGCAGCGGTGGCCCGGCTCCAGCGGGAAGGTGTCGACGACCAGGTAGTGCGCCGTGAGCCCCTGCAGCATTGCGGCCGCCGCGGTGTCGAGCGATATGCCGTCGGGCACGGGCACCGCCCCGCCGGCGTCCAGGGCGCAACTCTCGGCGTAGGAGCCCTGGCCACCGCACCATGCCACCCTGTCGCCCACCGCCACGTCGGTGACACCATCGCCGACGGCGGTCACCGCCCCGGCGCCTTCCAGGCCCGCGGTGTAGGGGACGGCGATCGGGTAGAGGCCGATGCGCTGGTAGGTGTCCACGAAGTTGACTCCGGCGGCGGCCACGTCCACGACGATCTGGCCCGCGTTCGGAACGGGTTCGGGCATTTCCGCGAGGGAGAGAACCTCGGGGCCGCCGTTCTCGAGGATCCGGATGGCGCGCACGGTGCCTCCTTGAGGTACTTCGGTGGATGGTCTCGTCTGGCTCGGCCCACCGTAGGCGCTGCAGGACGGGGTCGCCCGTTGTCGCCACCCGCGCCACCGGGCCGGTCGGTAGTCTCGACGGCGAGTGCACGCAGCCGATCGGCCCACCTCTGAACTGCCGGTTCGCCGATGGTCTCGCCTCCGGCTGCCCGGCCCCGAACGGACCGGGACGCGCAGCCGGAAGACCAATCTGGCGCTGCTCGTGATGCTGGTGCTGGCGTGGGTGACCGGTGGCGCCTCGTTCCTGCTCGGAGGCGCCTCGACCGCCTGGATCGTGGTCATGCACGGCGTGGTGGGCTTCACCGTGCTGGTGCTGGCCCGCCCGAAGGTGCCCGTGGTGCGCCGGGGCCTGCGCCGGCGGCGCCCCAGCCGCTACGCCTCGATGGCTTTGGGGGTCTGCGTCACCGGGGCGTTCGCCACCGGGGTGGTGCACGCGCTGGGGTTCTGGCAGGCGATCGGCGTGTGGTCGGCGATCGGCCTGCACCTGATCTTCGCCTTCGCGGCGGTGCCGCTGGCGGTCTGGCACGTCGTGGGCCGGCCTCAGAAGGTCCGCCCGGTGGACCTCTCGCGGCGCACCGCTCTGCAGGCGCTCGCCGTGGCGGGCGTCGCACTTCTGGCCCGAACCGGCTTCGAGCAGTTCTTCGCCGCCGAACGGCGCTTCACCGGCTCGCACGAGGTCGGATCCGGCGAGCCGCGCCGGATGCCGGTGGTGCAGTGGCTCGACGACTCGCCGCCGACCATCGACCCCGACGACTGGGTGCTGCGCCTGCGGGGCTCGGTGAACCGGGACGTGGGCTACCGGGAACTGGTGGGCCACAACCGCACGACCGAGGCCACACTCGACTGCACCAGCGGCTGGTACAGCACACAGACGTGGGCAGGCGTGCCGCTGACCGACTTGCTGGGTTCGGGGATCTCCGGTCGCAGCATCGAGGTGCGGTCGGCCACGGGCTACGGGCGGCGCTTCCCGCTCAGCGATGCACGCCACATGATCCTGGCCCACACCGTCGGCGGCGAGCCCCTGTCACGAGGCCACGGCTTCCCGGCCAGGCTCGTGGCGCCCGGTCGCCGTGGACTGTGGTGGGTGAAGTGGGTGACCGAGATCAACGTGAGCGATCGCCCCTGGTGGGTCCAGACGCCGATCCCGTTCACCTGACAACGCCGCCGCTGTCCGGCGCCGCCCGACCCTGGGCCGCACGAGGCGGGAGCCGGGCTGCGTGGGCGTGGGATCCGGGGCTCCGGCCGGTATAGTGCATCGCTTCCCGGAAACGGCTTCCGGGAGACAATCGACGTCTGCGAAGGCCTGTCACGCGCCTCGGCGCCGGCGGCAGGAACCACGTGGCAAACCGAGTATCGCTCCGCCGGGCTGGCCCGTGCGGAGCGTTCGCGTCAGGGCGTCGGCACGCCCGGGCACGAATCTGCGGAGCGACAACACCCAGACATGGCGACCAAGGCGATCATCGGCGAGAAGGTGGGCATGACCCAGGTCTGGGACGACGGCGACCGCGTCGTCCCGGTGACGGTGCTGCGCGTCGAGCCGTGCAGGGTCGTGCAACTGAAGACGCCCGAGTCCGACGGCTATTCGGCGCTGCAGGTCACCAGCGGTTTCACGGACGCAGCCAAGCTGAACAGTCCCGAGCGGGGGCACTTCGAGCGCCACGGCGGCGAACCGGGCCGGACGCTGGTGGAACTCCGCCTCGACGACGTGAGCGACTACGCCGTGGGTCAGGAGATCACGGTGGACATCCTCGCCGACGGCGAGTTGGTGGACGTGACCGCCGTCAGCAAGGGGAAGGGCTTCACGGGCGTGATGAAGCGCCACGGCTTCAGTGGCCAGAAGGCCAGCCACGGCGCCCACAAGATCCACCGGGCGCCCGGTGCGGTCGGCCAGTGCGCCACCCCGTCGCGCATCTTCAGGGGACGCAAGATGCCCGGTCACCACGGTGCCCGCAGGACCACCACGCTGAACCTCCGGGTTGTCAAGGCCGACGCCGAACGCAACCTGCTGCTGGTGAAGGGTTCGGTGCCCGGCCCTCGGGGCGGCCAGGTCGTCATCCGCAACGCGGTCAAGAAGGCGTAGCCGATCATGGTCTCCGTCCCCGTCCGAGACACCAGTGGCGCCGAGCGTGGCACGGTTGAACTCACCGCGGACATCTTCGGCATCGACCCGAATGTGCCGGTGATGCATCAGGTCGTGACGGCGCAGCTGGCGGCGCGCCGCAGTGGCACGCACAAGACCAAAACCCGCTCGGAGGTGCGTGGCGGTGGCGGCAAGCCGTGGCGCCAGAAGGGCACCGGGCGTGCCCGGCACGGCTCCATTCGCTCGCCGCTGTGGCGAGGCGGAGGCATTGCCCACGGACCCCAGCCCCGCAACTACGCGCAGTCCACCCCCAAGAAGATGAAGCGCCTGGCGCTGCGGTCGGCGCTGTCGGACCGCGCCGCCGAGGGAAAGATCATCGTCGTGGACGACTGGGGCTTCGATGTTCCCTCGACGAAGTCCGCCGTGGCGAAGCTGGAGGCGCTCGGTGCCGGCGGGCGCGTGCTGGCGGTGCTGGAGCGCGACGACGTGACGGCGCTCAGGAGCTTCCGCAACCTGCCTCGCGTGCACACCCTGGCGGCCGACCAACTCAACACCTACGACGTGCTGGTGAGCGACGTGGTCGTCTTCACCACTGCGGCGCTGGCGGAGGTGAACCGGCCGTGAAGGACGCCCGCGACGTGATCCTCGAGCCGGTGATCAGCGAGAAGGCCTTCTCGCTGCTGGAGGAGAACGTCTACACCTTCAAGGTGCACCCCTCGAGCAGCAAGCCCGAGATCGCCAAGGCCGTCGAGGAGATCTTCGACGTGCAGGTGCTTAACGTGAACACGCTCCGGCGCAAGGGCAAGCGCATCCGCAACCGGCGCCGGCTCACCTACGGTCGCCGGCCCGACACCAAGCGAGCCATGGTCACCCTGGCCGAGGGCGACTCGATCGAACTCTTCGAGGTGTAGAGCATGACTATCCGGCGCCGCAAACCCACCAGCCCGGGTCGCCGCTTCCAGACCGCGCACGACTTCTCCGAGATCACCCGCAGCACGCCGGAGAAGTCCCTTCTGGCCCCGCGCCCCTCCACGGGCGGACGCAACAACGCCGGCCGCAAGACGGCGCGCCATCGCGGCGGCGGCCACAAGCGCCGTTACCGGATCATCGACTTCCAGCGCAACAAGGACGGCGTCCCGGCGAAGGTGGCCACCATCGAGTACGACCCCAACAGGACCTGCCGGATCGCGTTGCTGCACTACTACGACGGAGCGAAGGCCTACATCCTGGCGCCCGACGGCATCGCGGTCGGGGACGTGCTGGAATCGGGGACCGGCGTGGAGATCCGCCCGGGCAACGCGCTGCCGCTGCGGTACATCCCGGTGGGCACCGTCGTGCACAACGTGGAACTCAAACCGGGTGCAGGCGGGCGCATGGGACGGGCGGCGGGCGCCCGCATCCAACTCGTGGCCAAGGAGGGCCGCCACGCCACGGTGCGCCTGCCCAGCACCGAGATGCGCCGGGTTCCCATCGACTGCCGCGCCACCGTCGGTGCCGTCGGCAACGCCGAGCACGAGCTGGTGCAGATCGGCAAGGCGGGGCGCAACCGCCACAAGGGTGTGCGCCCCCAGACCCGCGGCGTGGCGATGAACCCGGTGGACCACCCGCTCGGCGGCGGCGAGGGCAAGAGTTCCGGCGGCCGCCACCCGGTCTCGCCCTGGGGCAAGCCCGAGGGCCGCACGCGCAACCCGAAGAAGCAGTCGTCGCAGATGATCGTGCGCCGCAGGCGCACTCGCGGGCGCCGGCGCTAGGAGGCCCACCATGCCCAGAAGCCTGAAGAAGGGCCCGTTCGTGGATCATCATCTCCTCGCCAAGGTGGACGAGTTGAACGACTCGGGTGAGCGGCGGGTCATCCGCACCTGGTCGCGCCGCTCCACGATCATTCCCGACATGGTCGGCCACACGATTGCAGTGCACGATGGGCGCAAGCACGTGCCCGTGTACATCACGGAGTCCATGGTCGGCCACAAGCTCGGAGAGTTCGCCCCCACGCGCACGTTCCGGTTCCACGCCGGTCAGGAGCGAGGAGGCAGGCGCTGATGGCAACCGCGGTGGCGGCACCTGCAGCCCGCGCCTCGGCACGCTACGTGCGCAGTTCGGCCTCCAAGGTGCGCCCCGTCCTGGATCTGATCAGGGGCGAGTCCTGCGATCGCGCCGATGAGATCCTGCAGTTCTCCGAGCGGCGGGTCGCCGGCACGGTCGCCCGCTGCCTGGACTCGGCCATCGCCAACGCAGAGCACAACTCCAACCTGCCCGCGGAGGAACTCTACGTGGCGGCCTGCTATGCCGATGAGGGGCCGACCCTGAAGCGCTGGCGGCCGCGGGCGCGGGGGCGGGCCACGCCGATCATGAAGCGGACCTGCCACATCACGATCGTGCTGGCGCGCTATTCGCTCGAAGAGCGCGAGGCCCGCGCCGAGCGCGGCCTCGCCGGTGGCGCCGCGGCCGAGGTCCGGCGCCGTCGCGTGGAGGCCAGCCGCGCCGCAGCCGAGCAGGACGACGAGGACGCGCTCAGCGACGTCGACGAGGTCGTCGAGGCCGATGCCGCTGTCGAGCAGGACGCCGACGCCGCCGATGACAGCGACGCCGGCGACCGCGCCGAGCAGGACGACGCCTCGGAGCCCGCCGAGGGCGACAAGGAGATCTGATGGGTCAGAAGGTCAATCCGTACGGGTTCCGTCTCGGGATCACGACCGACTGGAAGTCGCGCTGGTTCGCCACCCGCGAGGACTACCAGAAGTTCGTGATCGAGGACTCGAAAATCCGCGACTATCTGATGGAACAACTGCCTCACGCCGCCATCAGCCGGATCGAGGTCGAGCGCACGAGGGATCGGCTGCGCATCGACGTGCACACCGCCCGCCCCGGCATCGTGATCGGGCGCAAGGGTTCCGAGGCCGATCGCCTGCGTGCGGGTCTCGCCACGATCACGGGCAACAAGCGGGTCCAGCTCAACGTCCAGGAGATCAAGCAGCCCGAATTGGATGCGGCGCTCATCGCCCAGGGCATTGCCGACCAGTTGACCGGGCGGGTGGCTTTCCGCCGGGCCATGAAGCGCGCCGTCCAGAACGCCCAGAAGGCGGGCGCCCAGGGAATCCGCGTGCAGTGCTCGGGCCGGCTCGGCGGCTCGGAGATGGCGCGCACCGAGTGGTACCGAGAGGGCCGCGTGCCCCTGCACACGCTTCGTGCCGACATCGACTACGGGTTCCGGGAGGCGCACACCACCTACGGCCGCATCGGCGTGAAGGTGTGGACCTACAAGGGTGACATCCTCCCGTACCGCCTCGACACCGACGAGCGGATCAATCGCGAGGCGGCGATGGCGGTCGGCGAGACCGCCGGCCCCGCGCGCTCGCGCAAGGTGGTCTCCTCGGCGGCACGCCGGCGGGGAGCCGCCCCGACCCCTGCCACCGACACCGAGGAGCAGGAGTTCCCAACCGAGTTGGAGGAATTGCAGCCGCTGGTGGCCGAGGCCGACGCCGAGTTCGAGCGCCTCCTCGAACAGGAGGAGGAGATCGAGCGCGCCTCCCGCGAGCAGCACGAGACGCCCCATTTCCGACCGGGGGACGCCGACTGATCATGTTGATGCCAGAGGGAACTGCGGCACCGCAAACACCACCGCCGCCGCACGAAGGACTTTGTGAGCCATGTTGATGCCGAAGAAAGTCCGGCACCGCAAACACCATCGCGGCCGCACCAAGGGGGTCGCCAAGGGTGGGACCACGGTCAGCTTCGGCGACTACGGCATCCAGGCGCTCGAGCCGGGATGGATCACCGCGCCGCAGATCGAGGCCGCCCGCGTGGCCATGACCCGCCACGTCCGGCGCGGCGGCAAGGTGTGGATCAACGTGTTCCCCGACAAGCCCGTGACCCAGAAGCCGGCGGAGACCAGGATGGGTTCGGGCAAGGGCAACCCCGAGCGCTGGGTGGCGGTGGTGCGTCCCGGCCGGGTGCTGTTCGAGCTCTCCTACGCCGACCCCGTCGTGGCGCGCGAGGCAATCGAGCGTGCCATCCAGAAGCTGCCCGTGCGGGCGCGCTTCGTGACCCGTCACCAGGCGGTCTAGCCATGGCCCGATCCCGCTCACTCACCGGACTGAGCGACGTTGAACTGCTTGGCATGCTGGACGAGGCGAAGGACGAGGCCACGAACCTGCGCTTCCAGCACGTCACCGGGCAGCTCGACAACATGAATCTGCTGGCGCACTCCCGCAGGCAGGTGGCGCGCATCCTGACCGAGTTGCGCGCCCGGGAGATCGATGCCGCCGACGCGGTCATGGCGCGCCAGGCCGACGAGGTCGAGGAGTTCACCGACGACGAGGCCTCCCCGGAGGAGCCCGCACGGGTGTTCAAGAGGAGGCGCCGCCGCGATGGCTGAGCAAGCACCGACGACCGAGGGGGCGCCCGAGCCGACGCCGGCGAGCGCGGCCGGGGCGCCCGAGGCACCCGAGCGCAACCGGCGCAAGATGCGTGAGGGGATCGTGGCGTCGGCGTCCATGGACCGGACCGCCGTCGTCGTGGTCACCGAACAGGTGCGTCACCGTCGCTACAACAAGACCGTGCGGCGCCACAAGCGCCTCTACGTTCACGACGAGGACAACGATCTGCGCGTCGGGGACCGTGTCCGGGTCGCCGAGACCCGCCCGCTGTCCAAGCTCAAGCGTTGGCGGCTCGTGCAGATCCTCGAGCGGGCGCGCTGAGGGGGGTGCAGCGGTGATCCAGCAGGAGACGCGCCTCCGGGTGGCGGACAACTCCGGTGCCCGCGAGGTTCTCTGTATCAAGGTGCTCGGCGGCTCCCGGCGCCGCTACGCCTCGATCGGCGACGTGTTCGTGGCGACGGTCAAGGACGCCATCCCGGGCGCCAAGGTCCGCAAGGGTGATGTGGTGCGGTGCGTCGTGGTCCGCACGCGCAAGGAGAAGCGCCGTCCCGACGGGAGCTACATCCGCTTCGACGAGAACGCCGCGGTCGTGCTCGACGAGAACAACCAGCCCCGGGGGACACGGATCTTCGGTCCCGTGGGCCGGGAACTGCGCGAGAAGCGATTCATGCGGATCGTGTCGCTGGCTCCGGAGGTGCTGTGATGGCCAAGATCCGCAAGGGCGACCGCGTCGTCGTGCTGTCGGGCAAGGACCGGGGCAAGGAGGGGGTCGTCTCGGCCGTCTTCCCGGCCGAGGGCACGCTCCTCGTCGATGGGGTCAACGTCGTCACGAAGCACCGCAAGCCCAACCAGGCCGGCGTCATGCAGGGCGGCAGGATCCAAAAGGACATGCCCATCCCCATCGCCCGGGTTGCGATCGTCAGCCCCGAGGACGGCAAGCCCACCCGGGTGGGCTACCGGATCGCGCCCGACGGTGAGAAGGTGCGCATCTGCCGCCGCACCGGGGCGGACATCCCGTGAGTGCCACGGCGGCCACCGCGCCGCGCCTCAAGCAGCTGTACCGGGAAGAACTGCGCGACCGGCTTCGGGAATCGCTCGGCCTCGACAACGTGATGCAGGTGCCCCGCCTGGAGAAGATCGTCCTCAACATGGGCGTCGGCGAGGCGTCGCGCCAGGCCCGCCTGCTCGAGGGGGCCATTGCCGACATGACCACCATCGCCGGGCAGCGGCCGGTGACCACGCGGGCGAAGCGCTCCATCGCCGGCTTCCGGCTGCGCGAGGGGAATGCGGTGGGAGTGAAGGTCACACTGCGCGGGGACCGCATGTGGGAGTTCTTCGACCGGCTGATCAACCTGGCCATCCCGCGCATTCGTGACTTCCGCGGGCTGTCGATCAACTCCTTCGACGGCAACGGCAACTACTCCTTCGGCGTGTCCGAGCAGTTGATCTTCCCCGAGATCGACTACGACAAGATCGACACCATCCGCGGCATGGACATCACCCTGGTCACGACTGCGCCCGACGATGAATCGGCGCGGGCGTTGCTGGAGGCGTTCGGTTTCCCGCTCCGGCGGGACCAGGGCTGAGCGAGCCGCGGAAAATCCGGAAGATTCGAGACGACTGGCGAAAGTGACGACATGGCAAAGACGGCACTGATCAACAAGCAGAAGCGAACGCCCAAGTATCGGGTGCGTGCCTATACCCGCTGCCAGCGGTGCGGTCGGCCGCGCTCGGTGTACCGGCGGTTCGGACTGTGCCGCATCTGTCTACGTGAACTCGCCCATGCCGGGGAGATACCCGGTCTCACCAAGGCAAGCTGGTAGGGGGTCCCCAGCATGACCATGACCGATCCCATCGCCGACATGCTCACGCGCATCCGCAACGCCAACGTGGCCATGCACGAGGAGGTGCGCATGCCCTCCTCGAAGCTCAAGGAGGCGCTGGCGGAGGTGCTGCGGCGCGAGGGCTACATCGGCGGCTACGACGTGATCGACCATGACGGTCCGGGGCGCATCCTGGCCATCGACATGAAGTACTCGCCTGATCGCGAGCGGGTCATCCGCGGCCTTCGGCGGGTCTCCAAGGCGGGGCTGCGGGTCTACACGAAGGCCGACGGCGTGCCGCGGGTGCAGGGCGGCCTCGGCATGGCGGTGCTGTCGACCAGCAAGGGACTCATGACCGATCAGGAGGCTCGCCGGCGGCGTCTCGGCGGCGAGATCCTCTGCTACGTCTGGTAGGTGCTCCGTGTCCCGCGTCGGTAAGTCCCCCATCCCGCTGCCGGCGGGCGTGTCGGTCAGCGTGGCCTCCGGCGAGGTCACCGTGTCGGGCCCCAAGGGCTCGCTGCGGCATCGCCTGCCCGAGGTGATCGCCGTGCAGCAGGAGGGCGACGTGCTGGTGGTCACCCGGGCCGACGACGAGCGTGAGTCGCGGGCGTTGCACGGCTTGACCCGGGCGCTCCTCAACAACATGGTCACCGGCGTCCACGAGGGCTACCGCAAGGACCTGGAGATCGTGGGCGTCGGCTACCGGGCCACCGCCAAGGGGCCGGGCAGCCTCGAACTGCAACTCGGCTTCAGCCATCCGGTGTCGGTGCAGGCGCCCGAGGGAGTCACCTTCGAGGTTCCCTCGCAGACCGCCATCCGGGTGCTCGGAATCGACAAGCAGGCGGTCGGACAGGTGGCCGCCCAGATCCGCGCGCTGCGCAAGCCCGAACCGTACAAGGGCAAGGGAATCCGCTACGCCGGTGAGTACGTCCGCCGCAAGGCGGGCAAGGCCGCCAAGTGAGTCCGGCACCGAAGCAGGGAGCAGACCTATGACGAACACCTCAGCGGAACGCCGCCGGAGCCGGCTCCGGCGCCACCGCCGGGTGCGCAAGAAGATCGTCGGCACGGCCGAGCGTCCGCGCCTGGCCGTCTACCGCTCGAACCGCCACACGGCGGCGCAGATCATCGACGACACCAGCGGGCGCACCCTGGTCGCCGCCTCCACGCTGGAGCCCGAGTTGCGCGGCAGCGAGACCACCGGAGTCAGCGCCGCTGCGGCGGTGGGGCGCCTGGTTGCCGAGCGCGCCGCCGGCAGCGGCATCACGACGGTGGTGTTCGACCGGGGCGGCAACCGTTACCACGGGCGCGTGGCCGCGGTCGCTGACGCCGCCCGCGAAGCCGGGATGAAGCTCTGATGGCGGCCACCGGAGCGCTGGCGTCGCGCCTGGCTCTGCGCGACTCCCGCGTGATCCACATCAACCGGGTGGCCAAGGTGGTCAAGGGCGGCAGGCGCTTCTCGTTCTCGGCGCTCGTGGTGGTCGGCGACGGTGCCGGTCACGTCGGGCTCGGCTACGGCAAGGCCAAGGAGGTGCCGCTGGCCATCCAGAAGGGCACCGAGGAGGCTCGCAACTCGCTGTTCGCCGTCCCTCTGGCGGGGACCACGATCGTGCATCCGGTGCTCGGGGAGTGGGGCGCAGGCAGGGTGCTGCTGAAGCCCGCCGCCCCCGGAACCGGTGTCATCGCCGGAGGTGCGGCCCGCGCCATCCTCGAGGAGGCCGGCATCGGCGACGTGCTCTGCAAGTCATTGGGGTCCGCCAACCACATCAACGTGGCCCGGGCCACGATCGCCGGCCTGCAATCGCTGATGCGCCCCGACCACGTGGCGCGCCTGCGCGGTCTCGACCCCAGCGAGTTCGTTCCCCCGGGTCTGCTGGCGGCCTACAACGAGACCGAGCGGAACCGGCGGTTGGCGCTGCGCGGCGAGGAGGAATGACGTGGCGTTGCGTGTGACGCAGGTCCGCTCCGGCATCGGGCGCAAGCCACCCCAGCGGGGCACCCTGCGCGCCCTCGGTCTGGGGCGTATCGGTAAGTCCCGGGTGCTGAGCGATCGCCCCGACGTGCGCGGCATGCTGGCGGCCGTCTCGCACCTGGTGGAAGTGGAGGAGGTGCCGGAATTGTGAAGGTCCACGACCTGAAGCCCGCCCCGGGAAGCCGGACGCCGCGCACTCGCGTCGGCCGGGGAATCGGCGGCAAGGGAGGAAAGACGGCAGGCCGCGGCACCAAGGGGCAGCGGGCGCGGGGCACCGTGCCGGTCGGTTTCGAGGGAGGCCAGATGCCTCTCCAGCGCCGGATCCCCAAGCTGCGCGGCTTCAACAATCCCTTCCGGGTGAGCTACCAGCCGGTCAACCTGGATGTGATCGAAGCCTCGGGGCTCGACGAGATCACCCCCGAGACGCTCTACGCCAGCGGCCTGGTGAGCAAGGGCGCTCTGGTCAAGGTGCTCGCCCGCGGCGAGGTGACCCGCTCGGTCACCGTGCGGGCGCACGCCTTCTCCGAGGCGGCCCGCGCCGCGCTGGAGGCCGCCGGTGCAACAATCGAAGTCCTACCCAAGCCGTGGGGCGACCGCCGGCCACCGGCGCGGGGCAACGCCCTGACGAACCGCTAGACGGCCGCCGACCGCCGGAGGGAGAGTTCCGTGGGCCGGATCCTGCAGAACATCGCCAACATCTTCCGCATCGAGGATCTCCGCAGCAAGATCCTCTTCACCCTCGGCATGCTCGTGGTGTACCGGCTCGGGGCGTTCATCCCCGCACCCGGCATCAACCTGGAGGCCATCCGCCCGCTCCAGGAGGCGGCGGAGGACGGTGGGATCCTCAACTTCCTGCAGCTCTTCTCGGGCGGCGCGCTCACCCAGTTCGCCATCTTCTCGCTGGGGATATTCCCCTACATCACCGCGTCGATCATCATGCAGGTGATGGGCGTGGTGGTGCCGCGCATCGAGCAGTGGCAGCAGCAGGGAGCGATCGGCCAGCGCAAGATCAACCAGTGGACGCGCTACCTGACGATTGGCATCGCCCTCATCCAGTCCACGGGCTTCGCCTTCCTATTCCACAACCAGGGCGGCGGCTTGGCCGGCAGCACCGGCATCCCCGACCTGCTGCCGGACTTCACCGCCCCGCGGGTGGGCCTGGTGGTGCTGACGCTCACCGCCGGCACGGCCCTGCTGATGTGGATGGGTGAGCTGATCACCCAGAAGGGCATCGGCAACGGCATGTCCATCATCATCTTCGCCGCGGTGGTCAGCTCGATGCCCAACCAGTTCTCGCTGGTGAAGGGGAACTCGGGCTGGCCGGGGGTGTTCCAGGTCCTGGCGATGTACCTCGTGCTGCTCGTGGTCATCGTGTTCGTGGAGCAGGGCCAGCGCCGCATCCCGGTGCAGTTCGCCAAGCGCGTCGTGGGTCGCCGGATGACGACCGGTGGGAGCACCTACATCCCGCTGAAGGTGAACCAGTCGGGCGTGATCCCCATCATCTTCGCCAGTTCGGTGCTGTACCTGCCGCAGCTGATCGTGGTGGTGCTGCCCTCCGGCGGCTGGGGCGAGTCGATCCGCACCTGGGTGAACGACCACCTGCTGCGCTACGACGACCCGTTCTACCTGGTCTTCTTCGGTCTGTTGATCATCGGCTTCGCCTACTTCTACACGGCGATCAGCTTCGATCCGGTCAAGCAGGCCGACAACATCCGCAAGCAGGGCGGCTTCGTGCCCGGCATCCGGCCGGGTCGGCCCACCGAGCGCTACCTGGCGCACATCCTGTCGCGCATCACCCTGCCTGGATCACTCTTCCTGGCCCTCATCGCCCTGACGCCCGCGGTCGTGATCGGGAGCATCGTTCCCACCAGCACCCAGGGCATCTTCAGCTTCACCGGGATCTCGATCCTGATCGCCGTGGGCGTCGCCCTCGAGACCATGAAGCAGATCGACAGCCAGCTCATGCTCCGCAACTACGAAGGATTCCTGAAGTAGGGGCCGGCAGTGTTCCGCGCCTGCGTTGAGGCGTTCCAACCATGAGCGGCGTAATCGTCGTCCTCGGACGGCAGGGTTCGGGCAAGGGGACGCAGTGCGCTCTGCTGCAGCGGCGCTACGGCGGGATCGTCCACGTTTCCACCGGCGACATGCTGCGCGACGCGGCAGCCTCGGGCTCCCCGCTGGGCCGCCGGGCCGAAGCCATCATGGCCACTGGGGAGTTGGTGCCCGACGACGTGATGTGCGATGTCGTCGCCGAGAGGTTGGGCCCGCTCCTCGAATCGGGGATCACGGTGCTGCTCGACGGTTTCCCGCGGACCCCGGCGCAGGCCGCGTCGCTTGCGGGGATGACCGCTGCCGATGGACTCCTCGGTGCCGTGCTCCTGGACGTCGACGTGGCCGAGGTCTCCGAGCGGATGCTCGCCCGCGGCCGCCACGACGACACCGCCGTGGGCATCGCCCGGCGCCTCGAGCTCTACGAGGAGCAGACGGCGCCCCTGGTGGACTGGTTCAGCGAGCGGGCGATGCTTCAGAGGATCGACGGGACCGGGACGCCGGCGGAGGTGTTCGAGCGGCTCACCGCCGCGGTCGGCGGGTTGGTGCCGCTGAGGTTGTCTCGGTAGCCTGGTAGGTCGCGTTCGAGGCGGGAGTAGGACTCTGGCGAAATCGAAACAAGACGCGATCCTCATGGAGGGGAAGGTCCTCGAGTCCCTCCCCAATGCCATGTTCAGGGTCGAGTTCGAGAACGGCCACCAGGTGCTGGCGCACATCTCGGGGAAGATGAGGATGCACTACATCCGCATTCTTCCCGGCGATCGCGTGCAGGTGGAGTTCACGCCCTACGACCTGCAGCGCGGGCGGATCACGTACCGGTACAAGTAGCAGCGTCCGGACCGAGCGGGAGCCCCCGTCCCGCCCGGCGGATGAGCAGACGACGAGATGAGGCGGATGCGGACATGAAAGTGCGCCCCAGCGTGAAGGCCATGTGTGAGCGGTGCCGGGTCATCCGGCGCCATGGCCGCGTGCGGGTGATCTGCGACAACCCGCGTCACCGCCAGAGGCAGGGCTGACATGGCGCGCATCGCCGGTGTGGACATCCCACGCAACAAGCGGGCCGTGGTCTCGCTCACCTACATATTCGGCATCGGTCCCACGATCGCGGCGCAGACCTGCGAGGCAGTCGGCATCGGCCCGGACGTGCGGATCAAGGATCTGACCGACCAGGAGGTGGCCCGGCTGCGGGCCCACGTCGAGCGCAACCTCAAGGTCGAGGGCGACCTCCGCCGCCAGATCAGCCAGAACATCAGTCGCAAGCTGGAGATCGGGTGCTACCAGGGGATCCGGCATCGCAGAGGCCTGCCGGTCAGGGGCCAGCGCACCCACACGAACGCCCGGACGCGCAAGGGTCCGCGCAAGACGGTGGCGGGCAAGAAGACCGTCATGAAGAGGAAGTAAGGCAGCGGTGGACCGGGCGCCGGTCGGGGCGCCCAACCACCACGAACGGTAGCCGCGCCGCCGGCGGCGCGGCATCGCACCGCTCACGAGACGCACCGAGGGGTTATGGCAGAGAGACAGGCACGGCGACCACGCCGGCGCGAGCGCAGGAACATCGCGCACGGCGTCGTGCACATCAAGAGTTCCTTCAACAACACCATCATCACCGTCACCGATCTCCGGGGAAACGTCGTCGCCTGGGCGTCGGCGGGGAACGTGGGATTCAAGGGTTCGCGCAAGTCGACCCCGTACGCCGCACAGATGGCGGCGGAAGAGGTGGCGCGCCGGGCCATGGAGTTCGGCGTTCGCAAGGTCGACGTGCAGGTGCGCGGCCCGGGTTCGGGGCGCGAGACGGCGATCCGCTCGCTGCAGAACCTGGGGCTGGAGGTCACCGGCATCAAGGACGTGACCCCTATGCCGCACAACGGGTGCCGGCCACCCAAGAGGCGGCGCGTCTGATGTCGCGCTACACCGGACCGAAGGCGCGGGTGTCGCGCCGGCTGGGCACGAACATCTTCGGCACCAAGGGTGAGGCGGTGGCGCTCGACAAGCGTCCCTACCCACCCGGCGAGCACGGCCGCTCGCGGCGACGCACCACAACCTCGGAGTATCTGCTCCAGCTCCAGGAGAAGCAGAAGGCCCGCTTCACCTACGGGCTCACGGAGCGGCAGTTCCGCAACCTGTACGCCGAGGCCAGCCGCCGCACGGGAGTCACCGGTGAGAACATGCTCACCTACCTCGAGTTGCGGCTCGACAACGTGGTGTACCGCGCCGGCTGGGCGGCGACCCGCCCGCAGGCCCGGCAATTCGTGCTGCACGGCCACATGTCGGTGAATGGCCGGCGCGTCAGCATCCCCAGCTACCGCGTCTCGGCCGGTGACGAGATCGCCGTGACGGAGAAGTCCCGGGCGATGGCGCCCCTGCAGTGGAACGTGGATGTGCTCGACCGGGTGCCACCCGTCTGGCTCGAGGTCGTCGAGGAGGGGTTGGCGGCGAACGTGCTGTCGGTTCCCACCCGCGAACAGATCGACGTGCCGATCCGCGAGCAGTTGATCGTCGAGCTGTACAGCAAGTAGCGGAGCGAGGTTGCACATGCTTGAGATCAAACACCCCACGGTCTCCGCGGCCGTCGCCGAGGTCAACCGCCAGAAGTTCGTCATCGGACCGCTCGAGCCGGGATTCGGCCACACGATCGGCAACGCCCTGCGGCGCACGCTGCTCTCGTCGATCCCCGGCGCGGCGGTTACCCACGTCCGGTTCGACGAGGCGCTGCACGAGTTCGACACCCTGGGTGGCGTGGTCGAGGACATCTCCGACATCATCCTGAACCTCAAGGATCTGGTGCTGCGCAGCCACAGCCCCGAGCCGGTGCAGTTGCGCATCGACGTCCTGGGGCCGGGGGAGGTGACGGGCGCACATTTCGGTGTCAACCCCGACGTGGAGGTGCTGAACCCCGACCTGCACGTCGCCTCGCTCAACGGCCGGGCGCGTTTCGCCGCCGACGTCACCGTCGAGCAGGGCATCGGCTACAGCGGGGCTGAGAGCCGACCGTCGAGCGGCACGATCGGCGACGTCCCGGTGGACGCCCTTTTCTCGCCGGTGCGGCGCGTCGCCTACGAGGTGGAGGCGACCACGGGGGAGCGCGAGGTGGCAGCCGACGAACTCATCGTGGACGTCTTGACCGACGGCACAGTCACGCCGTCGGAGGCCATGGCCACCGCCGGCGGCATCCTGCGGCGGCTGACGCAACTCGTGGAGAACCTCGCCGAAGTGTCGTTGCCGGACGGTCTCGACCCGTCGGCGGCGACGGAGATACCGTCGGACCTGATCCGCCCCATCGACGATCTGGGGCTGTCGGAGCGGCCCCGGAACTGCTTGAAGAGGGCCCAGGTCACGACCGTCGGCGCGCTCCTGGAGCGGACGCCGCTGGAACTGTTGGCGATCCCCAATTTCGGTGAGAAGTCTCTGGACGAGGTGACGGCCCGTCTCGATGAACTGGGACTGGCCCTGGCTTCCGGGGACTGAGGGAGCCGCAGCCATGCCCGGCCGACCCAGCAAGAGCCGCCGCCTCGGCGGCAGCGCCGCACACCAGCGCTCGATGCTTGCCAACCTCGTGGCGTCCCTCGTGGCCGCCGAGTCGATCGTCACGACCGAAGCCAAGGCCAAGGCGATGCAGCCCGTTGCCGAGAAGCTGATCACCAAGGCGCGCAAGGGCGGTCTGCACAACCACCGGCAGATCGTGGCGTTCCTCAACGATCGGGAGATCGCCGACAAGCTGATCTCCGACATCGGCCCTCGCTACGCCAACCGCGCCGGCGGTTGCACCCGGATCCTGCGGGTCGGTCCTCGCTACGGCGACAACGCCCCCATGGTCCGCATCGAACTCGTCTAGCGGCGCGCCGCGGCGTGGTCCGCCTGCGCCTCCTGGTTGCCTACGACGGCGGGGAGTTCCGCGGCTTCGCTCCCAACCCCGGCGTGCGCACCGTGGCCGGTGTGCTCGCCGACGCCCTCGAGCGTCGCCTCGGCTACCCGGTGCAGTTGACCTGTGCCGGCCGTACCGATGCGGGGGTGCACGCCCGCGGCCAGGTCGTGAGCCTGGACGTGGCCGAGGGGGACGCCTCCGACGAGCGGCTCGAGTCTCTGCGCGGCGGCCTCAACCGCATGTGCGGGCCCGATGTGGCGGTCCTGGCGGCCACCCCGGCGCCGGCGGACTTCGACGCGCGATTCTCGGCGCTGGCCCGGGCGTACCGCTACACGATCTGGAACGCACCCAGCCCCGACGTGTTCTGCCGTACGTACGCCTGGCACGTCCCCGAGCCGCTCGACGTGGCTGCGATGAGCGACGCCGCGGGCTTGCTGGTCGGCGAGCACGACTTCGCCTCCTTCTGCACCCGGTCCGAGCAGGTCATCGACGGTGAGGTGCGGGTTGCGCCGACGGTGAGGCGGGTACTGCGCGCCGGCTGGAGTCGCCCCGAGCCGGCGCTGCTGCTGTTCGATATCGAGGCGAACTCGTTCTGCCGGCAGATGGTGCGTTCGATCGTCGGCACGCTCGTGGAGGTGGGGCGGGGCCGCCGCCCCGCGGGCGACATCGACCGCGTCCTGCAGAGGCGGGACAGGGCCGCCGCCGGCGGCGTGGCGCCGCCGCACGGCCTGTGCCTGGAGTCGGTCGCCTACCCCTGAGGTGGCTGTCGCCGACCGCCGGCGGGGGCCGATTTCGGCGGCGAGCCCGTATCCTTGTGCCGTGCGCACCTACAGCCCGAAGGCTTCAGAGACCGAGCGCGCCTGGTGGATCGTCGACGCCGACGGCCAGGTGCTCGGGCGCCTTGCCAGCGAGGTGGCGACCGTCCTGCGCGGCAAGCACAAGCCGACGTACACGCCGCACCTGGACTGCGGCGATCACGTCATCATCGTGAACGCCGAGCGGGTCGTGGTGACCGCCAACAAGTCCGACCGGAAGATCCTCTACCGGCACTCCGGCTATCCCGGGGGCCTCCGCTCGGAGACCCTCGGCGAAGCGATGCGACGGCGTCCCGCCGAGGTCGTGCGGCGCAGCGTGCGCGGGATGCTGCCGCACACCCGGTTGGGTCGGCAGATGCTGCGAAAGCTGAAGGTCTACGCCGGACCCGTCCATCCCCACGAAGCCCAGAGGCCACAGCCGCTGCCGCTTCACAGGAGAACACCATGACACCGCCGCTCGTGCAGGCCACCGGCCGCCGCAAGCGCGCCGTCGCCCGCGTCCGCGTCCGGCCGGGCGAGGGGCGCGTCACCATCAACGGTCGACAGATCGAGGACTACTTCCCTTCGCCGGCGCATCGCTCCCACGCCACCGAGGCCCTCAGCGTGACCGACACCGGGTCGCTGTACGACGTGGATGCCACGATCTCCGGCGGAGGGCTCACAGGGCAGGCGGGAGCCCTGCGTCTGGGCATCGCCCGGTCGTTGGAGAGTCTCGACGCCGATTCTCGCGAGAAACTCAAGCGGGCCGGCCTGCTGACTCGGGATCCGCGCAAGAAGGAGTCCAAGAAGTACGGGCTGAAGAAGGCCCGGAAGGCTCCGCAGTACTCCAAGAGGTAGCAGCGCCTGCAGCTCGCGGCGCCGCCGACCGTCGCCGCGCCCCGATCGTGTTCGGCACCGATGGGATCCGAGGGCGGGCCTACCGGGACGTGACCCCGGAGGTCGCCGCCCGCATCGGCGCGGCAGTCGTCGAGATGTTCGGCTGCACGCGGGTTGTCCTGGGTCACGATCCGCGATCCTCCGCCGGCGACTTGGTTCAGGGCCTGCTGCGGGGCCTGAGTGGCGCCGAGGTGGACCTGCTCGGTGTGGCTCCGACGCCCGCGGTGGCGTTCTGCAGTGCCGCCGACGGGGTGCCGGGGATCGTCGTGTCGGCCTCGCACAACCCGTACCACGACAACGGTGTGAAGATTTTCGGCCCGGGGGGACGCAAACTCAGCGACACCGAACAGGAGTGTGTAGCCGCCGCGCTGCGGTCCGGCGTCGACGCGACAGGGACTCCTGCGGTCGCCGGCGACGCCTCCGACCGGTTGCAGTCGTACCTCCACGCCGTGGCGTCCACCGTCGGGCCGGACGCCCTCGATGGACTGCATCTCGTGGTGGACGGTGCCAACGGGGCGACTTCGGCGCTGGCGCCGGCGCTGCTGCGGCGCCTGGGGGCCTCTGTGCGAACCGTGGCCTGCGAGCCGAACGGGCGGAACATCAACGACGGCTGCGGGGCCACCACGCCGGGCCTGATCGCCGCCCGGACACGCCCGGGAGAGGTCGGCCTGGCATTCGATGGCGATGGGGACCGGGTCGTGGCCTACGATCGGGGGCTGATCGACGGTGACCGCATCATCGCCCTGTGCGGGATCGACCGCCACGAGCGTGGCCGCTTGGCGGGTTCGACGGTCGTGGTGACGGTCATGAGCAACCTCGGCCTCCACCGGGCCATGGCGGAGGCGGGGATCGATGTCGTGACCGTGCCGGTGGGTGATCGCCATGTCCTCAGTGCGCTCGAGGCCGGCGGCTGGGAGTTGGGCGGTGAGCAATCGGGACACGTGGTGTTCCGAGATCTGGCCACCACCGGTGACGGTCTCCTTACCGCCGTGCAGCTGCTCGACGTGGCGGTCCGGCGCGGCGCCCCCCTCGGCGACCTGGCGGCGGCGGCCATGACCCGGCATCCCCAGGTACTGCAGAACGTGACGGTGTCCGGCGCCGCCGCCGATGTGCTGGTGGCGATCGAGCCCGCTGTGGAGCGGGCGCGGCAGGCGTTGGGAGAGACGGGCCGTGTCCTGGTCCGCTGCTCGGGCACCGAGCCGTTGATCCGGGTCATGGTCGAGGCGGCGACCGAGGCGGAGGCCGGCGCGGTCGCCGAGAGTCTGGCGGCCGAAGTGACCCGCAGGTCTGGCTGATGTGCGGCATCGTGGCGGTCTTGAGCCGCCCGCCCAGCAGGCGGCCCCCGTCGGGGTCGGAGATCCTGGGGCTGCTCGCCGGCGGGGCTGGTGGGGCTGACGCCGTCCGGCAGGTGGCGAGCCGGCTCGCCGGCCCGGCCGGCCTGAGTTGCCTGGTACAGGACGCGGGGCTGCGGGCGGAGGTTGCGGCGGCCGTCCGGCGGCTCGGCGGCGACGACGCTCTCGCCGACGCGATCTGGAGCATCCGCGAAGACCGGCTGGCCACCGCCGCAGCGGTGGCGGACCTCCTCGGTGCCGACGCACCGGAGGCAACGGAGGAGGTCGTGGCGGGGTGGTGGGCGATCCAGGTGGCGCTGTCGGCGCTGGACCGCCTCGAGGTGCGCGGGCGGGACTCGGCGGGAGTCGCCGTGATGGTGACATGGGCCGATTCGCCGGATGAGCCCCCCGGGGCCGGCGACCCCCTCGGCCGCTCCGGCAGCCGCTGGCGAGACGCCGGCGCGACGGTGCACGTCCACAAGACGGCGGTGGAGGTCGGCGAACTGGGCGACAACACGCGGGTGCTGCGGGCCGCGTTGGCCGGCGACGGCGCGCTGCGGGCGGCGCTGGCGCGTCCGGGAGCGCGCTGTGTGGTCCTGGGACATACCCGCTGGGCCAGCGTGGGCCTCATCACCGAGCCCAATGCCCACCCGGTGGCCTCGCTGCCCTCCGACGGGGAGCCCTGGGTCCTGTCGGCCGTGAACGGCGACATCGACAACCACGGCGCGATCGTGGGTCGCTTCGACCTGAGCTATCCCGCGGCCGTCACGACCGACGCCAGGGTGGCGCCGGGTCTGGCGCGCCGGTTGAGGTCGCCGGGTCGATCCGATCGGGCGGCGTTCGCCGAGGCCGTGGCGAGCTTCGAAGGATCCCATGCCATCGTCTCGCTCAGCAGCGACAATCCCGGCAGCCTGCTGCTGGCCCGCAGGGGCAGCGGCCAGGCGCTCTACGTGGGACTCGCCCCCGATTCGTTCGTGGTGGCGTCGGAGCCGTACGGACTCGTGGAGCAGACCGGCGACTACCTGCGCTTCGACGGCGCCGACGCCGCGGGCAGCAGCAACGGCGAGATCGTCCGACTGGAGGCCGCTGCGGCCGGAGAGACGTCCGGAGTCGCTCGCTGGTCCTACGACGGCGCCGGACTGCCGCTGCCGGCGGTGACCCGGGCGGAGATCACCACACGGGACATCGATCGCAGGGGTTACCCGCACTTCCTGCTGAAGGAGATCAGCGAATCGCCCGAATCGTTCGCCAAGACGCTGGCGGGTCGGCTCGCCGGGGATCCGGACAACCGCAGGGTCGTCCTGGACGGCGTCCTGCCGACGGGCCCCGAGCTGCCGCGCCGGATCGTGGTAATAGGCCAGGGCACCGCGGCGGTGGCGGCGCGGGCCGTCGCCGACATCATCGGCGCCGAGCTGTCCGGCGCCGGTGTGGAGGTCGTGAGCCGGCTCGCCAGCGAACTGTCGGGCTTCGACCTGCGCGAAGACATGTCCGATCATCTGGTGGTGGCGATCAGCCAGTCCGGCACCACCACCGACACCAACCGCACCGTCGACCTGGTCCAGGCGCGGGGAGCCTGGGTCGTCGGAGTCGTGAACCGCCGCGAGAGCGATCTGGCGGCCCGGGCCGACGGGGTCCTGTACACCTCCGACGGGCGGGACGTGGAGATGAGCGTCGCCTCCACGAAGGCCTTCTACGCCCAGGTGGCCGCCGGCTTTCTGCTGGCGTGCGCCGCCGCCGAGCTGTTCGGCATTGCCGAGGATCGCGGACGCCGCTCGGCGCTACTGGCGGCGCTCGAGCGGTTGCCCGAGGCCATGGCCGAGGTGCTGGCGGCACGTCCCCGGATCGCCGACATCGCGCAGAGGCTCGCCCCGTCCCGGCGCCACTGGGCCACGGTCGGCAACGGCCGCAACCGGCTGGCCGCCGAGGAGGTGCGGATCAAGCTCTCGGAGTTGTGCTACCGGTCGGTGGCCTGTGACGTCACCGAGGACAAGAAGCACGTCGACCTGTCGGCCGAGCCTCTCACCCTGGTCTGCGCGGCGGGCCTGGACCGCTCCACCGCCCGTGACGTTGCCAAGGAGGTGGCGATCTACTCGGCGCATCGAGGTGCGCCGGTGACCTTCACCGATGATGCCGAGCTGGCCCGCGGCGCGGGGGAGGCCGTGCTGCTCCCGGCGGTCCACCCCGACGTCGCTTTCGTGCTGGCGACGATGGCCGGCCACCTCTTCGGCTACGAGGCGGCTCTCGCCATCGACGCCTGTGCAGAGCCGCTGCGGCATACCCGGGGCGCGATCGAGGCGGCGCTGGACGCCGAGCCCGACGGTGCCGTCGTCGATGCCGAGGCGATGCTCGCCGGACTGGTGCCCGAGGTCACCGCCGGCGCCGAGCAGTTCGGGCGCCGCTTGCGAGACGGTGGCTATGACGGGCACCTGCCCGCGGCCACCGCGCTGCGGCTCGATGCGCTGTTCCGCTACGCGCTCGGGGTGCTGCCCCTGGCCGCATTCGAGCTCGACTTCGGCGAGATGGGCACGCCGGCGGGCGTCCTGGAGCGGCTGCTGGCGGCGCTCAGTGAGGCCATCGAGGAGTTGACCCGCCCGGTCGACGCCATCCGGCACCAGGCCAAGACCGTCACCGTGGGGATCTCCCGCAGCGAGGAGGCGTTGCTGCGGGTGCCGCTCACCGAGGCCGTCCAGGCCGCCGGCGCCGAGGCCGAACGCCTCAGCTACGACACACTCTCGGCTCTGGCGGGGTTGGATCGGGCGGTCTCGCGGGTCACCGGCCACGTCCGCTACGCCATCGACGGCGGGCGGATCGAGATCACCGACCGTTCGGGGCTGGCGGCGAGCTTCGAATCGCGGGTGGGCCGCGACCCCACCTTGAGGGGCACCAAGCGCCAGGTCAGCCGCGAGCGTCGGGTCCTTCTGACACGGGGTCTGCGCGACGGGCGCCTCATCCTGCTCGTTCCCGAGATAAAGGGCGGCGAGGTGGTCGGCCTGGTGCTGCTGCACGTCGATTTGCACGAGCGGTTGGCGCCCTCGGTGGCCGCCGACGTCCTGGGGCGCTACCGCAACCGTCTCAGCCGGCTGCGCGACGCGGTCACCGAGACCGAGGCCACCTTCGACGAGGCGCTGCTCGCCGAGGTGCCGACCGAGGACCTACTGGTCGGAGATCTGGCTGCGGTGGCGGCACGCTGGCGCGGGGAGTCGCCGTGATCGGCGTCGACATTGTGGACGTGCCGCGGTTTCGCGCTCTTCTGGCGCGCCGCCCCCGGGTCGCCGAGCGACTCTTCACTCCCGCCGAGCGGGCCTATGCCCAGTCCCGCCCCGATCCCACTGAGCGGCTGGCGGCGCGCTTCGCCGCCAAGGAAGCCGTGATGAAGGCGCTCGGCGCAGGCTTCGGTGACGTGGCGTTCAAGGACACGGAGGTCGTGCGCGCGACCGGCGGTCGGCCCGAGGTGGTCCTGCACGGCCGAGCCGCGGACCGCGCCCGGCACGCCGGCGTGACGGGATGGCACCTCAGCCTGTCTCACACGGCCACCTCGGCGGTGGCGGTGGCGGTGGCCGTCGGCGCCGGCGGGATCGCCCCGGACCACGAGTCGGGGAGCGGCGACCCGTCGTGATCCCTGTCGTCACTCCCGCAGAGATGGCGGCCGTCGACGCGGCCGCACCGGAGGGTGCCGACGTGCTGGTGGAGCGGGCCGGCGCGGCTGTGGCCGTGGCGGCGGCGGAGATGCTGACCGGGACCTCCGAGGGTGCCGCGGCGGTTCTCGAGACGGGACGGTCCTCCTCTCCACGCCGCAAGGCGCTGGCGGGGCGCCGGGTGGTCATCATCGCCGGCCGGGGAAACAACGGGGCCGACGGCCGGGCCGCGTCCCGTCACCTGCAGCGCGCCGGCGCCGAGTGCCGGATCATCGCCCCCGACGCCGCCGATGCCCCACCCTGCGACCTGCTGATCGACGCCGCCTACGGCACCGGGCTGAACCGGTCCTGGACCCCGCCCGCAGGCATCGAGGGCGCCGGCAGTGTTCTGGCTGTGGACATCCCCTCCGGCGTGGACGGCCTCACGGGTCAGGTGCACGGCGGTGCCTTGGCGGCGGCGCGCACCGTGACGTTCGCAGCGCTCAAGCCGGGCCTGCTGCTGCAGCCGGGTCGTACGCTCGCCGGATCGGTCAGCGTCGCCGACATCGGTCTGGACGTCGCCGCGGCGACCGCGCAGCTGCTCACGGAGGCCGATATCGCCGACCTCTGGCCCCGACGGGAAGCCGACGCCCACAAGTGGCGCTCGGCTTGCTGGGTGGTGGCCGGCTCGCCGCCGATGCGCGGGGCGGCGTCGCTCGCCTCGCTGGCGGCGCTGCGGTCCGGGGCGGGATACGTGCGCCTCTCGGTGCCGGGCGGCGAGCCGGACGCGTCGGTCCCCACCGAGGTGGTCTTCGGGCGGCTGCCCGCGGCGGACTGGCACGAGCGGATGGACACCTCCCGGTTCGGATCGCTGGTGGTCGGTCCCGGCCTGGGGAGAGATCCCCACACCGCCAGCGCGGTGTGCGGACTGGTGGCGCGCGCGACCGTGCCCCTGGTGCTGGACGGCGACGCCCTGGCGGCGCTCGCCGGCGACCTGGGGGCCGTCCTGGCGGCGGCGCGCGCCCCGGTGGTGCTCACGCCTCACGACGGGGAGTACGAGATGCTGGCAGGGTGCCGGCCCGGCGCCGATCGCCTGGAGGCGGCGCGGACGCTGGCCGCGGCGGGCGCCACCGTGCTGCTCAAGGGACCCACCACCGTCGTCGCCGCGCCCGACGGCGCTGCCCGCTTCGTGACCTCCGGGGACGCCCGGCTGGCCACCGCCGGCACCGGTGACGTGCTCGCCGGGATGATCGGCGCCCTGCTGGCGCAGGGCGTGGCTCCGCTGGAAGCGGCTGCGCTGGCCGCGCACGTACACGGAATGGCCGGAGCGCTGGGCCCGCCGGTCGGCCTCATCGCAGGCGACCTGCTCGGAGCAATCCCCGCCGTGCTGGCCGGCGCGCTGGATCCGGCGCCCCAAGGGTTCGGCGGCGGGACCGGGAGCCGCTGATGCGGCCCACTTCGGCTGTCGTGGACTTGGCGGCGGTCACCGCCAATGCCGCCGAACTCGCCCGCCGGGCGGCCCCCGCCGAGTTGTGCGCGGTGGTCAAGGCCGACGGCTACGGGCACGGCTCCGTGGCCGTGGGGCGGGCCGCGCTGGCCGGTGGCGCCACCTGGTTGGGGGTGGCTCTCGTGGAGGAGGGTGTGGAGTTGCGCGAGGCGGGCGTGGCGGCGCCGATCCTGCTGCTGTCCGAGCCGCGACCCAACGAGATGGTGGAGGTGGTGGCGCACGACCTGCGGCCCTCGGTGTACAGCCCCGAGGGCCTGGCCGCGGCGGCCGCGGCGGCAGCCACCGCCGGGCGCCGGCTGCCGGTGCACCTCAAGATCGACACGGGCATGAACCGGGTCGGTGCCCGACCCACCGATGCCCTGCTGCTGGCGCGTGCCATCGCCGCCAAGTCCGACCTGCGACTCGAGGGCGTGTGGACCCACTGTGCGGTCGCCGACGAGTTGGACAACCCATTCACCGAGGTACAGCTGGAGCGCTACGAGCGTGTGCTGGGACGGCTGGCCGCCGGAGACGGGGTGCCGGGTCCGCTGCGGCGGCACGCAGCCAATTCGGCGCTACTGCTCTCCGGGTGCCGGCCCGACGTCTCGCCCATCCGGCGCCGGGGTCGCTACGACATGGTCCGGGCCGGCATCGCCCTCTACGGGCTGTCTCCCGGCGCCGATCTGGTGAGCGACATCGACGGGCTGCGGCCGGTGATGGGACTCCGGACCGAGGTGGCCTACGTCAAGACCGTTCGAGCCGGCGAGGCCATCTCCTACGGGCTCGCCCACCGGTTCGACTCCGATCGCCAAGTGGCGACGGTGCCCATCGGCTACGCGGACGGCGCGCGACGTGACTACGGCCTGAGAGGCGGGCAGGTGCTCATCCGCGGGCGGCGCCGGTCCGTGGTGGGGACGGTCACGATGGATCAGCTCATGGTCGACTGCGGTCCCGACGAGGGTGCCTCGGGGGAGGAGGTGGTTGCCGGCGACGAGGTCGTCCTGATCGGCAGCCAGGGCGACGAGAGCATCGCCGCCGAAGAGGTGGCGGCTCGCCTCGGCACGATTCCTTACGAGGTGGTCTGCGACATCGGCCGGCGGGTGCGCCGCCACTACCGCTGAGATGGGCACCCGTTGAGTCCGGGCGTCGGGGCGCCGCCCCTGCCGGGAGTCAGCGTCGGCCACTGGACCCATCCCAGCGGCCGCACCGGTTGCACCGTCGTGCTGCTCCCCGCCGGGACGGTGGCCTCGGTGGAGGTGCGCGGCGGCGCACCGGCCAGCCGGGAGTTGGATCTGCTGGCGCCGGAGCGGCTGGTCGAAGGTGCGGACGCGGTCGTGCTCTCGGGCGGCTCGGCGTTCGGCTTGGCGTCCGCCGACGGTGTGGTGCGCTACTGCCGCGAGGCGGGTCGAGGCTTCCCGACGCCCGCCGGCCCGGTTCCCGTCGTCGCCGGCCTGTCGCTGTACGACCTGCGCCCCGGTGAGCCGCCGCTGTGGCCCGACGCCGACGCCGGCTACGAGGCGGCGCGGGCGGCGGTCCCACCCGACGGCAGCGGTCCCGCCGGCGGCTGGCCCGTGGGTCGCATCGGTGCGGGCGCGCGCGCCACGGTCGGTGCCTGGGGCTCGGACCGCAGCCCCGCCGGGTTGGGATCGGCGCAGCTGTCCTTCGACGCCGGAGGAGGGGAGGCGGTGGTCGTGGTGGCACTGCTGGCCGTCAACGCCGCCGGAAACCTCGACGACGGCTCGGTGGCCGCCGCCCTGCGCCGCGGCGACTTCCGCCCGCCGGCCAACCCGCCGCTGGGGACCGCCACGACGATCGGTGTGATCCTCACGAACGCGCGGCTCAGCAAGACCCAGTGTCTGCTGGTCGCCCAGAGCGGTCACGACGGTCTGGCGCGCGCTCTCATGCCGGCGCACACCCGCTTCGACGGCGACGCACTGATCGCCGCCTCCGTCGGCATCCTGGATGCCTCCCTCGACGCTGTGCGCGTCGCCGCAACCGTCGCCGTCGAGGACGCCGTGCGAGCTGCGGTCACCTCGGGCCGGGGGGCGGGTGCTCCCGGCGACCACACCGAGACCGCCGGGTGAACTCGCTCCCTTCTCGGGGAGGCCCCCAGCGCATCCCGCGCCCGCCGGGCGTCCGTCCGGGTGCCGCGGCGCCCTGGGCCGACCTGCCGCCGGCGGAGCGCCGGGTGGATCTGGTCGCTCTCCGGGACGTGCTCGGGGCGCGGGGGGCAGCGCCGATCGCCGACACCCGCAACCGGCTCTCGGCGGTGCTCATCCCGCTCTACGCGCATCGGGATGAGCCGCACGTGATCCTCACCCGCCGGGCGGCGCACCTGCGCACACACAGCCGCGAGGTTGCGTTCCCCGGCGGAGGCCAGGAACCGGGCGACGCCGACCTCTGGGAGACGGCCCTGCGGGAGACCCGCGAGGAGATCGGGCTGGATCCGGCCGCGGCGACCTGCATCGGCGAGTTGGATCCGTTCTTCACCGTGGGCAGTGACTCGCTCGTGCACTCCTACGTCGCCGAACTCCCTGCCGGCCGTCCCGCGGGGTTGCGGCCCGATCCCTCCGAGGTGGAGAAGATCCTCCACGTGCCGCTGAGCAAACTCCTGGCGCCCGACGTCTACCGCCAGGAACTCTGGCCCCGGGACGGAACCATGCGGCCGATCAACTTCTTCGAGATCCCTGGCGACACCATCTGGGGTGCCACAGCGGCGATCCTCCGACAACTCCTCGTGATCGCCGCGGGCATCGCGGCGCGCTAGACATCGGTCCGATGGATCCTCAGGAGCACGAGGCCGACCAGGGAACGGCGACCCCGGCGGCGCCGCACATGACGCCGGACGAGTTGCGTCTCTGGGGTGAGCGGTTCCTGGACTGGGTGGCCGGCTATCACGAGCGGATCGAGAGTTTCCCCGTCCTGTCGCGGGTGCAGCCAGGCGAGGTGGCCGCCGGGCTGCCGCAGTCACCTCCCGCCGCGCCCGAGGGGTTCGACGCCGTGCTCGACGACCTCGACCGCGTCATCGTGCCGGGCCTCACCCACTGGCAGGCCCCCGGGTTCTTCGCCTTCTTCCCCTCGCCGGCCACCGGTCCGTCCATCCTGGGCGACCTGCTGTCGTCGGGTCTCGGGGTGCAGGGGATGCTGTGGGCCTCCAGCCCGGCCTGCACCGAACTGGAGACGCTGGTGATGGACTGGCTGGTGGAACTGTGCGGGTTGCCCCGGCGGTTCCGTAGCGACGGAGCCGGCGGCGGGGTGATCCAGGACTCGGCCTCCAGTTCGGCTCTGTGCGCGCTCGTGGCCGCCCGGGAGCGGGCGCTGGCCTCGTCGGCGGGTGCGACCCTCGCAGACCTCGTGATCTACACCTCCAGCCACGCCCACTCGTCGATCTACAAGAGCGCGCGGATCGCCGGGTTCGGCGCCGACCGGGTCCGCTACGTGGGCAGCGACGAGAGCTACGCCATGAGCCCCGAGGCCCTCGAGGGCGCGGTCGCCGCCGACCGCGCCGCCGGCCTGGTGCCCTGCGCCACCGTCGCCACGGTCGGGACGACGTCCTCCCTGGCGTTCGATCCCGTGGCGCGCCTGGCGGCCATCGCCGGCGCCGAGGGAATGTGGATCCACGTCGACGGCGCCCTGGCCGGCGCCGCCGCGGTCTGTCCCGAGTTCCGCTTCGTGAACCGGGGGCTCGGCGCCGTGGACAGCTACTGCTTCAACCCGCACAAGTGGCTGTGCACCAACCTGGACTGCACGGCCATGTGGGTTGCCGACCGCGAGGCCCTCACCGGCGCCCTCAGCGTCACGCCGGAATACCTGCGCAACCCCGAGAGCGAGAAGGGGACGGTGATCGACTACCGCGACTGGCAGGTGCCGCTGGGGCGCCGCTTCCGCTCGCTGAAGCTCTGGCTGGTGCTGCGCTGGTACGGGGCCGAGGGCCTTCAGACCCATATCCGTTCAGGCGTGGCCTGGGCGCAGCAGTTCGCCGGCTGGGTGCGCTCCCATCCCGATTTCTCCTTGGCCGCACCGGCGCCGCTCAACCTGGTGTGCTTCCGCCATCGGGGGGGCGACGAAGCCAATCGCCGCATCCTGGCGGCGCTGAACGACTCGGGACGCTTCTACCTCACCCACACCGTCCTCGACGGCCGCTACACGCTGCGCCTGTCGGTGGGGACCGTCAGCACCCGCGCCCACCACGTCGAGGCCGCCTGGGAAGCCATCACCGAAGCCGCCGCGCGCCTCTGAGCGCGGCCCGCCGACCGGACGGGGCGGACCCGGCATCGGGATCCTGTCCCGGGGTCGGTGCGCTGCCTATGCTCCCCGCAAGGGGAGGTGCGAGCGGTGGCGGATATCGAGATCGGTTTCGGCAAGAGTGGGCGGCGGGCCTACGGGCTCGACGAGATCACTATCGTGCCCGCCCGCCGCACCCGGGATCCTGACGACGTGGACATCTCCTGGGAGATCGACGCGTACCGCTTCCCCCTGCCGCTGCTGGCCTCGGCCATGGACAGCGTGGTGTCGCCCGAGACGGCGGGGCTCATCGGGAAGCTGGGAGGCATCGGCGTGTTGAACGTCGAGGGCCTGTGGACCCGCTACGAGGACCCGGACCCGGCCTTCGAGGCGATCCGGAACGCGCCCACCGAGGAGGCCACGGCCCGCATGCAGGAGGTCTACGCGGCGCCGCTCATTCCGGAGTTGATCGGCGAGCGGGTGCGCCAGATGAGGGAACACGCCACGCTCGTCAGCGCCGCCGTGACGCCGCAGCGGGCCAGGAATCTGCTCGACCATCTGGCCGCCGCCGAGGTGGACCTATTGGTGATCCAGGGCACGGTCGTGACCGCCGAGCACAAGTCCAAGGCCCGCAAACCGCTCAACCTCAAGAAGGTGGTGCGCGAGCTGCCCATGCCGGTCGTGGTGGGCGGCTGCGCCAGCTACGAGGCGGGCCTGCACCTGATGCGCACCGGCGCCTCCGGGGTGCTGGTGGGCGTGGGGCCGGGCGCGGCCTGCACCAGCCGCGGCGTGCTGGGCATCGGCGTGCCCCAGGCGACCGCCATCGCCGACGTTCGAGCCGCGCGCATGCGCCACCTCGACGAGACCGGGGTCTACGTCCACCTCATCGCCGACGGCGGCATGGCCACCGGGGGCGACATCGCCAAGGCCGTCGCCTGCGGCGCCGACGCGGTCATGCTGGGGTCCCCGCTGGCGGCGGCCGCCGAGGCCCCCGGTGGCGGCTATCACTGGGGCATGGCAACACCGCACGCGGCGTTGCCGCGCGGCGCCCGCGTGCACGTGGGCCGGCGCGCCTCGCTGGAGGAGATCCTGCTGGGACCGGCACGGGAGGCCGACGGGCGCAGCAACCTATTCGGCGCCCTCGCCACCACCATGGCAGCCAGCGGCTACGCCACCCTCAAGGAACTCCAGAAGGCCGACGTCATGGTGGCGCCGTCGATCGCCACCGAGGGGAAGGCCCTGCAGCACCACCAGGGCGTCGGCATGGGGCTGTGACGGCGGCCGGTGACGCCGCCGGCGGGCGTGCCGGCGGCGTGCTGGTGGTGGACTTCGGCGCCCAGTACGCCCAGTTGATCGCCCGCCGGGTGCGCGAGGCCAGTGTCTACAGCGAGATCGTCCCGCACGACATCAGCGCGACACAACTGCGCCGGCGCCGCCCGGCCGGGTTGATCCTCAGCGGGGGACCCGAGTCGGTGCACACCTCCGGCGCCCCTCGTCTCGACCCCGAGATCCTGTCGCTGGGGATTCCGGTGCTGGGCATCTGCTACGGGGCGCAGCTCCTGGCCCACGAACTGGGCGGCAAGGTGGACCGCAGCGGCCTGGCGGAGTACGGGAGGGTGGAACTCCACCTGACCGGGCCGGGGACGGTCGTCTCCGCCGATCTGCCCGCCGACCAGCAGGTCTGGATGAGCCACCGTGATGCTGTCGTGCGGCCGCCCGCAGGCGCAGCGGTGACTGCTGTCACCGCCGACTCGCCCGCCGCCGCTTTCGAGCATCCCGCCGGCCTCTTCGGCGTGCAGTTCCATCCCGAGGTGGCGCACACGCCCCACGGCCAACGCATGCTGGAGAACTTCCTGTACGAGGCCTGTGGCTGTGCCCCCGCATGGACCCCCGACTGCATCGTCGAGACCTCGGTCGCGGCGATCCGGACGCAGGTGGGCGCCGGCCGTGCGGTCTGCGGGCTGTCGGGAGGCGTCGACTCGGCCGTTGCCGCAGCATTGGTGCGCGAGGCCATCGGCGACCGCCTCACCTGCGTGTTCGTCGACACCGGGCTGATGCGCGCCGGCGAGAGCGATCAGGTGCGCGAGACCTTCGGCGGCGACGGGTTCGTGTTCGTGGATGCCGCCGACCGGTTCCTGGCGGCGCTCGCCGGCGTCGCCGACCCGGAGGCGAAGCGGCGCATCATCGGCGAGCTGTTCGTGCGTGTCTTCGAAGCGGAGGCCCGAGCCCTCGGTGACGTGGACTTTCTCGTGCAAGGGACGTTGTACCCCGACGTCATCGAATCCGGCGGCGACGTGGCGGCCCGCATCAAGAGCCACCACAATGTCGGCGGGCTTCCCGCCGACATGCGGCTGGAACTCACCGAGCCGCTGCGAGACCTCTTCAAGGACGAGGTGCGGCTGGTCGGCGAGCAGCTGGGTCTGCCCCCCGAGGTGGTGTGGCGGCATCCGTTCCCCGGTCCGGGGCTGGCCGTGCGCATCGTCGGGGAAGTGACGCCTGAGCGGGTCGAGACGGTGCGTGCCGCGGATGCCATCGTGCGTGCCGAGATCCACCGCGCCGGCTTGGACCGGGAGGTGTGGCAGGTGCTGGCCGTGCTGCTTGAGGTGCGCTCGGTGGGCGTCATGGGTGACGAGCGCACCTACGGTCACCCGATCGTGATCCGGGCCGTGACCAGCGCGGACGCCATGACCGCCGACTTCGCACGCCTGCCCTACGACGTGCTGGAGACCATGGCGAGTCGGATCGTGGCCGAGGTTCCCGGGGTCAACAGGGTCGCCTACGACATCACCTCGAAGCCCCCCGGCACCATCGAGTGGGAGTGAGTCGCCCCGCCCTCGCCTGAGTCACTCCTGATCGGCCGGGCGCACCAGCACGGCCAGATTCACCGAGAACTCCAGATCGCGGCGCTGGCGGTCCACCTTGGTGACCTCGGCCAGCACGCTGTCCCCGGGCACCACCACCTCCCGGGGATGGCGGATGGGCACTTCGGCGAGTTCCGCGGTCGGCACCAGGCCCTTGATCCCGTCGCCGACGGTCACGAACGCCCCGAACGGGGCGAGCGAGACGACGGTGGCCTCATGGCGCTCGCCGGGTCGAATCGCCTTGAGGGGATCGTCGCCGATCCGCAGCGACAGGTCGAGGTTCATCTTGGCAGGCGCGGTGTGCAGGACCACGGCCTCGACCTCGTCTCCCACCGCCACCACGTCGCCGGGTCGGCGCACCCGGAACCAACTCAGCTCGCTGCGGCGGATGCGGCCCCGGAGGTTCCCCTCGGCCATCACCAGCGCCCCGAAGTCCTCGACCTTCGTGACCCGGGCACGCAGCTTCATACCGGGGGTCAGCTCGGAGAGTCGCTTGCGGGCGGCCTGCCGGTCACGGGTGCGCAGCGCGGCCTTGCGGGACAGGATGCAGCGGCCCTTGAGTTGGTTCACCTCGGTGACCTTGCACTCCACCTCGGTGCCCACGAGCGCTTCCAGGTCGTCGTCACCGGCCATCGAGGCCGGCACGAACGCCCGGATGCCGATGTCCACGGTGAGACCGGCTGCGACCGCGTCGGTCACGGTGCCCGAGACGATCTCGCCGGTCTTGCGGGCGTTCTCGGCCAATTCCCAGGCTCGTTGCTGGCGTCCCCAACTCCGGGAGAGCACGATGCGCTGCTTGTGGTCCTCGCGTACCAGCACTGCGGCCTCGACGGGATCGCCGACCTGCACCTCGCCGGTGAGGTCCACGTCCAGTCCCGCCGTCCAGTGGCGGCTCCCGATCACGCCGCGGCGCCCCGACCCGAGGTCCAACTCCACCTCGCGGCGTTCCACGGCGGTGACGACCCCCGACACGATGTCCCCGCTGTTCAGCCCCCCGGTGGTTGCGACCGACGGGATCGGTGTGCCGATTCCCGCACCGGGCTCGGGGGCGGCTTTGTCGCCGGCTTCGCCGGCGGGTTCCTCCGCCGGTTCCGCAGCGGCGGGTTCTTCGGCGGCGGGTTCTTCGGCGGCGGGTTGTTCAATCGCCGGTTCCTCAACCGGTTCCTCCGCGACAGGTTCCTCTGCCGGCTCTGCGGCGGCGGGTTGCTCAACCACGGGTTCCTCAACCGGTTCCTCAGCGGTGGGTTTCTCCGCGACAGGTTCCTCTGCCGGTGCTGCGGCGGGTTCCTCGGCGACGGGCTGGTTCGCTGTCTCGGTCACGGCGCCGATGGTACCGCCCGCCCCAGCGGCTCCCCGCATCGGGCCCGAGCATCTACCGCAGGGCGCTGTCGGTGCGCACCGGTAGGGTGCCCGCGATGGCGCCGCTGAACCCCGCCCAGTACGACGCGGTCCTGCACGAGGGCGGTCCGCTGCTCGTCAGCGCCGGTGCCGGTTCGGGCAAGACGCGGGTGCTCACCCACCGGATCGCGCACCTGATCGCGGACCGCGACGTGTCCCCTTTCGCCATCCTGGCCATCACCTTTACCAACAAGGCCGCCGAGGAGATGCGCTCCCGCGTGGTGGAGCTGGTCGGTCCCGTGGCCCGGCGCATGTGGCTGCGCACCTTCCACTCGGCTTGCGCCCAGATCCTGCGCCGCGAGGCCGAGCGTCTGGGCTACCCGGCCGGCTTCAGCATCTACGACCAGGCCGACTCGGTCCGCCTGACCCGCTACGTCATGGTCGATCTCGGCCTCGACACCCGGCGCAGCACGCCGCAGTCGGCACACGGCCGCATCAGCGCTGCCAAAAGCGACCTGCTCAGCCCCGAGTCGTACCTGGATAGTGGGTTGGGCCCGGATCCGATACGGCGCCGCACCGCCGAGGTTTACGCCGAGTACCAGCGCCGCCTGCAGCGCGCCGGCGCCATGGACTTCGACGACCTTCTGACACTGGTGGTTCGCCTGTTCCGGGAGCATCCCGACGTGCTGGCCACCTACCAGGACCGCTTTCAGCACGTGCTCGTGGACGAGTACCAGGACACCAACCGGGCGCAGAACGAGATCGTGCTGATGCTCGGGGCACGCCACCGCAATGTCTTCGTGGTGGGCGACGCCGACCAGTCCATCTACCGCTTCCGCGGCGCCACGATGCGCAACATCCTGGACTTCGAGAGCGCATTCGCGGACACCACTGTGATCCTTCTGGAGCAGAACTACCGCTCCACGCAGAACGTGCTGGACGCGGCCAACGCCGTGATCGCCAACAACGCCGACCGCCACCCCAAGAGGCTCTGGAGCGAGGCCGAGCGGGGCGAGGGGATCATCTGGTACCGGGCCGCCGACGAGGACGACGAGGCCCGCTGGGTGGTGCGGGAGATCCGGCGACTGGCCGCCGACGGCCACGCGCTCAGCGACGTCGCCGTCATGTACCGGATCAATGCCCAGAGCCGGGCGCTGGAGACGGCTCTGAACGCCGAGGATCTGCCGTACGTGGTGATCGGCGGCACCGCCTTCTACGACCGCCGAGAGGTGCGCGACGCCTTGGCCTACCTGCGGGCCGTCGTGAATCCTGCCGACGAGGTGAGCCTGAAGCGGGTCCTGAACGTGCCCCGGCGCGGCGTCGGCGACCGTTCGGTCGAACGCCTCGACGAGTGGGCGGCGAGCACCGGGCTGCCGTTCAGCGAGGCGCTGCGGCGACCCGCCGAGGCGGGAGTGCCGGGCGCGGCGCGGGCGGGGATCGAGAGGTTCACGGTGCTGCTGGACGAGGCCGCGGGTCGGCTCGCTGAGGGTCCGAAAGGCGTGCTGGATTACCTGCTGACCCGCAGCGGCTACCTGGAGGAGTTGTACGAGGATGCCGAGCAGGGGGATGTGGAGGCGGAGGGCCGGCTCGAGAACCTGTCGACGCTGCTCGAGGGCGCGTCCGAGCATGAGCAGGTGGGGGAGTTCCTGGAGGAGACCGCCCTGGTCTCGCCAACGGACGATCTGGACCCAGATGAATCGAAGGTGGTCCTGCTCACCGCCCACGCCGCCAAGGGCTTGGAGTTCCCGGTGGTGTTCCTGACCGGTCTGGAGGAGGGAATGTTCCCTCGGGAGCAGGCGCGGGACGATCCCGAGGAAATGGCCGAGGAGCGACGCTTGGCCTACGTCGGTATCACCCGGGCCCGGGAGCGCCTCTATCTGAGCGACGCCGAGCGCCGCACCATGTGGGGGGCCGCGCAGTACAACCGGCCGAGCCGCTTCCTCGAGGAGATCCCCAGCGAGGTGCTGCGGGAGGTGTCGGGCCGTGCCGACCGCACCTCGACGCGGGCCCGCCTCGACCGGTTGGCCGCCGACTTCGGCACCCGCCGGACGGCCTGGCGGGAGGTGCAGGTCGACGAGGCGTTACGGGGTGCGGCTGCGGAGCGCGCCGCCTCCCCGGCCGGCGCGGGTCCCGGGGAACTGCCGGTCGGCGCCGACGTGCGCCACCCCGCCTGGGGTGTCGGCGTGGTCGTGGATGCCTCCGGCTCCGGCGACGATGCCGAGGTGACCGTCCGTTTCGCCGACGCGGGAGAGAAGCGGCTGCTGGTGGCCTGGGCCCCCCTGGAGCGGATCGGCCCCTAGCCGCCCCCGCCGACCGCGTTCAGGTCGACGATCAGCTTGCCGTCGGTGATGCGCACCTCGTAGCCGGTCAGACCCTCGCCGTGCGCCTCCACGATCGTCCCGTCGCAGGGGTCCACGAAGACTGCCGCAGGCGCTTGCCACTGCAGCGTGCAGTCTCGCCCCGCTCCCGGCCGGCGAGCGTCGAAGGCGTACCAGCCGCGTCCCGGGTCGGCCCCGAGGTGCTGTAGCCAGATGTCGCGGTTCCCGCTCGCTGCGTCGGCGTACAGGATCGGACCGTCCCGGGCGATCACCTGGCTCATCTCCTCCGGGTCACCCGCCTCGAACGTGTCGTCGCCGAGTCGCACCGTCACGTCGCCGGTGCTGGCCAAACGGCTCATCCCCCACACCAGGGCGACCCCCGCGGTGACGCCCACGAGACCCACCACGATGGCCCGCCTCGGGTTCATCGACCGTCTCGGAGCGACCGGCATGCCGACAAGTATGGAGCCTGCCGGCGCGCTCCGTGACACGGGCGGCTACTCGTAGCCGATGGCCTCCAGCACCTTCAGGCGGCCCGCCCAGATCGCCGGCAGGATGCCGCTGGCAAGTCCGGCCAGCGCGGCGATGACGAGATAGACGACGATCTGACCGCCGGGGATGGACAGCGTGCTCACAACCGAGTCCGGGATGATGTCGGCGGCCAGCACACCGAAGGCCACGCCGAGGACCACGCCCAGAATCCCGCCGAAGGTGGCCACGACGAGGCCCTCCCAGCAGACCATGCGGCGCATCTGGCCCCGCGTCATACCCACCGCCCGCAGCAACCCCAACTCCCGGGTGCGCTCCACGACCGACAGAGCCAAGGTCGCCACGATGCCCAGCACGGCGATGACCAACGAGAGCCCCAGGAACACGTTCACCACGATCAGCGCCTGATCGATGTTGTCGGCGGCGGCGTCGCGGAACTCGGCGCGTGAGCGGACGTTCACCTGCGGGTAGTCGGCCGCAGACTCGGAGATGGCTGCCCGCGCCGCCTCCTCGCTCACCCCGCCGGCGTTCAGGACTGACACGAATTGGTCCACGTTTGTGTCGAAGTAGGCGTGCCACGTGTCCGGCGACACGACCCACGGGCCGACGACGGCGTCGTCGGAGTAGATGCCCGCCACGCTCCAGGCGGCCCGCTCACCGCCGAGGACCTCGACCTCGAGGCTGTCTCCGACGGAGAGCCCGTATTCCTCCGCCTGATCCACGTGGGCGAGTATCTCGCCGAAGGACGGATCGTTCACCTCTCCGGCGACAGTGTCCACGTCCACGTGGGCGTCGAGCTCGGGGGTGTTGATCGACATCAGCCCGTGCACGGTGCCGTCGGGGGTGCGGAAGGCGGCGCTCAGCCAGCGGTAGGTCGCCACCGAGCGGACCTCCGGTAGCGCCTCGAGATCCTCGCCGAGGCGGGGGCTGAACCCGCTGAACTGGTCGGTGCAGTCGCCGATGCAAACGAACCAGTCGGCGTTCACCTGCTCGTCGAGCACCCTGGTGAGGCTCGTCTTCAATGAGTCGGCCACGACGCTCACGGTGACCACGAGCGCCAGCCCGATCATCAGGGCGGCCGCGGTGGAGGACGTGCGGCGCGGGCTACGGGCCGCGTTCTGGCGCGCCAGATGTCCGGGCATGCCGTCGAGGCGGGCCAACGGTGCGCCCAGGGCGCGGGCCATCGGCCGTGCAAACAGCGGGCTGGTCATGTTGACGCCCACGAACACCGTCAGCACGCCGATCGACAGGGCCACCAGCAGATGCGTCGTGTCGAGGTCGGCGAACACCGTCGTGAGGAGCAGCGCCAGCCCGACGGCGGCCACCGCCAGCCTCCCGGCCCACCAGACGATCCGCTTGCCCCCCCAGTTGGCGAGGATCGCGGACAGCAGCGCCAGCGGGATGAGCGCCGGCCAATCGGGGGCCGCGAGGCCCAGAACCAGCAGCACCACGCCTGCGACCAGGGCGAGGCCGCCCACGACGGGCCGCCGGGCGACGACCGGGGTGGAGAGCCGGGCGTCCTCCCGCAGAGCCTCGACGGGCGTGATCCGGCGGGCCTTCAGCGCAGGCGACAGCGCGGCCAGCATGGTGATGCCCACACCGACGGCGACGGCCACACCCACGGTGCGCCCCGTCACTAGCAGCGGGTCGATGGGCAACTCGCCGCCGAGGGCTCCGAAGATGGCCTTGAGCGCTGCCGATATGCCGATGCCGCCGGCCAGGCCGAGCGCCGTTGCGATGACGCCGACGGTGGCCGCCTCGCCGAGCACCGACCGCCGAATCTGGACTCCTGTGGCGCCGACGACGCGCAGCAGGCCCAACTCTCGGATGCGCTGGCCGATGACGATGGAGAACACGTTGTTCACCAGGAACGCCGACACCACGAGTGTGATGACGGCGAACGCCAGCAGGATGTTCTGGAAGATCGTGATGAACGCGCCGAATTCGGCACTCTGCTCCTCGGCCACCTCCTCGACGGTCAGCACCTCGACTCCCGGCGGCAACACACCCTTGAGCTCGGCGGCGACGGCGGCGATGTCGGCCTCCCGGTCGACGTCCACGAGGATCTCGTCCCAGCCACCGCCGCCGTTCAGCAGCTCGGTGGCGGTGGCCAGGTCGAAGACGGAGAATTGCACGCCCTGCGATTGGTCCTCGTCCGGGTCGGCCCAGTTGACCGTACCCACCAGCTCGAAGGCGCGCGTGCCCTCGGGCAGGCTGACGCGGTACGTCTCGCCGATGACGAGGTCGGCGAACTCGGCGGTTCCGGAGTTGGTGGCGAACTCGTCGGGCCCGGCCGGCGGCCGGCCCTCGGCCAGGAACAGTTCGGTCAGGTTCTCCTCGTCGGACCAACTCACCCCGAGCTGGGGCGGACCGACGGATTGCAGCGGCTCGCCGTCCGGATCGATGATGACCACGTTCCAGGCGGCGGCCCCGCCGGTGACCGCCGCGACCCCGTCGATCCCGGCGATCCCCTCGGCCAGTGCGGGGTCCACCTCGGGCGCGTTCAGCCGATCGCCGAACTCGAGCTCGCTGCGAACCCTGAGGTCGATCGATCCGGCGATGTCGTCGGCGATGTCGTCGAACGTGGCGCGCAGGCTGTCGGTGACGATGAAGACACCCACCACGAAGGAGACGCCCAGCACCACGCTCAACGCCGTCCCCAGGAAGAGGAACTTCCTGTTGGCGATGTTCTTGAGGGTGAGCCGCAGCAGGAACATGGTGGCGGCTCAGCCTCCCGAGCGTTGTGCGAAGACGGTTCGGTAGACCCGGCCGGTGGTCTCAGGCACCGATGGCCCTCACCTTGTCGAGCACGCCGTCGACGGTCGGGTCTCGCATCTCGTCGACGACCCGACCGTCGTTGAGGAACACGATCCGGTCGCTGTAGCTGGCGGCCCCGGCGTCGTGGGTCACCATCACGATCGTCTGCTGGAGTTGGTCGGATGCCCGTTGCAGGAACTCCAGGACCTCGGCCCCGGTGCGGGAGTCCAGATTTCCGGTGGGCTCGTCGGCGAAGATGATGCGCGGCCGGCTCACGAGTGCCCGCGCCACGGCCACCCGCTGCTGCTGCCCCCCCGACAGTTCGTTGGGCCGGTGCGTGAGACGGTCGGCCAGGCCTACCGCATCAACGACCTCGGTGAGCCAGGCGCTGTCGGGATCCTCCCCGGCCAGCGCGATGGGCAGCGTCATGTTCTCCAGCGCGGTGAGGGTGGGCAGCAGGTTGTAGGCCTGGAAGATGAAGCCGACCTGCCGGCGGCGCAAGAGCGTCAGATCCCGTTCGCTGAGGGTGCCGAGTTCGGTGTCACCGATGAAGATCTGCCCGTCGGTGAGCGCGTCCAAGCCGGCCATGCAGTGCATCAGTGTCGACTTGCCCGACCCCGACGGACCCATGATGGTCGTCAGCTTCCCGGCCTCGAAGGTCACGTCGACGCCGTCGAGGGCGCGAACCTCGGTCTCGCCGCTGCCGTAGATCTTCACGGCCCCCACGGCACGCGCCGCCGCTGCGGTGCCCACCACCGGGTCTTGCCCGTTTCCTGCCACCGTTGGCCCTCCACGTCTGGATGCTGCGGACGGGGGCGAGCCTACCGGCGGGGTCACGGACCCCACGCCGCTCTTACGAAGAAATTACCTTCGTTCAGAAGATTGATATATCGATCTATTTCAACTTATTCTGAATGGGAATACAGGGCTCGCCGACGTGTCGGCGTACCCTGGCGCGCGACGCCCCCGGGCGCGACCCGGGGGCGTCGCGGTTGGAGCGAGAAGTGGCGGGCTCAGCCCGTGGGCTGGGCAACCACCCGCAGGTAGGGCTTCTGCTCGTCCCAGCCGCCGGGGAAGCGCTCGGCGGCTTCGGAGTTGCTGAGCGCCGGCACGATGATCACGTCCTCACCGTGCTTCCAGTTCACCGGCGTGGCCACCTTGTGGTGGGCGGTCAACTGCAGCGAGTCGATGACCCGCAGCACCTCGTCGAAGTTGCGTCCCGTGCTGGCCGGGTAGGTGATCATCAGCTTGACGAGGTTGTCGGGGCCGATGACGAAGACCGAGCGGACCGTCATGGTGTCGCTGGCGTTGGGGTGGATCATGCCGTAGAGGTTCGCCACCGTGGCGTCGGGGTCGCCGATCATCGGGAAGTTGGGCGAGATGCCCTGGGTGTCGAGGATGTCCTGCGACCACACCCGGTGATCCTCCACCGAGTCGCAGGAGAGTCCGATGACCTTCACGTTGCGCGCCGCGAACTCGCTCTGCAGCTTGGCCGTGTAGCCCAACTCGGTGGTGCACACCGGCGTGAAGTCCTTCGGATGCGAGAACAGCACCGCCCAGCTGCCGTCCTTCCACTCGTGGAAGTTGATGGTGCCCTCGGTGGTGTCTGCCGTAAAGTCGGGGGCAACGTCCCCCAGTTGCACAGTCATGCCGCTGTGTCCTCCCTTGATCGGTGGTCGTGTGACCGGTAATTCCAGACCGATTTTGTCGGCAATCACCCTAGCGCGGGCCGGCAGGAACACAAACGGGCGCCGAACCCGCTCAGCGCGAGGCCGCCTGGTGCTGCCGGTGGCCGTTGCTCTGGCGGTGATCTCGGTCGCGGCCACCGGATGTCCCGACGATGGCGGCACAGGGTTGGGAGACGTCGTGGGGCCCACCGCGCCCCCGACGACCACCCAGCCTCCGAACCGGCCACCGGTCATCACCGTCGACAGTTTCGTGTGGCAGGTGGGCGACCGGCTGGCTGCCCGCTTGGTGGTGGGTGATCCGGACGGGACGGTGACGGGGATCGAATGGAACCGGCCCCCGCCGGGTTTCACCTCGCCCGGCGGCGCCGACCCGTCGTTCTCGTGGACCCCTCCGGTCGCGGGGACCTGGTTGGCCCGGGTAACCGCGACCGACGATGCGGGGGCGAGTTCCGAAGCCGAGATCAGATTCGTGAGCCGGTACGCGCACCGCCAGTACATCCTGATGGGGTTGGGCGATTCGGTGGCGGCCGGGTTCGGTCTCGACCTGACCGACGCCCTGCTGGGTGATCCCTGTTGGCGGGCGCCCGGCGCTGGGTATCCGGGGCGCGTCATGGAACACCTCGTTGCCGCTGGTGACGTCCCTCGCGACGAGGCGCGCGTCGTCCTGGCCGCCTGCGCCGGAACCTCCACCAGCGATGTCTGGGAGGCGCCGACCTGGTCGCCGCACGGGGTACGCCAGGGTGTCGGCGAGCCCGGCTGGAGCCAGCTGGATTGGGCGGTCCGCCTCAACCCGGGCTACGTCACCCTCACGGTCGGGGCGAACGACGTGGGTGTGGTGGATCTGTCGATTCTCGCCGGCGGAGAGTTGGACCGGGCCGAACTGGATCGCCGGCTGGAGGCGGTGGCGGGCGGTGTGGGATTCCTGCTGGACGAGCTTGTCGACCGGACCGACGCCCGCATCGCGCTCACCAACTACTACAACCCCACGGCGGTGAACCCGACTGGGCTGCCGGGCTGCCGCGGTGCCTGCTTCGTGGAGTTGGGTGAAGTCGTGCACGATTCGTTGAACCGGACCCTGGCACGGGCGGCGGCGCGCCACGGCTCGCGGGTGCAATTCGTGGACATCGCTCCGCTGTTCGAGGGTCACGAGGCGGGCGACGCGCTCGGCCCCGACTGGCTGCGCGATCCGATCGAGACCTTTCTCGGCGTGCAGGTGCGGGCCTACTGCTCCGAGGGCGATCCCTCCGGATCGTGGGTCAGTTCATTCGACTGCATCCATCCCACCGGCGACGGCATGGCCGCCATCGCCGAGGCGGTGGCGGCCGCGCTGATGGCTCCGCAGTCTTGAGGAGCCGGAACGCGCTTCAGCTGTCGCCGGCGTGGTCGCCGGGCGCCGCGTACTCCTGCCAGAGGTTCCTGTAGTCGCAGTAGACGAGGTGGTGGCGCCGCGCCCGCTCATAGTCGCCCTGCGTGAGTGCGACCAGCGTGGAGCGGGCCGCGGCTCGCAGGGCGCTGAGTTCGGCGCGCCGCCGCGGGTTGGGATGAGCGGCCACGGCGATGTCGAGATGCTCCGCGGCCGCTTCGTCGGACCGGTCCAAGGCGGCCTGCGCGTCGCTGAAGTCATCCGCACTGGCGCGGTCGAGAAGGTCCTCGTGTGCGGCTATCCAGTCATCGAGTACCGCTCCGTGCAGCTGCCGCCAGGCCACCTCCGAGGCGGGGTCGGTGGGGGCAGGTGGGTGCGTCGCATCGACGATCCGACTGGAGTGCTCTTCGACTGCCCTGCGGTGGCCGCGCCGGCGACGAGCGACGAGGGCCAGCACCGCGCACGCGGCGACGACCAGTGCGGGCAGGAGGTAGCGGACGTAGACGGTGCTCACTTCGGCCGATCAGGGTACCGAGCAGGCCAAAGGCCCGGAGTCGAGAGCGGTACCCGATCCGGCTAGGCCGGCGCCGGGATCTTGACCTGGAGCGGGGGCGCCTTCACGGTGTGCGCCGAGTGCCCGCACGCCCAGCAACTGTCGCCGGACCGGCCGCGCCACGTGACGTCGCAGACGCCACAGGCCATGACACCGACGACGGCTTCCCCGTCCACGGTGCTCGTTCCGGCCTCGGCGCCGTCCGCTGTGCCCACCGGCGCGGGATTGTACGCAGGCACCTTGTCGGGGTGGTGGATGTCCGGCCGGCGGGCTGCGCCGGCGGCCGGATGCCGCTCATTCCGGCGGCGGGATGAACAGCTGATCCCCGGCGCGGATGTTGTCGGGATTCTCGATGTTGTTCAACGCCACGAGGTCGTCGAGGCTGACGCCGAACTGCCTGGCGATGGCGAAAAGGGTGTCGCCGGGCTGGATCGTGTAGATGAGCGGGTCGCCGATCGCCCGCGTCGTCGTGG
>VXXM01000034.1 GCA_009835395.1 Acidimicrobiia bacterium
GCTCAGGGGCCGGCGGGGGCGGCGGCGAGGTGCGCACCCCCATGCAGGGCACCGTCGTGAAGGTGCTGGTGGCCGTGGGTGACACCGTGGCGGCCGGCGACCCGGTCGTGGTACTGGAGGCCATGAAGATGGAGAACAACCTCCTGGCCGCCTGCAACGGCACCGTGAGCGAGGTGCGGGTGGCAGCCGGAGATCTGGTCGGCGGCGGCGACCTGGTGGTGCTGATCGAGCCGGCATAGGTCGGCCCGGCGTCACGCGACGGCCTGAACAGCGGATACGCGACGCGGATCCGGTCGTCACCGCACGAAAGAGGACCTCTCAGCCGAATTCGGCGTAGGCGTCGAAGGTCTCCTGGTTGAACGCGACGAAGATGACTTCTTCCACGTCGGTGGGCGTGGAGCGAACAGCGCCGACGGCGATGGCGGCGGCCGCTTCGGTCGGGTAGCCGTAGACGCCGGTGGAGATCGCCGGGAAGGCGACGGTTCCGGCGCCGACCTCGTCGGCGCGGGCCAGCGACTCCCGGTAGCACGAGGCCAGTAGCTCGGGCTCACCCCGATGGCCGCCACGCCACACGGGTCCGACGGTGTGGATGACCCATCTGGCCGGGAGGTCGAAGCCCGGCGTGATCTTGGCCTGCCCGGTCTCGCAACCCCCCAGGGTGCGGCAGTACTCAAGGAGCTCCGGGCCGGCGGCACGGTGGATGGCCCCGTCGACTCCCCCGCCTCCGAGAAGGCTCGAGTTGGCCGCGTTCACGATTGCGTCGACGTCCAGTTCGGTGATGTCGCCCATGTAGAGGTTCAACTCGGGGCTCGCTCTCTAGACGACAGGCAGACTGAACCCCGCTTTCGACATGTTGGGGGCCGACAGCTCCCAGCGAAGATGCGGGCTCTTGTCAGCCGGCTGCGATGCGCGAACAACCGATCCCCCTCCATGAAGATGAACCATTTCTCCTCCATGATGTGGGGGACGTAGCCGAGTCGGATCTGGTCCATCTCCTCGGAGGTCCAGATCCGAGTGGGTGGGGGGATCGCCTCCGGGTGCGTAAGCCGGTGGGCCTCCCAGTCACTTCGACGTGCAGTCCGTCGACATTCAGTCACACCGCCGACGATAGATGCCCGACGCGCCGCCGGGCCACGGATCCGCGTCGATTGGACGCGGCGGCGGCAGCAGCCGTGAGATGCTGGCGGCGATGGCGACTTGGATCGTGCTCCTGCGAGGTGTGAACGTCGGTGGGCGCCACAAGCTGCCGATGGCTGCGCTTCGGGAGCTGCTTGCCGAGGTGGGCTTCGAGAACGTTCGCACCTACATCCAGAGCGGCAACATCGTTCTCGACTCAGCGGACGGTGATCGCGACTCGGTGGCCCGTTCGGTTCAGCGCGCCATCGAGGAGCGCTTCGGGTTTGCTCCCCACACGTTCGTCCTCGACGTCGACGCCTTCGACGCCGCCATCGCCGCCAATCCGTTCTCCCAGGGCGACGAGGATCCGAAGGCGATCCACTTCTTCTTCCTGGCCGAACCTGATCCGACCGCCGATCTGGATGGCCTGCGGGATTTGGCCACGCAAGGCGAGGAGTTCGTGCTGACCGGGGAAGTCCTCTACCTCCACACCCCCAACGGGTTCGGCCGGTCCAAGCTGGTCGAGCGACTGCACCGCTTCATCGGGGCCGAGACGACGGCCCGCAACCACCGGTCGGTGATGGCCATCCGCGCACTCGTCTGACCTGCCGCCCCTGCGGGACGCGGCGGGCGGTTGACGGTCCGGCTGGGTCGAGCCCCTTCCGTTAGGCTCCGCGGCGTGTTGTTGCCGACGGCCGTGGTGGGGAGCTATCCGCAGCCTGACTGGCTGATCGATCGGCCGGCGCTGTGCACGCGGCTGCCGCCGCGGGTGCGGGCGAGGGAGCTCTGGCGGATCCCGCCGGAGCGCCTCACCGAGGCTCAGGACGACGCCACCGTCGTTGCGATCGAGGAGATGGAACGCAGCGGCGTGGACATCATCACCGACGGTGAGATCCGGCGCGAGAGCTACTCCAACCACTTCGCCACCGCCCTCGGCGGCATCGATCCCGAGCGGCACGGCAGCGCCATGGACCGCACCGGCAAGCCGAACCCCGTGCCTCGCATCGCCGGGCCGATCACCCGGCCAGAGCCGATCGGGGTGCGCGACCTGGAACTGCTGCGGGCACACAGCACCCGCACCGTCAAGCTGACCCTGCCCGGACCGTTCACCCTCATCCAGCAGGCCCAGGACGATCACTACGGCGACGAGCGGAAGGCGGCCTCCGCCTACGCCAAAGTGGTCAACGCCGAGATCAAGGACCTGTTCGACGCCGGGGCCGACGTGGTGCAACTCGACGAGCCGTACATGCAGGCCCGACCCGAGCAGGCCCTCCAGTACGCGGTCGAGGTGCTGGACGAGGCGCTGGACGGGGTCACCGGCACGACCGTGCTGCACATGTGCTTCGGGTACGCGGCCATCCACGCCTGGCGGGGGCTCGGCAAGCCGGACGCGTACGCCTTCCTGCCGGAGTTGAACGTGAGCGCCATCGATCAGATCTCCATCGAGGCCGCGCAGCCCGGAATCGAGTTGGACATCCTGGAGCGGCTGCCCGACAAGACCGTCGTGCTCGGCGTGATCGACAACGGCGACGCCACCGTGGAGACGCCGGAGACGGTGGCGCAGCGGATCCGCGACGCCCTGCGGCACACGTCACCGGAGCAGCTCATCCCCGCGCCGGACTGCGGCATGAAGTACCTGTCACGCGAGGTCGCCTTCGCCAAGCTGTCGGCGCTCGCCGCCGGGGCGGCCATCGTGCGGGCGGAACTGGGAGCCTGACGGGCGGCGACCCGCACGCCGACAGCTAACCCTTGTCGGGCTTCTCGCCGCGCCTTCGACCCTTGCGTAGCGCACGCGGCTCGCGGACGTCGCGCACATCGCCACGACCCGGCCCGGCTCCGGGACCGTCGCCGAACCCTCCGAAGCCTCCCCGACCGAAGCCGCCGAAGACGCCCGGCCCGGCACCCCAGCCGGCCACACGCAGCCGCTTGCCGTACCTGCGGATCAGCAACGCCCGCAGCGCCAGCCGGGTCGGGGGGATGAGCAGCAGCAACCCCACGGCGTCGGTCAGGAAGCCCGGGGTCAGCATCAGCAGGCCGCCGACGAGGATGAGCAGGCCGTCCACGAGCTCCTTCCCGGGGATCTCGCCGCGGGCGAGCCGCTCCTGGATCTGACGCAGCACGCCGAGGCCGGAGCGGCGGACCAACCACGCCCCCACGAGCGACACCGCCACCAGCAGGCCGATGGTCTCGAGGATGCCCAGATCACGGGCGACGCGGATGATGAAGAAGATCTCCGCCACTGGAATGCCCAGCAGCGCCAGCAGCAGGATGATGAACACCGCCCTCAGCGTAGGCAGCGGGACGGTCCTCGCCGTCACGATGCCGCGACGTGAGCAGCGGGGCGCGGCTGCCTGGCGCGCAGACCTGCCGTCCGAGACAGGAGAGCCGCGCCGGGATACGAGCCGGAGCCGCCCGGTAGGGTTTGGGCATGACACTCGCCGAAGCACCCCCGAACACCGCAGGGCTCATCTCCGACGCCCAACGCGCCGAGTACGAGGAGAACGGCTACCTGTGCCTGCCGGACTTCGTCGGGCAGGAGTGGCTCGATGAGTTGAACGCCGTCACCGCGGAGTTCGTGGAGGCCAGTCGCTCGGAGACCTCTTCCGGCGTGGAGTTCGATCTCGAACCGTCGCACACCGCCGAGGCACCGAGGCTGCGACGCCTCAACTACCCCGTCGACCGGCACCCGACCTATGCACGGTTCACGTTCGAGGGTCCGCCCGCGCAGCTCGCCGCGGCGCTGCTGGGCGGGCCGGTCCGGTATCACCACTCCAAGCTCAACTTCAAGTGGTCCGGCGGCGGCGCGGAGGTGAAATGGCACCAGGACATCCAGTTCTGGCCCCACACCGATTTCACGCCGCTCACGATTGGCGTCTACCTCAGCGACGTCGACGCCGACATGGCGCCGATGGGGGTTGTCCCCCGCAGCCATCGCGGTCCGCTCTATGACCAGTACGGAGCCGACGGATCCTGGGCCGGCGCCATCAACGATGCCGACGTGGCCGGGCTGGACCTCGACCGGGTTGTCTACCTCAGCGGCCCTGCGGGGTCGGTGACAGTCCACAACTGCTGCATGATTCACGGCTCGCTGCCGAACACCTCGCCGCGGCCTCGCCCGCTCCTGCTGCAGACCTACTCGGCCATCGACTCCTACCCCGTCGCCCAGGTCGGGCTCAACAGCATCCTCGACTCCCACGGCGGGCGAATCTGCGGCGGGGAGGCCTCGCAGATGCTCACCGTCCACGGCCGCCGGATGCACGGCGCCCCCGATTTCTCCGACACGGGTCCCCCCACGATCTTCGGCTCGCAGCACCAGGGCGACGGCTACATGTGAGTTGCCGCGCGGCACCCGCGGCCGGGTGTCGCGGTTGCCCGGAGCTCGGCCTCAGGGCACGCTTCGGCCGGATCCTGCTGGGGACCGGGCCCCCCAGGGGCGTTGGCGCTGGACGACGACGGTGCCGGCGATTCGATCCTGCAGACTGCGCTGGAGGCGCGTGTCGCCGACCATCGGCAGGATGGACAGCACCATCAGCACTGCGGCCACCGTTGGACCGGCGGCCAGGATGCCCGACGGTGTGCCGCGGGTCAGGGCCGGCAGCCATCCCGGCGTGCCGCCGTCGGAGCGGCGCACGATGTGCAGACCCAGGAGCATCTTGCCCACCGTCCTGCCGGCCGTGGCCACCATGACGGTCTCGTAGAGGATCGGCACCGCAACCAGGAGGGCGATGCGCCCCGCGTTCGGCAGGGAGGCCCCCGCCAGCACCGCGACGAACATCAGGGCCGCGTCCAACAGCCGGGCGGACAGCCGCGCCAGCACCGACCCGAGCGGCTCTTGCGGCCCAGCGGGCTGCGATTCCTCGGCCGGGCTCTCACCGGGCTCGGCTGGGACGTTCATCGGCACTGGCCGGCCAGCGTCACTCGGCGGCGTCGCCGAGGGCTTCGGAGAGGGTGGGGTGGGCGAAGAGGGTCTCGGAGATGTCGCTCACCGTCAGGCGGGCGGTGACGGCCAGCGCCACCACGGAGATCAACTCAGCGGCCTGCCCGCCAACGATGGATCCGCCCAGCACCACACCGGTGGCGGGGTCCGACACCAGTTTCAGGAAGCCCCGGGGGTCGTTGTTGATGAGCGCCTTCGGCGTGACCGAGAACGGCATCTTGGTGACCCGGATCTTCCGTCCGGTGGCCTCCGCCTCGGTGAGGCCCACCTCGGCGATCTCGGGCTCGGTGAAGACAGCGGAGGCGGCCTGGCTGTAGTCGATGTGGCGGTGTGGACGGTTCTTGTGCAGCCCCATGGCGTGCTCGGCGATCTTGCGTCCCTGCATGGCCGCCACCGACGAGAGCAACGCCTTGCCGCTGAGGTCGCCGGCCGCATAGATGTGCGGCACCGAACTCCGGCAGTTGTGATCGATCGTCACGTAGCCGTCGGTGGACTCCACGCCCGCCTCCGCCAGGCCCAGGTCCTCGGAGTTGGGGATCGCCCCGACGGCCAGCAGGGCATGGGTGCCCTTGGCGACCCGGCCGTCGTTGCAGCGAACCGCCACGCCGTCGCCGTCCACGTCCACCGCATTGGCCCGGGCGCCCTTGTAGAGACTCACCTTGCGGGCCAGGAAGCTCTCCTCGAGGAGCGCCGCCACCTCGGGGTCCTTGCCCGGCAGCACCTGCTGGCGGCTCACGATCAGCGTCACGTCGCTGCCGAAGCTCTTGAACATGTGGACGAACTCCACGCCGGTCACGCCCGAGCCGATGATCACCAGATGCTGCGGGACCTCCGGCGGCGGGTAGGCCTGCCGGGTGGTGAGCACGCGCTGACCGTCGGGCGTGCACCAATCGGGCACGCGCGGGCGGCTCCCGGTGGACAGCACGATCACGTCCGCGGTGATCTCGCGCCGGCCCTCGGCCGTGTGGGCGACCACTTCGTGGGGGCCTGCGAGCGAACCGGTGCCTTCGAGGATGCGCACGCCCTGGCTATCCAGCATCTGGCTGAGCGACTCGTGCAGCTGTCGCTGGGTGGATTCGATGTAGTCCCGCAGGCCGTCCAAGTCCATGGTGGGCGTCACCGGATCCAGGCCCATCCCAGTGGCGCGGGAGACGAACGACATCACGCCGCCCGCGGCGATCATGGCCTTGGACGGGATGCAGTCCCAGAGGTTGGCGGCGCCGCCGAGGATGTCCTTCTCGATCAGGGTGACGTCGGCCCCCAGCCGGGCGGCTACCGACGCACAGGAGTTGCCGGCCGGGCCACCGCCAACGATGCAGAATCGCAGCGCCCGCACGGGGTTCAGATTAGCGATCGCCGACGCTTCGCCGAATGTCGGCCTCGACCATCATCGACACGAGCCCCTCGAAGTCCACCTTGGGCTTCCAGCTGAGATCGCGGTTCGCCTTCGTGGGGTCGGCGACGAGATGGTCGAGGTCCGCCGGGCGCACGAACCGCGGATCGGTCCGCACATGGTCCTGCCAGCGCAAGCCGGCCTGCTCGAAGGCCAGGGCGCAGAACTCGCGCACCGAATGCGCCACCCCGGTGCCGACCACGTAGTCCTCGGGCTCGTCCTGCTGGAGCATCAACCACATCGCCTCGACGTAGTCGCCGGCGTATCCCCAGTCGCGCCGGGCGTCGAGGTTCCCCAGACGCAACTCGCCGGTGCGGCCCGCCAGGATGTCCGCCACCCCCCGGCTGATTTTGCGGGTCACGAAGGTCTCGCCGCGCCGGGGGCTCTCGTGGTTGAAGAGGATGCCGCTCACCGCGAAGAGTCCGTACGCCTCCCGGTAGCTGCTCACGAGGCAGTGTCCCAGAGCCTTGGCACAGCCGTACGGCGAGCGGGGCCGCAGCGGGGAGTGCTCGTTCTGCGGGGCCGGAGCCAGACCGAACATCTCCGAGGACGAGGCCTGGTAGATGCGCGCCGTCGAACCCAGCGATCGCAACCCCTCGAGCAGGCGCAGCGGACCCAGTCCCGTGGTCTGCATCGTCTGCTCGGGCACGTCGAAGGACACCGCCACATGGCTCTGGGCCGCCAGGTTGTAGATCTCGTCGGGCTGGGTGACCTCGAGGAGTCGTACCAGCGACGCCCCGTCGGTCATGTCCGAGTTGTGCAACTGGAAGCGCTCCGCTGCGGAGGGATCGGCCAGGACGCCCCGCAGCCGCGCGGTGTTGTCCAGCGACGTGCGTCTCGTGGTGCCGTGCACCTCGTAGCCCTTGGCCAGCAGGAATTCGGCAAGGTACGAGCCGTCCTGACCCGTGACACCGGTGACGAGTGCAACTGGCACGGGGGAATTCTACTTGCCTCAGGGGCAGGGCCTCGGGCGGCCCGGAACGCCGGCATCGGCAAGCGGTCCGGCAGAGTTCGGTTGCTTCTGTTGCGAAAGTGGTGATTGTGGGCGATGATGTCAGTGGCAAGGGGTGGTGACGACTTCGGAAAACACTCTTGATGAGACATCGTCACCGGCGCGCGCTGCGTGCCGGTCGTCCTCTTGTCGTTCGTCGTTTCCTGCGAGCGCGCCGCGCCGGATCCCCGATGGGCCGGCGACTTTGCGCGCCGGCTGTCCGTTCCCTCGCACCCGACGGGCCCCTGGCGACCGATCGGCGCCGGTGGGCGGCTGCTCTCGGGCCGGTCGGACGCCGCCTCGCGCTGGCCGGCCTGGCGCTCGTCCTGCTGGTCGCGGCGGTGTGGGGGGTTCCACCGAGCCGGCCGGCGGCCGCCCAGAGCGCGGGGTACAGCACACCCACCCTCGACGCTGACGACTACGTCACGTTCAACGGCGCCGGCTGGGGTCACGGCGTGGGCATCAGCCACCAATCCCTTCCGTCGAGGGTCGTAGCGGGGCAGACCTCCGGGACCATCCTGGGGTTCTACTATCCCGGCACGGTGCTCACCGGCGGGTGGGCGATGAACGACCTCCGGGTCCATCTGGCATCGGCAACCCGCAGCCGCTTCCGACCCCGCGGCCCCTTCGAGTTGGTGCTCGACGGCACCGCCGTGTACAGCTCCTCGACCACCGAGCTC
>VXXM01000026.1 GCA_009835395.1 Acidimicrobiia bacterium
GTGCCCAACGCCGCCCCCGCCGCCGCCCCGTCCAGCGCCATGCCACCGGCCAGCCGGGCAACCGACGGCAGCCGACCGAGGTGCAGGTTGGCGTCGGTGACCGTCGGCTCTATCCCGCCGGACCCGTAGCAGGCCGGGCCCGGTTCGGCGCCCGCCGATCGGGGGCCGACCCGCAAGCCGCCTGCGGAGACGTGGCCGACGCTCCCGCCGCCGGCGCCGATGGTGTGAATGGCGACGGTGGGCGACAGCACCGGGTGGCGCTCCAGCTCGGACTCCAGCTCCACGTCGGCCTCGCCGTCCACCACCAGGCTCACGTCGAAGGATGTGCCCCCCATGTCGATGCAGATCAGGCGGCTCACATCCATCTGGCCACGCAGGTCCTCGGCGACGGCAACGCAGGCGATCGTGCCGCCGACCGGCCCGGAGAACAGCGTCTGGATGGCCTTCCGGCGGGCCATGGCGGCCATCATCACGCCGCCGTTGGACTGCATCACCCGCAGCGGTCCCCGCAGCCCCCGGGCTGTGACCTCATCCTCCAACTCGGCGAGGTAGCTCTGCACGATGGGGGCCACGTAGGCGGCGACGGCGGTGGTGCTGGTGCGCTCGTATTCGCGCCACTCCGGGGCGATCTCGTGGCTGCAGACCACCGCCAGCGACGGGGCCTCATCCGCCAGGAGTTCGGCGACGCGCTGCTCGTGGTCGGGATTGGCGTAGGAATGCAGGAAGCAGACGGCGACGGCCTCGAACTCGCCGGCCAGCCGCCGCCCGAGGGCCCGCACCGCCCCGTCGTCGGGCGGCACCAGCACCGACCCGTCTGCGGCGACCCGCTCGTCGATCTCGAAGATCCAGCGCCGCGGCACCAGCGGCGTCGGCTGGCGGTAACGCACGTTGTACATGTCGGGGCGATTGGCGCGGCCGAGTTCGTAGACGTCGCGGAAGCCGCGGGTCGTGAGCAGGGCCACCTTGGCGCCCCGCCGCTCCAGGAATGCGTTCAGACCTGCCGTCGTGCCATGGGTTATCGAATCCAGCCGCTCCCAGTCCACATCCAGCCGCTCGAGCGCCTCGAGCACGCCGTCGTGAAGCCGCCTCGGTGTGGTCAATACCTTGGCGGTGCGGATACGGCCGTCGTCGTCGACCGCCACCGCATCGGTGAACGTCCCGCCGATGTCTACACCTACCCGCATCCGACTCTCCCTCCGCTCGGCGCGATCCTAGACGCGGCGGCTCCGGCGGGCATCCGGGGGACCTTCAGCCCGCGGGGCCGGCGTCGATCTGAGGGGCCGAGCGGAATCGGGCCCTCAGAATCTGCTTCAAGGCTACGGCCGCTCGTAGGCGCGCTCGTCGCGGGGCATGGGATCGCTCGGGTAGGCGCCGGCGCCGTGCTCGGCGAGGTCGAGGCCTCGAGCCTCCTCGGCGGCGGAGACGCGCAACGCGCCGAAGCGGCGCAGCACTGCGAACAGGATCCCCGTCGTGACGACGGTCCAGCCCAGCACGATCAGCACGAAGATCAACTGCACGAGCAACTGCCAACCGCCTCCTCCGTAGAACAGCCCGGCGTTGTCGCGACCCAGGAAGGCGTCGTCGTAGCGGGCGAAGAGGCCGATCGCAAGTGTTCCCCACACGCCGCAGACACCGTGCACCGACACGGCACCCACCGGATCGTCGACACCCTTGCGCTCGATGAAGAACACCGAGTAGACGACCAGCACGCCGGCCACCGCCCCGGTCACCAGCGAGCCCAGCACGTTCATGGTGGCACAACCGGCGGTGATCCCCACGAGCCCCGCCAGCGTGCCGTTGCCCGCCATCGCAACATCCGGCTTTCCGGTCTTCAGCCACACCACGGCGCCGGCGGCCAGCGTGCTGGCCGCAGCGGCCACCGCCGTGTTGAGGGCGACCACCATCACGACGCCGTCGGCGGCGAGTTCAGAGCCGGCGTTGAAACCGAACCAGCCCAACCACAGGATGAACACACCCAGGATCGTCATCGGCATCGAGTGGCCCGGGATCGGCCGCGGCGCACCGCCCGGTCCGTACTTGCCGAGTCGCGGTCCCAGGAACATCGCCCCCATGAGCGCCGCCCAGCCGCCGGTGGAGTGCACCACCGTCGAGCCGGCGAAATCGCTGTAGACGGCGCCGCCGATGGAGATGTCGGCGATGAGGCCACCTCCCCAGGTCCAGTGCACGACCAGCGGGTAGATGAACGCCGACATCACGAGGCTGAAGAGCAGGTAGGCCTTGAAGCGCGCCCGCTCGGCCATCGCGCCCGAGGCGATGGTGACCGCCGTGGCGGCGAATACCACCTGGAAGAAGAAGAAGGTCGCCGTCGAGAGGTTTCCGACCCCGCTGGAGCCGAACTCGAAGAGGGCGCTGCCGGAGAGGAAGAATCCCTCCGTGCCCCACCAGGCGTTGCCGGACCCGAAGGCCAGGGCGTAGCCCACCGCTAGGAAGGCGAGAACGCCCACGCTCATATCGGCCAGGTTCTTGGCCATGATGTTCGTGACGTTCTTGGACCGGGTCAGCCCCGATTCCAGCAGCGCGAAACCCGCCTGCATGAAGAAGACGAGCGCGCCCGCCACCAGGACCCAGACATTGTCCAGGACGGCCTGCACCGCGGCCGATGGATCGCTCGTCTGGGCCGCGGCCGGCGTGGTGAGGACCGCGACTGCTGCGCCGGTGACGCCGAGCGCCACCAATGTTCGACGTTTCACGGGAGTGCCTCTCTGATCGAATCGTGCCGGTTGGGCCCGGCGAGGGACGAGGGGGCGACTCCCTTGGCGCACCGGCACCGTACCTCCCTGCTCGGCGCTTGCCACCCTCCGGTGCGCGATGCCGCGCCCTGGATTCCCCGCCGGCGGCGTAACGCCCAAATCAACGCGAAGGCGCCACGATGCCCGTAACCTCCCCGGCGGGATGAGCAATCCACCGCGTTGCGGCCGGGCACTTTCGTGCCTGCGTCGATCCCCATAGCCTCGGCGACGAGATGAGCACCGAATCATCCCGCTCCGGTCGGCTCGCGCCCAGCCGCCTCGTGATCCTGGCGGGGCTCGGGCTGGCTCTGTTCACCGTCGCGTCGGGCGTCGCCGCTGCGATCACAGGCTTTCACAGCACCGCGACAGTCACCCGGGAGGTGTTCGGCAACATTCCCGGGCCGCTGCGCGCGGCCTTCTACACCGTGATCCCGATCGCTCTGCTGTACGCCTCGGTGCTGTTCGCCCACAGGGTGCGCAACTGGCAGCGGGGCGCGGCCGAGGAACGCCGCACGACCTGGCGCAACGTGCACCGCAGGATGGCCGATCTGCGGGCGGGCGTGTACATGCGCACCCTCCTGCGCGAACCGGTGGCCGGGCTGATGCACTCCCTCATCTACTTCAGCTTCCTGGTGCTTCTGGCGGTGACCATCACGCTGGAGATCGAGCACCAGTTGCCCGACGGCGCCAAGTTCCTCACCGGCCGCGTGTACCAGGGTTACTCCCTCACCGGCGACCTGGCAGGGGCGGTGTTCCTGGTGGGCGTGGCCTGGGCGATCCTGCGGCGCTGGGGCCCCTGGCGGCTGCGCCCGTACCGGATCCGCCACAAGAGCCGGCCCGAGCACGCCGTGATCCTGACGACGATGCTGCTCATCGGCGTCACCGGCTTCGGGGCCGAGGCCTTCCGCATCGCCGAGGCCGGCACGCCGTCCTTCGAGCGCTGGTCGGTGATCGGCTACCCGCTCGCCACCCTCGCCGACGGCCTGACCAACGTGGCCGGCTGGCACCAGGTGTGGTGGATCCTGCACGTGGTGTCGTTCGTGGTCTTCGTGCTGCTGATACCGGTCACGATGCTGCGCCACATGTTCACCTCGCCGGTGAACATGTACCTGCGCGACCGGGAACGCCCCAAGGGGGCCATGCGGGAGTTGCCGAACCTCATGGAGACCGATCTGGACTCCTTCGGCGCGACGGCCGTGGAGGATTTCACCTGGAAGCAACTCCTGGACCTCGACGCCTGCACGATGTGCGGGCGCTGCACCTCGGTGTGCCCGGCGCACGCCACCGGCAAGCCGCTGGACCCGCGCGAGATCGTCTTGAAGGTGGGCCAGGTGATGGCCGCCAGTGGAACCCCCGCGACCTCCCCGCCCATCGGCGCCGACGCAGAGATCACGGTGACGAGCGCCAACGTGTTCGAACGCGTCAGCTCCGAGGAGGTCTGGGCCTGCACGTCGTGCCGCGCCTGTGACGAGATCTGCCCCGTGAACATCGAGATCCTCGACAAGATCCTGGACATGCGGCGCTACCTGTCGCTCATGGAGAGCGACTTCCCCACCGAGTTGGGCACGGCCTACCGCTCGATGGAGAACTCAGGAAACCCGTGGGGCATGGCACAGTCCGCCCGCGCCGACTGGGCGAGCGACTTCGAGGGCGTCGTGGTACTCGACGGCAGCGACCCCATCGAGGCCGAGTACCTGTACTGGGTGGGCTGCGCCGGCAGCTACGACGACAAGAACCGCAAGGTCACCCGCGCCATGACCGAGCTCATGCAGCGGGCCGGCGTGGATTTCGCCGTGCTCGGCCCCGCTGAGATGTGCACCGGCGACCCGGCGCGACGCTCCGGCAACGAGTACGTGTTCCAGATGCTCGCCATGCAGAACGTCGAGACGCTCAACGGCCTGGGGGTGCGCAAGATCATCACCCAGTGCCCGCACTGCTTCAACACCCTTGGCAACGAGTACCCGCAGCTCGGCGGCCACTACGAGGTGATCCACCACAGCCAGCTGCTGGAGCAACTGGTGGACAGCGGCCGCCTCGACCTGTCCGAGGCCCGGCTGCCCGAGCGCCTCGTCTACCACGACTCCTGCTACCTGGGCCGACACAACGACGTGTACCTGTCGCCGCGCCGTGTGGTGGGGTCCATCGGCGGCCTCGAGGTGGTCGAGGCCCCCCGCAACGGCACCAAGGGCATGTGCTGCGGAGCCGGCGGCGCACGCATGTGGATGGAGGAGCATGTCGGTGAACAGGTGAACGTGGTCCGCAGCCGGGAACTGCTCGCCACCGGCGCCGACCGCATCGCCACCGCCTGCCCGTTCTGCTACGTGATGATCGACGACGGTGTGCGCGGCGAGGGCGTCGAGCCCACCGACGTGAACGTCGGCGACATCGCGCTGGTAGTTCTGGAGGCCATCCACCGGGGCGAGGAAGAGGCAGCCGAGCGGCGCGACGCCGAGACGATCCCGCCTGTGGTCGTCGGCGAACCCGCGACGACCGGCGTGCCGGTGGCCACCTCGATCTCCGGGTTGGAGCTCGCTCCGATGGCGCGGCTGCGACCCTCGCCCACTCGGGACGCCCCGGCTGCGGCACCCGCAGGAGTGCCGGCACCGGTGCCGCCCTCGCCCCCAGGGGCGAGTGAGGCAGCCGTCCCCCGGCGCGACGACCTGCGGCTCATCAAGGGCACCGATCCGATGCTGCTGGCCGAGTTGGCCAAGCAGGGAATCACGGGATACGACCAGATCGCCCGTCTCGATGAGGCGGGTGTGGAGGCCCTGGAGGAGGCCATCGGCGCGCCGGGCCGCATCCAGAAGTGGAACTGGGTGGCGCAGGCACAGGATCTGCTGCAGCGCTCCGGCGCCGAGGACTGACTGCGGTCAGAAGTTCTCCCAGTAGCGGCTGGGGATCGGACCGACCTGGCCCTGGTACTTGGAGCCGACCGCCCGCGAGCCGTAGGGATTGTCCGCGGGGGTGCTCATGGCGATGAAGCTGATCTGGCCGATCTTCATACCCGGATAGAGCGTGATCGGCAGGTTCGCCACATTCGAGAGTTCCAGCGTGAGTTGACCCTGCCAGCCGGCGTCCACGAACCCGGCGGTCGAGTGGATCAACAGCCCGAGCCGGCCCAGGCTCGACTTGCCCTCGAGGCGCCCCACCAGATCGTCGGGCAGGCTCACCCGCTCGAGCGTGCAGCCCAGCACGAACTCGCCGGGGTGCAGGATGAACACGCCGTCGGGGTCGATCTCCAGGGGTTCGGTCAGCGTGCCGAGATCCTTCTTGACATCGATGCAGCCCATCGTGTGGTTCCGGAACACCCGGAAGTAGCGGTCGAGGCGCAGATCCACCGAGGAGGGTTGGACGGCGTCGTCGGCCAGCGGTTCGATGGCGACGCGCCCGAGGGCGATCTGTTCACGGATGGACCGATCGGACAGAATCATTCCGGGGCGACGTTACCCTCGAATCGTTCCGGATCGAAAGGAGCAGTTGTCATGCCGAGCGCATTCCTCCACTCGTTCTCGCCGCCGGCGCTGGAGCGGTACATCAACCTCGTGCGTGGCGAGGGCTGCACCGTCTGGGACGACGCCGGCAACAGCTACCTGGACGCCATGGCCAGCCTCTGGTACTGCCAGGCGGGACACGGTCGAGCCGAGATCATCGACGCCGTCGCCGACCAGATGCGCAACCTGGAGGCCTACAACACGTTCGCTCCGTTCACGAACCCCGCGGCGGAGGAGGTCTCGGCCATGATCGTCGAGCGCTCCCCCCTCCCCGACGGGCGGGTTTTCCTGTGCTGCTCGGGCTCGGAGGCGGTGGACACCGCGTTGAAGATCGCTCGCCAGTGGCACCTGCTGCGCGGCGACCCCGGGCGGCAGACCACCATCACCCGCACGAACGGCTACCACGGCACCAACTTCGGCGGCACGACCGCCCAGGGCATCGCCCCCAACCGCGAGGGCTGGGGCGATCTCGTGCCCCATTTCACCGAGGTGCCCCACGATGACCTGGAGGCCGCCGCGGTTGCGATGGCCGCCCAGGACGAGCAGCTGGCCGCGGTGATCTCCGAGCCGCTCCAGGGTGCCGGCGGGGTGTGGCCGCCTGCGGAGGGCTACCTGGAGGGACTGCGGCGACTCTGCGACACCCACGGGGCGCTGCTGATCCTCGACGAGGTGATCTGCGGCTTCGGGCGCACTGGGGAATGGTTCGGCGCGCAGCACTACGGCGTCACCCCCGACATCATGACCTTCGCCAAGGGCGTCACCTCCGGCTACCAGCCGCTGGCCGGGGTGATCCTGTCACGGCGGGTCTGCGAGACCTTCGAGTCCCAGCCGGAGGGCTTCCTGCTGCGCACCGGCTACACCTACTCGGGGCACCCTGCCGCCTGCGCCGCCGGCGTGGCGAACCTGAAGCTCATGGACCGCGAGGGCCTCCCACGCCGGGCGGCGCACATCGGCGAGCGCATCTCTGCCGGCCTGCGGGCGCTGGCCGACGACGGGCTCGTGGCCGGCTACAGGGGGACCGGCGCCGTCTGGGCCGCCGAGTTGGGGCGGGACTCGGCCGCGGTGCGCGCCAAGATCCTCGAGGCAGGGGTCATCGTGCGCCCCATCGGAACCGCCCTGGCGATGTGCCCGCCCCTGATCATCAGCGACGCCGAGATCGACCGCGTCATCGACACGATGGCCGACGCCCTGCGCTGACCGCCACTCAGGCGGTGATGTTCACGACCGTGCCGAGGGGGGCGGTGCGGGCGATGACCTCGATGATGTTGTTGGGGATGCGGATGCAGCCGTTGGACAGCGCCTCGCCGACGCGGTCGGGGATGTGCGTGCCGTGCAGGGCGATGCGCGGCAACCCCCCGTCGAAGAGCGGCAACACCTCGCTGAAGAACGACAGCATCAGGATCCAATCTCCCAACACCACGCTGGCATTCTGCTGGCTGTGATTCGGCAACTTCTCCACGATGAAGCCCTTCAGCGCCGGGGTCGGCGTGTTCGGCCTGCCCACGATGGCGCGGGTGTAGGTCACCAGGTCGTCGCCGTCGTACAGAGCCACCAGGCGGTCCGAGAGGTCGATGAGGACGTGGTGGTTCACCGTCGACCAGGTGAAGTTCTCCGTGCGGACCCAGCCGCGGCTGCCGTTGGGGCGGACGGGTAGTTCGACCTCGGCCCATTCGCTGCCCGGCCAGGTCTGGAGCACGCGCAACACCAGGCGGTTGCCGCGGAAGGTGTAGCTCCAGACCTCGCCATCGCGGAACGAGAGCCTGTCCCCGTCGGGGGCGTCGTACACCGCGATGATGCCGTTCACGGTCTCCTTGGAGACGAGGACGGTGACCGGGCTCCACGAAGGCGTCGCCGGTGGCTGCAGTGCCTGGGGC
>VXXM01000019.1 GCA_009835395.1 Acidimicrobiia bacterium
GGCTGGGGAAGACGAGGTCGGTGCTGGCGGGGAGGCTCTTGGCGGCGCCGAGCACCTCGAGCGCCGCCTCCGAGAGGGGGACGCGATGGGGGCGGGCGTTCTTGGTGTGCTCGGCGGGCACGGTCCACAGCGCGGCACCCTCGTCGACTTGGTTCCAGCGGGCGCCGCGGACCTCGCCGCTGCGGCCGGCGGTGAGGACGAGGAACGCGAAGGCGAGTTTGCTGCCGGCCCAGGCGCCGGAGGCCCGCACCGTGGCGAGAGCGGCGGCGACGTCCGCGTGGGGCAGCGCCCGGTGGTGTTGCACCTGGTGGTTGTTGCGGGGCAGCGCCCGCATGACTGCGGCGGTCGGGTCGTCGGGCCGGTGGCCTTCGGCGATGGCCCACGCCATGACGGCGCTGATGCGGCCTTTGAGTTTGCGGGCGGTCTCCCGGCGTGTCTGCCAGACAGGACCGACGACCGCCAGTATGTCCTCAGAGGTGATGTCGGCGATGGGCATGTCGCCCAGGCGGGGGTAGGCGAGCCGGCTGAGCGTGGAGCGCCAGCTGTCGCTGGACCGCCCGCCGTCCTTCCAGGAGGGTTCGTGCATGGAAATGACCTGCTCGCACGCCTCGGCGAAGCTCGGCGCGGTGGTGTCGCGGCGCAGCGCTGTGGGGTCGCCGCCTTGGCGGGCGAGCTTGCGATACTCGAAGGCTCTCTGGCGGGCCTCGGCGAGGGATGTGTACGGGTAGCCGCCGAGACCCAGGTCGCGGCGCTTGCCCCTGATGGTGCCCCGCCAGATCCACTGCTTGGACCCCGACGGGGTGACGCGTAAGATCAGGCCGTGCTGGTCGCCGTACTTGCCGGGCACCGTGACGGTGCGGACGAACGCCGCGCTCAACTGCCTCACTGGCTTGCCGTGCCCCTCTCTACGCCTCACCCGGCGCCGGGGAATCGAACCGCGTGTTGTGGGACACGACCGGGAATCGAACCTTCGTGTCACCGATTTGTCCCACACCTGTTGCGGGATCGCCTGGAACGACAGGGAGCAGCACGGCACGAGTGTAGCAGTGCTGACCTGCGTGTTCGCGAGCTCCCTGGGACTCCAGGGAACCGCCTGGAACCCTAGAATCGCGCATGCCGGGGGCGCGTCGGTAGGCGCTACTTCAGGCTGCGGGTCGGCTGGCTAGCCAGGCTTCGATGTCGCTGCGGTGCCAGCCGACGGCGCGGGCGCCGAGCTTGACCTGCGGGGGGAACTCGTCTCGGTGGATCATCTCGTAGATGGTCGATCTGGAGATGCCGCAGATGGCGACGACTTCGGGGAGTCGGTAGATCTCGGGTGTGATCGCAGCACGAGTGCATGATTCGGGGTGTCTGTCACTGCGCGACGGCGTCTTGGGGGGTGGCGTTCGGGGATTCTGCGGGGCGTTCATGGCTTCAGTCATACAGCTGATTCTCATCTCATGCAAGGGCATAGAACTATTCGAGCTACGCTCAAAAACTCTTGGGAACCGTACCTGGAGGCGGTCGTCAGTTGGTGATGTAGTCCGCCCAGCGCTGTAGGACTTCTCGGCGTCGCTCGAGGAGGTCTGAGCGCATGTAGGCGGCTTCGACGCCGGCGACGGCGTGGCCGAGGACCTGTTCGGCGGTTTCGCGGGGCACGCCTTCTTCGGCCATCCAGCTTCGCAGGGTTGCCCGCAGGCCGTGGGGTGTGCCGCGGATGCCGAGTTCTCGGCACAGTTTGGACACTGTCGCGTCCGATGCCGCTCGACCGGTGGGGGACGGGAAGATGAGCGCGCCGCGGTCGGGGTTGCCGTCCGCGTGGCCGCGGGCTTCGGCGAGCACCCCCAGTGCCGCTGTCGAGAGCGGGACTCGCATCGGTCGGGCGGTCTTGGTGCGCTCGGCGGGGATCTCCCACACCGCGGTGTCGGTGTTGATTTCGGCCCATGTCGCCTGCCGGGCTTCGCCGGAGCGGGTGCCCGTGAGGGCGAGGAACTCGTAGACGGCTTTGGTCGCCCACCAGGCGCCGGAGTCTTGGACGCGACGGATGGCATCGCCGACCTCCGATGCCGGGAGCGCTTTGTGGTGCTGGACGACGCCGTTGGGTTTGGGCAGGGCGGCTCGGGCGGCTTCGGTTGCGTCGCGGTCGGTGAGTCCTTCGGCCATCGCCCACCGCAGCACGGCGCGGATGCGCCCGAGGGTCTTGCGGGCCTGTTCGTGGCGTTTGAGCCAGATCGGGCCGACGATGGCGAGAACGTCCGCGGTGGTGACCTCGGCGACGGGCTTGTTCCCAATGGTGGGGTAGGCGAAGCGCCCGAAGGTGCTGCGCCAGTGGTCGGCGGTGCGGGGGTTGCGCCAGCCGTCGGCGTGCAGGGCGATGGTCTTCTCGGCGGCCTGTTCGAAGGTGACGGCCCGGTTGCGGCGGGGGTCGCGGCCCTGGGAGAGCGATTGGCGGTTCTCGAGTGCTTTGGCGCGGGCGTCGGCGAGGGAGACGACGGGGTAGGCGCCGAGGCCGATCATGACCGGCCGGCGGTTGATGTAGAGGCGCTGGCTCCAACTCTTACTGGTGCCCCCGTCGGCCGCGGGCTTGACGAGCAGGCTGAGTCCGTTGCCGCGGCGCCCGTCGCCGTAGCGGCCGGGATGCTTGACTTGGCGCACGAATGTGGCGCTGAGGCTGCTGGGCCGATCCACGGTTATGCTCCCGGTTATTACATTCCGTTCGGGATGGCGGTGGATCAGTCTAGACGATCTCAGCTACAAAATGCGCTCTGACCTGGTATAATATCAGCCTTTCCGGACAACCTCGGATGACTCCGGACCCTATTTCTGTACCCCCCCTGGGACTTGAACCCAGAACCTGCGGATTAAGAGTCCGTTGCTCTGCCAAATTGAGCTAGAGGGGCTTGTTGGGCGGACCGAGGGGATTTGAACCCCCGACCTCCGGGACCACAACCCGGCGCTCTAACCAACTGAGCTACGGTCAACAGGGGCACCCATCATATGCCCCGGCGGGTGCTCCGCCACGGCCCGCCGGCCTACCCGGCCAACTAGAACTGCAGCGGGCAGATGGGTTCGTCGAAGCGCCAGCCTCTGGCGCCGAGGACTTCCAGCACGGCGTCCAGGGCCGCCAGGGTGTCGGCGCCGGTGTGCTCGTGCAGGATCAGGATCGAGCCGTTCTGCATGTCGAGCATGCTCCGGGTGAGCTCCTCGACCCCCGGGAATTCCCAGTCCCGCGGGTCCGGCTCACCCCAGTGCAGAATCTCGAACCCCTCGTCGCCGGCCCATTCGGCGATGTCGTCGCTGAGAATGCCGAACGGGGTGCGCAGGCAGTTCGTGCCGAGTTCGCCGTACAGCTCGGCGCTGGCGCGCAGTTCCCGGCGGAACAGCTCTTCGCTCTCGAGTGCCGCCCTCTCGTGCGACCACAGGTGGCTGCCGATGGTGTGCCCGCGGGCGACGATCTCCTCGATGATGTGGAAGTTCACCTCGGCGTGCGCCCCCAAGGGGAAGAAGGTGGCGCGCGCCCCGTGCCGGTCGAGCAGGTCGAGGGTCGGCCGCGTCCAGCGGGTGCTCGGCCCGTCGTCGAAGGTCAGGTAGAACCGCGGCGCACCGGACTCGCCGGAGGGTCCCCGGCGGATGATTCGGGCCGGCCGCCCCAGGGGCTCGGCGACGTGTCCCGCCACGAAGGGAACCGACTCGGCGAGTGCGAGTTCCTCCTCGCTGAGGTTTCGGTGCAACTCTTCCTCGAACCGCAGCCAGTAGCAGTTCTCGCCAGGGCGGTAGAGGGTGAAGAACGGATCCGACGGATTGGGGCAGATCGTGGGGATGACGTTTCTGAGGGTGGCGTCCACGGCGTTCGGCGCCGCCTCGTCCTCGTCCTCGCCGACGGCATCGGGGGAGTCTGCCGCCGGAGGGTCCTCTTCGCCGGGGAGCTCCCCCTCGTCGGCCTCCTCGGGAGGTGGGGCCGCCTCGGCGAGGTCCTCTTCCACCACGGCGGTCACGGTGTCGGGTCGTTCGATCGGTTCGGGCTCGGCGGCTGCGGCCATCGGCTGGACCGGTGGGGCAGCGGAGGCCGGCTCACCGCCGGGGTCGTCCATGGAGGCACTCGCTGCGGGCACCGAGCCCGAACTCATCGCCACCGCCAGCGCACCGACCGCGGCGAGCACGGCCAGGGCGGCAAGTGTGGGGCGCCACTTCATCCGCCGTCACCCCGCGTCTCGGGGCAGGGCGAGGGTTCGGGTCCCACGAGCGCCGAGGCGCACAGACCGGCCTCGTTCACGAACCACATCCGCAGCGTCCCGTCGGTATCGACGGAGACCGGCGTATCCAGGGTCTGGCCCGCGCCGACCGCCGACCGGTGTTCGATCTCGGCGCGATAGGGCGCGTCCAGGCCGCGGGTCGTCGCTTCCTCCAGCACCGCCGTCCAGTACGCGGCGTTGTTCACGTGGCCCAGCACGTCCAGGTCGCACCAGCGCGGCTCCCATCGCATTGTCCCGTCGTCAGCAGGTGCCGGCGGGTGCAGGAGCGTGGCGCCGACCCGCCGGTCGCCGGCGGACGGGCCGAACGTCTCCTCGAACCTGCCGGCGAGACGGCGCGGGATGCCGTTGGCGGGATCGAGGTGCACCCACAGCGCGGCGGCGTCGATCTGCGCCCCCCGCGCCCCTCGCAGCTGCGTCGAGCGCTCGGCCCAGCGGCTCCCGAGACCCGAGCACCACGTCGTGAGCGTGAGGGTCTCGTCGAAGCCGGCGGGGGCGTGCACCACCATCAGCAGCCGTCGCAGCACCCACGAGCGATCGTCGCCGAACCCGGCGTCGAGATAGTCGTCGGTGGCAATGTCCTGCAGATGGCAGGCAAGAGCGTCGAGGCGGAGCAGGCCGTCGGGGCCCGCCTCGTCGAGCCGTACTCGCCGCGTGTCGCTGAACCGCCGGCCGGTCGCCGGCAGCGGCTGCAGGTTGCCGGCACCGACGACTCTGGGCACGTCTCGGACAGTAACACCGGTCCCGTAATTCGCCGTGCGACCCGGCGGGCGCCGGGCGGCCGCCCGTTAGCCTCCAGTGCCGGTGGTCGGGATCGGCGCGTCGCGACCCGACCGGGGACTCCGCGAGGAGGCGGTGACATGGCGGGAACGGGGTTCGAGTCGAGCGGCGCCGCCGGCGCCGCCATGGATCTGCGCTACCGCGTCGTGGCAGAGGGTCTGGCATTCCCCGAGGGACCCGTGGCGCTGGCAGACGGCTCGGTGCTGCTGGTCGAGGTGCGGGGTCCGCGCGTCACGAGAGTCACCTCCGACGGTGTCTGCGAGACGGTCGCCGCGTGGGACAGGGTTACGACAGCCGGGCCCAACGGCCTGGCGATCGGCCCCGACGGCGCGGCCTACGTCTGCAACAACGGCGGCTTCGCCTGGTACGACAAGCACGGTGTCTGGCTGCCGTCGGCGCCGGGCACGGGGGCCGGACAGAGCCCCGAGTACATCACCGGCAGTATCGACCGGCTGGATCTGGACACGGGCGAGGTGACGGTGCTGTACACGGCCTGCGGGGGCCATCGCCTTTGCGGCCCCAACGACCTGGTCTTCGACGCCGCCGGCGGCATGTGGTTCACCGATCACGGCAAGGTGCGCGCCCACGACCAGGACCGGGTGGGCGTGTTCTACGCCACCGTCGACGGCTCGTTCGCCTGCCGGCCGATCTTCGGGCTACTCGGACCGAACGGCATCGGTCTGTCACCCGACGGTGCGGTGCTGTACGTCGCCGAGACCCCGACGGGGCGGCTGTGGGCCTGGGACATCGTCGAAGCCGGCACGGTGGACCACCGCAGCAAGCGCTGTCTCGCCAACACGCTGGGGCACTTCGACTCCCTGGCGGTGGAGGCCGACGGCACGGTCGTCGTGGCGGCACTGGGCGAGGGGCTGTGCGTGGTGCGTCCCGACGGCGAGATCAGCTATGTGGGCGTCCCGGGACCCCTGGCGACCAACGTCTGCTGGGGAGGGGAGGACCTGCGAACCGCCTACGTCACAGAGGCCGCCAAAGGGCTTCTGCTGGCTTACGACTGGCCACGGCCGGGGCTGCGGTTGGAGTACAGCCGCTAGACGGCGTCGATCCCCTCCTCGCCGGTGCGGATCCGCACGATCCGGTCGACCTCGGTCACCCAGATCTTGCCGTCGCCGATCTTGCCGGTGCGCGCCGCCTCCACGATCGCCTTGACGGTGGCGTCGAGATCCTTGTCGTCCACCACGATGTCCATCCGCGACTTCGGGGTGAAGGAGATCTGATACTCGGTGCCCCGGTAGGTCTCGGTGTGACCTCCCTGGCGCCCGTAGCCCTGCGCCTCCGAGACGGTCATCCCGTGGATGCCGACGGTGTTGAGCGCGGCCTTGACGATGTCCACGTGGTGGGGCTTGATCACTGCCGTGATCAGTTTCATTGCGCACCTCCTGGGTGCCCGGCGCGGCCCGGCGGTCACCGGGCTCCTGTCCGGACGCTCCGCGCTGAACGCTTCCCGTCGCCGTTACAGAACACCGCTGCCCCGGTCGGCGACTGCGCCAGCGTAGCGGCTTGACAAACTGTGGCACGGGCGCGCGCGGGCCTGTGGTCGGGGATCCGAGCAACGGGAGGCGAAGGGGAATGTACATCGAGGTGGACCTGCGAACCGGGCGGCGGCGCCTTGTCGAAGTCGACGACTTCGACCGGTTCCACATCGAGGCCGACGGCGACCGCCACGACGTGCTGCGGGTGCTCGGCGCCGAGGCGCGCCTCGGGCGGACCCATCACCTGTGGTGGTCGATCGAGGCTGCGCGGCGGCTGGCGCCGGCGGATCGGGAACCGGTCTGGGACGAGCGATTCGACGCCATGATGGCGTGGGCGGCGACGCAGGGATGGATCGACGAGGCCGGCACCCACGTCCAGGTTCACATCGAACGCCCCGGCGGGGGCATCGTCACGACGACCTGAGTGGCGCGCCCGGCCGGTTCCGGATGGCGACGGCTCTGGCGATGGCGGCAGCCAAACGGGCGTTGTTGACGACCAACTCCACGTTGGCGTCCACCGAGCGGCCCGCCGTGGCCTCGTCGATGGCGTCGAGGATGTAGGGCGTGACCTCGCCACCGCTGATGCCGGCGGCCCCGGCGCGCGCCAGAGCCTCGGCGACGGCGCCCTCGATGACGGCGTTCGGCACGGCCGCGGCTTGCGGGGGAGGCACCGTGAACAGCACTCCCGTGCGGCCCATGGCGTTGACGATGGTGGCCGCCTCGGTGGCGGAGTCCACGCGGTAGGGGAGTTCCAGGCCGCTGCTGCGACTCCAGAACGCCGGCAGTTCGTCGCACCCGTAGCCGACGACCGGCACCCCGAGCGTCTCGAGGCGCTCCAGGGTGTGCGGAAGGTCCAGGAATGCCTTGCCGCCGGCGCAGACCGTCGCCACCGGGTAGTGCGCGAGCGCTTCGAGGTCGGAGCTCACGTCGCCGGTCTCGGCGCTGTCGCGGTGGACGCCGCCGATGCCACCGGTGGCGAAGACCCCGATGCCGGCCGCGTGAGCCAGCACGAGCGACCCCGACACGGTGGTGGCACCCGCCGGCCACCGCTCGGCGATCGCCACGGGCAGGTCTCGTTCGGCCATCTTCTCCTCGCAGGCGAGGATCGCGGCGTAGCCGTCGGCGTCGAGACCCACGCGGGGCACGCCGTCCAGCAGCGCGGTCACCGCCGGTGTGACGTCCTGGGACTCGATGGCCTCGAGGCAGCGCTCGAGTGCCTCGGCGTTGCGTCCCGCCGGCAGCCCCAAGTGCGAGTACACGGTGGACTCCAGTGCCACCACGGGACGCCCCGCCGCCAGCGCCTCGGCGACGCGGGGATGGATGACCGGCGATATCACGTTGCAGTCCCCGCTTCGCCGGTGCTACCTGGGGACTCGGTCGCCGCGGCTGCCAGCGCCCGCAGGTGGAGCGCCGCGGCCGCCTGTCCCGTCGCGGTCGCTTCCAACCAGTCGCTTCCGGCCAGGCGGGCCGCCAGCAGGCCACCGGCGAAGCTGTCGCCGGCACCGGTGGTGTCCGGCACCCGCTCCAGCGGCGGCGGCGTCAGCGCCTCGCCGTCGAAGCCCGCGCCGTACAGGCGCGTCGGGCGCGGCCCGTCCTTGATGACGACGAGGTCGGCGAGTTGGCGGTGGCCGCCCGTGGCTTCCAGCAGATCCGCCTCACCGGCGTCGCACAGCAGCAGGTCGGGACCGATGCCGACGAGGGTATCCCTGAAGGCGTCGACGCCGGAATCGGCGATCGCACCCACCGAGCAGGCGTCCACGCTGAGGATCCCGCCGGCGTCGCGCACCGCTGCGATCATGCGGTGCGCCGCCGACGCCAGGGGCTCCTCCAGCAGCGAGTAGCCGGCCACGTGCAGGATGGCGAGACCCTCCAGCCACGCCGCCTCGAAGCCGTCGAGTTCGGCGCAGGCCCCCCGGTCGGTGAGCATGGTGCGCTCGCCGCCGGCGCCGGCGAGCACGACCACGGTGCCGGTGCGTCCGCCGCGCCGCACGCAGGGCTCCACGTCAGCGGCGACCAGTTCCTCCAGCAGGCGGTCGCCCAGTTTGTCGGCGCCGACCTGGCCGAAGAAGCGCACCCTTCCCGGGCCGAGCACTCCGGCGGCGGACACCGCGGCGTTTGCCGCGCTGCCGCCACGCCGTCGCCGGATGACGCATGGGGTGTCGGTGTCGGCGCGCACGTCGCTGCGGCGGTGCACCACGACGTCCTCCAACAGGTCGCCGAGGAATCCCACCTGCGGCGTTCGGCGCATCAGAGGTGCATGGGCCGGCCGCTCAACTCAGGGTCTCGCAGAGCAATGCCATGAAAGCCTCGGGAGGCACGTGGGTCACCACCGATGCGTTCGGGGCCTTCCCGGTTACGCCGAGGTGATCGACGATGGTCTGGCCCCGTGCCGGGCCGTCGCCCGCCACGACCTCGACGTAGCGGTCCTCCGTCTCGGCGATCGACGGGTCGAGGGCCACGGCCATCGCCAGCGGGTCCGGCAGGTCGAACCCGCGGATGCCGAGCATTCCCTCCACGAACTCGGTGAGCGTGGCCTGGATGTCGCAGACGAAATCGGAGTAGGGGGTGTCGATCGCTCGGAGCCGGGCCTCCCCTGCGGGGTCCACGAAGGCGCAGGTCCAGGACACGTCCCAGCCCACCATGGTGATCGGCATGCCCGATTCGAAGACGATGCGGGCCGCCTCGGGATCGACGTAGACGTTGAACTCGGCCGCCGGCGTGATGTTGCCGGGCAGCCGCCCGGTGCCACCCATGATGTAGCAGTGCTTCACGGCCCCGGCCAGCTCGGGCTCCCGCAGCAGGGCCGTGCCCACGTTGGACAGCGGCCCCAGGGTCACCAGCGTGATCTCGCCGGGAGAGCCGCAGATGGTCTCCACCAGCACGTCCACCGCGTGACCCTCGGCGGCGCTGCGCCCCGTGAGGTCCAGGCCGATGTCGCCCAGCCCGTCCTGGCCGTGCACGATCTCGGCGGTCACCGGCTCACCGAAGATGGGCCGGGCCAGGCCGGCGTGAACCGGCACCGGCGAACCGCACAACTCGGTGGTGTAGAGGGCGTTCTGGATGCAGCGGTCCAGCGGCACGTTGCCCGCCACGATCGTCAGGGCCTCGACGGCGACGTCAGGGGAGCGCAGCGCCATGATCAGCGCCACGGCATCGTCGGAGGCGGTGTCGGTGTCGATCAGGAATCGCCGCACGGCGTGCTCCTCACTGTTGGGGTACTCAACCGGCGCCGAGCGCGGCATAGCCGGGCTTGATGACGTCGTCGATCAGCGCCAGCCGCTCGTCGAAGGGGATGAACGAACTCTTCATGGCGTTGATCGTGAGCCAGCGCAGGTCGGCCATCGTCCAGCCGAAGGCCTCGCCGCAGAGCTGCATCTCCTTGCTGAGGCAGGTGTCGCTCATGAGCCGGTTGTCGGTGTTGATGGTGACGCGGAAGCGCAGGCGCCGCAGCAGGTCGATGGGGTGCTCGGCGATGGAGGGTGCCAGGGCGGTGTGCACGTTGGAACTGGGGCAGAGTTCCAGGGGGATGCGGCGATCCCGCACATAGGCGGCCAGTGGCCCCAGCCGCGGCGCCGCCTCCGGGTCGTCAGCGTCCACCTCGATGTCCTCGACGATGCGCACGCCGTGGCCGAGACGCTCGGTGCCGCAGTACTGCACCGCCTCCCAGATCGACGGCAGGCCGAATCCCTCCCCGGCATGGATCGTGAAGTGGAAGTTGGCCCGCTGCAGGTACTGGAAGGCGGCGATTTGCCGGGTGGGCGGATGGCCCGCCTCGGCACCGGCGATGTCGAAGCCGACGATGCCGTCGTGGCGGTGGCGCACCGCCAGTTCGGCCACCTCGGTGGCGTGCGCCGCGTGGCGCATGGCGCACAGCAGCCCCACCACCCGGATGCCTCGCCCTCGGCTGCCGGCGGCGAAGCCCTCCAGCACGCTGCGCACCACCTCGTCCATGCTGAGTCCCCGCTCGGTGTGCAACTCGGGGGCGAAGCGCACCTCCGCAAACACCACGCCATCGGTGGCGAGGTCCTCGGTGCACTCGGCGGCCACGCGGGCGATGGCGTCGGGCGTCTGCATGACGCCGACGGTGTGGATGAACGTCTCCAGGTACGCCTCGAGGCTGTGACCCGAGGCGGCCCGGGTCATCCAGCGTCCCAGATCGGCGGGGTCGGTCGTGGGCAGCCCCCTGTAGCCCGTCTCGGCGGCCAGTTCCACGATCGTGGCGGGTCGGAGCCCGCCGTCCAGGTGATCGTGCAGCAGCGCCTTGGGAGCTCGCCGGATGTCTTCGAGCGATGGGACCGCGGGGCTCACGCCCGCCCGCCGGCGGTGACGCGGTCCAGCACCAGCGGCCGCCTCGGACCGGCCTCGGCGACGATCTCGAAACCGCCCTCCAGCGCGGCCAGCGCGCCCGGCAGCAGGGACTCGTCGTCGGTGTGCAACTCCAGCAACGGCTCGCCGGCGCGCACCGCGTCGCCCTCGGCGGCCCGGCACACCACACCGGCGGTCGGACTCACCGGGTCCTCCTTGCGGGCGCGCCCGGCCCCGAGGCGCCAGGCGGCGATGCCCACCGCCAGGGCGTCGAGACGGCCAAGAACGCCGCCGGCCGGCGCGTTCACCCTCTCGACAATGGAGGCTCGCGGCAATTCGGCGTCCGGGTCGCCGCCCTGGCCGGCGATCATGGCTCGCCAGACGTCCATCGCCGCCCCCGAGGCCAGGACCTCGGCAGGGTCGGCCTCCAGGCCCGCCAACTCGACCATCTCCCGTGCGAGGGCCAGCGTCACCTCCACTAGGTCCTCAGGCCCGCCCCCGGCGAGCGTCTCGACCGACTCGCGCACCTCCAGGGCATTGCCGGCCGTCAGCCCCAGCACGGTGTCCATGCCCGTCAGCAGCGCGGCGGTACGCACGCCGTGGGCCTCGCCGAGAGAGACCATCGCCTCGGCCAGCCGGCGTGCCTCGGGTTGGGTCTTCATGAAGGCGCCCGAACCCACCTTCACGTCCAGAACAAGCGCGCCGGTGCCCTCGGCGATCTTCTTGCTCATGATGGAGCTGGCGATCAGCGGGATCGACGGCACCGTGCCCGTGACGTCCCGCAGGGCGTAGATGCGCCGGTCGGCAGGCGCGAGGCCCGCCCCGGCCGCACAGATCACCGCACCTACGTCGGAGAGTCGGGACACGATCTCGGTATTGGAGAGGGCGGCGCGCCAGCCGGCGATCGCCTCCAGCTTGTCGAGAGTGCCGCCGGTGTGGCCCAGGCCCCGGCCCGAGAGCTGCGGCACAGCCGCCCCGCAGGCCGCCATCAGCGGCGCCAGCACCAGCGAGACCTTGTCGCCGATGCCTCCGGTGGAGTGCTTGTCCACGGTGGGCCGGTCGAGGCCCGAGAGGTCGAGGCGCTCCCCGGAGTCGATCATGGCCTGGGTCCAAGCGGCCAACTCGTCGGGCTCCATGGCCTGGAAGTAGATGGCCATGAGCATCGCCGAGGCCTGCTCGTCGGGGATCCGCCCGTTCGTGTAGCCGTCGATGAACCAGGCGATCTCGGTCGGCTCCAGCGCCTGCCCGTCCCTCTTGGCGCAGATGAGGTCGACGACCGAGAAGTCGCTCACAGGTCGTCGGGGCCGAAGGCCTCAGGCAGCAGGTCGGCCAGCGTGGCGTCGCGGTTGATGACCAGCTCGGGCCCGCCGACCTCGTAGAGCACCTGCCGGCAGCGCCCGCAGGGTTTGCCGGGCGGCAGATCGTGGACGTCGTACCCGCCGACCACCGCCACCGCCACGAGGCGCCCACCCCCGGTGGTGTGCAGCGCACACACCAGCGAGCATTCGGCGCACAGCCCCAGCCCGTAGGAGGCGTTCTCGGCGTTGCAGCCCACGAGGATCCGCCCGTCGTCCACCAGCCCCGCGGCACCCACGTGGTAGCGAGAGTACGGGCAGTAGGCATTGGCGGCCACCGCCCGGGCCCGCCGGAACAGGTCGTCCCAGTCCGCCTCGGCGGCTGTCGGCGCAGCGCCGGCGGTCACTGCTGCTGGCCGCGCCGGTAGCGCATGCCGTCGGCGGCGGGCATGCGCAGCTTCGAGGTGTAGAAGAGCAGAACCAGCAGCACCGTGATGTAGGGCAGAGCCTGCGGGAACTGCTTGGGCACCGTCTCGGTGGCGTAGTGCCAGATGGCGAAGCCGCCTGCGGCGATGGCCAGCCCGGCCGCGGCCCGGTAGCGGCGGCGGACGAGGAAGACCAGCGCCATGAGACCGAGAGCCAGCACGACCATCAGCAGCAGCCCGTGCACCGCGGGCCGGTCTCGCAGCTGCAGCGTGTCGGTGAAGCCGAACAGCAGCCCGCCGAGGGCGGCGCCGACCGGTCGCCAGTTGCCGAAGATGGTGGTGGCCAGGCCGATGAAGCCCCGGCCGGCGGTCTGGCCCTCCCGGTAGATGCCGGTCAGCTCGATCACCAGGAAGGCGCCGCCGTAGCCGGCGAAGGCGCCCGACAGCACCACGCCGTAGTACTTGTAGCGGTACACGTCCACGCCGAGGCTGTCGGCGGCGATCGGATGCTCGCCGCAGCTGCGTAGGCGCAGCCCCCACGAGGTGCGCCACAGCAGCCAGACCGAGATGGGCACGGTGGCGTAGGCGATGAGCGTCAACCACGACACGTTCCAGAGGAAGCCGCGGAGAATGCCGGCGGCGTCGGAGATCCAGAACCAGTCCCAACTCTCGATGCGCCCGAGGGCATCGGCGGTGCCGGCTCCGCCGGCGAGGAAGGGAACGCTGAACGAGTCGACGTCCTCGACCCGCGGCGACTGCGTGATGCCCCCGCCGGGACGTCCCTGGAACACCTTGTCGGACAGGAAGCGCGCGATCCCCGGCGCCATCACCAGGATGGCCGCACCGGAGATGATGTGGTCGACGCCGAAGCTGACCGTTGCGATGGCGTGCAGCAGCCCGCCGACGGCCCCGCCGGCGGCGCCGATGAGCATGCCCCACCACGGGCCGAACTCCAGGGCGCCGTAGGCGCCGAACCACGTGCCGAGGATGAGCATGCCCTCCAGGCCGATGTTCACCACGCCGGCCCGCTCGGAGAAGATGCCGCCCATGGCCGGCATCAGGATCGGCACCGCATACGCGAGCGCTATCGACCAGGTGGTGCTGTGGGCGAGCTGGTCGGTGGCCGGTCGGGCGAACTGCTCGGTGAGGGCGAGGAGCGCCACGCCGATGACGGCGATGACGGCGTATCGCAGCCGCCGCTGGAACTGCCGATCCCGCGGCGTGTCGGTCGGACGCGGGTACCAGTTGGGCCGGCCCGCGAAGCGCTCGAACGGCCGCCAGGGCTCCGGCGCGTCGCCGTCGGGGGTGGTCTGGGAGTCGAGTGTCATGTCGCGGGTCTCGTGTCGGACTCGGTGGCATCGGACGGCGTACCCGGCGCGGCCTCCGGCTCATCCCCCGCCATGGCGAGCGAGGCGGCGCGTGCCTCCTCGTCCTGGCGGCGGCGCTGCACCACGACGTAGGTGATCACGGCGGCGAAGATGATGATGCCCTTCATGATCTCGACGATCTCCTGGGGAGCGTCGCCGTGTACGTCGAGGATCGGCGCGGCGCTGTCCAGGAACCCGAACACCAGCGCACCGATGGCGATGCCACCCGGATGGTTCTGTCCGAGCAGCGCCACGGCGATGCCGGCGAAGCCGAGGTTCTGGGTGAACTGCAGCCCGTAGGCGTAGTCGCGTCCCAGCACCTCCGGCAGGCCCACCAGGCCGCCCACCGCCCCGCTGAGCGCCATGGCCACGATGATCGTTCGCCTCGGGGAGACACCGGAGGCCTCAGCGGCGAGCGGGTTGATGCCCGACGCCCGCAGGTCGTAGCCGGGCCGGGTTCGTGCGACGTAGATCCAGTAGAGGATCCCGATGATGATCGCCACGATGACGAAGCCCCAGAGAACCCGGCCCTTGCCGATCTCGCGGGTGAACAACTCGACGAACCAGTTCAGGTCGGGCATGCGGCCCGACGGTGGGATCTCGGCGGTCTCCTGGTTGAGGCTCTCATCCGGAACGTCCCATTGCCGGAAGAGCATCGCCACCACCAGACTGATGGAGATGGCGTTGAGCATGATCGTGGAGATCACCTCGTGGATGCCGCGGGTGACCTTCAGGACGCCGGCGATCAGAGCCCACAGCGACCCGGTGGCCATACCCACCAGGATGATGACCGTGAGGTGCAGCGGCGCGGGCAGCGACAGTTCGGCGGCCACTTGCGCGGCGATGATCGACGCCAGGATGTACTGCCCCTCCACGCCGATGTTGAAGAGGTTCATGCGGAAGCCGATCGCCACGGCCACCGCCGACAGGTACAGCGGCGTAGCCCGGTTGACCATGTCGACGAGGGTCTCCAACTCGAACCCGTAGGAGAACATGCGCCCGTAGGCCGGGAACGGGTTGCTGCCGCTGAGCACGAGCGCGATCGAAGCCACGGCCAGCGACAGGATCAGCGCCGCAATAGGAGCGGCCAGGGCCAGCGTGAGGCGCCGGTGCGCCGGTAGCCGGTGGGCGGAGCGAGTGCTCACGCGTGCTGCATCTCCTCGACGTCGCCGGCCGCGCCGGTCATGTGGGCGCCCAGCTCGCGGGGGGTGACTGTCGCCGGATCCAGGGCGGCGGAGATCCGGCCGCGGAAGATCACCAGCAGCCGGTCCGAGAGTCCGATCAACTCGTCCAGATCGGCCGAGACCAGCAGCACCGCCAGCCCCTGCTCGCGCGCCTGGTGCAGCGTCTCCCAGACGGCGGCCTGGGCGCCCACGTCGATGCCCCGCGTGGGGTGCGCGGCGATCAGCAGGTTGGGCGTCATGATCATCTCCCGCCCGATGATCAGCTTCTGCTGGTTTCCACCGGACAGCGCATGGGCCGCCACGTCGGGCCCCGGCGTTCGCACGTCGAAGGCGGCGATGAGTTCCCGTGTCTTGCTGCGTGCCCCCTTGGGGGTCAGCCAGAAGCCCTTGCGCGAGTACGGCTCCTTGCCCTGGTGCCCGCACATGGCGTTCTCCCAGAGCGGCGCGGGCAGCAGCAGGCCCCGCCGGTGACGGTCCTCGGGGATGTACCCGATGCCCGCCTCGCGCCGCTGGCGCACGGTCCACTCACTGATGTCGGCACCCTCCAGGAGCACGCGACCCTGCGACGGCTCCCGGATCCCCAGCAGGGCCTCCACGAACTCGATCTGGCCGTTGCCCTCCACGCCGGCCATACCCACGATCTCCCCCCGGCGAACCTCCAGGCTGATCCCCTTGACCACCTCCCGCTCGTCGTCGTCGAGGACCGAGAGATCCTCCACCTCCAGCGAGACGGTGTCCTGCGCCGTCGTGGTCCGGGCCTCGGGGGTGGGAAGCTCCGAACCGACCATCAGCTCCGCCAGATCGCGCGGCGACACCTCGTCGGGCTTCACCGTGGCGACCGTCCTGCCCGCCCGCAGGACGGTGATCGTGTCGGCGATCTCCAGCACCTCGTCCAGCTTGTGGTCGATGAAGACGATCGTCTCGCCGCGGGCGCACATGTCCCGCATGTTGCGGAACAGCTCCTCCACCTCGTGGGGGACGAGAACCGAGGTGGGCTCGTCCAGGATCAGGATGCGCGCCCCGCGGTAGAGCACCTTGATGATCTCGACGCGCTGGCGCTCGCCGACGCCGAGGTTCTCCACCGGTTCGTCGAGGTGCACGTCCAGCCCGTAGGCGTCGCTGAGTTCGGTGACGCGCCGGCGCGCGTTGGCGAAGTCGATGCGCCCACCTCGCCCTGTGGGTTCGGCACCGAGGATGATGTTCTCCAGCACCGTCAGGTTGTCGGCCAGCATGAAGTGCTGGTGCACCATGCCGATACCGGCGGCCAGGGCATCCCGGGGCGAGCGGAAGTGCACCTCGTCGCCTCTGACGACGATGCGCCCCTCATCCGCGGGCAGCATGCCGTACAGCACGTTCATGAGCGTGGACTTGCCGGCCCCGTTCTCGCCGCAGATGGCGTGGATCTCGCCCTCGGCGACCGTCAGGTTGACGCGATCGTTGGCGAGCACCCCGGGGAAGCGTTTGGTGATGTTCTCCAATGACAGAGCCGGCGTCATGGCGTTGCGACCGACCTCCTGGGGCAAGTTCGGCGCCTAGCTTGGCACGTTGCTGCCCGGCCCGCGTGGAGCGACCGGGCGGGAATCAACGGTGCGGGGCCCCGGAACTCGCCGGGGCCCCGCACCGATTACATGGGTGCCGGTGGATCAGCCGGTCGTCTCCGGGACGACGATGTCGCCGCGGATAATGGCCTGCTTGAACTCCTCGAGTTGCGGGATGATGTCGTTGATGAAGCCACCGGAGATGGAGTAGCCCACCCCGTTGACCGACAGGTCGAAGACCGTGAGACCGCCGCTGAACGTACCGTTCACGACTGCCTCGATGGTGTTGTAGACGGCCACGTCCACCCGCTTCAGCATCGAGGAGAGGATGTACGGCCGTACCTCTTCGGCGGACGTCCAGTACTGGTCGGAGTCCACACCGATGGCCCACACCTTGGAATCGCCGGCCTCGCTGAACTCCTTGGCCGCCTCGAACAGGCCTGCGCCCGTTCCGCCCGCGGCGTGGTAGATGACGTCCGCGCCGGCCTCGTACATGGACTGGCCGATGATCTTGCCCTCGGCGGGCTGTGACCAGCCGTCGAAGTCCGGAGGTTCGGTGACATAGGCGGCGAGGATCTCGATGTTCGGATCCACCGCATAGACGCCCGCCTCGAAGCCTGCGTGGAACTTCCGGATGATCGGGATGTCCACGCCGCCGATGAACCCGACCGTGCCGGTGTTCGACTTCAGTGCCGCAGCGGCGCCCACGAGGAACGAGCCCTCGTGCTCGGCGAAGGTCAGTCCGGCGAGATTCGGGAGCTCCGCGGGGAAGCTGTCGATGATGCCGAAGTAGGTGTCGGGGTTGTTGGTCGCCACCTCGGTGATGGACTCACCGAACAGGAAGCCCACGCCGATCACAAGGTCGGCGCCGTCGGCGGAGAGCTGCAGCAGTTCCGCGCGGTTGGAGCCGTCGGGGTTGGGGGAGGACTCCTGCGGGTTTATCCGCAGGAAGTCGGCCGCCCGGTCGAGGCCCGCCGCCGCCGAGTCGTTGAATGACTGGTCGCCGCGCCCGCCGATGTCGAACACCAGCGCCGCGGTGACGTCCTCGCCGCCGCCGCGCTCGGTGGTCTCGGGCACCACGATGGTGCCGCCCACGATGGCTTCCTTGAACCTCTCCAGCTCGGGCACGATGTCGTCCACGAAGCCGCCCGTGGTGGAGTAGCCGACGCCGTCCACGGCCAGGTTGAAGACCGTCGTGCCGCCGGTGAAGTCGCCGTTGACGACCGACTCGATGGTGTTGTAGACGGCCACGTCCACGCGCTTGAGCATGGAGGTGAGGATGTACGGACGGACCTCCTCGGCGGAGGTGTTGTACTGGTCGGAGTCCACGCCAATGGCCCAGACCTTGGAGCCGCCGGCCTCGCTGAACTCCTTGGCCGCCTCGAACAGCCCGGCGCCCGTGCCGCCGGCCGCGTGGTAGATGACGTCCGCGCCGGCCTCGTACATGGACTGGCCGATGATCTTGCCCTCGGCGGGCTGTGACCAGCCGTCGAAGTCCGGCGGCTCGGTGACGTAGGCGTCGAGGATCCGGATGTTCGGATCCACGGCGTGGACGCCCGCCTCGAAGCCTGCGTGGAACTTCCGGATGAGCGGGATGTCCACGCCACCGATGAAGCCGACCGTGCCGGTGTTGGACTTTAGCGCCGCAGCGGCGCCCACGAGGAACGAGCCCTCGTGCTCGGCGAAGACCAGCCCGGCGAGGTTGTCGGTGCCCTCCGGGGCGCTGTCGATGATGCCGAAGAGCGTGTCGGGGTTGTTGGCGGCCACCTCGGCGATGGACTCGCCGAACAGGAAGCCCACGCCGATCACCAATTCGGCGCCGTCGGCGGACAGCTGCAGCAGTTCAGCGCGGTTGGAGCCGTCGGGGTTCGGCGAGGCCTCGGTGGTGTTCACACCCAACTCGGCGGCCGCCCTGTCCAGGCCTGCTGCGGCCGAGTCGTTGAACGACTGGTCGCCGCGCCCACCGATGTCGAACACCAGCGCCGCGGTGATGTCCTCGGCGCCCGGCGGTGGCGGTGGCGGCGGCTCCGCCGGCGCATCTGCCGGTGCCTCCGCATCTGCGTCGGCGGGTGCCGGAGCAGGCGCGTCCGCCGCTCCGTCATCGGCCGCCGGCGCCGGCGCCGCCGGCGCGGTCGTCGTGGGCTCGTCGTCGCCGCCGCACGCCGCGGCGACCAGCACGGTAGCCAGCAGGATCGCCAGCAGCCCAGTGAATCCTCGTCTCATTTTCTCTCGCTTCTCCTTGCGGTTCTCGGCTCAGGGGCGTTCGCCCTCTCCCGTGTGCGACGGATCGCGAATGCCTCCCCGCAGGGAGGCTCACCCGCTGGTTCGCGGGGATCCGGATCGGATCACGCCCCGCCGACGCAGGCAGACTATCCGCGGTCGGCGACACGCGTTGCTCGCTGTGCCGCCGGCGCGGGACACGCGTTCTGGCGGCCGAACCGGCGGGATAGCCTGCAATCGGAATCCGGCGCGACGGCGGTCGGGGCGACCCGCTCCGGCGGCCTGCGCCCCGAGGTGACGAGGCCACCCATGACGAGCAGCGAGCACCGCAGCGACGCCGCAATCCTCGGGCGGATGTCGGTCAACGACGTGGACACGATCGTGGACATCTGCCGCGCGAACCCCTACTCCACCGAGACGGAGCACATCGTTCCCGACGCCTCCGACGCCCTGTTCACCTGGGACTACGACAAGGGCGCCCGTCCCAAGCTGGAGAAGCTCTACGAGAAGGGCAAGACGTCGCAGTGGAACGCCAACGATCTGCCCTGGCACCTGGAGGTGGACCCCCGCACGATCTTCCGGGTGGGCGACCAGTTGCCGCCGACCCGTGAGGACATGGCCGGCGATCCCTCCTCGCCGCTGCACAAGTGGGGCGACAAGGAGTGGGAGGAGTACCGCACCGAGGCCATCGCCTGGCGGCTCAGCCAGTTCCTGCACGGCGAGCAGGGCGCGCTGCTGTGCACGGCCAAGATCGTCGAGACCGTGCCGTGGATCGATGCCAAGTACTACGCCGCCACCCAGGTGGTGGACGAGGCCCGCCACGTGGAGGTCTTCGGGCGCTACCTGCGCACCAAGCTGAACAGCGAGTACCCCATCAACCCGCACCTGCGGCTGCTGCTGGACGACATCATCAACGACAGCCGCTGGGACATGACCTACCTGGGCATGCAGATCATGGTGGAGGGCCTGGCCCTGGCCGCCTTCGGGTTCATGCACGCCGGCACCGAGGAGCCCCTGCTGCGGCAGCTGCTGCGCTACGTCATGGCCGACGAGGCCCGTCACGTGGCCTTCGGCGTGCTGAGCCTGCAGGAGTACTACAGCCACCTCACGCAGGCGGAGATCCGCGAGCGGCAGGAGTTCGCCTTCGAGGCAGCGGTGCGCATGCGCGACCGGTTCCTGTCACAGGAGGTGTACGAGCGGCTCGGCGTGCCCGTGCGGCCGATGGTGGAACTGCTGCTGAACCTCCCGCCCGAACGGAGCGCCTTCCAGAGGATGCTCTTCTCCAAGATCGTTCCCAACTGCCGCAAGCTCGGCCTGCTGGATGCCGGCGACGGCTGGCTGCGCGAGCGCTTCACCGAGATCGGCGTCATCGAGTTCGAGCACCATGTCGACACCTCGGAGGAGTACGAGGAGTTCGTCGCCGCCTAGTCCGAGAACGCGGCGCCGCCCCGTTGGGTTCTCTTGAGGCAGTTCTTGCAACCAAGGCGATGGCGGTTGCGGGCGATGAGCTCGTAGACGCCTGCGGCGAGGAGTGACACTCCGGGCCGGATCAGCAACCGGCCGAGGTGGCTCCAAGTGCCACCGCAGGCTCGCAGCGACTCGGCGATGGCTCGGTGGCCGCGGTGGTGCGCGCCGTCCGTGTCGATCCACCATGCCGCATCGGTCGCCTGCTGCTCGCTGAGTCCGACGGCGGCAAGATCGGCCTGCTGGGACGCGAGAACGAACGTGCCGGCGGGGAGGCGGGTGGCGATCCAATCGGCGCAGCGCCTGCAGAAGTCGCAGTCGCCGTCGTAGATGAGCGTCGGAGATGCCTCCGAGCCGATCGGGGATGCCATGGATCGGCGGCGCTGATGGAGCCGCCCTCGAGCTAGGAGTTGCGGCCCAGGTTGGGCTTGCGTCCGTGGTTCGCCTTCTTGCGCCGGGCGTTGGCCCGCTTGCGCTGTGTGCGCTTCGACATCGCTACCTCCCGGAGGGTCAGCCTACCGGTGGCGGTCCCGCAAGCCCGCAGTCCCGGCGGGACGCCCCGGCGTGCCGCGCGGCCGCCCCGGTACGCTGCGTCCCGCTGTGCAGCGATTCGGGCTCGTCGGCCTGCCCAACTCCGGAAAGTCATCGCTCTTCAACGCGCTGACCGGTGGCGACTCGCCGGTGGCGCCCTACGCCTTCACCACCGTGGACACGCACGTCGGCGAGGCCAAGGTGGCCGACGGGCGGCTCGATCTGGTCGCCGCCACGAGCGGTTCGGCCAAGGTCACCCCTGCGACCGTGCAGTTCAGCGACATCGGTGGGCTGGCTTCGGGAGCGGCTCGTGGCGAGGGTCTCGGCAACCGGTTCCTCGGCGGCATCCGCGAGGTCGACGCCGTGGTTCTGGTCCTGCGCGCCTTCGCCGGCGAGGAGGTCGAGGGTGTCGACGATCCGCTGGAGTCGCTGCTCGCCCTGGAGCTGGAACTGAGCTTGGCCGACCTCGAGAGCCTCGAGCGCCAGGTGGACAGGAAGCGCCGGCAGGCCAAGGGCGACGCCGCGATCGGTCCCGAGGTGGAGCGGATGCAGCGAGCCGCGGCCGCTCTCGCCGCCGGCACGCCGCTGTGGCGCAGCGCTCTGCCGATCTCCGAGCGGGAACTTCTGGGCCCATGCTTCCTGCTCACCAACAAGCCCGTCGTCGCCGTCGTCAACATTGACGAGGAGGCGCTGGCAGCCGAGGTCGAGGCCGCGGTCACCGGGGTGAGCTCGGCGTTGGACGGCGCAGAGACGCTTGCGGTGTGCGCCCGTCTGGAGGCCGAGGTGGCGGAACTGCCCGAGACCGAGCGGGCCGAGATGGCCGCGAGCCTCGGCCTCGGGGAGGGGGCCCTGGCACGGCTCGTGGCCGCCTCGTACCGCGCCCTCGGCTTGCGCACGTTCTTCACCACCGCACCCAAGGAGACCCGAGCGTGGCCGTTCGCCGCCGGAAGCACCGCCGATGTCTGCGCCGGGCTGGTCCACACGGACTTCCAGCGGGGGTTCATCCGCGCCGAGACCATCCAGTGGGCCGAGCTGCTGGAAGCCGGCTCTTGGTCCGCCGCCCGCGCCGCCGGGAGGCTGCGCGCCGAGGGTCGCAGCTACCGGGTGCAGGACGGCGACGTGCTGGAGATCCGCTTCAACGTCTAGAGCAGCAGTCGGTGGCGCAGAAGTCGGGCCACGGACCTGCGTTTCCCAGAGCGCGGCGCGGGACGCCCGGGTCGAGCCGCTCGCGGATCAACTCCACGATCATGTCCACGAAGGCGGGGTGGGTGCCGACGGTGGGCGAGCGCTCCAAGCGCATACCGAGCGCCGCAGCGGCGCCGGCGGCTTCGTCGTCCAGGTCGTGGATCACCTCCATGTGATCCGACACGAAACCCAACGGCACGAGAACCACGTCGCCGACGCCCTCCCGGTGGAGCGCCTCGAGATGGTCCACCACATCGGGCTCGAGCCAGGGGTCGCTCGGCGGACCGCTGCGGCTCTGGTAGACGAGGTCCCAGCCGTGCGCATCTTCCACGCCCGTCGGCACGCGCGCGGCGATCAGCGAGGCCGCCTCGCGCAACTGGCGCTCGTACGGTGCGCCGGCCGCCATGGCCGTCGGGATGCTGTGCGCCGAGAACACCAGGCGCGCCGGCCCCGTCGAGTGGGCTCCCGCGAGGCGGGACAGCGCGCCTCGCACGCCCTCGGCCATGGGTTCGATGAACCCGGGGTGGTTCCAGTAGAGGCGCAGCTTGTGGATCTCCGGTGCGCCGTCGCAGCCGGCGATGGCCCGAGCGATGTCCTCGCGATACTGGCGGCAGCCCGAGTACGAGCCGAATGCCGAGGTCACGAAGGCCAGGGACCGGCGGACACCATCGGCCCGCATCGCCTCCACCACCTCGGCCAGCATGGGGTGCCAGTTGCGGTTGCCCCAGTAGACGGGCAGGTCCACACCGGCTTTGCGGAGAGCCGAGTCCAATGCGGCCACCAGCCGACGATTCTGGTCGTTGATCGGGCTCCGACCCCCGCGCCGCAGGTAGTGCTCGGCCACCTCCTCCAGCCGCCGGGTGGGGACGCCGCGGCCGCGGGTCACGTTGCGGAGGAAGGGCATGACCTCCTCAGGATCCTCCGGGCCGCCGAAGGAAACGACGACGACGGCGTCGTAGTCCGGGGGCGCAGCGGTGTCGAGAGCCATCAACCGACACCGTAGGCAGGCGCGCCCTGCAGCGCGCGCTCCGGGGCGCGCGGGCTGATCGGCGCCTCCCGACGGCGCCACCGGGAAGCGGTTGGATTTGGAGGTCGTACCAGCGACGCGGTAGGGAGATTGCACTGATGGTCACGAATAATGCGTCCCGTCGCCCCAGGCGCTGGGGCTGGCTCACCGCGGTCGCGGTGGTGGCTGGTACTGCCGCGCTCGCTTCCGGCGCCACTGCGCAGGAGTCGGCGGTTGAAGACGTGCCGCCGTACACGAACCCCCGGCTGGCCGAGCAGGACCTTGCTTGGTCGGAGGAGAATCTGGAAGCGGCCAAACGCAGACTGGCACAGCGCACCCAGGAGTTCGATCTGCTCGTCTCGGAGGCCTCCGACCTCGTCGGGCTCGAGCAGAGCCTGGTCAACGACGTGATCGAGGCCCGGAACCGTGCCGCGGAATTCCTCGTCGTCTCCTACATGACCGGGCGGTTCGGCGCGCTCACCGCCGAGTTGCTGGCCCTCGAGCACCTCATCGACGCGCTCTACCTGCAGAATCTGGTGGCGGCGCGGGCCACTGCCATCGCCGACGCCTACAGCGACTACGACCGCCTGCTGGCCGAGGCCGGGGATCGCCTGCTCTTCGTGCTCGATCGCATCGAGGTGGTGCATCGCGACATCCAGTTGGCGCACCGCGACATCCCGCTGCTCGAGGAGCGGCTCGCCGAGGCCCGCTGGGTGGCTTCGGTGGCGGGGATCCACGGCGAGGCCGAGGCCGAACTGGCCCGCCGGGGGCGGCGTGATCCCACGCCGGCTCAGTGGGAGGCGCTACGGCAGTGCGAGGCGTCCGGCAACTACCTCGTCAACACCGGCAACGGCTACTACGGCGCCTACCAGTTCGATCAGCCGACCTGGGAGTCGGTCGGCGGCACCGGCCGCCCACACTGGGCGGAACCCGTCGTGCAGGATGCGCGTGCGCGGCTCCTGTACGCCCGCCGGGGTTGGCAGCCCTGGCCGATCTGCGGTCGTCACCTGCGCTGAGACTCACCGGCCCGAGTGCGCCGTTCAACCGCCCGGGGGTGCGCATCGGTGGCCGGCGGGCGGCCGCCGACCGCGGCGAAGTGCGGCGATCTAAGCGGAGGCGGGCCTTGCTCGCCGGGCCTCCATGAGAGCCGCCGCGTTGCGGATGATCGTGTCGGCAAGCCCCCGGCAGGTCGCCTGACGCGTCTTGGCGAACGCCGCGGCGTCGAGTCGCCGGGCGAGTTCGGCCGCCGCCTGCACGGCATCGCCTGTGGCGTCGGCTGAGCCGGCGCGGTCCAGGAAGCCGGCGTCGGTGGCCTCCGCGGGGCTGTAGACCTGCGCCGTGTTGCAGGCCGCGGTGAAGTGGCGGGGCGAGAGGCGGGCTCGTGCCAGCTCCACCACCAGTTCCGGGAGGGCAATGCCGATCGCCACCTCGTTGAGACCGATCTTGAAGTCGCCCGCCGAGCAGATGCGGATGTCGGAGCACAGCAGCAGCACGGCTCCCGCGGCCAGGGCGTGCCCGGTGCAGGACGCCACGACCGGCTTAGGGAACTCGGCGAGCCGCAGGAAGGTCTCGGTGCCCTTGTGGAGCAGCTCCATGGCGGCACGGCCGCCGGTGCGCATCACATTGAGGTCCAGCCCGGCGCAGAACACCCCCGGCCGCCCCGCCAGCACAACGGCGCCGGCCTCGGCCTCCGCGGCGTCGAGGGCACCCCACAGGTCGCCGAGGAGAGCGGGGGTCAGCGCGTTGACCTTGCCGTCGTCGATCTCGAGGAGCGCGACGTCGCCGACGAGACTCATAGTGACCGGGGACTCGCTCACGCCGGACTCCCTTGCTTCTCTCGACCCCGATGTGCCCTTCTCGCCGTCCACGCCGCTCTAGGGGCGGGCCGAGCGAGCCGGAGCCTATATCCTGCCCCGTATGAACAGTGATCCCGTCGCGGGCTCGACCGCCACCGCCGTAACACCCGTCCTGCAAGTCACCGGTGAGGCTGCCGAGGTCGTGCTCGGCGCGCTGGCCGAGGAGGGCGACGGCGGGGGCTTGGGGCTGCGTGTCGCCATCGCCGGCACCGAGATGTCGCCGAGCATGACCTTCGAGTTCGGCTACGACCTGTCCCTGCACGAGATCGACGACCTCGATGACGACGACGTGACCTACGAGGTTGCAGGGCTGACCGTCATCATCCCCGGGGACTCCGTCGGGAATCTCACCGGCGCCACCCTGGATGTGCCCAGCAATCCCCTTCAGGGCGGCCTGGTGATCCGCAACCCCAATCGCCCCGACATGGCCGACCGCATCGACCTGTCGGAATCCGACTCGGTCGCCGAGCGGCTGCAGGAACTGCTCAACAACCACGTCAACCCGTCCCTGGCTGCGCACGGCGGGTACGTGGAACTCGTCAAGGTGGAGGACAGCAAGGCGTTCTTGCTGATGGGAGGCGGTTGCCAGGGTTGCACGATGAGCGCCGCGACCTTGCACCAGGGGGTCGCCGCGATCATCACCCAGCACGTGCCGGAGATCCTCGACGTGATCGACGTGACCGATCACGCAGCCGGCGAGAACCCCTTCTACCAGTAGGGCCCACCCCGGCGGTGTGCCGGGCGGGGGTGGGCAAGGTCAGCCGAGCGCCTCCAGCGCTGTCGCCGCGATCGAGGCCGCGTCGAGGCCGCATGCCGCCAGGATCTCGTCGGGCTTCCCGTGCGGGAGGTAGGCGGTGGGGATCCCCAGGATCCGCAGCGCCGGCATGGTTCCGGGAGCGTCCATCGCACTCAGCGCCGTCGCGATGCCGGCCCCTGCACCGCCCTCGCGGATGCCGTCCTCGACGGTGACCACGAGCGAGTGCGACCGGGCATCGCTCAGCATCGCCGCGTCCAGTGGGGCCACCACGCGCACGTCCCAGACCGAGGTGGAGACCCCTTGGCTCTCGAGGCGCTCGGCTGCCTGCTCGGCGGCCTCGAGCATCTTGCCCACCGCCAGCAGGCAGACCGTCTCGCCGCTGCGCACCTTGCGGCCGGCGAGTCCGCTGCCCACCCCGTCCTCGGCGACCTGGCGGGCCGCGGTCTTGGGCCAGCGGATGGCGACCGGTCCCTCGGTCATGTCCAGCGCCTGTGACAGCATGACCTCCAGTTCCTGGTAGGACGACGGGGCCATCACGCACATGCCCGGCACCTTGGTGAGCAGCGCCATGTCGAGGATCCCGTGGTGCGAGGGACCGTCGTCGCCGGTGATCCCCGCCCGGTCGATGCAGAACACCACCGGTTGACGGTGCAACCCCACGTCGAGGTTGACCTGATCGAAGGCCCGTGTGAGGAAGGTGGAGTAGATGGCCACCACCGGGCGCAGGCCGCCCATCGCCATGCCGGCGGCCGAGGTGACGGCGTGCTGCTCGGCGATGCCCACGTCCACGAAGCGATCACCGAAGCGATCCTTGAAGGTCAGCAACCCCGTGGAGTCGGGCATGGCGGCGGTGATCGCCACCAGCTCCGGCCGGGACTCGGCCTCCTTCACGATGGCGTCGGCGAAGGCCTGGGTGTAGCTGCCGCGCTTGGTCTGGGAGGTGTCGTGCATGCGCTTGACGGGGTCGCGCTCGGCGGGGGCGTAACCGCGCCCCTTGTCGGTCAGCACGTGCACGACGACCGGTCCCTTCAGCTCGGCCGCGTGGCGCAGGCTGCGCTCCAGGTTGCGGATGTCGTGACCGTCGAACGGTCCGGTGTAGCGGACGCCGAGGTCCGAGAAGAACGAGGGCGACTCCTGCAGTTCCCGCACGCCGGCCTTGACGGCGTCGACGACCCGGTCGACGTGCTCGCCGACCAGCGGCAGATCCCCCAGGATCCGCTCGATCCGTTCCTGTTGCTGGACGAACGCCGGGTTCACCGCCAGGCGGGCCAGCCGTTCACTGAGCCGGGACACCGTGGGGGCGTACGAGCGGCCGTTGTCGTTGAAGATGATCACCACGTCCAGGTTGGAGTGGCCCAGGTTGTTCAGCCCCTCGAAAGCCATGCCGCCGGTCATCGACCCGTCCCCGATCACCGCCACCACGCGGCGCCGGGGCCCGCCCCGCTCCTCGGCGTTCCGGTAGGCCATTGCCAACCCGTGGGCGTAGCTCAACGACGTCGACGCGTGGCTGTTCTCGACCCAGTCGTGCTCCGATTCCTCGCGTGACGGATAGCCCGACAACCCCCCCGGCTTGCGCAGCTCCTCGAACATGCGCGAGCGGCCCGTGACGATCTTGTGCACGTAGGCCTGATGGCCCGTGTCCCAGATGATCGCGTCCGTGGGAGAGTTGAAGACGCGGTGCAGTGCGAGTGTCAACTCGACCGCGCCGAGGTTCGAGCCCAGATGGCCACCGTGGGTGGTGACCGCGTCCACGATGAAGGCCCGGATCTCCTCGGCGAGCGTGTCGAGATCGTCGTAGCCCATCTCCCGCAGGGACGCGGGTGTGATGACCCGATTCAGCAGCATTTTGGAGCCTCGCTGGGATCGTCAGCCGGGGACAATGTGTGGATACCTTAGTGAGGCGAATCGCACTGAGTCGAGATGCACTGAGGCGAACCTCACTAGGTCGTCGTGGTGACGGTCTCGTCGGCGCGCTGGCCACGCTCCAGCCGTCGCTTCCGGCGCTGTTGGCTCCAGCGCACCATCGGGGTGGCCCATGCCAGAGCCAGCAGGAGGCAGGCGATGCCCGCCACCGCATCGATCCAGTAGTGGTTGGCGGTCACCACGACGGCGAAGAGGGTCAGCGGCGGGTACAGGTACAGGCACACCCGCCCCCAGCCGCTGCGCACCCGGCCACGGAGCGCCAGGAAGCACCAGAACGCCCAGGCGAAGTGAATGCTCGGCATCGCTGCGTACTGGTTGGAGACCGCCTGGAAGGTGCCGGAGTCGAACGACCAGAGACCTTCGTAGTGGATCATGGTGTCGACGAAGCCGGCATCCGGCAGGCACGCGCCGTACGGCCCGCAATCGCCGAGCAGCCGCGGCGGCATGAGCGGGAACAGCGCGAACCCTACGAGTCCCAGTCCGGTGCAGACCAGCCCTGTGGTCCGCCAGCGCTGGTAGACCTCGGGGAACTTGAGGTAGAGCCACACCAGCGTGAAGAACGTCACGCTGAAGTGCAGCAGCCCGTAGAAGACGTTCCAGATGGAGATGAAGGCGTCCCAGCCCAGGAACCAGCCCTGCATGGTCGACTCGAAGTACAGGCCCAGCGCCCGCTCGAGTTCGATCACGATCTCGGCGTTGTTGAGGGCAAGGCCCGGCCCCACCGCGGCGGAGCCGAAGTGGTTCCGGACGAGGTTGTAGCCGAAGTAGAACAGGCCGATGAGCAGGATCTCCCGCCACCAGCGGATGCCCAGTCGCTGTCGCGTGGCCTGATGCGGGACGCCCCAGGCCTCGGCCTGTTCCCGTAATCGGCGGGCAACCGGCCATTGAGCCCACCGTTGCCTCCGGTCGTGTTCCTTACGACCGTGCGATCGGACAACCCCGGTGGTCACGGGAACCTCAGACGAGAGCCTCGGCGCGGTCCTCACCGGTCTCCGGTGGGTCCGCGGTCATGCGCCGGCGGCCGAACAGCCGGTTGCCGAGCAGCACCGCGGGCAGTCCGGGGAGGCTGCAGAGCAGGATCAGCAGACCGATCAGCAGGCCCAGTGAGAACGCCTGCTCCTCCGGCGCGCCGATGGCGGTCAGGAAGAACACCAGCGAGGCCTCGCGCACGCCGAGGCCGCCGATGCCCAGCGGCAGGACCTGCAGCATCAGGACGGCGGGGAAGAACGCCAGCAGGGCGGTGAAGCCGACCTCGTCGATGCCCATCGCCTCGGTGGCGCATCCCACCGCCAGCAGCACCGTCAACTGGTAGACCACCGAGGCGACCAGCAGCCGTACCGCGGCGCGCGGCTGGGCCTTCAGGGCGTCCAGGGCGAGATGCATGGCGTTGAGGTAGCGGGCGATGCCGGTGCGCCCCGCCAGCCAGCGGCCCGTGGCGTTGTGGCCCACCACGTAGAGCAGGCCGCCGAAGGTGGCGAGGGTGATGCCCGCCAGCGTTATGGCGGTGGCCGAAGAGGCGCCCAGACCGGCCAGAGGCGGGTTCAGAGCCAGGCCGACGAAGGTGAACATGGGCAGCACCAGCCACCCCGAGAGCCGTTCGAAGATCACCGAGGCGAAGGCCGCCGGATGCTTGCCGGTGTCGCGCCCGAGCCGGGTGACACGCAGCACGTCCCCGCCGATGGTTGTCGGCATCACGTTCGACACGAATTGCCCGGCGATGAAGTGGGACAGGATCCCTCGCAGGGGAACCTCGAGGCGCAGCGCATCGGTGACCTGGCGCCAGCGGAGGGCGCCGAGCACCAGCGATAGTCCCATGAGGGCGAAGGCGCCGAACAGCCAGAAGGGCGTCCAGCGGTTCCAGTCCGGGAGCAGCTTGGAGGCGTCGAGGTTCGGACCCTGGACGATGAGGAATGTCAGCAAGCCGCCGCTGATGCCCGCACGGAGGGCGTAGACGGTCCAGGTGCGCTTGCGGTCCATGGGTTCCTTGTGAGGGAATCGGGTCTTGCCGGCCTCCGGGTGGGTCGACGTGGCGACGCCGCTGCTCGGTGACGGCCGGTTTGGTGTCGGCCCGGAGCGCCGATGGGTGTTCCAAAGGTTACTCGTGCGTGCCGGTGCTGTGTCCTACGGCTACGCAGAGGCGAACTCCGGGCGCCTGGAGGGGCAGGGGTGCGCCGCCCCGGCCGACGTTCCGGCCCGGTCGGGCCGCCGGGGCTACTGCGCCGGCGGTATGCGTTCCTCGAAACGCCTGCGGTCGACGACGATCCGCACGATTCGCCCGCTGCCCACCAGGTCACCGGCTTCGTCGCGCGCCTCGATGCTGAAGGTGAGGCGCCGCCCCTCGACGCGCTCGAGCAGCGCCGTTGCGAACACCGGTCGCCCCACCGGGATGGGCCGCACATGGTCGAAGTGGACCCGCATGCTGACGCTGGTGGAACCCCCGGGGAGCGCGCCGGCGAGGGCGTCGATGGTGGCGGCCTCGCCGAGCGCCAGCAGGATCGGCGTGGCAAGGATCGGCAGGTCGCTCGAGCCGACCGAGGCGCCGGTGTCGGTCTCGCCGACGGTTCGTCGGGCACCGCCGCGGGCACCGGGTTCGAGAACCATGGTCGCTACCCTACGGGCCCCTGTCCGGGCGGTCACGCGCTGAACGGGAAGGTACGCCGCGATCGTCGGGCCGATCATGTGGGCCGATCCTGGTTCGGGAGCAGCGATTGGTACCCTTGGTGACGCTGAGCCGAGACCGCACGGCGGTTCCGGCACATCGCAGCAAGGGAGGCACCGATGGCAGGCACCATGCCGGATGCAGATGTCCTGGATGCCACGCTGCGGGCTGCCCTGCGCACCGGCGGCGACTTCGCCGAGGTGTTCGTCGAGGACCGACGCTCCTCGCGGGCCCGCTTCGATGACGGCAAGGTCGAGGAGTTGGTCTCGGGCCGGCTCAGCGGCGCCGGCATCCGAGTCCGTTCGGGTTCGTCGGTCGGGTTCGCCCATACGGCCGACCTCACGGCCGCCGGCCTGCGGAGCGCCGCGCAGACTGCTGCCGCGGCGGCCCGCGCGGGAGGCTCGCCGACACCGGCGGGCAAGCTCAGCCGCCAGCAGGCGCCGGCCCCGAACGAGGTGAGCGTCGCCCCCGACGCCGTCGCCAAGACGCGCAAGGTCGCCCTGCTGCAGGCCGCCGACGAGGCGGCGCGTGCCGAGGGCTCGGCCATCTCGCAGGTGGCGTGCCTGTACGGCGACAGCCAACGCTCGATCCTGGTGGCCAACAGCGACGGGCTGCTGGCGACCGACGAGCAGGTCAAGACGCTGTTCTCGGTGTCGGCGGTGGCGGTGGGCGACACCGGCATGCAGACCGGCCGGGAGTCGGTGGGCCGCACCGTCGGATTCGAGTTGTTCGACACCGTCGATGTCACCGACCTGGCACGCACCGCAGCCCGGCGGGCGCTGCGCAAGCTCGAGGCCCGCCCCGCGCCGAGCGGGGCTGTGCCGGTGGTCATCGGCCCCGGCGGCGGGGGAGTGCTGTTCCACGAGGCTTGCGGGCACGGGCTGGAGGCAGACCTCATCGCCAAGGAGGCCTCGGTGTTCGCCGGGCGGATCGGCGAGCAGGTGGCGAACCCCATGGTGACCCTGATCGACGACGGCACCATGGGCACCGAGTGGGGCTGCTACGCCATCGACGACGAGGGACGGCCCGCACAGCGCAACGTGCTCATCGCCGACGGCGTGCTGATGGACTACATGTGGGATCGCCTGCGGGCCGACCGGGCAGACCGTCCTGCCTCCTCGGGCAACGGTCGCAGGGAGAGCTACCAGCACCTGCCGATGGTGCGCATGACCAACACCTACATCGCCAACGGCGACAGCGAACCCGACGACATCGTGGCCGACACCCCGCACGGCGTCTACGTGGCGCACCTCGGCGGGGGGCAGGTGAACACCGCCACCGGCGATTTCGTGTTCGGTATGACCGAGGCCTACCTCATCGAGGACGGGCGCCTGACCGCTCCCATCCGCGACGGCAACCTCATCGGCAACGGACCCGAGGTGCTGACGCTGATCGACGCTCTGGGCAACGACTTCGCCATGGGGTCGCCGGGCACCTGCGGCAAGGACGGCCAGGGCGTTCCCGTGGGCGACGGCACCCCGACGCTGCGGGTCCAGCGTCTCACCGTCGGCGGCACCGCCGCCTGAGACCGCCGGCTGCGCCGCACGCCGCCGGGACCTGGCCGTGCACGACGACGATCCGACCGGGGAGGCGCTGGCCTCCCTCGGCGACCGGGTGGTGGCGCAGGCCGCACCGGGCGAGCAGATCGAGGTGGTCCTGGTCCACTCCGCCGAGACCGAGGTTCGCGCCTGGGAGGGCGACATCGAGTCCTTCGCCTCGGCCACCGCCCACGGCGTGGGCATCAGGGTGGTCATCGATCAGCGGCAGGGCTTCGCGCACGCCGGCAGTCACGACGAGGCGGTCGTGGCCGAGACGCTGGCGGCCGCCCGCGACAACGCCGCCTTCGGCACTCCCGATGAGTTCCAGGGGCTTGCCGAGCCCGACGGTGTGGCGGTTCCCGAGATGGACCTGTACCGCCCCGAGTTGGCGGCCGTCGATCCCGAGACCAAGATCCGGATGGCGCTGGAGCTCGAGCGGGCCACCCGGGACGGCGACCGGCGCATCTGCGGGGTGGAGTCGGCGGACTACGTGGACGCCCTCTCGGTGGGCGCGGTGGTCACCTCCACGGGCATCCGCTCGATCGGCAGGGACTCCAGCTGCTACCTGTCGGTGTACTCGCTGGCCGCCGACGGCGACGAGACCCAGACCGGTTTCGGTTTCAGCGTCGGCCGGAGCGTGGAGGATCTGGACCTGCGGCAGGCCGCCGCCGACGCCGTCGAGCGCGCCGTGCGGCTGTTGGGCGCGGGCAAGCCGGCGACGCGGCGGACCACGGTGGTCTTCGATCCCTGGGTGACGGCGCAATTCCTGGGAATCGTCGGCTCCACCCTGTCGGGTGAGGCGGTGCTGAAGCGCCGCTCGCTGTTCGCGGACCGCCTGGGAGAGACTGTCGCCGCCCCGTGCTTCACGCTCACCGACGATCCCACCGACGCGGCCGCGTTCGGTGCGGGCGAGACCGACGGCGAGGGCCTGGCGACCCGGCGCAACGAGTTGATGACAGCCGGCGTGCTGAGGCAATTCCTCCACAACAGCTACACGGGCCGCCGTTCCGGCACCGCCTCCACCGGCTCGGCGGTCCGCGGCTACGCCGGCACGCCGGGGGTGGGCTGCATGGCGCTGGTGGCGACGCCGGGGGACGCCGCGCCCGACGAACTCGTGGCGGGCATCGACGACGGGGTGCTCGTGCAGGGTGTGACCGGGCTGCACTCGGGCGTGAATCCGGTCAGCGGGGACTTCTCGACCGGTGCGGAGGGGCTGCGCATCCGCGACGGCGAGTTGGCCGAGCCCATCCGGGAGTTCACGGTGGCGTCGACGCTGCAACGCATGCTGCTGGATGTGGTGGCCGTGGGCAACGACCTCACGCGCCTGCCGATGACGGCCGCCGGCGTCACCCTCGTCGTCGGCGACGTGACGGTGTCGGGGGAGTGAACGTCCCGCCGGGTTGACCGGCTGGCGGGCGCGCGATGTCGGTTCTCGAAGCGATCCTCCTCGGCATCCTCCAGGGGCTGACCGAGTTCCTGCCGATCTCCTCCAGCGGCCATCTGCAGCTCGTCACGTGGCTGGCCGACTGGGAGCCGTTCGACGGTGATCCGAGCGTGTGGACGGCCTTCGAGGTGGCCCTGCACGTCGGCACCCTGGCGGGCGTCCTGGCCTACTTCGGCCGTGAGGTCGTCGGACTGGCCGCCGCGGGTGTGCGCCAGGTGACGGGCAGGCGGAGTCCCGAGGGCCGGCGAGCCTGGTTGCTCGTGCTGGCCACCGTGCCCGCGGGGATCGTGGGGGTGGCGGCGGGGTCGGCGCTGGAACGCAACGAGCGGGTCTGGGTGACCGGTTGCACCCTGGCCCTCTTCGGAGTCTGGCTGTGGTGGGCGGATCGCCGCAGCGTGAGTAGGCCCGACGCCGTTCTGGGGGGCTCCGACGCCCTGGCGCTGGGGGTGGCGCAGGCGCTGGCGCTGGTCCCCGGCGTGTCGCGGTCCGGCGCCATCATGACCGCCGCACGCCTCCGGGGTTACTCGCGCCTCGAGGCGGCGCGGGTCGCCATGCTCATGAGCGTGCCGGTGATCGCCGGGGCGGCGGTCTACAAGCTGATCGACCTGGGCGGCTGGTCGGGCATCCCCGCCGACGCGCAGGCGGCGTTCGTCTGGGGGACGGTGGCGGCGGCCCTGTCGGGCTGGGCGGCGGTGTCGCTCCTCGTGACGCTGGTCCGTCGCATCGACTTCGCCCCCTTCGCCCTGTACCGCGCCGCCCTGGGCATCTCCGTGCTGGTGCTCATGGCGACCTCCTTCCGCAACACCCCCTGGATCTGAGCCGCCTGCGGCGGCTGCAGGCGGATGCGCCGGGTTCGGCCGGCTGCGGCGTGGCGCCCCTCAGCCGGCGGGAGCGTTCACGGCGACGACCGTGACGGCGCCCCAGACCAGGGCGGACACCGTGGCGTTCATCTCGCCGGCTTGGATCGCCACGGTGACGGCCTCCTCGCCGAGTTCGAGCACCGTGGCATGGTGGGCAACGATCCGCGCCTCGGGCGCGGTTTCGGTTGCGAAGCTGTCGAAGACGGCGACCAGGCTCACCGAATCGCCGGGGCGCACCGGCGGAACCCCGTAGCCGGCGGGCACCGACACGGCGGCCGTGCCCGGCGGCAGCCGGCTGCTGAGACCCCCGCCGAGACCTGCCACGCGCTCGCCGTGCACCACCTCCCCCGGGTAGATCGTGGCCGCGGCGACGGCGCCGGTGGCGAGTTCGGTGACCGCACCGGAGGGCACACCGGCGGTCGGCCGCGCTTGCCACTGAACGGTCGCGGCGTCGAGAGGTTCGCCGGGTCTGATGAGGCTGACGGCCACCGGGACCTGGCGCAGTTCGCCGTAGACCGCCTCGAGCTGGCGTTGGCGGTCGGACTGGCGGGCCACACCCATGACGGTGACGACGACGAGAAGCGCCACGGCGCTCCAGTAGACGAGCGGGCGGCGCAGCAGGCGGAACAGGGGCGACCGGCGCCAGGCGGGGGACTCGGCGCGGCGGCGCAGTGGGGACGGGGTCGGCATGGCGGGCTTCCTCTCGCCGGTGGGAGTTGGGGGGAAGCCGCGCCGGAGCCCCGGCGCCGATGCAGGCTACCGGTGGTCGCCTGCGCTGCTGCTAGGAGGTGTCGGGGGAGAGCGGCGGGCCGGCCCGATCGCCGCAGCACGCGGGCCGGGCGGCGGGGACATCGGAGATGAGGCGCCCGATGAGGCTCCGCACCCGTGTGAGGTTCTCCTGGAAGACGGCCAGCACCTGCTCGTGGGTCACCGGCTCTGCGCCGGCGTCGCCCGCCACACCGGCGTCGTAGTCGGTCACGAGGGCGATGCCGGCGAAGCACATGCCCAGTTCGGCCGCCAGCGGGGCCTCGGGCACCTGCGTCATGTTCACCACGTCGCCGCCGAGCGCGCCGAACCACGCCGACTCGGCGCGGGTCGAGAAGCGCGGCCCCTCGATGACCACGACCGTGCCGCCGTCGTGCACGCTGATCCCCTCGTCCCGGGCTGCGGCGACCGCCGTGCGCCGCAATGCCGGGCAGTACGGGTCGGCGAAGGTGACGTGGTGGGTGTGCGGGCCGTCGTAGAAGGTCTGCCGGCGCCCGTGGGTGCGGTCCACGATCTGGTCGCAGACCACGAAGTCGCCGGGGGCGATGTGCGGCTGCAGCGAGCCGCAGGAGAACGGCGCCAGCACTGTCTCCACACCGGCGGCTCGCAGCGCCCACAGGTTCGCCCGGTAGGGCACCCGGTGGGCGGGGTACTCGTGGTTCTCGCCGTGGCGGGCCAGGAAGGCCACGTCGCGACCGGCGAAGCGGCCGATCCGCGGCGCGGCCGACGGGGGACCGTAGGGCGTGTCGACCTCGACGGGGCGCAACTCCTCGGCCAGGGAGTAGAAGCCACTCCCGCCCAGAATCCCGATCTGCGCCTCGCCGCCGGTCATGTGGTCGCCGCCGGAGTGGCTGTCACAGCGCCGCCGGTGCGGACGCTCTCACGACGATGTGGCACCTGCGGGGGTTCGGTCGCTCGCCGGCTCCCCGCCGCTGTCGCCGGAAGACTCCTTCGTCCCGCCGGTGGTCTCCTTGGTCGATTCCGTCGACTCGGACCCGGTCGAGGTGTCGTCGCCGGACTTCTTCCCGTTGGCGCTGCGCGTGGCGCCCGAGCGACTGTCCGTCTTGTAGAACCCGTCGCCCTTGAAGGTGATCGACGGAGCGCTGAAGACCTTCCGGACCTCCCCCTCGCCGGGGGCGACGCAGGCGGCGGGGCCCTGCTCGGAGGCAGCGCCGGGGCAGTGCGTCAGGCTGTCCTCGCTGAAACTCTGCTGGACCTCGAAGCGGACGTCACAGGTTCGGCAGCGATACTCGTAAGTGGGCATCTGTTCCTCGCCTTCGACGCCCGAGCGGGCGCCGGGGGGACGACTCACGGACCGGCTGCTAACCCTATAGCTACGACCGCTCGGCGCCACGCCCGCAGCCCGATCCGCGGGCCCGGCAGCGGCCCGGGAACCCGATGCGACCCGGCGCGTGCCGCCCGTGACGGCGCAGGACCGACTGATCTAACATGTCGCCATGAGTGCATGGTGGCTGCTGGTCCCCCTCGCGTACCTGCTGGGGACCTTCCCGACGGCGCACCTGGTCGGTCGCCTCGTGGGCCACGACCCCATGAGCGAGGGCTCGCGCAATCCCGGTGCGACCAACATGTACCGGGTGGCCGGCCGAGGTGCCGGCGCCCTGGTCCTGCTCGGCGATCTGGTGAAGGGCCTGGCCCCGACGCTCGTGGCGTTGCTGCTGGCCGGGCGGCCGGTCGCCATGGGCTGCGCCGTGGCGGCGGTGCTGGGCCACATCGCGCCCCTCACGCGGCGCCTGCGCGGCGGCAAGGGCGTGGCCACCTACGGGGGCGTGTCGCTGGCGATGTGGTCCTTTGCCGCGCTCGGCGCGGTCGTGCTGTTCCTCATCGTCACCAAGTGGTCGGGACGCCCGTCGGTGGGCTCGCTCGTGGCGGTCCCCCTGCTTCCGGTCGGCGTCGGCATCCAGGTGGCCTTCGGCTCGGTGGGATGGTGGGAGCCGGTGATGCTGGCGGCTCTGGCGGTGGTGATCGTGGCGATGCACTGGCGCAACATCCTGCGTCTCGCCAGGGGAGAGGAAGCCAGGCTCCCCAACGTCTTCACGCGCCGGCAGGCCACGACTTCGTGATCCCCCTCGCCGAGGCGCAGCAGGTCGTCGTCGGCCGCTGCGCACCACTGCCGACGGTCACGCTCCCATTGGTCGACGCGCTCGGCCACGTGACCGCCGGCGCGGTCACCGCCGGCGAGGCGGTTCCCGCCTTCGACAACACGGCCATGGACGGCTACGCGGTGCGCTCGGCAGACACCGCGGCGGCCCCGGTGACCCTGGACGTCGTGGACACGTTGGCGGCCGGGAGGGCACCCGATGTGGCCGTGGGGCCCGGCCAGGCCGTGCGGATCATGACCGGCGCACCCATCCCGCCGGGCGCCGACGCGGTGATCATGGTGGAGCGGACCCGGGCACTCGACGGCGGCGGCCAAGTGGTTGCCGAGGTCAGCGTCCCGGTCGGCAACCACGTCCGCAGGGCGGGGGAGGACCTCGAGGTGGGCAGGGTGGTCTTCGAGCCGGGCGAGGTCCTGCAGCCGGCCCACGTGGGCGTGCTGGCCGGGTTGGGAATCCATGCGATCAGCGTGGTCCGCCGCCCCCGCGTCGGGGTCATCTCCACCGGTGACGAGCTGGTCGACGGCTCCGAGCCGCTGGCGCTCGGGCAGGTGCGCGACTCGAACCGCTACTCGCTGCTCAGCCTGGTGCGCGAGGTCGGGCTGGAGGGCGTCGACCTGGGGTTGGTGCGCGACGAGCCCGAGGTCATCAGGGCCACCATCGCCCGCGGCGCCGAGACCTGCGACGCAGTCCTCACCAGCGGCGGCGTCAGCATGGGTGACTACGACTGCGTGAAGGTGGTCCTGGACGAGATGGGGGAGATGTCCTGGATGCAGGTGGCCATCAAGCCGGCCAAGCCCTTCGCTTTCGGGATGGTGGGCGGCACGCCGGTGTTCGGCCTTCCGGGCAACACGGTCAGCTCCATGGTGTCCTTCGAACTGCTGGCGCGCCCGGCGCTGCGGCGGATGATGGGGCACACCCAGTTGCACCGCCCCCGGGTGCAGGCGACCGCCGCCTCGCCGCTGCGCCGCCACCCCGACGGCAAGATTCACTTCGCCCGGGTGGTCTGGTCGTACAGCGGGGGTCGCTACGAGGTGCGCTCGGCAGGCGGCCAGGGCTCGCACCAGCTCTCGTCCCTGGCGGCGGCGAACGGCCTGGCGGTCCTGCCCGACGGGCGCGGCGCCGACACCGGTGACGCCGTCGAACTCATCCGTCTGCACGAGGCGCGCCGCCAGGACTGAACTCGCGCGCCGGCCGCGGGCGCGGATCGACCCCGCCTGCGCAGGCCTTGCCTGCGGGGGCGATGGGCACCGAAGCCGGAGGCGCCGGTAGTCTGAGGTGATGGCGGAGCAACTCGTCGACACTTTCGGCCGGGTGCACCGTGATCTGCGGATCTCCGTCACCGATCGCTGCAACTTCCGCTGCACCTACTGCATGCCGCCCGAGGGGCTGGAGTGGCTGCCTCGGTCCGAGTTGCTGACCTTCGAGGAGATCGAGCGCGTCGCTCGACTGCTCGTGGAGCGCTTCGGGGTGCACAGCATCCGCCTCACCGGCGGCGAGCCCACGGTGCGGGCACGCCTGGCCGACCTGGTGGCGATGCTGACGCCGCTGGGGACCGATCTGGCCCTCACCACCAACGGTGCCACCCTCGGCCTCCTGGCCGAGGATCTGGCCGCCGCCGGTCTGAAGCGGATCAACATCTCCCTCGACTCGCTGCGGGCCGACCGGTTCCGCGACCTCACCCTCCGCGACGATCTGGACCGGGTGCTCGACGGCGTCGACGCCGCCCTGGCCGCCGGACTCGACCCGGTGAAGGTCAACGTCGTCGTCATGCGCGGCCAGAACGACGACGAGATCCTGGACTTCGCCGAGTACGGGCGCCGCAAGGGCGTCGAGGTGCGCTTCATCGAGTACATGCCGTTGGACGCCGAGGAGGGATGGCGCGCCGACTCGGTGGTCGCGCTCGCCGAGATCACCGAGCGCATCGGCGAGGTGCACCCGTTCGAGGCGCACCGGCAAGGCTCCGAGCCCGCCAGCCGCTTCCGGTACCTCGACGGCAAAGGGTTCTTCGGCGTGGTCGCCAGCGTGACCCAGTCGTTCTGCGGGTCCTGTGACCGCATCCGCCTCACCGCCGACGGCCAGTTCCGCAACTGCCTCTTCGGTCTGAAGGAGTACGACCTGCGCGGCCCGCTGCGTCGTGGCGCCGGCGACGATGAACTTGCCGACATCGTGCGGGGCGCGGTGGGGGAGAAGTGGGCCGGCCACAGCATCGGCAAGGTGCACTTCGTCCGGCCCGCCCGGTCGATGTCGCAGATCGGCGGCTGAGGGCCGCCGCTAGGCTCGGCGCAGTGAGCGACCTGGGGTTCACGCACCTCGACCCGCTGGGGCGGGCGCGCATGGTGGACGTCTCGGCCAAGGACCCCACGCATCGCCGCGCCATCGCCCGGGCCAGGGTGAACATGACCTCCGAGACCGCCTCGGCGGTGGCCCGCGGCGCCATCGGCAAGGGCGACGTGCTGGCGGTCGCCCGGGTCGCGGGCATCCAGGCCGCCAAGCGCACGCCCGATCTCATCCCTCTCTGCCACCCGCTTCTGGTGGGCTCGGTCCTGGTCAACTTCAGCATCGAGGACAGCCACATCGATGTCGAGGCGGAGGTCGAGACGCTGGACCGCACCGGCGTGGAGATGGAGGCCTTGACCGCCTGCGCGGTGGCGGCGCTCACCATCTACGACATGTGCAAGTCGCTGGATCGCTCCATGGTCATCAGTGACGTCTGCCTCTGGGAGAAGACCGGCGGGCGCTCGGGCACCTATCGCCGCGACGGCGCTTCCTGAGCCTCTGCGCCCCGCCGGTTCGGGGCGCGATTTCGGGGCCATCTCACGGGTCCGCTCGCGAATCCCAGATAATCCCCACCAAATCCCCATCGACGTTCCGCTTTTCCAATATCTGGGCAGGAAATCCGTCGCCGGGCCCGATAGCGCGGGCTATATTCTTTTGTGCTCGCCGGCGGTTTAATCGCGGACCGGACCCCTCGCTCACGACCTCGCACATCGGGACGCAATGAGCAAAAGCGAGATATCCACAACTCCGGATCCGCGAAATGACATACTTGTAGTAGGAGACCCGGTGCCTACTCTCGTGACAATCCTGATTCTCGCAGCATTGTGGTTGGCCGTACTAGCGCCAAGGCTTTTACGACGCCTTTCTCAGTATCAGAGTGAACACAAGTACGCGCCAATGTCTTCAGGTACCTCTCGCCACCGGAATGTGGTCCCGCTCACCAGCGTCGTGCAGCTTGTCCCGCCGCCCCGTCCCGGTCTGGTTCCTCCGGGCCTCGGCGTGGATCGAGACGGTCTGGCGCGGCGCCAGCGCGAGCGGGCCCGCCTTCGCCGCCGCAACTTCCTGATCGGCCTGGTGGTTCTTGCCATCGTGACGCTGGTGGCGGCCATCACCGCGGGAGGGGCCATGATCGCGGTCCACGTGCTCGTCGACATCCTGCTCGTGGGATACGTCGGCGCTCTGGCGCGCCGGCAGCGGCGCGTCCTGGAGCGCCACGCCAAGGTCACCGATATCGCCCTGGCCAGGATGGCTGCCGATCCCCTACGGGGTCGTCCGCAGCCGCCGGCGGAGGAAGCGGCGGTCACCTTCATCGCGGGCTCGCGCGGCCGGCACTGATCCGGCCTCGGCGCATCTCCCGAGCGCCGCGGTGTGCGGCGTTCCGCCGCCGTCAGTCGCCGGTTCGTTCGTGGCTGCGTGAGGCGCGCACCATCGGCCCGATCACGACGAGGACCCCGACCAGGAAGAGCAGACCGGCGACGGTCGTCACCACGTCGCCGTCGCGGGCAGCGGCCAGAGCGAACATCAGGCATCCCACCGCCCACAGGCTGTAGCCCAACACGTTCCACCACAGATCAGGGATGCGCCGCATCCGCAGCAGGTTAGGGGTGAGGCGGCGGGCGGCAACCCAGCGGAGGAGCGGAGGCCTGCGGCGGTAGAATCGGCGTCCCGCACGGGGGTGTAGCTCAGCTGGCTAGAGCGCTTCGTTCGCAACGAAGAGGTCGGCGGTTCGAGTCCGCTCACCTCCACTCGGGGGATCGAACGGCCCCCAGGTCTGCCCACCGATCTATCGAGTCCGCTGTGACGTGCCCGCCTACCGGTGCGTTGCGTGGAAGCCGTCGGAGGTTGCCTGCGTGCCGTCGTCAGGTCGGGCGGTTGTCGGGTGCGAAGAACGTCAGGTGCCAGGCCCTGGTCACGAGCCGCGCCGCTTCCTCGACGCTCACCTCGGTGTCGTTGAGTGCATGGTGCGCGAACCACGTGTAAGCGGACTGTTCCACCAGCGATGCCATGGCCTGCGCCGCCGTCCGGGCGTCGATGCCGTCGAGTTCTGTCATCCCGAGTCGGCGAACGACCGCCACGAACCGGTCGACGTGCCGCTCTCGCATGTTCCACCAGATCGTGAGGAACCGCGGTTCCATTGCCGTGGACTCGACGAACGCCCGCATGAGATCGCGATTCTCGTGATAGAGCGCCAGGTAGCCGCGATTGGCCTCGAACAGCGCCGCGTAGGGATCCTCTTGGAGGCTGACCGGTGAACGGCTCGCCTCGAAGAGCAACTCGTGGAGGTCGGCGATCACCTGGGCGAACAGGTCCTCCTTGTTCTCGAAGTAGCGGTACACCGCTCCCATCGACAGACCCGAGGCATTGACGACGTCTGACATGCGCGCCTCGACGTAGCCGACCTCCGAGAAGACCTGCCGGGCGGCGGCGAGAATCGTCCCCCGTGTGCGGAGCCCCTTCGGCGTTGTGGGTTCGACGGCCATGTGGAGGTGCAGGCTATCGGTGCCCGCTGGGGAGAAACAAAAAAGCGATATCACTCTCTTGACATGGAACCGGCATTCGGCAATAGTGAGGTTCAGTCGATGTCGCCTGCCCGGCCGGGGCGACGACACCCTCGGGAGGGTCCCATGCAGACGAACCCATACTCGCAACGAACAGGCGCTCCGACCCGGTGGCGCCACCTCCTCGTCCTGCTGGCGGTGCTGAGCCTCGTTGCCGCCGCCTGCGGCGACGACTCGTCCGCTGAGCCCGCCGCCACGCCCGCCCCGGCTCCCGAAC
>VXXM01000092.1 GCA_009835395.1 Acidimicrobiia bacterium
GCCCACCTCCGCCACCACCGACCCACCCGACAACCGTGCGACGCTCGACGAGGCCGGCTCATCCACCGCCGCCCTGAACGCCAGGCTCGAGGTGACCGTGGCCGCCCCCACGGTCTATCTCGTGCAGAACGTCATCGGTGACGCCGGCGGCGTCGGCGTGAGGTACGACTACAGCGCCTCCTGCGGCGCACCGGGGCTGCCCGGCGCCCTGGAGCCCGAGGGCACCGGCGGCATCATCTTCCACCCGGCGATGACCCTCGTGGAACTGCGTACGGGCCGCTTCAACGTCAGCGCCGCGATCGGCGACAACACGGCCGATGGCACAAAGGCCTACGCCCTGGACGAGAACGCCGTGTCCTGCGAGGCCGCCGTCACGGTCTCGGGCGTGCCCGCCGGTTGCTCGGTGGAGCACAACTCGCCGGTCGATCTGGTGAGCGCCGAAGACCTGGTGATCATCGAGTTCACGATCGACTGCACGCCAGGGGCCGGCGACCTGATCGACCTGGGCGACGACGGCGACGACCTGATCGACCTGGGCGAAGACGGCGACGGCATGATCGACCTCGGCGACGGCGCCGGCACGAGCGACAGCGGCGCCGGCGGCGCCACGGGCCCACCCCAGGACGTGGCCACCGGCTGACCCACCCCAGCGCCGACTGGCTCCATCACGTCATTCCGGCGACGGCCGGAATCCAGAGCCGACCGACCGCGTACGACTACGGACTGGATCCCGGCCTCCGCCGGGATGACGGTTGCGCCGGGATGACGGGCGGACGTCCCAGCGGCGGTCCTCGTATCCGCTAACCCGCGGGGGCCGACCACTACGCTGAATCCACCACTGTTTCCCATCGCACCTCGCCAAGGGGGCCCCACGCCGTGTCGAAGCTCCGGCACTTCACCACCACGCTCGCCGTCCTCGGCCTGGTCGCCACCGCACTAGCGCTCATCACCGCGCCGGCCACCGCCCAGAGCGACGACGAGGACGACCGGCCGCCCCCCGCGGAACTCTTCATCTTCTCCAACGAGATGGAGAACCCCGACGCGAACAACGACGGTGTGCCCGACAGGCGCTGGCAGGCGCGGGTCATGGTCACCGCCCTGGGCAACTGCGTCCCGAGAAGCGGTCAAGGCTCGTACGACTCGTTCTGGCTCGATGCCGGCGAGGAGGTGGCGGCCAGGCTCAGCCCCACCGAGTGCGTCTTCCGCATCTCCGCCAGGGTGCGGGTGGAGTCGACGGGCTGCGAGTACCGCGCCCAGCTCGTCTGGCGCGATGACACCGACAGCGTCGTCGGCGACTATCACAACGGCAGCATTCTCACCTCCGGTCGCCCCGACGACGAGTCCCGGATATCGGTCCGTCGCCACCCCGACAGTGGCTGCACCCGGCCCCACCGCACCTACTTCCTGCTCGGCGGGGACGCCATGGTGCAGGAACTCCCGGGCTCCCTCCCCGATGAGGGTCTGCGAGCCCGCGCCCGCCGGGCCGCCACCGTCGGCGAGTTCACGGTCCGGGTGGAGCCCGAAGCGCCCGACACGAGGGCGACGGGCTGCGCCATCGGCGGCGAGTTCACCCTGCAGGGCGACCAGTCCAGGTCGGCACAGGTGCTGGGGGCGACCGGCGACAGGTGCCCGTCCCGCGCGACGATCGTGGCCGCCCCTCCGTACGTGTGGGTGAGCCACGGCTACGTCGCCTTCGACGCGGCCCTGCCGAACATTATCGTGAACCTCACGCCGCTGGTGCGGATCGCGGCCTCGCGCATCGCTGTCGTCCAGGACGCCGTCGGCTCCGCCAACCAGGGCCAGGTCAGCTACTCGGTCACCCGCTCCTGCGGTGGCGAGGTGGTGCCTTCACCTGCGGCGCAGGCCTCCTCCGTCGACCTGTTCGAGGGCCGCTTCACGGTCCACTCGCCCGACATCCCGCAGTTCGGGCCGGTGGGCATGTACCGGGCCGTGGCCACGACGACCGGCTCCTCGGTCGTGGTCGGCTGCGCGGTGACCGTCGCCGTCAGCGGCGTGCCCTCCGGCTGCGTGGTCGACGGCGGCAACACTCAGACGCTCGCCTGGTCGGCCGCCGAACCCTTCACACACTTCGACTTCGAGTTCGACTTCTACTGCGGTGGCTCGACGCCGCCGGCTGCTGCCGAGCCCCAGCCGCCCACGACGGCCGAGGATGCCGGCGCCGACGTCGCCGAGGACATGATCCCCACCGGGGACGCCGACGACATGGTCCCCGCCGACGACGGGGACGACACCGGTGACCTCGAAGGCGCCGGGCCGCCGGCCGACCCGGTCGGGCCCCCACGCGACGCCCCGACGGGCTGATTCGGGCCTCGCGAGACGAGCCTGGGGGATCCAAGAGAATTCCGATTGATCGGCTCCTATCTATCCCCCAGTACGCGGTAACCGACCACTACGCTGGCCAGACCGATACCTAGTCTCGACTGTCGGGTTGCCGGAACCCGGCAAGGAGGGCGCGCCGTGATACAGATCCGACACCTCATCAGGCCACTCGCGGTGGTTGCCCTGCTGGCGACCTCGCTGGCGCTTGCCGTCGCCTCGCCTGCGGGGGCGCAGAGCGACATCGATGTCTTCGAGTTCCACAACGGGGAGGCCGATGCCGACGCCGACGACTGGGAGGTGCAGATCACGGCCCAGGCTCTCGGCGGCTGCAACCCCGAGCAAGCACGGCCCGGTTATGTGACCGCCTGGATCGGTCCCGACGACGAGGACGGCGAGGTGCTCGACCCGGGCACGTGCAATTACCGGATCACCGCCGTGGCGCGCAAGACGGACGCGCCCAACAGGTTGTGCAACGCGGAATTGGGCTGGGGTGCCTCCCCCGGCACGTGGGGTCCCTCGCTCACGACCAAGACCCGCCCGCCGGACGAGGATGTGGTCACCGCTCGCCACACCGGCGGCGCCACGCCCAACTGCTCGGCGCGGCCCACGCTGTCGATCACGATCGATCCCGAAGAGGTCATCCAGGAACTGCCGGTCTCCGCCACCGACTCCAACCTCGAGGCTCGCGCCGAGCGCGCCGCGGAGATCACCGAGTTCCGCGTGAAGGTGACCCCCGAGTCCTCGACCGCCAACCGGACCGGCTGCGATCAGACGCTCGACTTCTTCGTGCTCGGCGACGGTGAGGCGGCAGAGAAGGCCCTGGGCAGCCTCGGAGCGGGCGTCGAGTGCGACTTCCGGATCACGGTCACTGAGGCGCCCCCGCCCTTCGCCATCATCGACGCCAACGGGGAGCCGTTCAAGACCACCGACAGGGACGCCGACGGCGAGATCGATATCGATCTCAGCGACCACGTGCAACTTCCCTACAACCGCATCGTGATCATCCAGGACGTCATCAACAACCCGGGTAACCAGGGGAGGGCCGCCTACAAACTGTCGACGACGTGCGGGGGCGTGCCCGCCCTGCCGCCGATCGCCATCGGCACCGGCGGGGGCGGTTCGGGCATCTTCACCCTGCCGGGCGGCGACACGGTCGCCACTCTCGCCAACGGCCGGTTCACGGTGCACTCGCCGACGTTCGCCAACTTCGGCGCCGGCGCCTCGTACCCGGCGATCGCTACCAGCATCACGTCCGACGAGATCGCCGGCTGCTCGGTGACGGCCTCGATCGAGCTCGACGCCCCCGGCTGCACGCTCGGCGGGTCGGACGCCCGCACGCTGACGTGGTCGAGCGCCAACCCGATCCGGAACTTCGACTTCGAGTTCGACATCTACTGCGGCGGCTCGCGGCCGCCCGACCCGCCGCCGACGCCGACCACGCAGCCGCCGGCGACCGACGATGACACGGACACGGTCGAGGATGAGGCCGCCGCCGAGTCGGGCACCGACACCGTGCGGATCGTGGCCCAGTTGCTGGAGAACGGGAAGATCGAGTTCGGGCTGCAGCAGTGGCAGCACGACAGCACCTGGGGCGCCCGGATGTTCCCGAGGGCACGGCTCTTCCCGCCGACCACCACCGTCGGCCGCTGGCTGGTCAGCTCCGCCATCACCCTGAACGTGGCGGAATCGGCCGACACCTTCGACGAGGAAGTGACCGTCCGGATCGTGGCCCGCCGGGGCTCCGACGACAGGGTCGAGTTCGGCCTGCAGCAGAGCGACGACGGCGGCGACACCTGGGGCGAGCGGATCCTGCCTTCACGCCGCTTCTTCCCGGCCGCCGCCTCCGTGCTCCGCTGGCTCGGCAGCTCCAACATCACCGTCGACAGCTAACCCCTCTCCACCTCGCTCCAACACCCTCGCAACACCGGCCGCCGGGCCCCAAACCCGGCGGCCGGCCGCGTCCGCCCCCGAATCAAACGGCGACCAGCACAACGGGCCGCTGGCGTTCTCGACGCTGATGCCAGCTTCTGTCCTTCGAGCTGGGCCGGGTCACCACCCTGTCCGCACTGGGCACCGCCCGCTGGCTCCGCTACAACTACCTGACAGCCGAGACCGGCGTGTAGCCGCAGTCCGCAGGTGGCCCCTCAAAAGTGAAAGCCCCGCCAGTGCCCCACCGGCGAGCGGCGGGGGACGGCGGGGAGATTTCGCCCCTGTGTATACCACCGGGACTTCCGGGTTACAACTGCTAGCGGATCGGGGGACGGTAATCGGCGGGGTCGTGGACCTGCTCATAGTCCAGCCGCTGCAGGCGGTGCTCCCAGCGCACATATGAGGCTCGTGATTGGCGAGGTCCTCTGCCGGCCCATCCTGCAATCTCGCAATCGACTCCGAACGAGCTTGCGCGTTCCAGCGCTGGAAGCAGGTCAGAATCGGCGGAGAACAGAACAATCACGTCGAAGTTGCCGCTGTGCGCTCCGAACGCGAGATCAAGAGCGATCTGAACGTCAATCCCTTTCTCGCGTGCTCTCCCCCCTTGGTAACTGAACGGGCGACAGCCGATGTGTGACGTGACGGATCCGGGGGATGCAGCAGTGAAGTCGCGTCGCCACGCGGCGATCTGCTTTCGGGTCGCTCCGTACCCTTTTGGGTCTCGCTCCGAGGACGGCAACCCACGGTAGATGGCGACATGGGCAAGCCGGCGTAGTCGAGCGCCGGAGTAGCTCGGGTGCCGAGCCGCGATCAGTTTCGCGAGGGCCAGCGGGTGGAATTGCCCGTCTACGTGAGACGGAGAATCGGTGAATCCAAACGCCTCGCGTGCTCCCATGTAGGCGTTCTGGTAGTCGATGAATACTGCGAGCCGCTGAAGATTACCCATGGTCGGAGGTTAGTCGGCCCGTATCTTGGGTCGGCACGCAAATCCGCAGTTCATCGCCCGCTCTTCAGCAGTGGCAGCACGACAACACCTGGGGTGACCGGGTGTTCCCGAGGGCACGGCTTCTCCGCCGCTCCACCCCCGCCGGTTCTTGCGCTCGGTGATATAGTTCGCTACGTGGGAGTAATGTCCGCTCCCGATTGGCGAGGAGCCCTCATGGCCCGGACACCGAGGCCGGCACGTCCCGCAGCCGGGACCGCAACCGGCAGGCCGAGATCAGCAGGGAGACTCGATGACCGAGACCGACGTGAAGACCGCGGTGCTGCACCGCAAGATCGCTGAACACATGGACACCGAAACGGCCGACGCACTGATCGAGCGCCTCCCGCCCGACTGGGAGCAACTGGTCACCAAGACCGACTTGGCGCGGCTCGGCGCCGACCTTGGCGGGAAGATCACAGCGTTGGCTGCTGCCATGGAGTCCATGGAGGGTCGCCTCGAGCGTCGGGCGGCTCGCGACCTGCGGACCGTCCTGTTCGCGTTTGCGGGCTTCGCATTGGCGGTCATGGGCATGTTCACGACCATCCTGGTGGCCGGGGTCCCCGCCGCCGGCTGACCACGCAGCGCCCCGCCCGGCCCAGGATCCTCTCGCCCGCGCAGGTCGACGAGTCGGCTGGAGGAGCGGGTTTCCGCTTGGAGGGGTATGGAGCCACGGTTGGGTCTGACACCTGTCCCGGGCCGGCTGTTCCTCTTCAGGTCACCAGAGGAGATCCACCGGGAAGTCCGCGAACGCGGTGTCGCTCGTAACGAGGGTCAGCGACTCCAGTTCGGCCTGGGCGGCCAGCATCCGGTCGAAGGGGTCGCGGTGGTCGACCGGATAGCCGCCTGCGTGCAGGCCGTGACGGTACGTGACGGGAAGGTGCCCGAAAGCGTCCGCCGCCACTAGTTCGTGAAAGCGCGAGACGATGCCCTGGTGCGCGGCCAGGCGGCCGAGCCGCATCTTGGTTGCCATCTCCCAGGCGCTGACAGCGCTCACGAATACCCTCGACTCGGGGTCCGCGATCGCCTCGCGGGCGGCGGCGGGCAGGGACGGGTCATCGGACCACCACCACAGCAGTGCATGTGTGTCGAGCAGCAGACGCCTCACAGCGTGCCCCACGCCTCGAGTTCCTCCGCGGGGAGTGGCTCGAAGAACTCCGGCCCGACGACCAGGTCGGGGACCCTGCCGGGGTGCCGGCCGCTGCGATCCGGTGCCAGCGGCATCAGCCGCGCGTAGGGCTTGCCGGCCTTCGCCAGAATGATCTCCTCTCCGGCGTGGGCGCGTTCGAGGAGCCGCGAGAGGTTCGTCTTGGCTTCGTGCACGTTGATTACAGCAGTCATACCACGACTCCCATCGAGAGGACTTAGTCCACGGACTAGACTAACTAGTCGGCCGATTCCCGGCAACTCGATCAGGCGCTCGTCCAACTCCGAGCGTTGCTGCAAGAGAGGCGAACTATATCGGTGCGTAGCAACGCTGCAGGTTGCCGCTAGGTGAGGAGGCGACCGCGTTCAGCGGATCTTGGGGCCCCGGGTGCTATCCAGTGACCTGGATGGTGGCTGGTCGTGAGATCCGCGCTGTGGCGCTCGTGGCGGTGAGAGAGACCGTGACGGTCCCGCTTCGCAGACCCCGGATCGACGCCGACGATCCCAGCACGGTCACGTCGATGAGCCGGTTCGGGTCGGCGTGGTCGTAGGTCACGCCGAATGAGGTGGCGGCCTCGGAGAAGTACCTGCTGAGGTCGACGGAGATGGTCCGCCCAACCGCCACGACCAGCTGCGGGCGGTCGCCGACCGTCGTCAGTATGACCTGCTCGGCCGTCTTCACCGAGACCGTGAACCCGTACCTCACGCTGCCGACGTCGTTGGCGGCCGTCACCGTGATCGTGTACGTGCCGAGCGCATCCCCCGAGAAGCGCACCACCCCCGCTTCGCTCACCGTGACCGGGACGTTGGCGGGCGCCGACGACCGCACCGCCCAGCCCTGGATGACCCCGCTGAAGTAGGCGCTCGCGCTCACGGAACCCGAGTTGCCGACGATGAGGGTCTGGTCGGGGATGCTGCGGGACACCGTCGGTGCGGCGGTCACCGGTTCGGATGCCATCAAGTACAGGGACTGATCGTCCGGTGGCGATTCCTCCGGTTGCAGGATCTGGGCGGGCAGATCCCCCTCGGGCACGGACGGTGCGGGATCCTCGGGCGCCGTCGGGGTTGGGGCGGGATCCTCGGGCGCCGTCGGGGACGGTGCGGGTG
>VXXM01000052.1 GCA_009835395.1 Acidimicrobiia bacterium
CCGGGCCGACTGGTTTCGCCCGGGCGGCGGGTTCGGCCTTGCTTACTTGGGCCCGGGGGGGTTTCAATCCCCCCCCCCCCGGTCGGTCCCCATACACCACGACCGGTTGGGCTCGGATGATCGTCCCGGTGGGTTGCGCTCCTGATTCTGCCTATCGTTTGTTTGTGCCCATACTACCGAGTCATATGGGGGAACCCCCACCTCAGATGAGAAGTACGTCGGCATCATCTGATCATTACCTCTGCATCATATGGGCGAATACTCACTTTACACTTTGTTCATTGTGATCCTCATCACCCTCGGGACCTCGGGAGGGTCGTTGCGAAAGTCGCGACGTGAGGGAACAGCCACAACAGCACCGGGGGCCGGCCGACTGTCCCTGGGGGCAGGGATCGGCTCGTGATCGCGCCGGCGCTCGTCCTGGCGGCGCTCGTGGTGTGGGCGGCGGCGGGGGTCCGCCTGGCCGTGATCGATTTCCGCAGCAGGATCCTGCCGACGCGGCTGATCTGGAGCGCCGCCGGCGCCGTGTGGGTTCTGTACACGGCCGCCTCTCTGGTGGAGGGTGTGCCGGAGGGTCTGGTGGGCGCTGCCATCGGCGGCGCGGCCTGCGGTGGGGCTCTGGCGGTGGTCCATTTCTCCCACCCGCCGTCCATGGGTTTCGGTGACGTCCGCCTCGGCGTGCTGAACGGGCTGCTCTGCGGCTGGTGGGGTTGGCAGGCGGCGCTGCTCGGGCTCATGGCCGGCTTCCTGCTGGCCCTGCCCGAGGCCGTGGTGACCCTCGTCCGCGAGGGCCCCCGAGCCGGCCGACCGCTCGGCCCCTACCTCATCGCCGGTGCCGCGGCCGTGACGGCCTGGTCGGCGGTCAGCCGGGGCCTGGTCCCGTTCGCCTAGGAGTCTCACGTCGTGGATTCCGGCCTTCGCCGGAATGACGGAGCGGGCTAGGCCGGAATGACGGGACGGGCTAGGGGGAGTCGGTCCTCCGGAGCGGGCGAGTGTTGTTCACCGCCGCGCCGGCGCGCGACCGGGAGGCGTGCGCCCGGTCCAGCTTGGCGCGGAAGGACTCCCGCGTGGTGGGGTAGCTCTCGTAGATCACCGACGACTTCTCGTCGCCGGGGCCGAAGAAGTTGTCGCGGATCCGCTCGGGCAGGGTCGCCCGGTTGCTCATCGAGGCAAGCGGCATGACCAGTATCCCGTTGCGGGAGCGGGTCGGCCCTTCCAGAAGCGAGGCGGCGATTTCCCAGTCGACGAACATCTGGTGCCAGGTCTCCTGCCCGAGCAGCACGATCGTGACCGTCGAGTCGCCGAGACACTCCTCCCGGACACAACTCTTGATGTAGTGCTCGTCAAGGCTCCCGACGAAGGTGTCCTGGGGCGTCACACCGATGCAGCGAGGCACGAACTCCTCGCCGAATCGCCGGATGAACGATTCCACCTCACCGAAGTCGGCATCGTGATACGACACGAAACAGGTGAGTCTCGTCGGATCGTGCCGGGTGGTCGAGATCAGGTCCGCGTGACGCTGCATGAGCAAGGCGAGATTCCTCGGTTTGATCACGGCGATGCTTCCCGCGAGGTACCGCTGCCTACGTCGGCGGCTCGTAGGCCCGCGCGTCGCGCGGCAGGACGTCGGCCGGGTACGCGCCGATGCCGTGTTCGGTGAGGTCGAGGCCCAGCGCCTCCTCCTGCGGCGAGACCCGCAGGAGTCCGAAGCGGCGCAGCACGGCGAACAGCACGCCCGTCGTCACCAGGACCCACCCCGCGACGACGGCTACGAGGACGAGCTGGACGACCAGTTGCTGTCCGCCGCCGCCGTAGAACAGGCCGGCCTCGTCCCGGCCGAGGTAACCGTCGTCGTAGCGGGCGAACAGGCCGACCGCGAGCGTGCCCCAGAGGCCGCACACGCCGTGCACCGACACGGCACCCACCGGGTCGTCGACGCCCCAACGCTCGATGAGGAGCATGGAGAACACCACGATCACGCCCGCGATCGCACCGGTCACGAGCGCGCCCAACACGTTCATGCTCGCGCAGCCCGCGGTGATGCTGACAAGCCCGGCGAGCGTGCCGTTGGCGATGATCGACATGTCCGGCTGCCCGCGCATGCGCCACACCACCGCGGCGGAGGTCACCGTGCCCGCCGCGCCGGCGATGACGGTGTTGAGGACCACCAGGGTCACGGGGCTGCCCGCGGTGGCGGCGAGTTGCGAGCCGGCGTTGAAACCGAACCAACCGAGCCAGAGGATGAACACACCGAGCAGCACCATCGGCATGGCATGGCCGGCGATCTGGCGGGGTCTCCCGTCGGGGGTGTACTTGCCCAGGCGCGGGCCCAGGAACACGGCACCCGCCAGCGCCGCGCTCCCGCCGGTGAGATGCACGACGCTCGAACCTGCGAAGTCGCTGAAGCGCGCGCCCGCGATGGACATGTCGGCGATGAACCCGCCGCCCCAGGTCCAGTGGACCACCAGCGGGTAAACGAAGGCGCTCATCGCGATGCTGAACAGCAGGTACGCCTTGAACCGGGCCCTCTCGGCCATCGCACCCGAGGCGATCGTCACCGCCGCGGCGGCGAAGACCGCGTGGAAGAAGAAGAACGCAGCCGTGCTGAGATTGCCCGACCCGCTCGAGCCGACCGCCGCCAGGTCGCGTCCCGCCAGGAAGAACCCCTCGGTGCCCCACCAGGCGTTGCCGCGGCCGAACGCCAGCCCGTACCCGACCGCCAGGAAGGCGATGGCGCCGATACACATGTCGGCCAGGTTCTTGGCGAGGATGTTGGTGGTGTTCTTCACACGCGTCAGACCGCTCTCGAGCAGAGCGAAGCCCGCCTGCATCACGAACACCAACACCCCCGCCAGCACGACCCAGGCGTTGTCCAGGGCCGCCTGCACGGCGGCCGACGGGTCGTCTGCCTGCGCGAGGACGGGCGTCGTCGTGGCGACGAGGATCGCACCCGCCGCGCCGAGACCGATCAACGTGATTCGTTTCACACCCAGCTCCCGATCCGGTCCTCTTCGACCCGTGAACTCTAGGCCACGGAGATGACGAGAGATGGGGAACCGCACACGATCTGCACACAGGCGCGCCCGCGGCCTCGCAGGCGGCGCCGGGGTCGGGGGCTTCAGGCGGGAACGCGTTCGCGCCGCTCGGCTGCCGCGCGGCCGAGCAGCTCGGCGGCGTGCTCGCGGGCCGACCCGCTGTGGGGCGAGCCGGACAGCATGCGGGCCAACTCCACCAGCCGCCCCGCATCGTCGAGCGCCTGAGCCGTGATCCGGGCCCGGGCGCCGTCGTCGATCTTCTGCAGGCTCACGTGGGCGTCGGCATAGGCCGCCACCTGCGGCAGATGCGTCACCACGAGGGTCTGACGTTCGCTCGCCAGCCTGGCGAGGGCGCGCCCGACCGCTGTGCCCGCCTCACCGCCGATGCCGGCGTCCACCTCGTCCAGCAGCACCGTGGGCGGGGCCGCCATCAACACCACGTGCAACGCCAGCATGGCTCTGGACAACTCGCCGCCGGAGGCCACCTGCGCCAGCGGGGCCGGCACAGCCCCCGAGTTCACCGCCAGCAGGTAGTCGACCTCGTCTCCAGGGTCTGCGCCGACGCGCATCTGCAGGCCGGCATTGGGCATCGCCAGCCGGCGCAACTCGGCCGTCACCGACTCCGCCAGGGCGGGGGCGGCGCGGCGGCGGCACTCCCCCACCCGGGCGGACTCGGCGCGCTCGGCCTCACGGGCCGCTTCCAGTTCGGCGCCCAGCCGCAGCGCGGCGCCCTCGGCGTCCCGCAGTTCCGCCAGGCGCGCCTTCGCTTCGTCCCCGAAGGCCATCACGTCGGCGAGCGTGGCGCCGTAGCGGTGGCGCAGTCCCGCCAGCAGGGCGCGGCGCTCGATGACCTCGGCGAGCCGGACCGGGTCCTCGCGGACCTCGTCGGCCAGCCTGCGGAGCTCCGCCGACACGTCGCCGGCCTCCTCGGCCAGGCGGCGGAGCCTGCCGGCCTGCTCGGCCAACGGTTCGAACGGGTCGAGCCGGCTGACGGCCTCGCCCAGCGCCTCGCCGCCGGGACCGTCGGCGCCCAGCAGGTAGGCGGCCCCGGCGGCGGCCTCACGGATCGCCGTCGCCTCGCTCAGCATCGCCTCGGTCGCCTCGAGGTGCTCCTCCTCGTCGGGATCGTCGAGGCCGGCGGCACCGAGGGTGGCGATCTGATGCTCCAGCACGTCCATCTCGCGGGCGCGGCCCCGCTCGTCGCCGCCGAGCGCGCCCAGCCGCTCGCTCAGCTCGGTGCAGCGCCGGCGAGCCGCCGCCAGCGGGGCGGTGTCGAGGCCGGCGAACCGGTCGAGCGCGTCGCGCCGCGTCGCGGGGCGCCGCAGCGCCTGATGGTTGTGCTGGCCGCAGATGTCCACCCTGCCGCCGACGGCCTCCTGCAGGGCGCTCACCGGGGCCAGGTGCCCGTCGAGGTAGGCGCGGGCGCGGCCGCCGGTGGGCACGACCCTGCGCACCACCAGTTCGGTGCCGTCGTCGTCCACGAAGCGCCCCTCCACCTCCGCCTCGGTGGCGCCGGGGCGGACCAGCCCCGGATTGGCCCGCCCCCCGGCCAGCAGCCCGACCGCCTGGGTCAGCAGCGTCTTGCCGGCGCCGGTTTCGCCGGTGAGCACCGTCATGCCGCCCTCGAACTCGAGGGCCAGCTCGTCGATCAGCACCATGTTGCGGACGACGAGATCGGTCAGCACGCCGAGCCCCCGGTGCGGGCTGCGCCCCTCTTCCTCTGGTGCACGTAGTCTCCCCGCGGTCTCCTGCGGCGCTGCGGGCGGTGCCGCAGCGCCGGCTCAACGGTTCCCGAGGCCGAACTTGGCCTTCAGGATGTCATCGAAGTGACGGTGATCGAAGCTCACCAAGCGGGCCGGGCGCTCCGAGGCGGTGCACTCCACGGTGCCGCCCGGGTGCAGCACCCGGCAGACGTCGCCGTCGATCGACAGCGCAGCAGGGTGCTCGGACTCCACGTCGATGCGCAGCGTGGTGTCCGGCGGCAGCACCAGCGAGCGGTCGAACAGCGAATGGGGCGACACGGGCGTCACGACGAGCGCCTGATGCGTGGGAGCCAGGATAGGGCCCTGCACGCTCAGCGAGTACGCCGTGGACCCGGTGGGCGACGCCACGATGAGGCCGTCGGCCCGGTAGGTGGTGAAGTGGCGGCCGTCCACGCTGAGGCTGAGGCGCACGCTGCGCCCCCGGTCGAGTTTCTCGACGACGGCCTCGTTGAGCGCTCCCGGCGGCGTGCCGGCGGCGTCGCCGGCGGCGGTGGACACCCGCACCGCCAGGCGCATCCGCTCGATGATGCCGAACTCCCCGGCCAGCCAGCGGTCGATGGCCGAGCGGGCGTCGCCGGGCTCCACCTCGGCCAGGTAGGCGAGCTCCCCGAAGTTGACGCCCAGGACCGCCACGCCGGCGTCGGCCGCCAGGCGGACCGCTCGCAGGATGCTGCCGTCGCCGCCGAGGCTCACCACCAGGTCCGCCTCGCCGACATCTTCGTCGGCGCAGGCCAGGTTCGGCAGGTCGGCCGAATGGGCGTCGGGGCCCGGCAGCAGCACGTCGTGGCCCTCGGCTACTAGCCAGCCGGCCAGTTCCTGCGCCAGCAGGCGCGCCGGGGGGCGCCGCGGATGCACGACGAGTGCGAATCGGGCCACGGGCTCAGACTACGAGACCGCGACGCAACGCTGCGGCCCGCCTGGATCGTCATTCCGGCGAAGGCCCGAATCCAGTTGGCGGCAAACCGTCCGGAACCGCCGAGTCACACCCGTTGGTCACTCCGATCCACAGCCACCCGCACGGCGGCCTCAACGGCATCACCGAACGAGGGCGCCAGTGTTGGCGGGGCGCCCTCCCCCACCGGCGGCTTGCGGCAGTGCAGGAAGAACTCGGCGTTCCCCTCGGCGCCCGGCGGGTCCGCCAGCACCACCGCTTGGGGCACCAGCCCCTCGGCGGTGGCGGCGTGCGCCACCTCGGTGAGCGTGCGCCGCCACACCTCCGGGGAGCGGATCACGCCCCGGCCCTCCGAGGCCTCGCGCCGGCCGGCCTCGAACTGCGGCTTCACCAGCGCCAGCAGGTCGCCGCCGGGCGAGGCAAGGGCGGCCAGCCGCTCCATCACCAGGCGCAGGCCGATGAACGACAGGTCCACGGTCACCAGGTCGGCCGGCCCGCCGGCGTCGCCGGGCTGCAGGTGGCGGACGTTGACGCCCTCCAGGTTGCGCATCTGCGGGACCGACCGCAGCCGCTCGTGCAGTTGCGCCCGGCCGACGTCGACGGCCACGACGTGCGCCGCGCCCCGCTGCAGGAGGCAGTCGCTGAACCCGCCCGTGGAGGCCCCCACGTCGATGCAGCGCTTCGCTGTGACCACCAGCCCCAACGCTGCCAGGGCGCCTTCGAGCTTCTCCCCGCCGCGGCTCACGAACCGGGGCCGGCGCAGTACCTCGAGGGCGTCGCCGGGCAGCACCGCCCGGGCGGCCCGCTCGGCCACCGCCCCGTTGACCGTCACGGCCCGTGCGTCGATGAGCCGCTGCGCCTCCTCCCGGCTCGCCGCCAAGTCCCGGCGCACCAACTCGGCGTCGAGCCGGCGCCGCCTGCTGGAGTTCACCGGCCTGCCCAGCGCTACAGCAGGGCGTCGACCGCGCCGGCCAGGTCCTCCGCCACGAGAGCGGGCACGGGTTGCACCGGCAGGTCCTCGGCGGTCGTCACGCCGGTGAGCACGAGGGTGAACTCGAATCCCAGCGCCTCGGCGAGCAGGCCGTCGCTGTCGGGCCGGTCGCCGATCACGATGCCGGGGCCGTCGCCCAGACGCCCACGCAAGCACGACACGGTCGCCTCGTTGGGTTTGCCGGCCAGCACCGGCTCGACCTCCGCCGCGGCGGCCACAGCGGCCAGGATCGCTCCCCCGCCGGCCTCGAGTCCACCCGGCGTCGGATACGTCGGATCGTGGTTCGTCCCGATGAGACGAGCCCCGGCCCGCACCGCACGCATCGCCCGACCGCAGGCGGCGTAGTCGAATCTCGGATCCATGCCCACCACCACCGCATCCACGGCGTTCCCGGTCGGATCGCTCCCGACCGTCGACTGCGGGCCCGAACCGTCGGAGGCGTAGCACGCCACAACCGCGCCGGCACTCTCCACCGCCTCGGCGATGCCGTGGCCCCCACAGACCATCACCCGATCCCCCGGCGCCAGCAGCGACGCCGCCGCCACCGCCGAGGTGACCACCTCGGTCGGCGGCCGCACGCCGCAGCGCGCCAACCGCTCCTGCTGCTCCCCCACCGTGAGCCGCGACATGTTCGTCACGAACACCACGTCGCACCCGGCTGCCGCCAGCCGGTTCGCGCCCTCCCC
>VXXM01000084.1 GCA_009835395.1 Acidimicrobiia bacterium
GTCGGTGCACATGGCCCGGGTGGGGATGAAGACCTCGTAATCCTGGGTGCCCAGAGCTTCGAAGCGGGCGCGCAACTCGGAGTTGGCGGCCACTCCCCCGGCCAGGCACAGGCTCGAGATCCCCCGGGCCTCGGCGGCCCGCAGCGTCTTGGTCTCCAGCACGTCGACGACGGCCCGCTGGAACGAGGCCGCCACGTTTGCCTGGGCGGCCCGGTCTGTGGCGGGATGGCGGCGCAGGTGGACCGCCACGGCCGTCTTGAGGCCCGAGAACGAGAAGTCCAAGCCGTCGGCCATCATGGGGCGGGGGAAGCGGATGGCGTCGGGGTCGCCCTCGGTTGCGAGGCGGTCGATGACGGGGCCGCCCGGGTAGCCGAGGCCCAGCAGGCGGGCCACCTTGTCGTAGGCCTCCCCGGCAGCGTCGTCGAGGGTCTGGCCCAGCAGCTCGTAGCGGCCGTGGCCGGTCATCTCGATCAACATGGTGTGCCCGCCGGAGACCAGGAGCACGATCATGGGAAGGTTGGGGCCCGGTGCAGGGGGTTCGGTCGGCCGGGCAGCCGCGGCCGGGGTGTTGCCGCCGGGGATTGCTCCGCCGGTGTGGCCGGCGCCGTCCAGGAAGGCCGCGTAGAGGTGCGCCTCGAGGTGGTTGACGGCCACGAACGGCACGTCCCAGGCCAGCGCCAGGGCCTTGGCGGCCGAGACGCCCACGACGAGGGCGCCGAGCAGGCCGGGACCCGCCGTGGCGGCGACCGCCGCAGGCACCTGGTCGGGGACCTGGATGTCAGCGTCGGCCAGCGCCTGCTCGACGGCGGCCGGAAGCAGTTCCAGATGGGCCCGGCCGGCGATCTCGGGCACGACGCCGCCGAAGGCGCGGTGCAGGTCGATCTGGCTGGTGACCACCGAGGATCGCACCTCGTGGCCGCCCGCCACGACCGCCGCCGCCGTCTCGTCACAGGACGTCTCGATGCCCAGCACCGCGCTGGCGGCGCCCGCGGGAGGGATCACGTGCTCGACGATACGGCCCTAGCGCGGCGACGGGCCGCGAGAGCCGGCTAGAGGATCTCGAGGATCGCCGAGCAGGTCGAGGCTTCGATCTCGCCGGTGTCGACCTCGAGCGCCTCGATGGTGCCGTCCTGGATGACGGCGGCGTAGCGCATGGAGCGCAGGCCGAGGCCGTAGCCGGTGGCGTCGAGGGTGAGATCCAGCGCCTCGGCGAGGTCCCCGTTGCCGTCGGCGAGCATCACGATGTCGCCGGCGCCTGCCGAGCGACCCCAGGCGTCCATGACCCAGGCGTCGTTCACCGATGTGCACACGACCTTGTCGACGCCCTTGGCGGCGAGCTCGTCGCGGCCCGCCACGAAGCCCGGCAGGTGAACCTTCGAGCAGCCGGGCGTGAACGCGCCGGGCACCGCGAACAGCACCACCCGGCCCGTGCCCAGCAACTCGCCGGTGCGCACCGACTGGGGGTTGCCGTCGGCGTCGAGGACCTTCGCCTCGACGTCGGGAATCGTGTCTCCAACAGCGGCCATCGGGTGTTCCTCTCCTGGTTCGCGTCCTGGCGACCGGCTCTCGCCAGCCCCGTGAGCCTAGGCGACGGTCGGTCGCAGGTGGCCCGGGAACGGCTAGCGCTGGGGCTGGGCGTCGGGGGATCTGAGGTAGAGGGCGTCGACCTGTTCAGGCGGCACGGTTCCGCCGGCGAGGGCTCGCTCCCGGCCGAGCAGCGCCACGGCGGCCGGCGAGGGGAAGCGCAACTCGGGGCCGGCGATGACCGCGTTCCCGGCTGCCAGTTGATCGGCGTAACGGAGGGCGCCGTCGCCGACGACGACGGTGCGGCCGCTGGGATTCTCGCCGGGCGACGTGAGCGCCGGCAGCAAGTCCGCAGGAGGGCCGACCTGCGGGGCGCTCAACCGGACCAGCCGGGCCGTGGAGCCGGTCAAGGTGGTGATTCGGTACCAGGCCCAGAAGACCTCGCCCCGGCGGGCGTCGAGCACGCTGAGGACGGTCTCGCCCGGTTGGGCGACGGCTGCGGCGCCGAAGGCCAGGGCCTCGAGGCTCCCGATCGGCACGACGCCGGTCTCCAGCGCCGCGGCGGTGGCCTTGGCGGTGGCGAGACCGGCCCGCAGACCGGTGTACAGCCCCGGCCCACAGTCGACGGCCACCACGTCGACGTCGCCGAGCGCCACACCCGCCTGCTCGCACACGAACCGCATCTGCGGCGCCAGCGCCTCGGCATGCCGCCGGGGCAGCGCCAACCGGGTCTCGGCGATGACACCGTTCTCGTTGGCCAGGGCGCAGCCGCACTGGTCTGAAGCGCTCTCGATCCCCAGTACCAACATGGTCGTCGCCTGCCTCTCACGCGCCGTCTCGACGGTCACCACTCGGCGCCGTTCTGTCTACCAGCGCGAGCGCAACGGTTCCTCCGCAGTCGCATTGGCGGGGCCGTCGATGGCCGGCGGCGTTCGACTGCGGGACTGCGGCGACCTAGGGTCATTTGCCGCCGAGGAAAGGGGGTCGCGGTGGACTCGAGGCCCGGCGATGGTGCGATCGGTCCGCGGGTCGCGCGGGTCGGACGGATAGGACAGATCGGACGGATCGGGCGGGTGACTCTGCCCGTGGCGCTGGCGGCACTGGCCGCGCTCGCGACCTTGAGCACGGCGGTGATGTCGACGTCCGCCGCGGCCCAGGCGGCGGACAGCGGTTCCGATGTGGTGCGCATCGTGGCCCGCAAGCTCGCCGACGACCGGCTGGAGTTCGGCATCCAACAGCAGAACGGGGCCGGATCCTGGAACGAACGCCTGCTGCCCCGGCTGCGCTTCTTCCCCGCCAACGCCACGGTCGACCGCTGGTTGCAGAGCTCGCCGCTGACCGTGCGGGTCGGCGGTTCCGGTTCCCAGGCCGGCGACGTCGTGGTGCGCATCGTGGCCCGCCAACTGGCCAACGGCAAGGTGGAGTTCGCGCTGCGGAAGGTCCTCGCCGACGGCTCCTGGAGCGGCACGCTGCTGCCGTCGGCGCGCATGTTCCCGACAACCGCCAGGGTCGGCAGCTGGCTGTCGAGCACACCCATCTCGGTCATCACGACACAACCCACCGAGAGCGCCGCCGCGGCCCGGGCAACCCGGTTCAGCGCCCTGGAGGCGGGGATGTTCCACACCTGCGGCGTGCGCAGCGACAGCACCGTCGCCTGCTGGGGCGACAACGCCCGGGGCCAGTCGGACGTGCCGAGCGGGTCGTACACGGCGGTGGCGACCGGCAACCACCACACGTGCGCCGTCCGCAGCAACGGAACCGCGACCTGCTGGGGCGAGAACGGAAGCGGTCAGTCCACAGCTCCGGCCGGCCGGTTCACTGCTGTGACCGCCGGTCTCTGGCACTCGTGCGGGCTGGCGACCGACGGCACCGTCGACTGCTGGGGCAGCAACTCCTACGGCCAGGCCGATGCGCCGTCCGGAGAGTTCAGCGCCGTCTCGGCCGGTCAGGCGCACACGTGCGGGCTGCGCACCGACGGCACCGTGGCCTGCTGGGGCGGCAACCCCGCTCAGGAGTACGGCCAGGCGTCGCCCCCGGGCGGGACCTTCAAGGCCATCAGCGCCGGCGAGCACTACACGTGCGGCGTGCGCACCAACGACACGGCCACCTGCTGGGGGTGGAACACCCACGGCCAGGTGAGCGCGCCAGGCGGCCGGTTCGCCTCCGTCAGCGCCTCGTGGAACCACACCTGCGGCGTGCGCAGCAACGGCACGGTCGTCTGCTGGGGGGCCAACGCCAACGGCGAGCGGGATGCGCCGAGCGGGCAGTTCAGCGCCGTCGCCGCGGCTCTGGCCCATTCGTGTGGGCTGCGCACCGACGGCAGCGTGGTCTGCTGGGGGAACGAGTACGACTACGACCACGGGCAGACCGACGCCCCGTCGGGCCGGTTCTCCGCCGTCAGCACGTCGTTCAACCATTCGTGCGCGCTGCGGGTCGACGGCACCGTGGCGTGCTGGGGCGACAACTCCAGCGGCCAGAGCGACCCGCCGGGCGGTCGGTTCAGCGCGGTCCACGCCTCGTGGCACCACTCGTGCGGGCTCGGCGCCGACGGCACCGTGACCTGCTGGGGCCGTGACGACGATCTGGACGAGGGGCAGTTCGATCCACCGGGCGGGACATTCGGCGCAATCAGCGGGTCGTGGAACTATTGGTGCGGGCTGCGCGCCGACGGCACCCTGGACTGCTGGGGCGCCAACGAGTCCGGGCAGACCAACGCGCCGGGCGGGACATTCGGCGCCGTCAGCGCCGGCGGCTTCCATGCCTGCGCGCTGCGGTCCAACGGCACCATCAGCTGCTGGGGAAGCAACACCTTGGGTCAGCGGGACAACGTTCCGAGCGGGCAGTTCACTTCTGTCAGTGCGGGCGGTGTTCATTCGTGCGCGCTGCGCGCCGATGGCACTCTTGCGTGCTGGGGCAACAGCACGGCCAACCGCCTCGAGGTGCCGAGCGGACGGTTCAGCGCCGTCGCCGTCGGAGGTGGGCGGAGCTGCGCGCTGCGCACGAACGGGACCGTGACCTGCTGGGGCGACAACCAGTACGGGCAGAACGCCGTGCCGAGCGGTCGGTTCATCGCCGTGGCGGCGTCCGGCTACCACTCGTGCGGGATTCGAGCCGATGACACGCTCGAGTGCTGGGGCGGCGCCCTGACGGTGAGCCCGCCGCGGGGCGTGGACTACCTCTAGCCGCTGAGCACCGCGGGGATCTCGACAAGGCGGGTTCGCCAGCCCGGACCCCGCGCAGAGATCGCGGCGATGCGGTGGTCGCCGGCGTCAGCTTCGAGCGAGTGGGCGGGAGGGAACTGGAAGTGGAGGTCGAGGCGGTCCGGGGGGAGGGTCAGGCGCTCGGCCCACTCGACGACCACGATGCCGCCGCTGTCCAGCAGCTCGGGCAGGGCCAGGTCCTCGGCGTCGGCGTCGCCGGCGAGGCGGTAGGCGTCGATGTGGTGGATGATCAGGTGAGAACTGCTCGTCTCGTAGGTGTTGGCCAGGGTGAAGGTGGGGCTGGTGACCGGGGTGGTGACGCCGAGCGCTCGGGCCAGGAAGCGCACGAAGGTGGTCTTGCCGGCCCCCAGATCGCCGTCGAGGCCCAGCACGTCGCCCGGTCGCAGCACGGCCGCAACCGACTCGGCCAGCCGCTGCGTCGCCGGCAGGCCGCGCAACTCCACAGTCGTGGCGTGTTCGCTCAGGTCTACCGGTCCTCCATGAGGGAGAGCCGGGCGCGGACCAGGTCGGCTCGGGCCTCGGCTACCCGCTCGCTGCCGCCTCGCAGCAGGGCGGCCGGGTGGTAGGTGGGCACCAGAACGACGCCGTCTCCCCAGGCGTAGCGCCGGCCTCGGAGCTTGGTGATGCCGTCCCTGGTGTCGAGCAGCAACTTGGTGGCGAAGTTGCCCAGGGTGACCAGCACCCGCGGCGCCACGAGTTCAACCTGGCGCTCCAGGTAGGGGCGGCAGGCGGCGATCTCCTCGGGCTCCGGATCACGGTTCTCGGGCGGCCGGCACTTCACCACGTTGGCGATGTACACCGCCGAGCGGTCGAGCCCCACCTCCTGGGCCAGCAACTCGTCGAGCAGCTTCCCGGACCGGCCCACGAACGGCAGCCCCTGACGGTCCTCCTCGGCGCCGGGCCCCTCACCCACGAACATCAGGTCGGCGTCGGGGTCGCCGGTGCCGAACACCACGGTGGTGCGCCCACCCGACAGCGGGCAGCGGGTGCAGTCCGCCGCCACCTCCGCCAGTTCGGCCAGGTCCAGGGAGCCGAAATCGACGTCGCTCATCCGCCGTTACCTAGCACAACGAGCAACCGTCCCGAGCCGCGACGAGTGGAATCGGCCGGATCCACCTCGGCCTGGATCCCGGCCTGCGCCGGGATGACGAGCGCCGGGGCGCCGGGATGACGAGCGTCGGCGCGCCGGGATCACGAGCGTCGGCGCGCCGGGATGACGAGCGCCGGGGCGCCAGAGCTTGGGCCGTGGCCTGATCCGGACTGGCGGATTAGGAGCCTGCGGTGGTGGGGACCGCCGGCTGGGTGGCGGAGGTGAGTAGCTCCCGCAGCGTGGCGGTGGGGTCGGCGGCCGTGACGAGGGCCTCGCCGATCAGGGCGGCGTCGTAGCCGGCCTCGGCGACCGCGCTGAGCGGCGTCCCGCCGGGCACGCCCATGCCCGACAGCGCGATCCACAGGATGGCGTCGTCGAACCGCTCGAACATGCCGGCCATCCGCTGGGCCTTGGTGTAGTCGACGGTGAAGCGGGTGTCCTTGGGGTCGTCGCGCTGGTTGATGCCGATCATGTAGGCGCCGCACTCCACGGCCAGTTCGACCTCGGCGGCGGTGCGCACTTCGGTGAGGACGTCCATGCCCAGGTCGAGGGCCAGGTCCTGCATCTCCCGCATCCGTGGCCCGCCGACGTCAGGAAGGATCACCAGGATGGCGTCGGCACCCATGTCGGCGCTGTCGCGGACGTCCTGCACGGTGGTCAGGAAGTCCTTGCGCAGCACGGGAATGCCGGTGGCCTTGCGCGCATCCTGCAGGTCCTGGGCCGACCCGCCGAAACGTTCGCTGTCGGTCAGCACCGACAGGCAGGCCGCTCCCCCGTCGCGGTACTGGCGGGCAAGCGAGGCGGCGTCGGCACCGGGGTGCAGGTCACCGCGGGAGGGCGATCGGCGCTTGATCTCGGCGATGACCGCCAGCCCGTCGCCCGCCAGAGCGTCCCGGAAGGCGAATCCAATGCTCGCCGGTTCAGTGAGATCGGTGCGATCCATGCCTTGCCTCGCCCTGGTCAATCCGGGCTCGAGTGATTCAGCCATAGCGAGTGTGGCCGATCCGTCCCCGCCAGGCAAGCGTGAGCCTAGAAGAGCGTCGCCGGCGAGCGGGGGCTCGGCGGGGCTCCGCGCCGGCGGGTTGCTCGATGGGAGGCGCGGTGGGGGTTGTGCGGTGGCGGGTGTGACGATTCGGGGCTGTCGGTGCCGGTGTGATAGGTGGAGTTCGGGGCGAGAGAGTGGTGGGGTGGCGGGGTTTGCGATGAGGGGCT
>VXXM01000037.1 GCA_009835395.1 Acidimicrobiia bacterium
ACACCCACCCCGGCCTCCCAGAACTCCTGCTCGCGGGACAGATCGGGCGTGCGCATCGCCTGGTGACTGTAGGCGTCGGCAGGCCCTGGACCATGCAACCTCTCCTGCGGGCGGCCCTCAGGCGCCCAGCAGCTCCTCGCCGGTGTGCCGGCGCGTGCTCCAGGACGCCGCCAGGGCCGTTGCGTGCAGCCGCGGCGCGGCCGCCGTCGGCCCCGCTGTGCCCTGCTCGGCGCCGGAACCCGCCAGCACCGAGGCCCACGACTCGAGACGAGTGCTCGGCAGCACCAACTCCCACAGCAGCGCAGGCCGCCCGTCGTGCCAGCGCAGGGCGAACGACAGGACCCCGCAGCCGGTCACCAGCCGATGCACCTCGATCGGCGGCCGCGAGCCGGCGAGGTCCGCACCGGCGCCCGGAAGGAGGTCGAGGCAGCCGTCCTGCTCGGCGACGAGGGAGTCCCGCACGGCGAGCAGGAAGGCCGCCCGCAACGCCGGATCGTCCCCACCCCGGTCGCCGGCCCAGCTGCCGCCGGGGCCGGCGTCGGCCACCATCGCCCCGACGGCCGTGGGCGCCTCACCGAACCGTGTCGTGACCCTGGCCGCCTCCCGCCGGGCCAGCCGGGCGGCAGAGGCCGGGTTCCGCGCCGCACGCAGCGAGACCACCTCCGATGCGCGCTCTGCGTATCCCGCCACCGCCAGAGCCGCCGCCACCAGAGCCCTCTCCGCCGGGGAGAGGCGCCCGTCGGGACCGTCGCCGGCACCCGGGCTCACATCGAGCGCCAGGAGGCGGCGGATCGCGGCCGCCACCAGCGGCTCGATACGCCCGTCCGGCAGTCCGGCTACCCGCAGACCCCCCGCCGTGTGCAGGTCCCAGCCGCGGCCGACCTGATCCAGGGTCGGCACCACCGCCGGCTCGGGAGGCGCCGCGTCGCCGGGCTCCAGGGGCACCAGGACCCGTAGCGCGGTGCCGTGGGTCACGGGCCAGGTGAAGTCCGCGCCGGACCGGCCGGCTCGGCTGCGCACCCGCTGCGGGCGACCGGCCCAACCCGTACCGGCGGGAGGGGGCTCCGGCGGGCCGTCGGGCGCCGCGGCGGCGTCGGCCAGCAGCCGTACTCCCGCCGGGGGTCGCGGCCACCACAGCGCCCTGGCGCCGTTGGCGAGGGCACCGGCGTCGTCGATCTCCACCGACCAGAGCCCGTCGGGGCGCCAGAAGTCCCCCGGGCGAAGGGCGAGGGTCACAGCCACCGGGGCGGAGGTGCGGTTGCGCACTTCCAGCACGCCGAGCGCGCCGGGGCCCGCGCCGGCCGCCCGGGCGGCGTAGGCCAACTGCGACACGTCGCCGCCGGTTGCCCGCACCAGGGTCTCCAGAGCCACCGGCGCGGCGTCCTCGGCACCGGCGGCGCGTTGGCGCAGACCCGGCGCGGCGCCGGGGACGCAGCGGTTCTCACCGGCGAGGATCTCCCAGTCCAGCGACCAGCCCCTCCGGCCGGTGACGATCCGCCCGGAGCCGTCGACGGCCATCGCGCCGCTGGCGCCGGCCAGCGCCAGCACCGTCCAGCGCGTCCCGGTCCCGCCGCCCTGGCGGCGCACCTCCGCTCCTACCCGAGAGGTTCCGGCTCGGGGCGAAGGCTCCGTCCCAGCAGGTTCCGGTAGGCCAACGCCGGGTCCCGGCCGCCATCGAGCACCGCGCACAACTCGGAGGTGATGGGCATCTCCAGCCCGTGCTCGGCGGCCAACTCCAGGACGACCCGCGCCGTCTTGACCCCCTCCGCCACCTGTTGCATGGCTGCGGTGATCTCGCCGAGAGTCCTCCCCCGGCCCAACTGCACGCCCACGTGGTGGTTGCGGCTCTGGGGGCTCAGGCACGTCGCCAGCAGGTCCCCCAGGCCGGCAAGGCCCGCGAAGGTTGCCGGTTCGCCTCCCATGGCGACTCCCAGGCGGGTCAGTTCGGCGAGGCCGCGGGTGATGAGGGCGGCCCGACTGTTGTCCGCCAGGCCCAATCCCTCGGCCATGCCCACGGCCAGAGCCACCACGTTCTTCAACGCACCGCCGAGTTCGCAGCCCACCACGTCGTGGCCCACGTACACGCGGAAGTGCTCGCGGGCGAAGGTCGGGACGAGCCGCTCCGCGGCGGCGACGTCGTTCATGGCCAGTACTGCGGCGGCTGGTGAGCCGGCCAGAACCTCCCGCGCCAGGTTGGGACCAGTGAGGACACCCACCGGATGTCCTGGCGCCAGTTCCTCGACGATCTCCGACATCCGGCGGTGCGAGCCCTGCTCCAGCCCCTTGCTCAGGCTGATGACCGGAACACCGGGCTCGAGGTGCGGCACGAGTTCCTCCAGCACACCGCGGAACACGTGCGACGGCACCGCCATCGCCACGATCCCCGCCCCCGTCACCGCTGCTGCCAGGTCACAGTCGGCCTCCAGCGACGGCGCCAGAGCGAACCCCGGCAGGTATTGCTCGTTGGTGGCACGGGCATTGATCTCGCCGGCCACCTCGGGGCGCCTGCACCAGAGCCGGGTCGGCGCGTTGGCCGAGACGAGCGACGCCATCGTGGTTCCCCACGAGCCGGCACCCACCACCGTCACGCGCTGCACCGGCGTGACAGTACCGCCCGCACCCGCCGGCGGCGAAACCACCGTGCCGGTGAGCCTCAGGAAATCACGCCGGCGGCACGCAGCGCGCCGGCGTCGGCGCCGCCCAGCCCGGCGATGATCTCGTCGGTGTCGCGGCCGGGTTCAGGGGCGTGGGGCTGCCACACCGCGGGCGTGCCGGAGAACCGGACCGGAGGTCTCGTCTGGCGCATCCGCCCCGCAGCGGGGTGGACGCTGTCGCCGAAGAAGTCCCGCCGGGACAGCTGCGGGTGTGCGGGCAGGTCACCGACCGCGACGGCGGGGCTGTGCGGAACGTCGTGGGCCTCCAGGCGGGCACATGCCTCCGCTGTGCCCAGGGCCGCCAACCGGGCGCGAATCTCCCGCCAGACGAGGCGCGCCAGGCCGCGGTTCTGGTGCCGCCCGGCCATCGTCGCCAACCGGTCGTCCACCTCCACCTCGAGGGCGCGACACAGCCCGGTGTACTGATCGTCGCTCAGCGCCACGATGTACATCCATCCGTCTGCGCAGGCCATGGGCTTGACGTGCGCGGCCGGGTCGGAGCGTTGCGGACCGTCGTAGTCGAGCAGGGTCTCCCGGCCGGCGGCGTCGATCCAGAGGAAAGAGGCCGAGACCTCCAGCATGGCGACCTCCAGCAGCTGGCCGCCGGCCCCCCGCTCACGCGCCAGCAGCGCGGCGGTGGCCGCCTGTACGGCGTACAGGGCGGTGAGCTTGTCCGAGACGGTGTGCCGCAGGCTGTGCGGCTCACCCGTCTCGGCGTCTGCCTCGAGCGCGGCGAAGCCCGACGCCGCCTGGATGATGCCGTCGTAGGCGGGCCGGTCGGCGTACGGCCCGGTCGGCCCGAAGCCGGTCACTGCCACCACGATCACGTCGGGATTCACCTGGCGTAGGTGCTCGTAGGACACGCCGAGCCGCTCGGCGACGCCGGGACGGAAGTTCTGGAGGACGAGGTCGGCGCCGGCGGCGAGTTCGAGCACGATGGCGCGGCCCTCGGCGGTCGTGATGTCGACGGTGGCGGCACGCTTGGAGCGGTTGGTCATCTGGTAGATGCCCGAGACCCCGCCGATGGCGGGCCCGACGTGCCGCAGCACGTCCCCGGCGCCCGGCGGCTCGATCTTGATCACATCGGCGCCCTGCTCGGCGAGGATTCCCGCCGCCAGCGGAGCGGCCAGTGCCGTGGCCAGGTCCAGCACCCGCACGCCGGCCAGCGGCGGGGCATCCTGGCCGGACCGGTGCCGCTCCGCGGAGCGCCAGGGGCCCGCCGGCTCGGCTCCGGTCGATGAGGAGGACTCTCCGCTCATGCACTCGCTCCTTCCGCCGGGAACCATCCGAGCCTAGGAGACTGCTGAATGATCGAGGGGCAACGCCGGTGTCGTGGGCACGTCCTGGATTCCGGCCTTCGCCGGAATGACGGAGCGGGCGACCGGGCGGAATGACGGGCCGGGGCAGGTCGTTAGACTTTCGCAGGTGACCGACGCGGCGGTGCTCGTGCCCGTCAAGGCCTTCGCCCAGGCCAAGCTCCGGCTCGAGGCGGTTCTATCGGCGACCGAACGCGGTGACCTGGCCCGCCGCATGGCCGGCCATGTCCTCCGGGCCGCCGCGCCCCTCCCGGTGGTGGTGGTGTGCGACGATCCCGAGGTGGCGGAATGGGCCGAGGCCGCGGGCGCCGAGGTCGTCTGGTGCCCCGGCACGGGCCTGAACGGCGCGGTCACGCGCGGGGTCGGCGTCCTGGCGGGCCGCGGATTCGCCGAAGTCGTGGTGGCCCACGGCGATCTGCCGGGCGCCCGCCGTTTCGACCACTTGACAGGCGCCGGCGGGGTGACCGCGGTTCCTGATCGGCGCGGCGACGGCACCAACGTGCTGTGCGTGCCGGCGGGCGCCGGCTTCGGCTTCTCCTACGGCGCCGGCTCGTTCCGCCGGCACCGTGACGAGGCTCTCCGGCTGGGGTTGCCGTTGCGCGTCCGCCACGACCCCGACCTGAACTGGGATGTGGACCTGCCCGAGGATCTGGGACGCTTGCCGCGCCACCTGCGCCGGCGCGCCGCCGCCGGCGCGGGACCGGGGTCGTGAGCCGTAATCTGCCCACTCCGGCGAGCGCTCTGTCGGTCTCGGCGCATCCCGACGACACCGAGTTCGGCTGCGGCGCCACCCTGGCCCGCTGGGCCTCGGCCGGCTGCGTGGTGCATCTGGCGGTCTGCACCGACGGCTCCAAGGGCTCCTGGGACCCGCGGACCGACGTGGCCCGACTCGTCGTGCGCCGCCAGGCCGAGCAGCGCGAGGCGGCCCGGCGGCTCGGCGCCACCGGTGAGGTGGTGTTCCTGGGGTACACCGACGGCGAGTTGGAGGCCCACCTGGGGGCGAGGGCGTTGCTGGCCTCGTGGATCCGCCGCCTGCGCCCGGCGGTGGTGCTGGGCCACGACCCCTGGAAGCGCTACCGGATCCATCCCGATCATCGCCAGGCGGGCCTGCTGGTCACCGAGGCCATCGTGGCCGCCCGTGATCCCCACTTCTTCGGTGAGCAGAACCTGCCGGCGCACCGTCCCGAGCACCTGCTGCTCTTCGAGGCCGACGAGCCCGACCACTACGAGGACGCAGCGGGATGGGCGGAGGCCAAGATCGCCGCCCTCGAAGCGCACGAGAGCCAGTTCGAATCGACCATGGGGATCGACGCCGCTGACGACGGGACCCAGCGAGCGGCGTTCGCTCAGCGCATCCACCGCGAACTCGCCGAGGCCGGCGAGGCGGCCGGGCTGCCTGAGGCCGAGGCGTTCAAACTGCTGAGCGACCTCTGAGCGCCGGCCGGCGTCGACAGTCGAGGCGCCAGCGCAGTTCGCCCCCTGCCGCCCGTGCTTCCTCTCAGGCCTCCTGCTTGGCGCGCCGACCGGTCGCCACGCGTGGCATCCAGTCGAAGAAGCGCCAGGCCAGGAGTGCGCCAGCCACCCCCCAAGCGGCCAGGATCGCCAGATCGGTGCCCCGCCAGGCCGGCGCCGGCACCGCGGGGTGGAAGGCCGCAGAGAATGCCCGGCTGAAGTGCTTCAGCGGCAGCACGTCGCCGAGGATCCGCAGCCAGTCGGGCGGGTTCTCGGCCGGCACGAAGACGTCGGAGACGAACGCCATCGGCAGGATCACGCCGTTGGCCACCGCCGGGGCGGCGTTGCCGCTGGGCGCCAGCGCGGCGAGCCCCAGGCCGAGCCCGGCGAAGGCCGCCGCGCCCACGACGAACGAAACGACCGCCGCGGGGATCTTCGCCGCGGCGATCCCGACGTCGAAGAAGATCACACCCACCACCATCATGATCAGGGTGCCCAGCAGGGCGATCCAGACCGACGAGACGACGGTGCCGGCCAGGAACGTCGAGGGGGGCAGTGGTGTTCCCCTGATCCTCTTCAGCAGCCCGAACTGGCGCTGGAAGGCGAGCGTGATGCCCACGTTCGCCAAGGCGGCGTTGGCCGCCGTGAAGGCCGCCAGGGCGGGCGTGTAGAACTGCGATGCCGGGATCAGGCCGAATCCCACATCGATCTCCCAGCTGAACAGCGAGCCGAAGAGCACCAGCATGATGAGCGGCAGCCCGAGGGTGAAGAAGGTCGCCACCGGGGTGCGCCAGAACGTGCGGTTCTGGCTGCGCATGCTGATCCATGTCAACCGCGCCCAGGACGGCCAGGCACCGGTGGCGGTCTCGGCGGTGGCGCCGCTAGCCCGCATCGTCCGCCTCCCCGTCGTTCCCGATGAGCCGCAGGTAGGCGTCCTCGAGGCTCGGCGGGCTGACGTCCAACTCCGCCAGTTCAACCCCCCTGCCGACCGCCCAGCCCGTCAGTTCGGCCAGCAGGGCGGTGGGGCGATCCGTGCTCACGACCGCCACGCCCTCGTCCACCTCCACCGCCGCGCCCACCGCCCCCGGCAGGTCGGCCGGCGCGGTGCCGGCAGGGAGCCGGAAGCGGATGGTCGACGTCGACTTCTCGCCCCTCTGGAGCTGTGAGGGCGGCGCGCAGGCCACGATCCGCCCGTCCAGCAGCACCGCCACCCGGTCGGCCAGGCGCTCCGCCTCCTCCATGTAGTGGGTCGTCAGGATGATCGTCCTGCCGAGGCTGCGCAGACCTCTGATCATCTCCCAGGCGGCCCGCCGCGCCTCGGGATCGAAGCCGGTGGTGGGCTCGTCCAGGAACAGCAGGTCCGGATCGCCGATGAGGCCCAGCGCCATGTCGATTCGCCGCTGCTGGCCGCCCGAGAGGGACTTGAGACGGGCATTCGCCTTACCCTCGAGCCCGACCAGTTCGATCACCTCGTCGCGGTCGCGGGGATACCGGTAGGCCGCCCCGAAGGTGTCCAGGGCCTCGGCCACGGTGACCTCCGAAGTGTCGATCGTGGCCTCCTGCAGGACGATCCCGATGCGGTCGCGAAACTCCCGGCCGCCCCGAGCGGGATCGAACCCCAGCACCGAGACCTCGCCCGAATCCGGTGACCGGTGTCCTTCCAGGATCTCCACGGTCGTGGACTTGCCCGCCCCGTTCGGCCCCAGCAGCGCGAACACCTCACCCGCCGCCACTTCGAAGGAGATGCCGCGCACCGCCCGCACGGAGCCGTAGCTCTTGGTCAACCCCCGCACCGACACGGCGGGCATGGTCGTGGTCATGCGAGCCCCGGATTCGCTCGTGCCTGGCAGTTAGGGAAAATCGACCGGCGACGGCTGCGCCGCTCGCGAGGGCAGGCTACCGGCTGGCGGTCGAACCGCTCCGGCGGGCTCCGGATGTCACCGCGGCGCGCCGCTAGCGGCGCTTGCGGGCGGAGGTTCGCGCTTCGGCCTGCTGCTCCACCAGGTTCATGATGCCCGGGAACCCGGGGATCCGACCGAGGCGGCGGGACAGGAACGTCAGGCTCAAGGCCGTGAAGGCCACGTACAGCGGCCAGTTGATGAGGTAGCGGAAGAGCACGTACTCGTCGGGGTCGGTGACCCCCAGGAACCAGATGTCGAAGCCGGCCGCCAACCCCAGCAGCACGCCGAACACCACGACGATGCGGTCGACGGCAGAGCGGTACTCCTCATGCTCACGCATCGCTGCCGACAGCCCGAGCGTGCGCGCCACGAGGTCCACCGCGGGGTTGAGCTTCAGCGGTGCCGACAGCACGAGGGCCCCGGCGATGGCGAACTTGTAGCCGATGCCGATCCCGAAGTAGATGTCGTCGTTGTCGGTGATGATGCCGACGACGCCGCGGGCGATGACGCACACCGTCACGAGCGGGAGCAGCTTGCCGACCCCGACCCCCGCCCGCACGCGCAGGAATCCCGACAGCACCGAGACGACCGTGATGGCCCCGATCGCCGGGCCCAGACCCCAGAATCGGAACAGGACCACGAACGCCACGACGGCCAGCAGTGTGTCGTAGCCGACCCACCCGGGCGGTACGAAGGCGTCGTCGCCGTCGCCGGCCACCCACTCGCCGGCGACCCCTTCGGCCTCGGACTCCTCGGGTTCGGGTGTGCCGAGTGGCTTTGACTCGCCCGGTGTCACCTGGCTGCCGCCTTCTCAGCCGGGCCGGCGAACCGGGACGCCCGCCGCCTCAGCGGCCCAGGGCCGTCCAGGCCGCCAGCACGCCGACGTCGCCGAACACCTCGACGTCGCCGGGCGCTATGCGTCGCCAGAGCACCAGGTCGAGCTGCGCGCCGGTGCCCCGCACCGCGACGTCACCCCGGGCATGGATCCGCTCGGCCTCCAGACGTCCCTCGGAGATCCGGCAGAGCCACTCGCCGTCCCCGTCGGTGCGATGCAGGTGCAGCGTGCCTTCCGGCAACGCGTCGGCCGCCGACCTGACCTGGAACGGCAGGATGACCTCCATCAACTCGTCCACGCCGTCGGCCGCCAGGTCGCTGTCGAGGGGCCCGGGCTCCCCTACCGCGTTCTCGGCGTCCCAGCGATGGATCAGGGTCTCGTGCGCCATTCGCCTCTGCCAGAACGCAGCGCTGTTGACGCCCGCAAAACCCCACACCTCCTCGGCCGGGTCGATGTCCCGCAGCGCCGCCAGCACCCTGGCGTGGGCGTCGCCGAACCACTCCACGACCGCCTCGCCGCGCGGCGGGCGCGGCACGTCCTCCCGGTTCAGCATGGTCGCCGAGCGCGCTTCGACATGCTCGCTGACCCAGTTGTAGACCCATCCGAGGTGACCCACGAGCCTGTCCAGGCTCCAGCGGGGGCAGCTGGGGACCGGGGCGTCCAGGTCACCGGAGGCGGCGACCGCGCTGACCGCGGCGCCCTCGCGCTCGGTGGCGGTGTTGTAGGCGGCAGTGTCGAGACTCATTCGCCAAGTCTCGCCCACCGGCACCGCATCCGCACACCGGCACTGCATCGGCACGCCGGCGGCTGGGTTCGGGCTGCCCGGCTATAGGGTTGCGGCCACAGAGGTTGCGTCACCACCGAGGAGAGAAACGATGATCAGAGACTTTTCGCTCGACATCGACGCCCTGCGTGGCTTCCTGCATCTCGTGAGCGTGTCGGTCTGGGTCGGTGGGCAGATCGTCGTCGCGGGTCTCATCCCGTTACTGCGCAAGGTCGACCGCTCCGCGGGTCCGCTTCCCGAGGGCGAGAAGAGCGTTACGCAGAAGGCGGCACACCGGTTCGGACGGATCTCCTGGCCGTTCTTCGCTCTGGCCATCATCACCGGCCTGTGGAGTCTCGGCGAGGTCGTGGCCAACGACGAGTGGACGAGCAGCACCTCTGCCTGGAAAATTCTGTTCTTCGTGAAGATCGCCCTGGTGGCCGCCTCCGGAGTGGGCGCCTGGCTGCACACGCGGGCGCAACGGGCACCGGAGCGAGCGTTGTTCGCCAGTGTCGCTTCGCTGACCGCCCTCGCCGCGCTGCTCATCGCCGCAAGCTTCCAATCATCGCTCCCCGCCTAGCCTCCGGGCAGCGGGGAACCCAGCCGCCGGGCCGCGGGGTACTCACTCGATCCGGGAGTTCTCCGGGCGCTCCGCGTGCCGGCAGATCCAGGCCCACATGGCGATGCCGCTGGCCGCTCCGGCGTTGATGGAGCGGGTCGAGCCGAACTGGCTGATCCGGCGCAGTTCCGCACAGGCCTCAAGGGCCTCGGTTGACAGGCCCGGCCCCTCCTGACCGAACAGCAGAACGCAGCGTTCCGGCAGGTGGTGCTGCTCCAACGGCAGCGAGCCCGCCACGTTGTCGAGACCCACGAGCGGCAGCGACTCCCCCGCCGCCCAACTCGCCAGCGCGGCAATGTCGGGATGGTGGACCACGTGCTGGTAGCGATCGGTCACCATGGCCCCGCGGCGGTTCCAGCGTCGCCGGCCGACGATGTGCACGGCCCGGGCGCCGAAGGCGTTGGCGTTGCGGACCACCGAGCCGATGTTGAAGTCGTGCTGCCAGTTCTCGACTGCCACGTGGAACGGGTGCCGCCGCCGGTCCAGGTCGGCCACGATGGCCTCCTGGCGCCAGTAGCGGTAGCGGTCCACGACGTTGCGCCGATCGCCGGCGGCCAGCAGTTCGGGATCCAGGCGGGGATCGTCGGGCCACGGCTCGGGGTGCGGGCCCACGCCGGTGGGCGGCGACGAGCCTGCCTCCTGCGGCGTCGTGCTCACAGCGAGGGCACCACGACGCTCGCCACCACCCAGTACTGGCAGCCCACCGCGACGATGACGTTCAGGTGCCACACCTCGTGGTACTCGAAGCGTCCGGGCCAGGGATTCGGCCGGCGAAGCCCGAGAGCCAGCGCACCCAGCCCGAAGAACACGCAGCCGACATACACGATCACCGTCCCGAGCACGCCGAGCCCTTCCAGAATCGGACCGATGGCAACGATCGAGACGGCCCCGATGGCCATGAAGACGCCGGTCATCAGCCTGAACCGGGGCTGCAGCGTCCGCCAACGCAGCGCGATCCCCAGGGCGCACACCGCGAGGACGGCGCCGAGCAGCCAGCGCCGGGGCCACCCGGGCACTCCGAGACCCATGATCGCCCCGTAGCTGGCGGCGATCAGCCCGAAGATGGCGATGTGGTCCCAACGGCGCATGTGCAACCACTCCCGGTCGCTCCAGCGCCTGAGGTGGAAGGTGCCGCTCACGGCGAACATCACCACGATGCTCGCGGCATAGAGCGCCACGATCGTCCGGGCGCCGGCGCCGGGCGTGACCGTCACGAGCCAGGCGCCGCCCGCCACCGCCGGCAGGATCATGGCGACGTGCATCCGGCCCCGCCAACTGGGCGGGTTCAGGGAACTCTGCCGGTAGGGGTCGTCCGACAGGTCCGGCGTCCCGCCGACCTGGGAGCGAGCGGCAGCGTACGACATGGGCTACTGGAACCGGAGGAACACCCCCGAGCGGGGCTTCGGATGGAAGTAGGTGGACTTGGGCGGCATGATCTGCCGGGCGTCGGCGACGGACATCATCGTCTCGATCGTGACCGGGTGCAGGACGAAACCCACCCCGCCCGCCTCGTCGCAGCGGCGCGCCACCTGCTCGGGGCCCAGCATCGCGGAGATGTAGTCGACGTTGCGGGTCTGCTCCGGGTCGTCGATCCCGAAGGTGGGGCCCAGAACGTGTTCCTGCAACCAGCCGGCGTCGATGCCCTGCACTCCGCCGGCCGGCGTGAACCGGAACCAGCGCCGCCCGAGGTAGACGCCGAAAACTCCCTGGCGGGGAGGCTCGGCTTCGCCGATCTCAACGGGCTCCAGCGACCCCAGCCGGCGCAGCGCCGCCTCGATGGCGACACCGTCGGTGGCGACGGCCGGTGTCACCCGCCGGTGGAACACCAGCAGGCGCAACTCGTCGTGCGGGAAGAGCGCCGCCAGAATGGCGTCGCTCGCCGGCAGTTCACCGGCGGGGGCCGCGCCCTCGCCGGCGCTCGAGAACTCCGGCTCGTCGCCCGTGACCCCGCCGGCGGGTGCCGGCGGCATGCCCGGTGGGGAGTGTCCCAGAGTCGTGAGAACGATGTCACTGGGGAGATAGCCGCCGGCGGCGCTGGAGGCCTTGCGCTGGCGACGCACACGCTCACTGACCACGAGGCCCGCGCCGAGACGGTGATGCCCGTCGGTGACGTAGAGGTTCTGACCCTGCAGATCCTCGTTCAGGACCTCCAGGAACGCCGGGTCGGTCACCTCCCAGACCCGCTGCGCCACGCCGTTCGGATCGACGAAGTCCAGGAGCGGCTCCTGGCCACCCTCGACCGCGTCGAGCAACGCGGCGACGCGCGGCGTTCCCCGGAAGGTCAAGCCGACAGGGCTGGACTGGGCGCTGGTCAGCGCCAGGAACTCGCTCAGCAACTCCTCGCGGTCGGCGTGGGTGCGCTCGTGCGGCCTGATGCGGCCCTGCCGGTAGGCCTCCAGCGGCACGATCCCCACGATCCCGCGCTGGCGACAGCCGTAGCCGACGAGGCGGTACACGTAAACGGCCGGCTCCGGGCGCGACTCGAAGGCTCCGAGGCGCAGCAGGCGGATCAGCGCCATCTGGTTCAGGACCGCCAACTCCGCCGGGCTGAGCGCATAGCCGACGTCCTCGGGTGAGCGCGTGGCGTGCATGTAACTGTCGGGCTGCGCCAGGAGAATGGCACGCCGCTCCTCCACACCGAGCCCCTCGTACGCCGGGGAGACGACCCGGTCGGCCCAGTCCTGGCAGACGACGCTGGCGGAGAACGGCCACAACACCGACCCGCGGTGACCCGGGGCGCCGCTTTCGGGCCTGCCATCGGTCATGGCCCCGGATCCTCCTCGGCGGGGGCGGAGTCGGAGCCGGGCACCGGACGGACCTCTGTGTGGTACACGTGGGGCAGGTCCAGGATCTCGTCGACCACTTCGGGGTTCATGATCCCTGATAGGTCCATCGTGGCGACCGCAGCGGTGGAGTCGCGGAAGATCCGATTCTCCATGCCGGCCACGTTCAGATCGTGGCGCCGGAGGACGGCCAGAACCGATGCCAGAACGCCGACGCGGTCCTCGTGGCGGACCGCGATCACGTGACTGCCGACGCGCCCGGTCTCGAGGTTCACGCAGTTCACGACCCGACCGCCGGCGTACGCCCTGACGACCTTGACTATCGCAGAGGCCACCGCCTCCTGGGCCTGCTCGGTGGAGGCGCCGATGTGCGGGGTGGCGACCACGTTGGGGTGCCGGACCAGCCGCGAGGCGAATCCGGAGGTGGAGCCGGTGGGCTCGTCCTCGAAGACGTCCAGGCCGGCACGGATTCCCTTGGCGTCCATGGCCTCCAGGAGGGCCTCGCTGTCGACCAGGCCCGCCCGCGCGGTGTTCAGCAGGATCGCACCCGCCGGCATCGCCGCCAGCACGTCCGCGTTCACCACCTGCTCGGTGCCGGCGAGATGCAGCGTCAGGACGTCGCAGAACGCCGCCATCTCGACGAGATCGTCGTGCAGCGTGAAGTCGAGATCCTCTATGCGCCGGCGGACCAGGGGATCGCGGCCGGGGCGCCGCACGGCGTGCAGGCGCATGCCGAAGCCTGCCGCCCGCTCGGCCACGGCCATCCCGATGCGCCCCAGCCCGATGATGCCCAGCGAGCGGCTCTTGAGACCGCGTGCCGCACCGTAGCGGGGCTTGTCCCAGGTGCCCTCGCGCAGATCGGCCGCGGCGTCGGCGATGTGCCGGTCGAGCGCCACCATGAGGCCCATCGTGAGTTCCGCCACCGCAACGGCGTTGCGCCCCGGCGTGTTGCAGACGTAGATTCCGCGGGCGGAGGCCGCGGCCACGTCGATGTTGTTGAACCCGGCTCCGGCGCGCACGATCAGCGACAGCGAGCGGGACGCGGCGATCGCCTCGGCGGTGACGAGGGTGCTGCGCACCACGAGCACGTCGAACTCGCCGCCCGCCAGAAGCGGCCCCAATTCATCGGCCTTCACTTGGGGCTTCTCGATGCACTCGAAGCCGCGCGCATGCAGTTTGGCCACGGCACGGGGGTGGCACGGGTCGGCGAAGAGCACCCTCATGCTCGCACCCCTTCCAGAACCGGCGGCGAAGTCGGCCTCACGTCCCTCATGATGACATTCGGGCGCAGCAGGTGGAAAGCGTCCGGGATCGCAGCCGCCGGTCACGCCCGCCTCCCCGGGTACAGTGCGCCTGCCACGGGGAGGCCTCTCACCCGGGAGTCACCAACGGCTGAACCAAGCGGCCTCGGGCTGTGGCTCGCGTGCACCCTGCCTGGCAGGTCTGCGGCCCGGACGGCGCGCGGCTCTAGCCCTCCGCCCAGGGTGGGGCGCCGGCGGGGCGGCTGCCGGGCGCATCTGCGAACGCCTCCGCCTCCGCCTCCAGCAACCGGTCGAACCACGCCCGAACCTCCGTGCGCCGTCCCCGGTCGACGGCCAGGTTCACGAGCTCGTGCGGGTCCTCCTGCAGGTCGTACAGCTCGTGCTCGTGGTCGTCGAAGTCGGCGTCGATGTCGAAGAGCTTCGGGCCCGCCGGCGGCCGCGCCGAGGTGGTGCTGCTGCCGCCGATCCCGTAGTAGCGGCAGTACTTGAAGCGGCCGTCGAAGATGCCGCGGCTGGCGTAGCGGGTATCCAGCAGGCCGTCGTACCAGGCCCAATCCTGGGCGAACAGGATCTCCTCGCGACCCCCGCCGGTCGGGTCGGCCCACAGCGGTGCCAGGTCGCGCCCCGGAAGGCCCGCCTCGGACAGGTCGACGCCCGCCAGTTCGGCCACCGTGACGGTGAGGTCCACGTGGCTGGTGAGCGCCGCGCTCTGCGTGCCCGGGGTCGTGATCCCCGGCGCCACGACGTACAGGGGGATGTGCATCGTCTCCTCGTAGTTCCACGGCCCCTTGGAGCGAAGGCCGTGCGAGCCGCACTGGTCGCCGTGGTCGGAGGTGAAGATCACGACGGTGTCGCCGGCGGCGCCGGCATCCTCGATGGCGTCCAGGATGAGACCCACGCTCACGTCGCTCATCTCGTGGAGCTTCACGTAGTAGTCCAGTTGGCGGAGCCAGCGCCGCACCTCGGCGCGGTCCAGGTAGCCGCCGTTGCGGGACATCTCGTGGACGAAGCGCCGGTGCACGTCGGGCTTGGTGTGCAGGTCGTCGTCGAAGTTGGCCGGCAGTTCGTCGAAGCGCTCGGGGTAGTCGAGCGAGAAGGGCGGCAGGGCGTCGGCGCGCCCCCAACCCAGGGCGGCGTAGCGGTCGCGCACGCGGCGGTAGTGCTCGGGGTTGGCCTGCTGGTACCAGGGCTGATCGATGGGGAACCACATGACGTCGTGGGGATTGACGAGCCCCACGAACAGGAACCAGGGCTGCGGGCTGCCGGCGCGGTCGCGGATCCACTGCGCGGCCGAGGCTGCGATCGGCTCGTCGAACTCCACCCCGCTGCCGGCCTGGCCCCAGAAGGCCTGGTCGTTGCCCTCCCAGTCGCCGAAGCCGTAGGACTCCATGTCCGGGTAGGGGCCCATGGACAGGTGCCACTTGCCCTTGTAGCCGGTGCGGTAGCCCTGCCTGCGCAGCATCTTGCCGAGAGTGTCGGTGCCGCTGTCCAGCCAGCCGTTGGCCGGTCCCCGGGTGTTCTCCTTGATGCCGTGGGCAGGCATGTACTCACCCGTCACGAGCGTCGCCCGCGACGGCGAGCAGGGCGAGGTGTGCGTGTAGTGGCGGCTGAACTCCAGACCGCCGGCCAGCAGGCGCCGGCGGGCGGGCAGGTCCACGTCGTCGGGCAGCCAGCCCCGGTGGCGCTCCTGGTCGGTGAGGATGAAGCAGATGTTGGGGCGCCGCGGACCGCTCCCGTTGCCGCTCACGACAGCTCGGCCAGGACCGCGCCCACCGCCCTGAGCGCCGTCTCGATGTCGCCGGCGGAGACGTCGAGGTGGGTCACGGCCCGCACCCGCTCCTCCACACGGCTCATGCGGACGTCGTGCGCGGCGAGGCGCTCCAGGAACTCCGCCGCCCGCAAGCCGGTGGAGGTGACGTCGATCCACACCATGTTGGTCTCCACGTCCTCGGTCCCCAGCCCGAGGGCCGAGATCCCCTCGGCCAGGCGGGCCGCGTTGGCGTGGTCGTCGGCGAGGCGATCGATGTGGTGGTCCAGCGCGTGGAGACAGCCGGCGGCGGCGATGCCCGCCTGCCGCATGGCGCCCCCGCAGCGGTGCTTGTGCACCCGCGCCGCTTCGATGAAGTCGCTTCCCCCGACCAGCACGGCGCCGATGGGCGCCCCGAGGCCCTTGGTGAAGTCGATCCAGATGGAATCCACGGGCCCACCCCAGTCGGCCGCCTCGGTTCCCGACGCCACCGTGGCGTTGAAGAGCCGGGCGCCGTCGGTGTGCACCGGTACCGACGTCTCGTGCGCCACCGCGGCGACGGCCTGGTACTGCGCCAGCGGCCACACGGTGCCCCCGCCGAAGTTGTGGGTCTGCTCGAGGCACAGAAGGCGGGGCCAGGGCCGGTAGGCGTTGCCGGGCGCCAGAGCCTCGGCGGCGGCCTCGGGCCCGAACCGACCCCCGTCGCTACCCAGCAGGTCGGTGATCACTCCCGAGTAGGCGGCGGCGCCACCGGTCTCGGATCGAACGATGTGGCTGTCGACCGACGCCACGATGGCGTCGCCGGGCGAGGTGTGCGCCGCCACGGCCACAAGGTTGCACATCGTGCCCGTGGGCAGGAAGAGTCCGGCCTCGTGTCCCAGCATCTCCGCCACCCGGTCGCACAGCCGGTTGACCGTGGGATCGGTGCGCTGCTGCTCGTCGCCCACCTCGGCGTCGGCCATGGCGCGGCGCATGGCAGCGGTCGGTTTCGTCTGGGTGTCGCTGTAGAGATCCACCGCGGGCGGCCAGGGCACGGGGGGACTCTAACCGCCGGCCACCCCTCCCCAGCCTCGGCGGTTGCCTGCTCGTGCGGGCAAACCGCGACGTATAGCCTGCGGCCCGTGAGGATCGTTCCGTTCTACGCCGCCGGGGAGCCGGCCCAGCGACGACTCCTCGGTGTGCTCCAACTCGGCGCCGCCGCGGTCGCCCTGTGGATCCTGTCGCTGTACTTCCGCTGGGACGACGAGACCGGCCTGCTGGTGCACGACCCGGTGAACCTGTGGTTCAACTGCATCATGCTGGGCGCCTTCGCCATGATGTTGTTCTGCGTGTGGCGCCCCGGCCACCGCACGGCCGGCGCGATCGCCATCTGCGGCCTCACCGCCGGCATGCTGTACGCCCTCGCCGAGAACAGCTTCGGCATGTTCACCTACAACGACGCCCACGCAGGCCCCGGATTCTGGCTGGGCCTGGCCTCCTACGTCGTGCAGCTCGGGGCGGCCGCCTTCGCCGGGCTCCTCGTCAGTGACGAGTGCGGCCGTGGGTGCCGCCCCGATGGGCGGCCGCACAGCCCCTGGCTCGTGCTCGGCGCCGCCGCCGTGAGCACCGGCTGGATCGTGGCGCGGTTCCTGCCCACGTACGTCATCAGCATCCGGCGGACGCCCGTCAACGAGTCCGGCAACGCCCTCAGCGAGCCGCTGCCACCGGAGATCCTCCACCGGGGTCTGGTCGCCCGCCTCGAGGGAGCCCAGTTCATCCCTGAACTGGCCGCCTGGCTGATCTTCGCCCTCGCCGCTCCCCTCGCCGTCTGGTGGCTGCGCCGCCAGCTCGCCGCTGCGTTCCTGAGCGGGTTCGTGGTCTACTTCGTGGCGGACATCGCCGCCGCCCTGGCTGTCGACTACTCGCTCGACTACAGCCAGGACCTCGAGAACGGGCTGCGGGTCATAGTGGACTACGGCCTGGGCAGCGGCTTCCTGGCCCAGCTCGCCACCACCGCGATCGCCATCTTCGCCATCGCGGCGATCTACCTGACGGGCTCGGAGCATCCCGGCTCACCCGCCACCGCCGCGCCGGAGGAGTCCTGAGCCGACCGAACCGCTAGCGTCGCTGCACGTGAGCTCTCCCCCGGCCCGCCGCAACGTCACGGCGGTGCTGATGCGTCCCTCCGCCGGGGACGCCTCCATGCTCGAGGAGACGCTCGCCGGGCTCGCCCGGGAGCACACCATCCTGGCGCCACCGAGTGGGCGGCAATTCGATGCCCGCAAGGCCTGCACGCTGGCGCTCGTGAGCGGTCCCGACCTGGTGCTCCTGATCGGCGGCGAGGTGCGGCTGGGCTACAGCGACCTGGCACGCCTGCTGGACGGTTACGAGGGTGGGGCCCGAATCGTGATCGGGGATCGGCGCGCCCTCGCCGGGCGGGCGCTGCGCCCGCTGGCCGGCCTGGCCTTCGGGATCTGGCGCAACGACATGGGGTCGCCGGTGCGGCTCTACGACGCGGAGGCGCTGCAGGAGGTCATCGCCCACGTTCCGCCCGGCAGCAGCCACCCGACGCTGCTTATGAGCATGGTGGAGCACCGCCTGCGCTTCTCCGTCAAGGAGATCCGCCTGCGCAACGCCGCCGAGACGCCTCGCCAGGAGGATCCTGTGACCGCCCTGGCCGAGACGCTCACCGGCCTCACCGAACTGCTGTCCTTCCGCACGGCGGCCCGGGCCATCCGCTGAGCCGCGGCGCCGGCGTGGGGGCCTCAGCTCGCCGGCTGCAGCAGCACCTCGGCCACCGCAGCCATCTCCTCCAGCGCCGCTCGGGTGCTCTCGGGCGCCACGCCCGCGCAGAGATCCGCCAGCACCCGGGTGGAGAATCCCAACCGGGCGGCGTCCAGCACCGTGGCGCGAACGCAGTAGTCGGTGGCGATCCCCACGACGTCCAGCGCCTCCAGCCGGCGGGACCGCAGCCAGTCCTCCAGCGGAGCCCCGTCGCCGGCGACACCGTCGAACCCGGTGTAACTCGCCGAGAACTGGCCCTTGGAGAAGACCTCCGCCAGCGGCTCGGTCTCCAGGTCCGGGTGGAAGTCTGCGCCGCTGCTCCCGGCACGGCAGTGCGGGGGCCAGGTCCCCGCGTAGTCGGGCACCGACGAGAAGTGGTCGCCGGGATCGATGTGCCAGTCCCGGGTGGCCACCAAGGCCGTGTACAGACCGACCGACCGGCGCATGTAGTCGCTGATTCGCCCAGCCAGGGCGGCGCCGCCGGACACGGGCAGGGAAGCGCCGGGAACGTCGCAGAAATCGTTCTGCACGTCCACGATCACCAGAGCGCGGGGCGCCCGGTCGTCCTCGCCGGCGGTCTGCTTCAGGTGTCCTCCAGAGCGGGCTCGATGGGCAGCCAGGGCTCGCCGGGGCTCAGACCGAACGCCTCGGAACCGAGCCGGGCGAGCGCCTCGCGATGATAGTTGCGGGCCTCCAGCGTGCTGCGGGCGGGATCGGTCGCCACCGGGGATTCGGCCCGACCGCCACGCACCAGATCGGTCTGGAGGGCGAGCGCGCCCGTGGGCGCCGGCGCGCCGGGCTCCAGCAGCAGCTCAACCGTCGCCGTGCCCGCATCGTCGAGCAGGCGGAAGGCGCGCTTGGTGCCCGGACGCCAGGACTTGGCCAGCGATCGCTTGCGCACCGGTCGCCCGTCGATCTCCACGAGCTTGTAGACCAGGCCCGCAGTCGGCGCGCCGGCGCCGGCCACCAGCTCGGTGCCCACGAGGTACCCGTCGGCGGGTACCGCGGCCAGCGCGGCGATGTCGTGCTCGTCCAGGTCGCCCGACAGGATGATGCGGGTCCGGTGAGCGCCGAGATCGTCGAGCTGGCGGCGCACCGCCGACGCCGAGGCGGCCAGGTCTCCCGAGTCGATGCGCAGGGCGCCCATGCCGGGGCCGGCCACCTCCACCGCCCGCTGCACACCGTCGGCGACGTCGTAGGTGTCCACCAGGTAGGTGCTGCCGGGACCCAGGAGGTCCGCCTGGGCGGCCATGGCGGCGCGCTCGTCGGCGTGCGCCAGGATGAAAGCGTGCCCGATCGTGCCGCCGGTGGGCACACCGAAGCGGCGCCCGGCCTCCAGGTTGGAGGTGGCGTCGAAGCCGCACACGTAGGCGGCACGGGCCGCCGCCGGTCCCGCCTCCTCGTGGGTGCGCCGGCTGCCCCCCTCCAGCAGCATCCGGTCGCCGGCCGCCGCCCGCATGCGTGCCGCCGCGGCGGCGATGGCGGAGTCGTGGTTGAGGATCGACAGGACCAGGGTCTCCAGCACAACCGTCTCGGCGAAGCTGCCGCTCACGGTCAGAATCGGCGAGCCGGGAACGTAGAACTCGCCCTCGCGATACCCGCAGATGTCCCCGGAGAAGGAGAACTCCGCCAGGCGCGCCAAGCTGTCCTCCGAGACAATGCCGCCTTGGCGCAGGAAGTCCAACTCGGCCGGACCGAAATGGAAGTCCCCCAGCGCCGCCAGCAGGCGACCGGTGCCGGCAACGACTCCGTAGCGGCGTCCCGGCGGCAGCCGGCGGCAGAAAACCTCGAAGGTGGCAGGCAGGTCGGCAACCCCTGAGCGCAGTGCGGCGTCGATCATCGTCAACTCGTACTGGTCGGTCAGCAGCGCCGTCGAGGCGGCCGGCGCGGTCACGGGAGATATCCCAGCGGGTCCACCGCGGTTCCGTTCAGGCGGATCTCGAAGTGCAGGTGTGGGCCGGTGGAAAGCCCGGTCGAGCCGATGTTGCCGACCTGCTGGAGGCCGACGACCAGATCGCCCGGTCGCACGGTCACCTGCGAGAGATGGGCGTACACCGAGGAGAGCCCGTTGCCGTGGTCGAGCACAACGGCGTTCCCGTAGCCGCCCCAAGGGCCGGCGGTGATGACCACCCCGGCCCGCGAGGCATAGACCGGCTGCCCGTGCGTGGTCCCCAGGTCGATCCCGGCGTGCAGCCGGTAGACCCCCAGGATCGGGTGCAGGCGGTTGCCGAAGCCCGAAGTCACCACGCCCGCGGTGGGCCAGAGGAATCCGGCCGCGGCGCCCGCCGCCTCCTCCTGGGCCTGCACCCACGCCTCGGCCTTCTGGCGGTACTCCTCCACCTGGATGAAGCTCTCGAGTTCGGAGGCCTCCCGATCCCAGGCGGCGAACTCGGCCTCCAAGGCCCGCCGGCGTTTGTCCAGCTCGGCCTTGATGGCGGCCGCCTCGGCGCGCCGCTCCTCCAGCACCCCCAGGTCGTCCTCCAGCACCACCTGCAGCCGCTCCACCTCGGCAACCGAGGCGGCGGCCTCGGCCAGCGCCACGTCGTAGCGATCCTCAGCCAGGCGGATGTCCTCGACCAGGTCCTCGGCATGACCGTGCACGGCTTCCAGCAGCGCCAGGCGGCGCAGCCCGTGCGTCAGATCGTCCGACGCCAGGAGAGTGGCGGTCCGCTCGCTGCCCGCCTGCAGGTACACCTCGACGATGACCGCCTCGGCATCCCGGCGCACATCGGTGATGTCCAACTGAGCCCACCCGATCGCCGCCTCGTTCTGGCGCTGGACGGCGATCTGCGCCCGGAGCTCCTGCTCGGCCGCCTCGACCTGCGCCACCTGGCGTGCCACCAGCTCCTCTGCCGCCTGCAGCGCCCTGAACACGTCGACGTCCTCGGCAGCCAGCACGTCGATCCGGGCCTGCAGGGCGAGCTTCTCCTCCTCCACCCGCTCCAACTCGGCCCGCGCCTCGGCGATCGTCTCCTGAGCAACGCTCGGCGGCGCAGCGGGCAGCGTCCCCAGCAGGCAAACGAGGAAGACAATCGACCACCGCGCCGTCCGGCGATTCCGTCGGAGCCCTGACGATCGCACGTCGCGGCAGCGTAGCAAGCCAATCCCGCCTCGCAGGTCCCCGTGACGGTGCCTGCCCGGTCGCCTCGGAGCGGGCCGCCGACCGGACGGTCCCGCGGCGTCCCACTCGTATACTCCCAACGTGCAGCGCGACGTGGAAAACCGCACCCGAGTCCCGGGCCCGGCAACTCGCCGGCGCCCCGGCACGGCCGCACCCCCGGCCATTTCGCGGCCGCGGCGCGGCTGATTCCCTCAGGACCGCTCACCGAGGCCATACCGATGAGCCTCGCGGCCGGGGAGGCGCCACTCGACGCTCGGGAACGCCCGGCGGCCCGTGACCTGCGGTGCCTGGAGTTGTCGGCGCCCCCGGGCGCGGACCCGCTGGCCGCCTTCGCCACCGCTCCACCAGGCGACAGGCACTTCTGCTGGATCCAACCCTCGCGGGGACTGGCGGTCGTCTGCATCGGCGCGGCGTTGCGGTGGCAGCCGGCCAGCCAGCGGGAACGCTTCAGCGAGGCGGCCCGCTTCGTCTCCGAGGTTGCCCGAGACCTCCAGGGAGTCGCCGAGTCGAGCCGGCGGGGCGCCGGTCCCTGGGGCCCGATCCTGTGCGGCGGGTTCGCCTTCGACTCGCAGCCCGGCGGCGAGCAGTCTCGCTGGACGGGATTCGGTGCGGGGATGCTCGTGCTGCCGGAGTTGCTGGGAATCGCCGAGCAGGGGAAGCTGCGCTGGCTCGTGGTGGCGCCGGCGGATCGACTGGCAGAGGCATCGCAACGGGCGGTGCGACTGCTGCGAGCCGCCGCCGAGGCGGTTCCGTCGCCAACTCCGCTGGTGCTGCTCGGGCCGAGTGGCGGCGCCGACGACGGCTACGTGGCCACGATCAATGCCGCACTGGGGCAGATCCGGGCGGGTGCGCTCGGGAAGGTCGTACCGGGCCGGCAGGTCACCGTCCGTCTCGCCGGTTCGCCGGGCAAGGGAGCCGTCGTCGAGCTGTTGCGGCGGCTGGCGGCCCGCTACCCCACCGCGACCAGCTACGCCGTGAGCGGCGGGGGCCGAACCCTGCTGGGAGCCACCCCCGAATTGCTGGTCAGGACCGCCGACGGTATCGCCGAGGCCGATGCACTGGCCGGATCGTGCCCCCGCGACGAGGATCCCGTCCGGGACGCCGCTCTGGCCGATGCGATGCTGGCCAGCGGCAAGGAGCGGCGCGAGCACGACACCGTGGTCGAGCACCTGCGCGAGGGCATGACCGGCGCCGGAGTCGTGCTGGATCCCTGCCCGCCCGAACCGTACGTCCGCGCCCTGCCCGGCATCCAGCACCTCTGCACCCCCGTGCGGGGACGCTGCGCCACCGCTCCGGGTGCCATCCTCGAGCTCGCCGGCGCCCTGCATCCGACTCCTGCGGTTGCGGGCCAGCCGGTGGCCGCCGCGCTGGACTTCCTCCGCCGCCACGAGCCGGCGGGCCGCGGCTGGTTCGCCGGCCCGGTCGGGTGGACCGACCTGGCCGGCAACGGCGAGTTCTGCATGGCGCTCCGCTCGGGCCTGCTGGATCCGGTGACCAACGAGATAGCGCTCTTCGCCGGCTCCGGCGTGGTCGAGGAATCCGATCCCACCGCAGAGCTGCGCGAGACCGCCTCGAAGCTGCACGCAGTTCCCGCGGTCACCGACGACGCACCACTCGGAGGCATTCGCGAGCAGTGACCGCATACGAGTACTTCGGTGCGTTCTTCGAGGAGTTGGCGAACCGGGGTGTGCGCCACGTGGTCTGCTCGCCGGGTTCGCGCTCGGCACCGCTGGTGCTGTCCGCCCACGCCGACCCGCGGCTGCGCTGCTGGGTGCAACTGGATGAGCGCGCCGGCGGCTTCTTCGCGCTCGGCCTCGCCAAGGCCGAGCGCCAGTGCGTCGCCCTGATCTGCACCTCGGGAAGTGCAGCCGCCAACTACCTGCCCGCGGTGACCGAGGCGTTCTACGACGGGGTGGCCCTGGTGGTGTTGACCGCCGACCGACCGCCGGAGTTGCGCGACCGCGGTGCCGGCCAGACCATCGACCAGATCGGCCTGTACGGCGCGCACGCGCGCTGGTCGGCCGACCTGCCGGTGTCCGGCGAGGTGGGTCCCGACCACGCCCGCTTCACCGCGCACCGAGCGGTCGCCGCCGCGCTCGGTCCACCCGGTGGACCGGTCCACCTCAACGCCCCGCTGCGCGAGCCGCTCGAGCCCCTCGATGGGCAGCCGGTCGGAGGCGTCGCCGGAAGGGAGTCGCCGGGGCCGACCGCGCCGCCGGTAGCCGACGCCGGCGAGGTGGCGCAGTTGGCCGACCTCGTGCGCAACCGGGAACGCGGCGTGCTTGCGGTCGGACCGTCGGACCTCTCCGGTGCCGACGCCGGCGCCGTGAAACAACTGGCGGCGCTCGCCGGTTGGCCGCTAGTGGCCGATGCCGCCTCCGGCCTGCGCACCGGGGACGCCGCGGCTGCCACGGTCGTGGCAGCCGGTCAGCATCTGGCCCGCACCGGGCCGTTCTGGGACGGGCACACTCCCGACGTGCTCGTCCGGGCCGGCCACCCCACCGCGGCGCGGGCGCTGCGGGAAGGCTTGGCGGCCTGGGAAGCGGAGATCTGGCTCGTGGACCCGTTGGACCGTTGGGAAGAGCCCACGACGGTGCCCGCGGGACGCTGGCGCAGCCCCCTCGGCGCGCTGGCCCGGGGTGTCCTGGCCTCCCTCGAGCCGGCGCGGTCGGCGACCGCCTGGACCGATTCCTGGCGTCGCGCCGAGTCGACGGCTCAGCAGACGATCACGGCGACCCTGCAGGGCGGGCCGCTCCTCGAGGCGGGACTGGCGCGGCTGCTCGGCGAGACGCTCGAGCCCGACACCGTTCTCTACGCCTCGAACAGCATGCCCGTCCGAGATCTGGACGCTTTCCTGGCGCCTCACCGTCGAGCGCCGCGGGTCGTGGCGCATCGGGGCACCAACGGCGTTGACGGCGTCACCTCGGCTGCCGCCGGGATGGCCGCAGCTGCCGGCGACCCGGTCGTCCTGTTGGCGGGAGATCTGGCGCTGCTGCACGACCTCGGGGGACTGCTCGGCGCCGCCCGACTCGGGATCGATCTCACGATCGTCGTGCCGAACAACGACGGTGGGGGCATCTTCTCGTTCCTCCCGGTCGCCGGGGCGGTCCCCGGGCCGGTCTTCGAACAGTTCTTCGGCACACCTCACGGCGCCGACCTCTCAGCCGTGGTGAAGGGCGTCGGTGCCGCTCACCACCGCGCCGCTGACGCCGCGGCCCTGGGCGAGGCGCTGGAAATCTGCAGGCACTCCGGGGGTCTCGGGGTCATCGAGGTCCCCGTCGACACCGAGGCGAACGTGGCACAGCACCGGCTCGTCGAGAGGTCCGTGCGGGATGCCGTGACCCGCTCGTTCGGCCCTGCATGAACCGCACCCCCGCCACCGAGCCCGATGCCACCGATGGCGACGGGAGCGGTGCCGGGGCTGCGCTCTACAGCTACGCGCTGCCGCTGCGAAAGCCGCTCGTGACCGGTCGCGGACCGCTCAGGTACCGGCGCGGCCTGCTCGTACGGCTGCGCGACCGGGACGGCCGGGCGGGATGGGGGGAGGCCGCCCCGCTGGCGGGTTGGCACGGGCCCGATCTGGACACGACTGGTGAGGTGCTGGCCGGTTGGCTGGGAGCCGCCGCGCCCTTCGAGGAGACCGAGGCGCTGGCGGCGCGCGCCGACACAACCCTGCGCGACGTGCCGTGCGCCTGGGCGGCAGTCGCCGGCGCGGCCGCCGATCTGGCAGCCCGCCGCCGCGGCGTCCCGCTGGCTTCGTTCCTGGCGCGTGAGGTGTCCGCTCCCGGAGGTCCGCCCGCGGGGCCGGTACCGACCGCCGCGCTGATCGAGGGCGACACCCCCGAGTCCGTCGCCTCTGCCGCCACCGGCGCGGCAGCCGCCGGCCACACCACGCTCAAGCTGAAGGTCGGCAGCGGTCCGCTGGCCGACGACGTGGCCCGCGTCGCGGCCCTGCGAGACGCCGCTCCCGCCGCTGCGCTGCGCCTGGACGCCAACGGCGCCTGGGGGGCCGCTGCGGGAGACGCCGTCAGGGTGCTGGCTCGCTTCGAGCCGGAACTGCTCGAGGAACCCTGCCGCGGCCTCGCGCAACTCCGACGACTGCAGGAAGGCAGCGACATCCCGATCGCCGCCGATGAGAGCCTCCCGCCGCTGACCGACCTTCACCGCCACCTCCCGCTCGGCGTGGCGGCCGCCGTCCTGAAGCCCTCGGCCCTCGGCGACCCGGTCGCCGTGCTGCGGGCCGTGGCCGAACTGACCGAGACCGGTACCGGCGCGATCATCGGTTCCTTCATGGAGAGTGCCGTCGGCGTGGCGACCGCCGCCCACGTCGCCGCCGTGGCCGCAGGGCCGGCCGCGGGCCTGGGCACCTCGGCGCTGCTGCACGGCGACGTGTGCGAGCCGCCGGCGGTGCGCGCCGGCGCCGTGCAGTTGCCGGCGGGACCCGGCCTCGGGCTGGAGCCCGAGACCGCCGGCGGCATGACACTCCTCGAGACATTCGGCTGACCGGGCGGCCCGCTCGCCGGCGCCGCCCGGGGACGCCGGTCGGCGCGTCACTTCCTCCGGCGGGCAATACCGTGTCAGCGGCTGCCGGGCCGCCCCTTCGGTGGCGCCGTGCGGCAGCCCGACGTCGTCCAACCGGGAGGCCCCGTGAACCCCTCCAGCCAATCCTCAGCATCCAGCGGCCCGGACCACTTCTCGGCCCCCCGGCCGCGGGGCGCCGCCGATCCAGCCGAGAGCCTCATCCGACCCGGCGCCGGCTGGCAGGACGACGGTGAGTCCTACGGTGACATCGGCTACGCAACCGCCGCTGGCATCGCCAAGTTGACGATCCAGCGCCCCGAGGTCCGCAACGCCTTCCGACCTCAGACGCTGTTCGAGCTTGCCGACGCTCTCAACCGGGCACGCGACGACGACCGGATCGGTGCGGTGATCCTCTGCGGCGCGGGAGACCTTGCGTTCTGTTCGGGAGGCGATCAGCGCATCAGGGGAGACGACGGCTATCTCGGCGACGACGAGGTGGCCCGCAAGGGCATCGGCCGACTCAACGTGCTCGACCTGCAGGTGCAGATACGCCGGACGCCGAAGCCCGTGGTGGCAATGGTTGCCGGCTACGCCATCGGCGGCGGGCACGTGCTGCACATCGTCTGCGACCTCACCATCGCCGCCGACAACGCCGTCTTCGGCCAGACCGGCCCCCGGGTGGGCTCCTTCGACGGCGGTTACGGCTCAGGCCTGCTGGCGCGCCACGTGGGCCAGAAGAAGGCCCGGGAGATCTGGTTCCTGTGCCGCCAGTACGGCGCCGCGGAGGCCCTGGACATGGGGCTCGTCAACGCTGTCGTGCCGCTCGAGGAACTCGAGATCGAGACGGTGCGCTGGTGCCGGCGCATGCTCGAACACTCGCCGCTGGCGCTGCGGATGCTGAAGGCGGGAATGAACGCCGCCGACGACGGCCTCGCCGGCATCCAGCAACTGGCGGGCGACGCCACCCTGCTCTTCTACCAGACCGACGAGGCGCAGCACGGCCGGGACAGCTACGTGAACCGCACGCCTCCGGACTTCGGCCAGTTCCCCCGCCGCCCCTGAGCAGGGAACGGGGCACCGGCGCCGTCCCAGCCCGGCGGGTCGCTCAGTTGACCTTGACGCGCACTTCGCTGTAGTCGCTCGCGACCAGGCAGATGTTGTTCTTGGTCCCGAGGCCCTCGGAGGGGCACGGATACCGGAACGTCACCGGCTGCAGCGAGTCGCCCATCGACCACTTGCCGGGGCCGAGTGAGGCCGGCAGCATGAACGGCAGGTCCACCGGCCCGAGATTCTCCATCGCAGCGACGATGTCGGCGCGGCCGGGGTTCGGGCCGGCGTCGTAGATGGCTCGAAGGGCCACGCGGTAGACGCTGCAGACGAGGGCCAGGATCCCGTACTTGTTGGTCCCAACGACGTCTCGCGGGTCGTAGTCCTCGCCGAGCGGCGAGTTCTCCCGGTACTCCCGCATACACATCTCGCTGAAGGCCGGCGGCTCCCACGCCGGATCGCGGAAGCGGCCCTGGTCGGTGGTCACGAGCAGCACCGACCCGTCGTAGAGTTCGCCTGCCGCGGCTCCGCCGAAGGTGAGGATCAGGTCGGCCACCACCTCGTTGCCCTGGCTGTTGAAGTCGGAGTTGTAGATCTGCACGTCCCCCGGCTCGAACCCCTGCGTCACCATCTCGTTGATGTAGCCCGGCAGCGAGACCGCGTTGAGCGTGGGGAACAGCACGTCGACGTCCTCCTCGATCAGACGCTGGACGGACTCGGCCATGCCACCGACGCAGAAGGACGTGCCCGCGCAATCGAGCACGTCGAAGACCCGCACGTCCACACCCAGAGCCTGCAGCGTCGTCACCAGGCCGCCCTCGACCGCCTCCGCCTCACCCGGAGTGTTCGGGGCCACGACGCCGACGCGGCGGCCCTCGAGAGCGCCGTTGTCGGTGACGTACTTCGCCAGTGCGCCGAATATCTCCTCCACCGTGGTGGCGGTCGTGAACAGCCGCCCGCCGCCGCGCCGCAGGTACTCCGCCGGCAGGGCCTCGTGGCCGATGAGGACCGAATCGTGCTCCTCGGTGATGCAGAGCTGGGCGGTTCCCGCGAAGGTCGTGGCGTTCATCACGATGACGCCGTCGTGGTTCTCGGTCGCCTCGATACAGGCGGCGTTGCGCAGCGTGTCGATGTCCACGCCGCCCCCGCCCAGCGCCGACACCTCGACCAGCCGTAGATCGATCTGGCGTCCCCACACGCCGCCGCAGCGCTCGTTCACGATGCGGGTCAACGTGTCGAACATGTCGGTCGGATCCCCGACGTCGACGGCGAGACCGGCGCCCACGAGCTCCTCGATCTGCGTGCGCATGTGCACGAGTGTGATGCTGTCAGCGCCGATGCCGGCGTCGGTGGCCCGCCGCTGCTCCGCCGGCGGATCGTGTGGCAGGCAGAAGGCGTCGAGCGATCCGAACGGGTGGTCGCGGTCGAAGCCCCTCTGGAACTCCGCGAAGATGCCGCCGCGAGGATCGTCGTACACGTTCGGCGGCGGCTCGCTCACCTCGGCGGTGTCGGCGCTCGGCTCGGCGGGAGCGTCACCCTCGGAGGTCTCCGGGGCGGTGGGTACCGTCTCGAACGACGCCGTCTCGCCACTGTCCGCCGGCGCGGGCGGCGGCGCCGCATCGCCGTCCTCGACGGCGTCGCCGAGGTCCTCGTCGACATCAGGATCGCCGGCGGCGGGGGGCGCGGCGGTGTCGCTCGGGGCGGGCGCGGCAGCGGGCGTGCCGGTGTCGTCGGGGTCGGTGCTGCCGCCGGCGCCGCTGTCCGCTGAGGCCCGAGTGGTCACGGGCGTCGCGTCGGGCTCCGCCGTCCCGCCCCCGCAGGCGGTGGCCAGCAGGGCCGCGGCCAGCGCGACCGCGCAGGCGCGTCCCGCGGATGATCGCGCTCTCACAATCATCCAAGCTAGACGAAAAGGCGCGACGCGGCAGCGGCCGGCGTCGAGCGCCGGTCAGTTCACGCCGACCCGCAACTCGCTGTAATCGTTCGGCACGTGGCAGGTGCCCGCCGTGGTGCCCATGCCCTCGAAGGGACACGGGTAGTGGAAGGTCACCGGCTGCAGGGAATCGCCCATGGTCCACTTGCCGGGCGCCAGCGAGCCGGGCAGCATGCTGACGAGGTCCACCGGCCCGAGGTTCTCCAAGGCGGCGAAGATGTCGGCCCGGGTGGGGTTGGGGCCGGCGTCGTAGAGCCCGCGCAGAGCCACCCGGTAGATGCTGCACACGAGGCCCACCATGCCGTGCTTGTTGGTCTCCACCGGATCCCGCGGGTCGTAGTACTCGCCGATGGCCGAATTCTCCGCGTACTCGCGCATGCACATCTCGTCGAATGCCGTCGCCGGGAGGTGGTCGGGCAACCGGTAGCGGCCCGAGTCCCCGTGCACCAGCAGCACCGTGCCGTCATAGAGTTCGCCGGCCGCCTCGCCGCCGAACGTGACGATCAGGCCCGACACGATCTCGTTGCCCTGGTTGTTGAAATCGGAGTTGTAGAACCGCACGTCACCCGGCGCGAAACCCTGCGTGACCATCTCGGTGATGTACGCCGGCAGGGAGAGGGCGTTCACCGTGGGGAAGAGCACGTCGACGCCCTCCTCGATCAGCCGCTGCACCGACTCGGCCATGCCGCCGAAGCAGACGGAGGTGCCGGCGCAGTCGAGCACGTCGAAGGCCCGCACGTCCACGCCTGCCGCCTCGAGCGTCGCAACCAGACTGGCCTCGGTCGCCTCCGCCTCCCCCGGCGTGTTGGAGGCCACGACGGCGACGCGACGGCCCTCCAGCGCACCGGTCGAGATGAGGTACTCGGCCAGTGCGCGCAGATTGCCCTCCAGGGTGGTGGCGGTCGTGAGCAGCCGCCCCCCGCCCCGCTGCACGTACTCCGCCGGCAGGGCCTGGTGGGTGATGAGCGCCGAATCGTGCTCCTCGGTGACGCAGAGTTGGGCGGTCCCCTGGAAGCTGGTGGAGTTCACCAGGATGACGGCTTCGTGGTCCTCGGTGGCCTCGATGCAGGCGGCGTTGCGCAGCGTGTCGATGTCGGTGCCGCCGACGCCCAGCGCCGCCACCTCCACCAGCCGCAGATCGATCTTGCGCCCCCAGACGCCGCCGCAGCGCTCGTTCACGATGCGGGTGAAGGTGTCGAACATGTCGGTGGGGTCGCCGACCGGGGCGGCGAAGCCCATCTCCACGATCTCCTCGATGCGGGTGCGGATGTGCGCCAGCGTGATGGTGTCGGCGCCTATGCCGGTGTCGGTGGCGAGCCGCGGCTCGGCCCCCTCGCCGTGTGGGAAGCAGAAGGCCTCGAGCGAGCCGAACGGGTGGTCGCGGTCGAATCCCCGCTGGAACTCCGTGAAGACCCCGCCCCGGGGATCGGCATGGACGTTGGCGGCGACCGCACCGCCGGGATCCGATGTCGCTCCCCCGGCGTCCTCCGCCGGCGCCGCCGCGGCGGTCTCGCCCCTCGTGGTGGTCACGGTCGTCTCGCCGGGGACGCTGCCGGAGGAGCCGGTGGGATCGGCTGCGGTCGACGTCCCTCCGGCCTCCACGCCGGCGTCCGCCGCCGATCCTGGCGCGCCGGCGAGCTCCTCACTCTCCGCCGGGGGTGGTTCGCCGCCAGGATCGGCCGGGCTCTCCGGAGCCGCCTCCCGGGTGCCGCCGGTCGTTCTGGTGGCGCCGCCGGAGGTCTCGGCCCCTCCCCCGCAGGCCACAGCCAGGAGCAGCGCCACCGGCAGCGCGATCCACGAGCGCACGATTTGCGATCGCCCTCCCACGGCGATCCACGCTAGACGACGCCACAGTCCGGTCGTGGCTGTGATCGCACGGCGCGCTCTCGAAGTCGCGGTGTCGCTCTGCCGTCGGCGGCGCCGCGGCCAATTTCGGACTCGCGGGCGCCCGATGGGGCAGACTTTCGGCGGTGAAGTCCCGATCGCGGGCAGCCCCCCTTCTGGAGGTACGCAACCTCTCCGCCGGGTACGGCCACGTTCGGGTGCTGTTCGGTGTGAGCTTCTCGCTGGCGCGCAGCGAGACGGTGGCCCTGCTCGGCGCCAACGGCGCCGGCAAGACCACGCTGCTGCGCACGCTCGGCGGCCTGCTGACGCCCACCGAGGGAGCTGTGCGGCTCGGCACGAGGAACATCACGTACTCCGAGCCCGAGACCCGCTTCAGGGTCGGCATGGTGCAGTTGCGTGGCGGCGAGGGGACGTTCGCGCCCCTCAGCGTCGGCGACAACCTGCAGGCCGCACTCCTCGGCGCAGGCCTCCGTCGCGCGGAGATTCTGGAACGCCAGGAGGAGGTGCTCGCCGTCTTTCCCGCCCTCGCCGAGCGTCTCGCCGATCCCGCTCGGGACCTGTCGGGCGGTCAGCGGCAGATGCTGGCCTTGGCGATGGTCCTCCAGCACCGGCCGGAGTTGCTGCTGATCGACGAGCTGAGCCTCGGCCTGGCGCCGATCGTGGTGCAGGAACTGCTCGGCGCGCTGGCGCGGCTCCGCGAGCAGGGCCGCACGATGCTGGTGGTCGAGCAGTCCGTGAGCCTGGCCCTCGACCTCGCCGACCGCGCCATGTTCCTCGAGAACGGCCGGGTGGTCTTCGAGGGGCGCTCGGAGGACCTGAGGCAGCGTGAGGACCTGCTGCGCGCCGCCTTCCTGGGAGGACCGGAGACAGCCTCCACAACCAGCGCCGAAGGGACGGTCGAGCCGTGATCGAGGTGGTTGGCTGGGGCGTCTCGCAGCAGGACCTGCTCATCGGCGGCGTCACCGGGCTCACCTACGCCGCCCTCGCCGCCGGATTCGTGCTCGTCTACCGGGCCAGCGGGATCCTGAACTTCGCCCACGCCGATGTGGGTGCGCTCTGCGCCGCCACCTTCGTTCTGATGCTGGCGGGCTACGGCCTCAACTGGTGGATGGCGTTCGCCGTGGCGATCGCGGGCGGCTTCCTCGTCGGCGGCGCAATCGAGTTGACCATCATCCGGAGGCTCTCGCACTCCTCACGGCTCGTCCTGCTGATCGCCACCATCGGGGTGGGTCAATTGCTCGTGCTGGCCCGGATCAACCTGCCGGCGGTGCTGCGGCCCGGTCCCATCCCGCCACCCTTCGACCTGCGCTGGCAGGTCACCGACGATCTGCGGATCCTGGGCCGCGAGCTCATCGTCATCATCGCCGTGCCGGTGATGGTGGGCCTGCTGGGCCTGGTGCTGCACAAGACCCGCTTCGGGCTGGCAGCACGGGCGGCCGCCGCCAATCCCGAGACGGCCCGCACCTACGGCATCCGCACGCGCCGGATCTCCACCGCCCTCTGGGGCATCGCCGGGTCGCTCTCGGCCGCCACCGCGGTGTTCTTCGCCCCGCTGGAGGGAGTGAGTGCTGCCCAGACCGGCACCGCCGCCCTGGCGCCCCCGCTGCTGCTGCGAGCCCTCGTCGTGAGCCTCATCGCCAGGATGCGCTCGCTGCCGATGACGCTGCTGGGCGGCGTCGGCGTCGGCATCGCCGAGAAGATCGTGCGGGACAACGTGGAGTCGGCCAACCGCTCGATCGTGGACCTGTTCCTGTTCGGAGCGGTGGTGGTGGCGGTGCTGTTCGCGGTGCGCGCCCGCCGCGACGAGGCCGGCTGGTCGCTGTCGCCCAAGCTGCGGGCGGTACCGAGAGAGTTCGGCGACCTGGCGATCGTGCGTCACCTGGGCACCATCGGGCTGGGCGGCATCTTCCTGTTCCTGGGCCTGCTCGGCTGGCTGCTCGATTCCCCCACGTCGCTGTGGCTCTGGACGGGGATCCTCATACACACGATGGTGGCCCTCTCTCTCACATTGCTGACCGGCTGGGCGGGCCAGATCTCCCTGGGACAGTTCGCCTTCGTGGGCCTGGGGGCGTTCTGCCTGGTGGCGCTCACCAAGGGGCACGACATTCCCATCCCGCTGAACGCCTTCGACCTGTCACTGACGCTGAACTGGGGCGTGGCGGTGGTGTTGTGCACGCTGATCGGCGCGCTGGCGGCGCTGATCATCGGCGTTCCCGCCCTGCGGGTGCGCGGCCTGTTCCTGGCCGTGGCCACGCTGGCCTTCGCGGTGGCCTCGGCCAACTGGATCCTGGCGCAGGACGTCTTCACCGGCGGCACGACCGCGGTGCGCCCCGTCAGCGAGCCGGTGCTGGGGCCCTTCGACTTCGGCGCCTCTCGCAAGTCGTTCTACTTCCTCTGCCTGGGGTTCCTGATCGTCGTGACCGTGCTGCTGGCGAGGTTGCGGCGGACGGGAATCGGACGCTCGCTGCTGGCGGTGCGCGAGAACGAGGAGATGGCCGCGGCCAGCACGGTGTCGGTCACGCGCATGAAGATCATGGGCTTCGCCATCGCCGGCGCCGTGGCGGCCCTGGCCGGAGCCCTCTACGGCACCCTGCAGGAGAACCTCAGCCCCGCCAACACGTTCGCACCCGAGTTCTCGATCGACGTGGTGGCCATCTCGGTGATCGGTGGGCTGGGCTCGATCGCCGGGCCGTTCCTGGGCGTGCTCTGGGTCAAGGGGATCCCGGCGCTCTTCGACCCCACGGCACCGCCCGAGTCGATCCGCCTCGTGACCTCGGGTATCGGTCTGCTACTTCTGCTGCTCTACCTGCCGGGCGGTCTCGTGCAGTTCCTCTACAACGGGCGCGACACCCTGCTGCACTGGATCAGCCGCTCGCGCTTCGGGGCGCGCGCCTCGCCGCCGAGGTCCCCACCGCTGCCGGTCACGGCGCTCGCCGCGCCCCCGCGACCGGCCGTTCCCGACTCGCCGATCTGGCTGCGCACCCAGGCGCTCAGCGTCAGCTTCGGGGGCAACAGGGCGGTGCGGGACGTGGACTTCGAGGTGCGCCGTGGCGAACTCGTGGGGCTCATCGGCACCAACGGCGCGGGAAAGTCCACCCTCATGAATGCGGTCAGCGGGTTCGTGCCGGCCTCGGGCACCGTGGAACTGCTCGGAATCGACGTGTCGGATCTCCGGGCGCACGCCCGTCACCGGCTCGGCCTGGGACGCACCTTCCAGGCCGCCCGCCTCTACCCCGACCTGACGGTCACCGAGACGCTGATGGTGGCGCTGGAGGCGCGGCGACGGTCGCTGCTGTTGCCGTCCCTGCTGGGAGTGCCGCCGTCGCCCGGCGCCGAGCGGCAGAAGCGGGCGGAGGCCGCCGAACTGGTCGACTACCTGGGACTCGGGGACTTCGCCGGCTACTTCGTCTCCGAGCTCTCCACCGGCACCCGCCGCGTCGTGGAGCTGGGCTGCATGCTGGCCAGCGGCGCCCGCGTCCTGATGCTCGACGAGCCCACCGGCGGCCTGTCCCAGCGGGAGACCGAGGAGTTCGGCCCCCGGATCAAGGAGGTGCAGACCGAGCTCGACGCCGCGGTCGTGGTGATCGAACACGACGTGCCGCTGGTCATGGGCATCTCGGACCGGATGTACTGCCTGGAGGCCGGTTCGGTCATCTCGGTGGGCACCCCCGATCAGCTTCGCGCCGACCCGGCTGTCATCGCCTCCTATCTGGGCTCCGACGAGCGCCTGACGAGGCGCAACCGAACCTGAGCCGGCACGCCGGGGGCTACGGCTGCGGGGTGGCTCGGTTGCCCAGAGCCTGTACGAGCCGCGCCAGGATCTCCTCCAGCAGGCTTGTGGACGTCCCGAAGTTGAGGCGCACGTGGTCCGCGCCACCGGTGCCGAACTCGTGGCCCTCCGATGTGCGGACCTGAGCCCTCTCGACGAGCCGGGCTGCGGGGTCGGAGCCCAGATCGAGCGCCGACAGGTCAAGCCAGGCGAGGAACGTGGACGCCGGGAGATGGCAGCCGACGGCGGGCAGTTCCGCCGCCAGCACGTCGACCACCATCCGCCGGTGCCGGTCGAACAACGCCACCAGTTCGTCGAGCCAGCCGGCACCGTGCCGCCACGCCGTGATCGCTGCTTCGACACCGGCACGACCGACCCCGCCGAGCAGGTGCGGGGGCATTGCCTCATTGAAGCGGTCGTGCAGATCCCGGCTGGCGAACACCGCGATGGCCGCCCGCAGGCCTGAGATCGCGAACGCCTTCCCCGCCGAGAAGAGGGCGACGGTGTGCTCCGCCGCATCCGGCAGCGCCAGTGTCGGGTAGTGACTCCCGCCCGGATAGACGAGATCGAAGTGGATCTCATCGCTGACGAGGATGACGTCGTGGCGATGGGTCAGTTCCACGATGGCCTGCAGATCGTCGCGGCTGTAGAGATGGCCGGTCGGGTTGTGGGGACTGCACAGCAACAGGATCCGAGCCCCCGGTTCCCGCTCGAGCAGCGCTGCGAGGTCGTCCAGTTCGAGACGCCAACCGGCGGCGTCGTGACGCAGCGGGCACTCCAGGCTGCGGCGGCCCAGCTCGGGGGCGACGTCGTGGAAGTACGGGTAGACCGGAGGCGTGGTGATCACGCCGGCACCGGGCTCCGAGAACGCGGCCACGACGGCCCAGATGCCCTGCAGCACATCCGCTGTCGGGACCACGAGGCTCGGATCGGGGCACCAGCCGTGCCGCTGCGCCGCCCAGTCGGCAAACGCATGGCCGAGCTCATTCGCCCGCCGGCTGTAGCCGACATCAGGCATGTCGGCGAGACGGCGGAGGGCGTCGCGCACCACCGGCGGGGGGCCCAGGTCGTGCTCGGCGATCCAGGCCGGCAGCACGCCCGGCGGATCGACGCCCCACTTCAGGTTGCCGCCTGCCCGCTTGGCCGACTCGTCGACCCGATCGGTCACACCGCCGAGCGCGGCGCCATGGTCGCGGCCGTTCGAGTCACCGCCCTTCACGCCCGCCATTGTGGCACTCACGGCCGGCGACCCGACCCGGCTCCCTGGTCCCCTCGAGGCGGGACGGTACGCTCTGGCGCGTGTCGCTGACCGATCGTGACGATCTTCACGACGAGATTCTGCTGCGCCTCGAGGCCAAGGGCCGGCGATTCACCTCCAACCACCGTCTCGTGATCGACGTCCTGGCCGACGCGGGCCGACCGCTGACCATCCCGGAAATCCTGCCGCGCACGCCGCAGGTCCCCCAGAGCTCGGTCTACCGGACCCTCACCGTGCTCGAGGAGGCCGGCGCAGTGAGCCGTCTGACCATGGGATCCAACCATGCCCACTTCGAACTGTCCGAACAACTCGGCCACCACCATCACCACCTCGTGTGCCGTGCCTGCGGCTCCATCGTGGACATCGACCTCGACCCCGAGATCGAGCAGGCCGTCGAAGCAGAACTGAACCGCTCGGCACTCATCCACGGCCTTCGCATCGACGAGCACAGCATCGACGCCTTCGGCTACTGCGCCCACTGCTCCTGATCGGGGGCCTCTCAGCCGGACCCGTTAGATATGGGCGCGCTCGTCGTGCTCTCCGTGGCCGTGGGCATGGTCGTCCAGCACCAGCAGGCGGTCCGCCGGATGCTCACAGCACTCCTCGCCGGCAGCGGGCGGCTCGCAGCAGTCGGGCTCGGGCCCGCAGCAGATACCGGCCTGCACGATCCGCCCCTGGTAGGAGGCCTGCAGGACCTCGGCAGTGAGGACCTCGGCCGGCGGCCCCTGCGCCACCAAGCGGTTCGCCAGCAGCACCACATGATCGCAGCGGCGCGCCTCGTCCAGATGGTGCGTGGAAAGGACCACGATCGCACCCCTGGCGCTTTCTGCGCTGATCACCTCCAGGATCCTCCCCTGGCTCGCCAGGTCCAGACCGGTGATCGGCTCGTCGAGCAGAAGGAGATCGCCCTCCTGGGTGATGATCTGCGCCATCAGCACCCGCTGGCGCTGACCGGCGGACAGTTCGCCGAACTGCCGACCGAGCAGATCGGCGACCTCCAGCAGTTCCGCGGCGTCCCGGACGCGGCGGCGGTCGGCCGCGGTCAGCCGGCCGACGAGCCCCCGGAACCTGTAGTGCCCCATGCCGATGACCTCGCGCACCGTCAGCGGCATCCAGACGCCGATGCCGTGCTGGTGCGGCATGTACGCCACCCGGTCGGGTCCCTCGACGGTGCCGGATGCGGGGTCGATGAGCCCGGCCAGCACGTGCAGGAGCGTCGTCTTGCCCGAGCCGTTGGGGCCGATGAGGGCTGTCACCGAGCCAGCCCGCAGGTGGATCGTGACATCGCTGAGGGCGGGGCGATCGCCGTAGCTGAAGCTGACGCCTTCGGCACGCAGCGACGGAGGGCCGCTGATGGTCTCCGACTCGCGGGCCTGCGCGACGACCGTCGTCATGGCAGTCGCGAGGCGTTCTGCAGCCAGGCGGGTCCCGCTGGTCCGAACTCTCCCACGTCTCTCACGCTAGCGGCGCGGGACGCCGGGCGGAACGCCGTTCGAATCATGCGAGCCGCGTCCGGTCTCTGGGATTGGTTCTCAAAAGTGAGACCCGTTCTCATTTGCAGTATGCTTTCGGGTATGAATCTCATTCTGAATCTCGGTCCAGCAACTCAGATCCGCCGCGCTCTTGCCGCAGTGTGCGGGACGCCGCTCCGGCGAGCGATCGCAATCGGCTGCGCACTGGCACTTGTGCTGGCGAGCTGCGCATCCGATGAGCCCGCAGCCACTGCTCCGGCCGCGGGCGCCCCGGCCCCGGCGCCGGCCGAGCCC
>VXXM01000083.1 GCA_009835395.1 Acidimicrobiia bacterium
CCCCGTAACCCCCGACACCCGTCGGTGCCGGGGCTGCCCCATGCCACCACCCACTGGCCCGGCCCGATGCGTGCGTCGCAGTCCACAACTGTCCAGCCAAGGAGGGGGGACGTCGGGGGGCGGCGCCGGACTGCCTTCCGGGCAGCTGGGGCACCGCGGAGAGTTGGGGGTGGCGGGCTGGTTTGGAGTTGGCCGATCGTCGGGGTTGGTTAGCTGCTCGTCGGGGTCCGTTGGCTGCTCGTCCAGCTCCTGCTGCGTTCGACGGCACGCTTCCAGTCGGCGTAGGCGGCATCGACGGTGGCTCTGGAGGCGCTCGGTTCGACCGCCAGGTCGAGTTGCCAGAGTTCCGCGATCTCGGTGGTAGAGGGCCACACGTCTGCGGCGAGGCCGGCGAGGTAGGCGGCGCCGAGGGCTGTGGTCTCCTGGAGCTTTGGGCGGCGGATCGGCACGCCGAGATGGTCGGCCTGGAGTTGCAGCATCGAGTCCATGGCCGAAGCGCCGCCGTCGACGCGCAGGCTCCGCAGCTCCGCGCCGGTGCCTGCGGTCATGGCCTCGATCACGTCGCGGGTCTGGTACACCATCGCCTCGATGGCGGCCCGGGCGATCTCGGGCCGGCCGGTTCCCCGGGTCAGGCCCACGATGGTGCCACGGGCGTGAGGATCCCAGTAGGGACTGCCCAGACCGGCAAAGGCGGGAACCAGGAAGACACCGCCGGTGGAGGAGCACTGCGCGGCCAGCGCCTCCAGTTCTGACGCGTCCTCGATGATGTCAAGCCCGTCGCGCAGCCATTGGACTGTGGCCCCCGTGGCGAAGATTGCACCCTCCAAGGCGTAGGTGGGGTCGGGGTCGGTGGGCCCCTCCAGCAGCCACGCCACCGTGGTGAGAAGGCCTTCCACCGGTTCCGGAGGGGCGGATCCAACGTTCATGAGCACGAACGAGCCCGTTCCGTAGGTGTTCTTGGCATCGCCCGGCCGGAACGCCGCCTGCCCGAACAGCGCCGCCTGCTGATCGCCGGCGACGCCGCGGATCGGTACGCCGGCGCCGCAGGCGGCACCCGGCGCGGTCACGCCGAAGTCCCCGCTCGACGGGCGCACGTCCGGGAGAGCGTCCCTCGGAACCCCGAACAGCGCGCAGAGCTCGCTGCTCCACGCCAGCGCGCCGATGTCGAACAGCATCGTCCGGGAGGCGTTCGTGGCGTCGGTTGCGTGAACGACGCCGCCTGTCAGGTTCCAGATGATCCAGCTGTCGATCGTGCCGACCGCCAGATCGGAGTTCGTCGGCACCGCGCTGTTCTGCAAGAGCCATTCCAGCTTCGACGCCGAGAAGTAGGGGTCCAGAACCAGGCCGGTGCGCTCCCGGACGAGTGGTAGCAGGCCGTCGTCTGTGAGTTCGGCGCAGCGCGCCGCGGTGCGGCGGTCCTGCCAGACGATCGCCCGCTCCAGGGGCTCCGACCGGCTCCGGCTCCAGCGGACCACAGTCTCCCGCTGGTTGGTGACCCCGATCGCCGCCGGCGGCTCGTCGAGTTGCGCGGTCACGTCGGCCAGGGTCGCCTGGGCCGCGTCCCAGATCTCGGAGGCGTCGTGTTCGACCCAGCCGGGCGCGGGGAAGTGCTGCGTGAACTCGCGCCGGGACATGGCAAACGGGCGGGCACCCTCGTCGAAGGCGATGGTACGCACGCTGGTGGTGCCGGCGTCGATTGCGAGGACCGCCGTCAAGTCTCCGGGCCTCCGGCGGGGAGGGTGGGACCCTCGCTCAGATGCCTGCCTCGTCGGCGGAGGCGTGCCAGCGCTGGGTGCTGATGCGACCCAGCCAGCTGAAACCCCAGAAGACCACGATCCCCAGCAATGAGGACACGATGAGCGCCGCGATCAACTCCTTGGTGGCGGCCTGGCCGCGGTACTTGTCGATCAGCACCCCGATGCCCTTCTCGCCACGGCCGAAGAAGAACTCCCCGACGATGGCCCCGATCACCGAGAGTCCGGCCGCGATGCGCAGTCCGGTGAAGGTGGCCGGAAGTGAGGCCGGGAATTCCAGCTTCCAGAAGCGGGTGGCGCGGGAGGCCTTGTGCAGGGTCAGCAGTTCGTGCAGGTTGTGCTCTGCGGACTGCAGCCCGAACAGCGTGTTCGTGATGATCGGGAACAGGGCGATCAGCACCGTGACGATCACCCGGGCCTGGAAGTCGAAGCCGAACAGCCCGCCGATGAGCGGCACGAGCGCCAGGATGGGGATCGTCTGCAGGACCACCGCCCACGGGAAGAACGAGCGCTCCACCCACCGCCTGAAGTTCATCGCGACCGCGAAGAGCATCCCGGCCGCGGCGGCGATGGCCAGACCCGTGAACGACTCCTTGGCGGTGACCCCCAGGCCGTCGAGCAACTCGCCGCGCACATCCGCGTCGGAGATCGCAGCGGTCCACACCTGATGCAGCGGCGGGAGCAGGAACCGGCGGTCATCCGCCAGCATGACGTACGACAGGAGGTACCAGAGACCCACCATCGCCAGGCTGAACGCCACCGGCAGCCCGAACCTGGTGGCGAGCCCCCGGACTCGCGTCAAGAGAGTCCCGGCGGGTCGTCCCGACGGTCCGGGCACCGCCGAGTCGGAGGGGGCGCGGCCCGGCCCCTGAGTCTCCCCAGGGGCCGGGCCGTCGTCCCGCGGCATGTGTTTGCGGAAACCTCCGCGGCGGCCGCGGCTAGAAGCCGAGGCTGATGGACGGATCCAGGAACTCGTTGGTGTAGACGTCGTCGGGCGTGACGTTCGGGTCGAAGCTCTCGACGCCCTGCTCGGTGAAGATCGGCGTCAGGATGTCGATCAGACCCTGGATGCGGTCACCGTTCATGTCGCCGATGAAGCCGTTGCCGCCGTCGGTCACCAATCCGAGGTCGCGCATGGCCACGGTGGCCGCGGCGTGCCCCGCCTTGGACGAGGTCCAGAAGCTGTCCAACTCCTTGACGATGTCGTCGAGCCTGTCGTTGATCGGCTGCGGGTCGTTGAAGTAGTCGACCAGATCCTGCTGCATGATCGGCACGATCAGCTCCAGGCACTCCCGGTAGCGCTCGATGTCGCCGGAGCGCACCGACACCGCCGACTGGTAGAGCTCGACACCGGCATCGTGGATCAGCAGGAAGTCCACCGGCTTCAGCCAGCCGTCGATCTCGTTCTCGTAGCGGTACGGCTCGTTGGTGGCGAAGCCCTGCTGCACGAGGCCGTCCTCGGCGATGAACCGGGTCGGCGAGCCGTCGTAGGAGCCGTCGACGTTCGCTGCGTCGAGGACGTCGTTGGCGACCAGGAAGTCCATGTACGTGGCGCCCTGGAAGTACAGCACCGTGGCCCCGGAGTTCCCGATGTCCTCGAAGGTCTCGAAGTCGTAGTCGTCCGGATCCCACATGAGGATCTGCGGACCCACCTCGAAGCTGGTGAACACGGCGGTGACCGGGGTCTGGCCGTAGCTCCGGATGGCGGCGGCCGTGTCGACGTAGGCCATGAAGATGTCGTCGTCGGCGTAGAACTGCGCCGTCGGCGGGGAGAAGCCGATGTACGGACCACCGGCGCGGATCTCGACCATGAGACCCGTGTCACCCAACTCGCCGGAGTAGGTGCCGTTCTCGGCGTCCACGACCCCGTCGGTGCCGATCATCTGGTAGGTGTGCGCGTGTTCGGGCTCGGGGAACCAGTCCGTCTGGATGACGAGCGGGTTGGGACACACGTCGGTGAGCTGGACACCTGCCATGGCGGTCTCGGCCTCGGCTTGGGCCTCGGCGCGTGCTGCTTCGGCCTCCGCCGCGGCCTGTGCCGCCTCGGCGGCGGCGGCTCGGGCGTCGTCGGCCTCGGCCTGGGCGGCGGCTGCTTCGGCCTGGGCGGCTGCAGCTTCCTGCTGCGCGGCCGCTGCCTCCGACAGTGCTTCGTCGGCGGCAGCCTGGGCGCTCGCCAGGGCGTCCTCGGCTGCGGCCATGGCTTCCTCGTTGCCCTCGGCGGTGGCTTGTGCCAGGTCGGCCCCGGCCTGTGCCGCCTCGGCGGCGGCCTGTGCCGCATCGGCGGCGGCGCCGGCCGCTGCGGCGTCGGCTGCGGCTGCGGCAGCCTCGGCCCCTGCTGCTGCGGCGTCGGCTGCGGCCACTGCGGCATCCGAGATGCCGGTGTCGGCGTCCGCCTGGGCTCCTTGCGCGGCTGAGGCTGCGGCGCCGGCCTCGGACATTGCGGCCGAGGCGTCCGCTTGGGCCGCCTGTGCTGCGGCCATTGCTGCGTCAGCGGCCTCCGAGGCTGAATCGTCGGCCGCGCAGGCGGCCGCAACGACAGCCAATGCTGCTGCGAGTGCGATCAGGACACGTCTATTCATCGGATTGTCTCCTCCGTTTCGGGTTCTCGCGAGATCTTCGCTCCGGTGCGGTCAGACCGGGCCACAGGGTAGTCAACTCCGGTCCGGTTGGTTGTCGGGATTATCCGTTGGCGTCCAGCGGTTCAGGCGGAGTACCAGTGGCCTGTGAGGCGCCGGCCGGCCCAGCCGAAGAACCAGAAGAGGGCGACGCCGAGCAGCGAACTGAAAATGATTCCGGCCACCAGCTTCGATCCCGAGAGCTGGTTCTGGAACAGGAACAGCAACTGCCCCAGCCCCTCGGTTCCGTAGGTGCCGCCCTTGAAGAAGAACTCGCCCACGATGGCGCCCACCACGGCCAGACCCGCCGAGATGCGGAACCCCGTGAAGATGGCGGGCAGGGCATGGGGCAACTGGAGCTTGCGGAACCGCGTCCAGCGACCCACCCGGTGGAGTGTCAGCAGGTCGTGCATGCTGGGCTCCACCGAGCGCAGCCCGAACAGCGTGTTCGTGATGATCGGGAAGATAGAGATGATGATCGTCACGATCACTTGGCTCTGGAAGTCCCAGCCCCACCACAGGCCGATGAGCGGGCTGATCGCCACGATGGGCACGGCCTGCAACGCCACGGCATAGGGGAAGACGCTCCGCTCGATCCAGCGGGCCTGGCTCATGACCACGGCGATGGCCATGCCCCCGACGATGGCGAGCGCCAGCCCCACCAGCGTGACCTGCGTGGTGCGCCACAGGCCGAGCAGGACCTGCTCCAAGTTGCCCCAGGTCAGAAACCCCACGTCGACGACTCGGTGCAAGGGGGGCAGGAAGAACTGCTGATCCCGGTCCAGGACGAAGTAAGTGAACAGGTACCACAGGCCGATCACGCCCGCGGCCACCACCGTCGGCGGCCCCAGCAGCCGGGTCTGATCGGCCACCCGGATCGTGGCGCCGGAGGAATCGCTCGCCGCCGGGGCGTCCGTCTCCGGGGTCGCCTCGGCGGCTACCTCCGTCCCAGGGGTTTGCATCGTCGATCCTGCGTTCATCGTCCTGCGCCGGCTCTGGGTCAAGCCCGAAGCCTAGGCGCGGAGATGGCCGGTGTTGCAGCCGCGGCCACGGGGTGTACGACCCGGCGATCCCGGCCGCCGGGCTCGTGCGCCGGCTGATCCCGTCGCGCCGTTTCGCGCCGCCTGCGACCTGTCAGAATGACGCCCTGTGAGCGCAGGGAACGGACTGCCCGACCGAGCGCAGGTGGTCATCGTCGGCGGTGGCGTGATCGGCTGCAGCACGGCCTATCACCTCGCCCGTCGCGGCATCAGCGACGTGGTTCTACTCGAGCAGGGGACCCTCACCTGCGGCACGACCTGGCACGCCGCGGGGTTGGTGACGCAACTCCGCTCCACCTACAGCCTCACGCAGTTGGCCACGTACTCGGCCCGGCTGTTCGAGCAGCTCGAGGAAGAGACCGGCCAGTCCCCCGGCTACCGCACGCAGGGCTCGATCACCGTGGCCGACAACGCCGAGCGTTGGGAGGAGGTGCTCCGGGGCGCCTCCATGGGGACCATGGTGGGCGTCGAGACCCGCATCCTGGATCTGGACGAGCTGAAGGAGTGCTGGCCGCTCATCCGGACCGACGATCTGGTGGGTGCCCTCCTGGTGGTGCGCGACGGGCAGCTCTCGCCGGTGGATGTGACCATGGCCCTGGCGAAGGGGGCGCGCAATCGCGGCGCCACCTTCCGCGAGGGCGTGACGGTGACCGGTCTGGGCACCCGCGACGGCCGGATCACCGGCGTGCAGACCGATCGGGGCGACATCGAGACCGAGACGGTCGTGCTCGCCACCGGCATGTGGACCCGGCAGCTGGCGGCCACCATCGGCGTGAACGTGCCGCTGCAGGCCTGCGAGCACTTCTACGTCGTGACCGAGCCGCTGGAGGGGGTGGACGTCAACACCCCGGTGCTGCGCGACCCCGGCAACTACACGTACTTCAAGGAGGAGACCGGCAAAATCATGGCCGGCTTCTTCGAGCCCCGCGGCAAGATCTGGCATCTCGAAGGCGTCCCCTCCGGCAGCAGCTTCGTGCAGCTGCCCGAGGACTGGGAGCACGTCGGCCCGATCTTCGAGCGGTCGATTCACCGGGTGCCTGCGCTGGGCGAGTGCGGGATCCAACTCTTCTTCAACGGTCCGGAATCCTTCACGCCCGACGGCGTGTTCTACATGGGCGAGTCGCCTGAAGTGGATGGCTGCTTCGTGGCGGCCGGCTTCAACTCCATCGGCGTGCAGACCGCCGGCGGCGTGGGTTGGGTGCTGGCGGACTGGATCGCCGACCGCAACCCGCCTCTGGATCTGACCTCGGTGGACATCAGCCGTGCGCTGCCCTTCCAGGCGGATCCGGCGTACCTGCGGGACCGCATCGGCGAGAGCCTCGGCCTGCTGTACGCCATGCACTGGCCGCACCGCCAGTACGAGAGCGCCCGCAACCGGCGCCTGTCGCCGGTGCACGACCACCTCGACGCCGCCGGGGCCGTGTTCGGCGAGACGGCCGGCTGGGAGCGCCCCAACTGGTACGCCTTCGACGGCCAGGAGCGGTCCTATGCCTACAGCTACGGCAAGCAGAACTGGTGGGCCAACGCCGGCGCCGAGTGCCGCGCCGTGCGGGAACGGGTGGGCCTGTTCGATCAGACATCCTTCGTGAAGTTCAGCGTCGACGGGCCCGACGCCTGCACTGTGCTCAACAGGCTGAGCGCCGCCGAGGTGGACACCGAGCCCGGGCTCGCCGTGTATACGCAGTGGTGCAACGAGCGGGGCGGCATCGAGGCGGATCTGACCGTCACGCGACTCGGCGAGGAGTCCTTCCTGGTGGTCACCGCCGCGGCCAGCCAGACTCGCGACTGGGCCCGGCTGCGCCGGGGCTGCCGGGGGTTCGACGTTGACATCGAGGACATCACCGAGGACCAGGCCATGCTGGGGCTCATGGGCCCGCGGGCGCGGGACCTGCTGGGGCCGCTCACCGCCGCCTCGCTGGCGGACGAGGACTTCCCGTTCTCGGCGGCGCAGTTCATCGACGTGGCCGGCCGCGAGCTGCTGGCGATCCGCATGAGCTATGTGGGCGAGTTGGGGTGGGAGCTGTACGTCGCCAACGACGACGCCGGGGCCGTCTTCGACGCCCTCATGGCCGCCGGCGAGCCGCACGGCCTCGCCCTCGCCGGCTACCACGCCATGAACACGCTGCGGCTGGAGTCGGGTTACCGCCACTGGGGCCACGACCTGTCCCCGGCCGACACCCCCCTGGAGGCCGGCTTGGGTTTCGCCGTGGGGTGGGACAAGCAGGTGGACTTCTGCGGCCGGGCCGCCCTGGAGGCGCAGCGGCCCCAACCCCGCACGAAGCGGCTGGTGCAGTTCCGCCTCGAGGACCCCGACCTGCTCGTCTACCACGACGAGCCGATCCTGCGTGACGGCGAGGTCGTCGGGTCGACCACCTCGGCGGCCTGGAGCTACCTCGAGGACCGCTGCCTGGCGATGGGCTACGTGCATCACGCCGAGGCGGTGACGGCGGACTGGCTGGCGGCGGGCAGCTTCGAGATCGACGTGGGCGGGCAGCGGGTCCCCGCGACCGCGTCGCTGCGCAGCTTCTACCGCCCGCGCCGGAGGTGAGGCGATGGCCACCGATACCCGGGTCGTGATCGTCGGCGGCGGCGCCATGGGTGCGGCCCTGCTTTACTTCCTGGCGCACGAGGGTTGGACCGACACGATCCTGGTCGAGAAGGGCGAGTTGAACTCGGGCTCCACCTGGCACGCGGCGGGGATGATCCCCAACTTCACCAGCGACTACAACCTGGCGAAGGTGCACGACGTCGGGGTTTCGCTGTACCGCAGCATCGAGGCCGAGACGGGGCTGTCGACCGGCTGGCACCAACCCGGCACCGTCAGGCTCTGCCGCAAGGGCCGGCCCGAGGAGGCGGACTGGCACCGCTACACGCTGGGCCTGCTGCACCAGGCGGGCGTGGAGTGCCACATCCTCGGTCCCTCCGAGATCGCCGAGTTGCACCCGCTGCTGAACCTGGACGACGTGGTCTCAGGGGTTTACACGCCCAACGACGGCTGGGCCGATCCGTCGAGTTGCACCAACTCCATGGCCCGCGGCGCCCGGTTGCTCGGCGCCGAGGTCCGCCGCAACACCCTTGTCACCGACATGAACCAGTTGCCGGACGGGCGCTGGGAGGTGATCTGCGGCGACGACCGGATCGTCTGCGAGCACGTCGTGAACGCCGCCGGCCACTACGCCCCACAACTCGGCGCCATGGTGGGCCTCGACGTGCCGATCGTGTCGGTCATCCACCAGTACCTGGTGACCGAGCGCATCCAGCCGCTGGTGGACCTGGGTTACGAGCCCCCCACGATCAGGGATCCGCGGGCCTCGATGTATGTGCGCAGCGAACTCGACGGGATGCTGGTCGGGCCGTATGAGATGTCGGACTCGCAGCCCTACGGCGTGGACGGCGTGGACTGGGACCTGCACTTCTATCTCACCCCACCCGACCTTGACCGCCTCGAGGAATGCCTGGAGTGGGCGGCGGTGCGCATCCCTGCCTTCGGCGATGCCGGCATCCGCAAGGTCGTGTCGGGCCCCATCACCCACACCCCCGACGCCGGCTTCCTGATGGGTCCGGCGCCGGGCCTGCGCAACTACTGGCACTGCAACGGCGCATCCATCGGGGTGACCCAGGGGCCAGGCGCCGGCAAGTACCTGGCGCAGTGGATGGTGCACGGCCAGACGGAGATCAACGTGCGGAGCATGGACCCTCGCCGCTACGGCGACTACGCGGGGGCGCGCAGCCACTACACCATCGACAGGTCCCTGGACGAGTACCACGAGATGTACCAGCCACGCCCTCCCGGGGAGTACCGGGCCGCGGGCCGGCCGCAGAAGACCACCCCGATCTACAAGCACCTCGACGCCCTGGGCGCCCAGTGGCAGGAGGTCTACGGCTGGGAGCGCCCGCAGTACTTCTCGGCCGACGGCAGCGCGGAGGTGCACTCCTACCGCCGCTCGAACGCCTTCGAGCCGGTCGGCGCGGAGGTACGCGGCGTGCGGGAGAGGGTGGGCATCGCCGACCTGACGGCCTTCGCCAAGTTCGAGGTGACCGGGGCGGATGCCGGTGCCCTGCTGGACAGGCTCGCGGCCAACCGTCTTCCGGGGCCGGGCGGTATCCGGCTCGTGCACATGCTCACCGAGCTCGGCGGTATCGAATGCGAGATGACCATCACCCGCCTCGGCCCCGAGCGCTTCTACCTCTCCTCGGCCATCATGGGCCAGAGCCACGACCGGGACTGGCTGGAGCATCACGTCAGGGTGGGCGAGGACGTGACGGTGGCCGACGTGACCGATGAGACGGCCTTGCTCGGCCTCTCCGGCCCGCGGGCCCGGGACGTGCTGGCGCCTCTCACCGCCGCCGACCTGGGCAACGAGTCGTTCCGGTGGCTGACCGCCCAGGAGATCGAGGTGGCGGGGGTTCCCGTCAAGGCGCTGCGGGTGTCCTACGTGGGGGAGTTGGGCTGGGAGTTGCACTGCCCCATCGATCGGATGGCCGAACTCTACGAGGCGCTCCTGGAGGCCGGCGGGCCGCACGGCATGGTGCACTACGGCAGCTACGCCATGAACGTGATGCGCATCGAGAAGGCCTACAAGGCCTGGGGCGTGGAGCTCACCACCGAGATCACGCCCATAGAGGCCCGCATCGAGCGCTTCGTGGACTTCTCCAAGGACTTCGTCGGCCGCGAGGCCACGCTGGCGCGCCGCGACGGCCCCGAGCCGCTGCAGTGGGCGCTCGTCTACTGCGCGGTGGACGAGGGGGACAACGACGCCTGGGGCAACGAGCCCGCCTACGCCGCCGGGGGCGACGAGATCATGGGCATCGCCACCAGCGGGGCCTACGGGCACTCGGTGGGCACCAGCCTGGCCTTCGTCTACGTGGCTCCTGAGTTCGAGGCCCCCGGCTCGGTCTTCGAGTTGGAGATGCTGGGCGAGCGCCGACGGGCCGCCGTGCTCCCGGCTGCGGCCTATGACCCCCAGAACCGGGCCCCCCGCGCCTAGGAATCGACGAGGCCACGCAGCCGACTCCCCGGCGGAGGCTCGACCGACAACCGAAAGGAGGTCCGATGACCGAACAGCCACGGGAAGCTCCCCGGCGCCGCCGGTCCGGTGGCCGGGCCGGCCGCATCGCCGAGCGTCAGGCGCCGCCCGCCTCTGCGGCCGAGCGTCCGGTGCGGCCGGGGTTGCCGGGCGGTCGCTACGCGCCGCTCACCGAAAGCGACATGCAGCAGATCTACGACACGGCGCTGCGGCTGCTGGAGGACACCGGCATGGGCACGCCCATCCCGGAGTTCACCGAGGTCGTCGTGGATGCCGGAGGCCGGCTGGACCCCAACGGGCGCCTGCACTACCCGAGAGGGCTGATCGAGAGGGGCATGGAACTCGCCGCCAAGGAGTGGATCTGGCACGGGTTCGATGACGACAAGTCGATCCACGTGGGTGGCGACAGAGTGCACTTCGGCACCGCCGGTGCCGCCGTGCTCGTTCACGATCCCGAGACCAACCGGTTCCGAGAGTCGACTCTCCGCGACGTGTACGACTGCGCCCGCCTGGTGGATTCCTTCGAGCACGTGCACTTCTTCGGCCGCATGTGTGTGGCCCGCGACATGCAGACCCCGCGGGACCTGGACATCTCGACGGCTTACGCCGTTCTCACAGGGACCTCGAAGCCCTCCGGCTCGGCGTGGTTCGACCCCCGGCACGTGCATGAGACGGTTGACATGTTCGACATCGCGCTCGGAGGCCCCGGCGAGTTCGCCAAGCGCCCGTTCATCCTGGCCTACAACACATTCGTGGTGCCTCCCATGCGCTTCGCCGAGGAGGCGAACAGGTGCATGGTGGCGCAGGTCGAGACGGGCATGCCCGTGCAACTCCTGTCAGCGGGCCAGGCCGGTGCCACCGCGCCGGCCGCTCTCGCCGGGGCGCTCGTCCAGGGTCTGGCGGAATGCCTGGCAGGGTTGTGCAACGTCAACCTCATGCGGCCCGGCCACCCGTGTGTCATGGGACTCTGGCCCTTCGTCTCGGACCTGCGGACCGGCGCCATGAGCGGCGGTTCGGGGGAGGAGGCGGTCCTCAACGCAGCCGCAGCACAACTGCTGAACTGGCTCGGCCTCCCGTCGGCGGTGCCGGCGAGCATGACCGACTCCAAACTCCCCGACTCCCAGTCCGGATACGAGAAGGGTCTGACCGTCGGTCTGGCGGCCAACGCCGGCGCCAACCTGGTCATGGAATCCGCCGGCATGCTTGCCAGCCTGTTGGCGTGCTCGCCCGAGCAACTGGTCATCGACAACGACATGCTGGGCGCCATCAACCGCACCGTGCGCGGCGTCGAGGTGGACGAGGGGACGCTGTCGGCCGACGTGATAGCCGAGGTGATCGCTGGACCGGGGCACTTCCTGGGCTCGGACCAGACCCTCTCGCTGATGCAGACCGAGTACGTCTACCCGATCATCGGCGACCGGGAATCGCCGGAGAACTGGACCGACGCCGGCGGGCTGAGCGCCCTGCAGCTCGCCCAGCGGCGCACTCGGCAGGTGCTCGCCGAGCACTACCCCGACCACATCGGTCCCGAGGTCGACGCCCGCATCCGCGAGGCGTTCCCCATACGCCTGCCCTCGCGTTTTTCCTGACCCGCCGGATCCGGCGGTCGGCCGCTGGGGCCAGATCCTGCCGCGACCCGCCCGCGACCCGCGCGTGCTGTGGAACCGTTCCAAATCTTGTGTTAGATTGTTCCGTATTACGGTTCCGGTCCACAATGCGGAATCATGACGGCACGTGCCACAGGGGTTTGGCACCGCGAGCTGGGCCGGAGGAAGAGTGAGACCCGCGGTGGATCCACGACGCCGGGACCGGGTGCCGGGACCGGCGCAGCGGCGCCTGGGGTTGGCCTCGAAAGGACACGCCGATGAGTGATGTGGCCGCAAACGCCGAGTTCGACGACGCCGACGATCTCGATCTCTCCACGCTGGGTGACGAGGACCTCGTCGTGCAGATGCACGACGATCTCTACGACGGCTTGGCAGACGAGATCGCCGAGGGCACCAACATCCTGCTCGAGAGGGGATGGTCGGCCGACAAGGTCTTGAACGATGCCCTCGTTGAGGGTATGCGCATCGTCGGCATCGACTTCCGCGACGGCATCCTCTTCGTGCCCGAGGTGCTGCTGGCTGCCAACGCCATGAAGGCCGGCATGGCCATCCTGCGGCCGCTGCTGGCCGAGACCGGGGCCGAGCCCATCGGCAGCGTCGTCATCGGCACGGTCAAGGGCGACATCCACGACATCGGCAAGAACCTCGTGGCGATGATGTTGGAGGGGGCCGGATTCGAGGTGTTCAACCTGGGTATCAACACGGACGTCGAGGAGTTCCTGGCGGCTCTCGACGAGCACAAGCCCGACATCCTGGGCATGTCGGCCCTGCTCACGACCACCATGCCGTACATGAAGGTCGTCATCGACACGCTCGTCGAGAAGGGCCGGCGGGAGGACGTCATCATCCTCGTGGGCGGCGCTCCTCTCAACGAGGAGTTCGGAGCGGCGATCGGCGCCGACGCCTACTGCCGCGACGCTGCCATCGCCGCGGAGACCGCAACGAAGCTCGTGACGGCGCGCCGCGCCGCCGGGTGACGGGGCGACGATGACCCGGAGCGGGGCACCGGCGCCGGATCGGGTCCTGGTCATCGCGTGCGGGGCGCTGGCCCGCGAACTCGCCGTGATCACCGCCGCGCTGGACGGGCTGGACTTCGAGTGCCTGCCGGCCCGCCTGCACAACCGTCCTGAGCAGATCCCCGAGGCGGTGCGCCGGCGGGTGCGGGCGGCCCGCGATTCCTACGACACGATCCTCGTGGGTTACATGGACTGCGGGACCGGCGGTCTCCTGGACCGGGTCTGCGAGGAGGAGGGGGTGGAACGGCTCCCCGGGGCCCACTGTTACGAACTGTACGCGGGCGCGGAGCGCTTCTCCGATCTGCAGGAGGCCGAGCCGGGCACCTTCTACCTCACCGACTACCTGGTCCGGCACTTCGACCGGCTGATCCTGGAGGGACTCGGCATCGCCGATCACCCCGAGTTGCGTGATGTCTACTTCTGCAACTACACCCGGGTGGTTCACCTGGCACAGGAGCCCGACGGCCGACTCGAGGCCGAGGCGCGGAGCGCCGCAGCTGCGCTCGGCCTGCGGTACGAGCGGATCGTCACTGGCTACGGCGGGCTGGCCGCTCCGCTGCAGGCCGGGCGACGCCTCGCTGCGCGGGCGGCCTGATCGTGGTGGCGCAGGGCGAACCGGCCGCCGGCCGCCGGCGCCGCCGGCGGGACGGCGGCGGAGATCTGATCATCATCAGCTGGCGCGACATCCCCGCGCAGGTGAACGCGGGGGCAGGCGATCACAGGGTCCAGCGCATCCTGCCGCGCCGCTTCCAGCGCGCCATCGACAACGCCGCCATGGTGGCGGGGATGTCCTCGGCGTCGCAGTACATCGGCGAGTGGCGGCGGAGCTCGCGCCGGGCCGACGGTGCCGATCTGGAGGGTGCCGCCCTGCGTGTGGCGGCCGAGTTGGAGGCGGCGTTCCCCCGCGAGCGCCTCGAGACATTCGTGGCGACCGGTGGATGGGACCCCGAGCGCGCCGAACTGCCCGCTGGCGGCGCCGGGCCGACCGCAGAACTGAAGCACCGGGAGGAAGTGACGTGACTGAGACAGTGATCAGTTCCCGCACGAGAGAAGTGGTCATCGGGTTCGAGCGGCCCTTCGTGATGATCGGCGAGCGGATCAACCCCACCGGGCGCAAGCTGCTGACCGAGGAAATGAAGGTGGGCGACTTCAGCCGCGTGGAGGCCGACGCCGTCGCTCAGGTGGCCGCCGGCGCCCACATCCTGGATGTCAACGCCGGGATTCCGTTGGCCGACGAGCCGGCGCTGCTCACCCGAGCCGTCAAGCTGGTGCAAGAGGTGACCGACGTCCCGCTGTCCATCGACTCCTCGATCGTGGAGGCACTCGAGGCGGCCATCACCGTGTACGACGGCAAGCCGCTCATCAACTCGGTCACCGGCGAGGAGGAGGTGATGGAGCGGGTCCTGCCGCTCGTCAAGCGCCACGGAGCTGCGGTCGTGGCGATCTCCAACGACGAGACCGGAATCAGTGAGGATCCCGACGTCAGATTCGAGGTGGCCCGGCGGATCGTCGAGCGGGCCGCCGATCACGGCATTCCCTACTCCGACGTTGTGGTCGACCCGCTCGTGATGCCGATCGGCGCCGTCGGCACGGCGGGACGCCAGGTGCTGCATCTCGTGCGCCGCCTCCGCGAGGAGTTGCGGGTGAACACCACCTGCGGCGCCAGCAACGTCAGCTTCGGCCTGCCCAACCGCCACGTGATCACCGGCACATTCCTCTCCATGGCGATCGGCGCGGGGATGACCTCGGCGATCATGAACCCGCTGCACCCCGAGGTGAAGAACGCCGTCATGGCGGCCGACGTGCTGGCCGGCCACGACCGCGACTGCATGGCCTGGATCGGCGAGCACCGGGAGCTCGGCGCGCTCGGCGGGGGCATCGCCCGGCGCCGGGGCGGGCGGCGGCGCAGCGCGGCCTGAGCATCCGCCCCGCGGCATCCATGGTCGGGCACGTCCGGCTGTCTGCTCACTCGTCATTCCGGCGAAGGCCGGAATCCAGGCACCGGGACATCGGGCCGGCGCTCGGCCCGTCAATCCGCCATGGCTGAACTTTCCGACGCCGAATCGCGCGGCGGCGTCGACTGCCGCGTGGTCTTCACGCCCTCGGGGATCGAGGTGGGAGTGCCGATGGGCACCAGCGTGCTGGATGCCGCCCGCGTCGGCGGCGTGGACCTGGACTCGGTGTGCGGGGGACGCGGCCTGTGCGGCCGCTGCCAGGTGGTTCCAACCCTCGGCCACCACGCCAAGTGGGGGATCACCGCCGCCGTCGAGGCGCTGTCGGCGCCCGGCGGCACCGAAGCCGGCTACCGCGGTCGCCGGCCTCTGGCGGAGGGTCACCGGCTGGGTTGCCAGGCGCTCGTGGCCGCCGACGTGGTCATCGACGTTCCTGCGGCCAGCGCTGTGCGCCGGCCAGTGGTCCGCAAGACCATCGACCTGGGTGACGTGGTGCTCGACCCGATCGTCACGCTGCACTACCTCGAGTTGTCGCCGCCGGTGCTCGGCGACGAACTGAGCGACGCCGAGAGAGTGGCCGCGGCGTTGGCGCGTGACTGGGGGCTGGCCGACGTGGTCGTGCCACCGGCCACCCTGGCGGGGCTGCAGGCGGCGATCCGCGCCGGCGACGGGGCGGTCACCGCGGTCGTCGCCGACAGGCGCCGGCTGCTGGCGGTTCGCCCCGGGTATTCCGACGAGGCGTGGGGCATCGCCATCGACGTGGGGTCCACGACTCTGGCCGGCTACCTCCTGGATTTGACCACCGGGGAGGTCGTCGCCACCGCCGGTCGCATGAACCCGCAGATCCGCTTCGGTGAGGACCTGATGAGTCGGGTGTCCTACGTCATGCTGAACCCCGGCGGGGCGGCGGCGCTAACCGAGGCGGTCCGGGGCGCGCTCGACGAGTTGGTCGGCGAGCTGTGCGAGCAGGCCTCGGCGTCCCGCGACCATGTCCACGACACGGTCGTCGTCGGGAATCCCATCATGCACCACCTCGTTCTGGGGCTGGATCCGACGCCGCTCGGCACCGCCCCGTTCACCTTGGCCGAGCGCCGCCGCGTGCGCGCCGCCGCAACCGATGTCGGGCTGGCGCTGCGGCATGCGTCGCTCTACGTGGCTCCGTGCATTGCCGGCCACGTGGGAGCCGATTCGGCTGCGGCCACCCTCGCCGAGGGTCCGCACAGGGTCGCGCACCCGCAGCTGCTCGTGGACGTTGGCACCAACGCCGAGATCGTGCTCGGCGACGGTGAGCGGGTCTTCGCCGCCTCCAGTCCCACCGGACCGGCCTTCGAGGGCGCCCAGATCAGTTGCGGGCAGCGCGCCACCGCGGGCGCCATCGAGCGGGTCCGCATCGATGCCGACAGCCTCGAGCCGCGCTTCAAGGTGATCGGCTGTGACGTCTGGTCCGACGATCCGACCTTCGAGGCGGAGCTGGGGTCGCTGCAGGTCTCGGGAGTGTGCGGTTCGGGCATCATCGACGTCGTCGCCGAGATGTTCCTGGCCGGCGTCATCGACCGCCACGGCGTCGTGCAGGGACAGTTGGCCGGGCGCACGCCGCGGATCGTTGCCGACGGGCGCACCTTCGCCTACGAGCTGCAGAGTGAGCCGGTGCGGTTGCGGATCACCCAGAACGACGTTCGGGCCATCCAACTGGCGAAGGCGGCGCTGCGTGCCGGCATCGACCTGCTGATCGAGCACGCCGGCCTCGCCGAGGTGCACGACATCCGCCTGGCGGGCGCCTTCGGAGCCCACATCGACCCGGTGCGGGCGCTGGTGCTGGGCCTGGTGCCCGACGCGCCGGTGGCCGGGGTCCGCTCGGTGGGCAACGCCTCCGGCGCCGGCGCGGCGCGGTTACTGCTGTCGCGGGCCCAGCGCAGCGAGATCGAGCGGCTGAGCGAGAGCATCGTCAAGATCGAGACCGCCACCGAGGCCCGTTTCCAGGAATTGTTCGTGGCGGCGATGGCCTTCCCGCACGAGACGGCGCCGACGGCGCACCTAGCGCGAGTCGTGGACCTCCCGCCTGCCGCCGACGCCGAGCCGGCCGGGGCCGCACCCGGAGCACGGCGCCGCCCCCGTCGTCATTCCGGCGAAGGGCCTGCCCCGGACTCGATCCGGGGCCGGAATCCAAATCGATGATTCAACACTTCGGACCAGCGAGACAGGTGAACCCATGAGCGAGGCACGCAGACGCAGAGGTGGCGGGCGGGCCGCCCGGCAGGCGGCGCACGCCGCCACGGCCGAGGTGGTGGCGCCCTACCTGGAGCGCAGCGGTCCGCCGGTGGAGATCCTCGACGAAGAGGGTCTGGTGCGCATCGAGGAGACGGCCGAGACGCTGCTGGCCGAGGTGGGTATCGCCTTCCAGGAGTTCCCGCCGGCGCTGGACCTGTGGCGGGAGGCGGGCGCCGACGTCGACGGAGAGCTGGTGCGCTTCCCCCGCGGACTCTGCCGCCGGATCGTGCAGGAGAACGCTCCGGCCGTCTACATCCAGCACGCCCGCAACCCGCAGCGCAACGTGCGCATCGGTGGCAACACCACCGTCTTCGTCCCCAACTACGGCTCGCCCTTCGTGACCGACCTGGACCGGGGGCGGCGCTACGCCACGCTCGAGGACTTCGAGAACACCGTGAAGCTGACCTACGCCCTGCCGCATCTGCACCACAGCGGCGGCACGGTGTGCGAGCCGGTGGACATCCCGGTCAACAAGCGGCACCTCGACATGGTGTACGCCCACCTGCGCTACAGCGACAAGCCGTTCATGGGCTCGGTGACCGCCGCCGAGCGGGCCGCCGACTCCGTCGAGATGGCCCGCATCGCCTTCGGCGGCGATCTGGCCGACCGCACGGTGATGACCTCGCTCATCAACGCCTCCTCGCCGATGCGCTGGGACGCCACGATGCTGGGTGCGGCCACCACCTACGCCCGCGCCAACCAAGCCTGCGTGATCAGCCCGTTCATCCTGGCCGGCGCCATGTCGCCGGTGACCGTGGCCGGCCTCTCCGCCCAGGCACTTGCCGAGGCGCTATCGGGCATGGCCTACCTGCAGTTGGTGCGACCCGGCGCCCCGGTCGTCTTCGGCACCTTCGCCTCCACCATGTCGATGGCCAGCGGCGCACCCACCTTCGGCACGCCCGAGGCCGGCCAGGCCATCTACGTGATGGCCGCGCTGGCCAGGCGGGTGGGCGTTCCGTTCCGCTCGGGCGGCCAGTTCACCTCCTCCAAGGCCCCCGACGCCCAGGCCGCCTACGAGTCGGCGCACACGCTGCTGCCCACGCTGCAGGCGGGGGTGAACTTCGTGCTGCACGCCGCCGGCTGGCTGGAGGGCGGGCTGGCGCTGTCCTACGAGAAGCTGATCATGGACGCCGATCAACTCGGAGCCATGTCCGTGCTCGCCCGCGGCGTGGATACCTCCGACAACGGCCTGGCCCTGGAGGCGTTCCGCAGCAACGCTCACGGCGACCACTTCCTGGGCAACCCCCACACGCTGGCCAACTTCGAGACCGCCTTCTGGCGCTCCGAGCTGGCCGACCACAACAGCTACGAGCAGTGGTCCGAGGAAGGCGCCCTCAGCGCCGCCCAGAGGGCCAACGCCCGCTGGAAGCAGATGCTGGCCGAGCACCAGCCGCCCCCCATCGACGACGCCATCGACGCCGAACTCCGCGACTACGTCGCCCGCCGCAAAGCCGAAATGCCCGACGAGATCGGCTGAGTTCGGCGCTGCCGTTTCGCCTGTCTCCGACCCGAGCCCGTCAGGGCTGCGGTCCGGTGGGGTGGGAGTCGTAGTCGGGGTCGGCGATGGCGGCGAGGGGGGCGGTGTCGATGACGTCGGGGTGGAGGTTGGCGCCCACTGCGGTGCCGCGGGCGGGGAGGGCGATGTAGTCGCACTGCTCGTCCACCGGGATGGTGGGGTGGGTCACGACCCGGTAGAGCACGTAGACGGCGATGATGGCGTGGACGGCGGCCAGCACGACGAAGAAGCTGCTGGGTCGGGTGGCGCCCATGATCGCTCCCGCAACTGCCGGGAAGATCGCCGCGCCCACGCCGGTCAGGCGGACCAGGGTGGCGGTGGCGGAGGTGATCTGCCCCGGCGACACCCGGTCGGCGGTGATCGCCACGGCCAGGGAGTGCAGCGGGAAGGTGAAGCCGCCGAACAGGAACATCAGCAAGAGGGACGGCGCCGAGCCGGGCTCGGTCAGCAACGCCCCCGCCGCGGCCAGTGCCGCCACCACGGCGGTCACGCCGATGACGCCGCGCCGGGAGACGCGGTCCGAGAGCCAGCCGATGGGCCACTGGAACACCACGCATCCCAGCGGCGCGGCGGCGGTGAAGACCGCGATCCTGCCGTCGGAGAGTCCCTCGGACTTGGCGTAGATGGCAGCGAGGCCCAGCAGGGTGCCATGGCCCGCGCCCGTCCAGAACGCGGTGACCGCGCCCGTGGGGATCACCGACACCAGCCGGCGCAACGACAGGGGCTCGGGCACCGACACCGGGGGAGCGGTGGTGGCTGACAGGGTGATCGGCACCAGGGCGAGGGAGACCAGCACCGAGGCCAGCACGAACAGTTCGAACCCAGCGGGGTCGCCGCCGGCCAGGAGGAGTTGCCCTCCCGCCAGGCCGCCCATCATGACCACCATGTAGCCGCCCAGGATCCGTCCCCGGTTGGCGTTGGTGGCCATGTCGTTGAGCCAGGACTCCACCACCACGTAGAGGCCGGCGAGGCACAGCCCGAACACCAGGCGCAGCAGCGCCCACGTGACGGGGTTGACCCACACGGCGTGAAGGATCGCGGCGCTGGAGGCTGTCGAGGCCAGCGCGGCGAACACCCTGATGTGGCCGACCGCGGCCAGGAACCGTTCGGCGACCGCCGTGCCGAAGAGGAAGCCCACGAAATAGCCGGCCATGACGGCACCGGCGACTGCGAACCCGAACCCCTCGATCTCGGCCCGGACTCCCAGCACAGAGGCCTGCAAGCCATTCCCGACCATGAGGAACGCCATGCCGACCAGCAGGGTCCGGACGGCCTTGCTGCTGCGAACCGATGGACCGTTGCTCATGCCGCTCATCCCAAACAGTCCGGGGCGGAACACCCGGCCCCGATCACGACGCTCGAACGATCACAACATACCGGCGGGCGATTCCGGATCGTGGTACTGTTCCACGATGCGGGCCACAAGTCACACCGGTCATCGGTCACAGTCGGGGCGCGGGCCGCAGACGCGATCGTGAGCAATCCTCGGACCGTGAGCAATCCTCGGACGGGCCGGTGCCTCTGCGGGGGCGTCCGCTTCGAGATCGACGGGCCGGCGCGACCGGTCTGGAACTGCCACTGCCACCGGTGCCGGCGGTGGACCGGCCACTTCATGGCCGCCACCAACTGCGAGTACGACGACTTCACGCTGGTCGAGGAGGGGACCCTCCGCTGGCACCATCCCGCCGACGATCCGAACGTGGCCTACGGGTCCTGCCGGGAGTGCGGCAGCTCGCTCTTCTGGCAGGTCGTGGAACCACCGCCGGAGGGACCGTACGTGCAGACCCGCTGCATGTGGATCTGCGCCGGCGCGCTGGATACCCCCACCGGGTTGTGGACCGAGCGGGCCATCTTCTGCGCCGAGGCCAGCGATTACCACACCCTCGATCCGGCCATCGAGAACCGGGCGCGGGAGTAGCTGTGTTCCCCGCAGGGCGGGAGGGGCGCGACCGACCGCGCCGCGCACTGCCGTAGTCTGCCGAAATGGTGGTCCAGTCGATCGAACGTGCCTTCCTGCTGCTGCGCTTCCTGGCCCTCGGGCCTCTGGGGGTGACCGACCTGGCGGATCGGGCCCAGCTTCCCAAGAGCACCGTCGCACGTCTGCTCTCGGCGCTCGAGAACGAGCGCGCCGTCGAGCAGGAGGCATCCAGTGGCCTCTACCGGCTCGGTGCGGGGCTGATCGACATCGCCGGGACCGTGGCGCCGGGACGCAACCTGATCTCCACAGCGCGGCCCTATCTCCTGGAACTGGGCGATGTGCTCGGCGAGATCGCCGGGCTGTCGATCCCCGACCGCGGCGAGGTGTTCTACCTCGACCAGACCGAGTCGCAGTCGGAGGTGCAGGTCCGGGACTGGACAGGCGAGCGGATCCCGCTGCACGTGGTGTCCTCCGGGCTGGCCATCCTGGCCCACATGCCAGCGGCGGAGCGCGAGGAGTACCTGGCGGGTCCGCTGGAGCCCTACACGGCGCGCACGATGACCGAGCCCGACGCCGTCAGGACGCGGCTCGAGCAGATCCGCAGCATCGGCTACGTCTGGGTCTACGGGGAGTTCGTGGAGGACCTCCACTCGGTCGCCGCTGCGGTGCTTCGGTCTGACGGGCAGCCGCTGGCGGCGCTGCACGTCCACGGGCCCGCGTACCGCTTCCCCGACCCCGACCGGGCACACGACTTCGGCGTTGCCGTGGCGCGCGCCGCCGAGGGCCTAGCGGAGCAGTTGAACGCCTGACCGGCCACCCGATACGGGAGGGCGGTCAGCGGCGGGAGCGGATCTCCTCGCTGATTGCGGGAATGACCTCGTGCAGGTCGCCGATCACCGCCCAGTCGGCCTTCTGCACGATGTTGGCCTCGGGGTCGAGGTTGATGGCCAGGATGTGCTTCGAGCCCATGGCGCCCACCCAGTGCTGGATGGCTCCGGAGATACCCGAGGCGATGTAGATCTCCGGGGCGATTCGGGTGCCGGTCTGGCCGACCTGGTCAGAGTGGGGCCGCCAGCCGTTGTTGGTGACCGCGCGGCTGCAGCCCACCTTGCCGCCGAGCAGGTCGGCGAGGTCCTCCAGCGGCGCGAATCCCTCCGCCGAGCCGACGCCGCGGCCTCCGCCCACCACCACCGGGGCCGTCGAGAGGGTCACCCCGGCGCTGAGGACCACCCGGTCGCGCACGACCGTGCGTGACAGCGCCGCGTCGAGATCCGCCTCGAATTCCTCGACGGCAGGCTCGGTCGGCGTCTCCGCCGCCTCCGCCGCCACGGCGTGCAGGCCGCAGCTCAGCAGCGGCACGTCGACCGACAGGGTGACGTCCTCCAGCAGCGATCCGCCCCACTGGATGCGGGTGATCGACCATCCGGCGGGGTCGACGTCGAGGCAGTTGGCCACGAACGGAGCGTCGAGCCGGGCCGCTGCCTGCGCCATCACCTCGTTGCCGCGGTCGCTGCCGCCCGCCAGCACCGCGGCGGGCGCCAGCCGCGGGACCATGACGGCGATCACCTCGCCCCAGGCCTCGGGCCCGAAGTCCGACAACACCGGATGCACCACCGTGTGCACCACGCCGGCGCCGTGCGCACCGGCCTCCGCCACCAGCGCGGCCTCCTCGCTGCCGATGAGGGCGGCGTGCATCGGAACGCCCATCCGCCCGGCCAGGGTGCGTCCGAACGTGAGCGCCTCGCGGGCGGCCTCGGCCATGACGCCCTGATCGTGCTCGAGGATGACGAGCAGCATCAGAGCACTCCCAAATCGGCCAGCACGTCGACCACCGCGGATGCGGCGGCGGGGCCCTCGCCCAGGATCACGGTCTCGGAGACCACGTCCGCGGGACGGTGCAACCGGCGCATGCTCTGCCCCCCTTGCGGGGCCTCGATGGCCAGCTCGCCGACCTCCAGCCGCTTCGACGCGAGGCGTCCGCGCATCGTGGGGTAGCGGGGCAGGTTGATGCCTTCCTTCACCCCGACGGCGGCCGGCATGAACATCTCGTACACCTCGAAGCCGGCGTCGGTCTGTCGCCGTGCCCGGACTGTCGTACCGTCGATCTCGATGCCCTTGATGCCACCCACGATGGGCCGGCCCAACGCAAAGGCGACCCGGACGCCCACCTGGAAACCCCCGGAGTCGGCCGACTCGTTGCCGAAGATCAGCAGGTCGAAGGGCCCTCCCGCTTCCTCGAGGGTCTCGATGGCCGACGTCAGCGCCCGGGCGGTGCGCTGAGGATCCCAAGCGGAGCCGTCGGTGGGCACCAGCACGCCGTGGTGGGCGCCCACCGAGGCGGCGTAGCGCAGCTGCTCGGCAGCCTCGGGGGGTCCCAGGGTCAGAACCGTCACCTCGCCGCCGTGCGCCTCGGTGAGTTGCACCGCCTCCTCCACGCCGCACTCCTCGTGCGGGCTGGTGGTGAAGCCCAGGTGGGCGACATCCACCGCCTGGCCGTCGGCGGTCACGTTGATCCGGGCACCCGGGGCCGGCACCCGCTTCACGCAGCAACAGATGCGCATCGCCGCTCCTCGTCGCCCCGGTCTGCCGGCTCTCGCGGTGGCTCAACCCCGGAGCCGGGTGTCGTCGGGATCGAAGACCGGCCCGGTGCCGGCCACGCGGACCGGGAACAACTCGTTCATGTACATCACCTGCAACTCGGTGCCCGGCCCGGCGAGTTCCCGCGGCAGGTAACCCATCAGCAGGTACCTGTCCAGCGAGGGGCCCGGCCCGGCGCTGGTGACCCGCGAGACGCGCCCGTGGCTGTCGGTGATCCGCTTGCCGTCGGCTGTCAGGATCGGCTCGTTGCCGCCCTGCATGTAGCGCTTGCGGCCATGCCCGTCACTGTGGTCCTCCACGGTCAGCACGCACATCTGCACCTCGGGCGGACCGGCCTCGCGCGCCGCCACGTAGGCCTCCTTGCCGATGAAGTCGGCGGCCTTCACACGGGGACGGGCCAGGCCGGCCTCCAGCGGGTTGTACTCGCTCTCCAACTCGGCGCCCATGAGGCGGTAGCCCTTCTCGAGCCGGCCCGAGGTGCCGTACACGCCGCCACCGGTGGGGCGCAGTCCCAGGTCGGTGCCCGCGGTCACGAGCGCGTCCCAGAGGTCGGGGCCGTTGTCCCAGGCGGTGTAGATCTCCCAGCCGGTGTCGCCCACGTAGGAGATGCGGAACAGTTCGGCGCTGATCGTCCGGTCGCCGCACCGCAACTCTACGGGCGTCACCGAGCCGTAGGGTGCGTCGCCCCAGCGGTGGTCGCACAGGGCGCTCAGCACCTCCGGGGCGTTCGGTCCCCACAGGCCCAGCGTGGTGATGCCGTCCGTGACGTTGCGGAATGTGACCGAGCCGTCGGTGGGCATGTGCCGCCGCGCCCAGAACTCGTCGCGCCCGCCGTCGAAGACTCCGGTGACGATGCGCACCTCCTCGGGGCCGGTGCGCACCATGGTGAGGTCGGAGTGGAATCCGCCGTCGGGGGTCAGCCAGGGCGTGTAGACGGCGCGCCCCACCGGCACGTCGATCCGGTTCACCGCCAGCCGGTCGGCGTACTCCACGGCGCCCGGACCCGACAGCTCGAAGATCTGGAAGGCGCTGAGGTCCACCAGCCCGCAGTTCTCCCGCAGGTTGAGGTGCTCGCCCATGGTGATGGGGCTCCACCAGCGGTTGTCCCACTCCACCTGGCGGTCGGACAGGCCGTAGCGCTCGGTGAGGTCGGCGTTGGAGGCGAACCATTGCGGGCGCTCCCAGGTGCGGGCCTGGAAGAACTCGGCGCCCAGGCCCTGCTGGCGCGAGAAGTAGGGGCTGACGCGCAGGTTGCGGCGGCTCTCCCACTGCTCGGAGGGATGGACGATGCCGTAGGTCTTGTTGAAGTGCTCCGAGGCGCGGGCCCAGATGTGGCTGTCGCTGCGCTCCTCGGGATAGAAGCGGGCCACATCCGCGCCGTGGGTGTCGATGACCCGCGGGTAGCCGAAGGTCATCCACTCGGCCACGACCTGGGCCATGCCCGGGCCTTCCTTCACCCAGATGGCCGCCGCCGACCAGAGGTTCCGCACCTCGGGTATCTCGCCCAAGCAGGGCATGGCGTCGGGTGTGAGTGACAGCAGGCCGTTGATGGCGTAGCGGATCTCGGCGTCGCCGAGCATGTCCATCAGCTCGATGGCCTCCTCCATCTGCTGGTCGAAGTCATCGGGCGTGAACGGCATCTCCGTCGGCGACAGGGCCGCCTCCTCGTTGGAGGGGATGTCGTCGGGATGGTGCAGGATCGGCCGGTGGGCGTAGGAGCCGACCTCCATCGAGCCCGCCGACTGCCGCTCGTAGCAGAACGTGTCCATGTCGCGCACGATCGGGTAGCCGATCTCGTTGTTGGTCTCGGCGAGCACGTCGATGGGCCCCACGTCGGCCATCTGGTGCACCGCCGGCACGAGCGGGATGTAGGCGCCCGCCATGTTGGCCACCCTGTTGGACCACACGCCGCAGGCGATCACCACGTAGTCGGTCCGGATCGTCCCCTTGTCGGTGACCACCGCCGAGACCGTGCGCATGCCGGGCAGCGGACCGTCCGTGGTCGTGATGTCGAGCACCTCGGTGTTGGCGAAGACCTGGCAACCGGCGTCGACGGCCAGTTGGCGCATTCGCGTGCCGGTCTCGAGTGAGTCCACGACCGAGACCGTGGGACAGTAGAAGCCGCCCAGGATCACGTCGGTGTTGACGAACGGCACCAGCTCGCCGACCTCGGCGGGAGTGAGCAGACGGGCCTCGATGCCCCAGGCGGTCGCCGAGGTCATGCGCCGCTGGAACTCGTCCATGCGTTCGGGCGTGCGGGCCACCTCGACGCCCCCCGAGTCCACCGAGAGCCCCAGGTCCCGGTACTGGTTGGCGCTCTGCTCGCCCAGCAGGCACATCTCCTTGTTGTGGTCCACCGGGAAGATGAAGTTGGAGGCATGACCCGTGGAGCCACCGGGGTTCGGCAGCGGACCCTTGTCCAGCAGCACGAGGTCGCGCCACCCGAGCTTCGCCAGGTGCCCCACCAGGCAGTTGCCGACGATCCCTGCTCCGATGACCACGCAGCGGGCCTTGGCGGGTAGTTCGCTCACGTCATGCCTCCGCGATCGGTGGGCACCGAAGCGAGTGCCCCTTTCGTGTGCCTTCCGAGCGGACGCCGCTCCGATCCACCCGTGGGTCGCAGAGCCGAAATCCCTGCTGCCGCGACCAGCGGCGCCGCTGCGTTCTGTAATATGGAATCGTTCCAGAATACGGAACGCTGGTCAAGACACCCTAGCGTGCCGACGCCCTGACCGGCGGTCGCGGGACATACGATCCAACCAACGACAGCCGGGAACCGGAGGGAAAGCCATGGCATTTCCGTCAGATCTGGAGATCGCGTCACAGGCCCGGTTGCGGCCCCTGGAGGAGATCGCGGCCGGCTCGGGGATTCCACAGGATTGCCTGGAGTTCTACGGGAAGGGTGCCGCCAAGGTGGATCTGGCCGCGGTCGAGGCCATGGCGGACCGGCCGCGAGCCCGCTACGTGGTGGTCTCCGCCATCACGCCCACGCCGCTCGGCGAGGGCAAGACCACCACGACGGTCGGGCTGGGCCAGGCCTTCCAGCACATCGGCCGGACGGCCACGATCGCCATCCGCCAGCCCTCGATGGGACCCACCTTCGGCATCAAGGGGGGTGCCGCTGGCGGCGGCTACAGCCAGGTCGTGCCGATGGAGTTGTTCAACCTCCACCTCACCGGCGACATGCACGCCGTGACGGCGGCCCACAACCTGTGCTCGGCCATGGTGGACGCGCACCTCTACCACGGCAACGAAGCAGGCCTGGACATCCACAACATCACCTGGCGACGGGTGCTGGACGTGAACGACCGGGCGCTGCGCAACCTCACCATCGGCCTCGGCGGGCGGCTCGACGGCGTCCCCCGTGAGAGCGGCTTCGACATCACCGCCGCCTCGGAGGTCATGGCGACCCTGGCGCTGTGCAGCTCCCTGGCCGACCTGCGGGCCCGGCTGGGGCGCACCGTCGTGGGCTACACCTCCGCCGGCACTCCGGTCACCGCCGAGGAGATCGGCGTGGCCGGGTCCATGGCGGTCATCCTGCGCGAGGCGATCAAGCCCAATCTGATGCAGACGCTCGAGAACACCCCCGCCCTGGTGCACACCGGACCCTTCGGCAACATCGCCACCGGCAACTCCTCGATCGTGGCCGACCAGGTGGGCATCGCCATGAGCGACTTCCTGCTGACCGAGGCCGGGTTCGGCGCCGACATGGGCGCCGAGCGGTTCTTCAACATCAAGTGCCGCTACTCGGGGCTTGCACCCGACGCGGCCGTGCTGGTGGCCACCGTGCGCGGGTTGAAGGCGCACTCGGGCCGCCATCGCATCGTGGCCGGGCGGCCGCTGCCGGAGGCGCTGCTGGCCGAGAACCCCGACGAGGTGCATCTCGGCGGCGACAACCTGCGGAAGCAGATCCAGAACATCCAGTTGCACGGCTGCACGCCGGTGGTGGCCATCAACGCCTTCCCCGACGACCACGCCGCCGACCTGAGGGCCATCGCCGAGGTCGCCGCCGAGTACGGCGTCCGCGCCACGGTCACGACGCACTTCGCCGACGGGGGCCGCGGGGCCGCCGAGTTGGCCGAAGCCGTGGCCGAGGCAGCCGAGGAGGAGAGCCACTTCTCGGTGCTGTACCCCGACGAGGCCTCGCTCACCGACAAGATCCACGCCGTTGCCACCAAGGTCTACGGGGCGGAGGGCGTGGAGTACTCGGCGCAGGCCACCAAGCAGCTTGCCACCTACACCGAGGCGGGCTTCGGGCATCTGCCGGTGTGCATCGCCAAGACCCACCTGTCGATCTCCTCCGACGCGTCCCTGAAGGGGGCGCCGACGGGCTGGACGCTGCCGGTGCGCGAGGCGCGAGCCTCGGTGGGCGCCGGCTTCGTGTATCCCATCTGCGGTGAGATGCGCACGATGCCGGGCCTGGGACGCGTCCCGGCGGCGAAGGGCATCGACATCGACTCCGACGGAAACATCGTCGGGCTGAGTTGATGGGGCTCGGGCAGACGCGGCGTCGGCGGCTCAGCGGCGAGACGGCCGCGGCGCGCACTGCGCGCCTCCGACTCATCGAGGCCACCAACTTCGAGGTGATCCCGCTGCGCAGTCTGGACGGCGCTCTCGAGGACCTGCCCGCGGAGTCGCGGGTCTCGGTCACGGCCTCGCCCGCCAAGGGCCTGGACACGACCCTCGAGATCACCGAGAAGTTGCTCGCAGCCGGGCACAGGGCCGTGCCGCACATCTCGGCGCGGATGGTGCGGGACCCTGCTCACACCCGTGCAATCGCGGCCTGGCTGCGCGCCGCCGAAGTCGACGAGATCTTTCTCGTCGGAGGTGACGTCGTCCAGCCGGAGCACTACCACGACGCGCTGAGTTTTCTCACCGACCTGCTGGGGACCGACCATGGGCTGGGGCGCGTGGGGGTCACCTCGTACCCCGACGGTCATCCGCTCATCGACCGCGGCGTGCTGCGGGAGGCACTGCATGCCAAGCAGGCGACGTTGGCCGAGGCGGGTCTGGAGGGATATTGCAGCACGCAAATGTGCTTCGACGCCGTCGGGATCGTGGACTGGCTCAGCGCGGAGCGGCGCGCCGGGCTGGCGCTTCCGGTGCATCTCGGCATCGCCGGTGTTGTGGACCGGGCCAAGCTGCTGAGCATCGGCGTCCGCCTGGGGATCGGCCAGTCACTGCGCTACCTGCGCAAGAACCGTCGTGCCGTCAGCAGGCTCATGACCGTGCCGCACTACGACCCCAACGACCTGCTGGTGCCGCTGAGCGCGCACGCGGCCGACTTGGACATCCGGGAGCTTCACGTCTTCACGTTCAATCAGGTGGCGGCCACCGCGGACTGGCGCGAGCAGAACCTGCGCTGAGGCCCGCCGTGCCGTTCGGAGCACGCCGGAACGGACCGGAGTCGGGGCGGTAGGCTGATCGCCGCGATGGGCACCTCACCGAACGGTCCCGCCAGCGAAGGCTCACCCAGCGGCGACGCCGCGCCGGGCCCCGTCCTGACCTTCGACGGGGTCTCCAAGGTGTTCCCGGACGGCACGCACGCCCTCGAGGGTGTCAGCTTCTCGGTCAGCCGCGGCGAGTTCGTGACTCTGGTCGGCCCGTCGGGATGTGGGAAGTCCACGCTGCTGCGCATCGCCTCGGACCTCGACGGCGCCACGGGCGGGTCCGTGCAGGTGGACCAGGATCGCATCGGGTACATCTTCCAGGACGCCACGCTGATGCCGTGGCGCACGGTGCTCGGCAATGTGGAGTTGCTGGGCGAGTTGCACGGCTACTCCCGCGAGGAACGGCGCCGCCTGGCAAAGGCTGCCATCAGCACCGTCGGTCTCGACGGGTTCGAGGGTCACTATCCCAAGGCGCTCTCCGGCGGCATGCGCATGCGCGCCTCCATCGCCCGCACCCTCACCCTGAACCCGCCGCTGTTCCTCTTCGACGAGCCCTTCGGGGCGCTCGACGAGATCACGCGCGAGCGGCTGAACGAGGAGACCCTCTCGTTGTTCATGCGCGAGCAGTTCGCCGCGCTGTTCATCACGCACTCCATCTACGAGGCCGTCTACCTCTCGACGCGGGTGCTGGTGATGTCGCCGCGGCCGGGGCGAATCGTGGCGAGTTTCGACGTTCCCTTCGACTATCCCCGTGCGCAGAGTTTGCGGTACGAAGCGAAGTTCGCAGAGTTGACGGGCGCCGTCTCGGCCGCACTGCGGGGGTCCTTCGTCCACGACTGACGGCGACCGCAGCGCGTCGCTGCGAGCGGCATCCTCCAGCGGCGGGATGCCAACCGACGATTCCAAGCAGGAGGTAGGAATGGAGACGGGCGTGTTCTTCTTCGGAGCGGTGGAGATGGACGACGCGGGGGCCGGCCCACCGGTGCCCACCGATCGTCGCTACACCCAGCAGGAGATGTGGTACGCCTCCGAGCGCATGCTGGACATGGGTATGGCCGCCGAGCAGGCCAACTTCGACGTGTTCTGGCTCACCGAGCACCACTTCCAGTACGAGGGTTACGAGGTGCTGCCGAACGCGCTGCTGTTCGGCGCCGTGCTGGCCGAGCGCACCGAGCGCATCAAGATCGGTGCGCTGTTCAACATCGTGCCCCAGTGGCACCCGCTGCGCCTCGCCGAGGACTTCGCCACCATGCACAACCTCTCGGGGGGTCGGGGGGTCCTGGGCGTCGGGCGCGGCACGGTGCCCCGCGAGGCCGAACCGCTCGGCACCTTCGTCGGCAGCTTCGACAACCCCGACAAAGCCGACGCCGACCGCATCAACCGGGAGATGTTCGACGAGGCCCTCGACGTCATCGTGGCGGCCTTCGAGAACGAGACGTTCGCCTATCGCGGCAAGTACTTCGATCTGCCGCCGGAGGGGATCCCCGACCGGGGCGGAACGGTGCAGCACCTCACCCTCGTGCCGCGGCCGCTGTATCCCTACGACATCTGGCAGGCCGTGACCTCGCCCCCCACGCTGGAGTACGTGCCCCGGCGGGGCTGGGGAGGCGTTTTCTGGTTGCGCAACCACAACTTCATGGTCGATTGGTGGGGTCGCTTCGGCGAGCTCTACGAGAAGGAGCACGGCCGTGCGCTGGAGGCCGGCGAGAACCGCATGCTCGTGTTGAACGTGCGGGTGGCCGACACGTACGAGCAGGCGCTGGTCGACGCACGCGACGGCCACGACGAGTTCTGGAAGTTCCTAGGCCCCTACGGCTGGAGCCGTGGCTACATGGCCGCCGACGGGCGCCCCGCCGCACCTGGCCTGATCCCCACCCTCGAGGAGTCGTTGGACCAGAAGGTGTGGATCGTCGGAACGGCGGAGGACGTGGCCGAGGGGATCGCCGACTACGGCGAGCGACTCGGCGGCCTGCAGCACCTCACGCTGTTTCCGAACTTCCCCGGTGAGACCTACGACGAGGCCGCCGAGCACGTCCTGCGCATCGGCGAAGAGGTGCTCCCGCTGCTGTAGCGGCGCTCGGAGCGACACCGGCGACGAGTCCGGCCGATCGGCCTCCCGGACCCTCCCCGGGGTGGCTCGCCTACCGGGGACAGAGCCGGCGACGCTAGTCGCCGGTCGCCTCGTCGAGAAGTTGCGGGTCCTCCTTGTAGATCCACACGCCGAGGACGACGATCCACAGGGTCGTCACCAGGAGGAATCCGGCGCCGATCTGCACCAGTGGGGCGTCGAGATAGTGGTAGCCGACGAAGCTCAGCAGCAGGGCGGCCAGTGAGACGACGGCGATGCCGATGTGCGCGTTCCGGCGCCTGCCGGGTCCGAACCTGATCGCCAGACCGCTGGCCAGGGCGAGGTATCCGGCGAAGGCCGTGACGAGTATCACGAAGTCGAACGCCACGTCGAGAATGTTCACGACCTGGGCGTACCCGTAGTAGTCCTGGTCGGCAATCCCCGGGGTTCGCCCGTACTTGATGACCTCCGTGATGGTCATATCGCCGAGGGCTCCCGCAATGGCGGCCGCCGCGGCAATCGTGATCGACAGCACCCCGGTTCGTGTCAGCGCATCTTCGGGGGAGCGGCGGAGACGGTTGGGCCAAAGCGCGGCAATCCCTCCGAGCATCAGGACGTGCCCGATGACGTAGGCGGTGGCGGTCACATGGGTCCACTCGTCGTTGTCGACCTTGGCGTAGAGCCGCTCATCCATGAACGTCTCGAGGTCGGAACTGGGCGTCGCGGGGTCGACTATCCCCTGACCCGGCGCGAGCACTCCCGAGATGAAGGCCAGGAGCATGCCGGTCACGAGCATCAGCCCGCACAACTTGTACGAGTTCAGTGACTTCAGGTACGTCATTCTGCGAACCTCCACGCGGTATGAGTTGACTCGATCCCGTCGTCCCGATCCTGTCGTTCCGACGCGGCGGCGGGAGCGGGTCCCTCCTCTCGGCGAGAAGCTATACGACTGCTCAGGCGCTCGCCGGTTCGCCGACGAGTTCGGGGTCCTCCCTGTAGAGCCACACGCCCAGGGCGAACACCCAGAAGCTGATGGGGAAGATGGCGATGGAACTGATGCTCGTCAGCGCTTCGGCTCCGTCGGCGTTGATGCCGATGAGCGCCAGCACCAGCGCCACGAGTGAGATCAGCGCAATCCCCATTGCAGCCGACTTGCGCCAGCCGGTGAACCGGCGGGCCAAACCGCACCCCACGAAGAGATAACCCGGGTAGATGGTCATCAGAATCGAGAACTGGACCGCTGCATCCATGGCGTTGAAGTTCTGAGCGAACGGCCAGTACTCCTCGAACGCGAACCCGGCGGCATCCGAGATGCGGACGCTGAGGACGATGGCCCAGTCCAGGAGGGCCGAGGCGATGCCGGCGACGGCGCTGATGCCGACCGTCAGGAGCCCTGCCCGCGTCACGGCGTCACCGCCGGATCCGCCCCGACCACGTGGCCACAGCCCAACCAGCCCGCCCAGAAGGAGCATGTGGCCGAGCAGGTAGAAGGTGCCGGTGAGGAGGGTTGCATCGGTGTTCTCGACCTTGGTGACGAGCACGTCCTCCACGGTGGTCAGATCGGTGCCCAAGACCATGTCGATGATCAGGACGCTGGGTGTGAATATGCCGGAGAGGAACACGGTGACGATGCCGACGGCGAGCATCAGTCCTGTCGTCTGGGTTCCGTTCAAATCCTTGAGCGACTTCAGCATGCGTCCTCCTTCGCATGGGGCGGGATCGTGCCGCCTGCGGCGAGAGCGAGGCTGATTCCTGACAAGGCGGCGACCATCCCGACTTGGACGGGCCGAATCTACCACTTCGAGCGAGGGCGCTGGCGACCGGGTACATCACGAGGCGTTTGATGGCAGCAGCGCGCCTGCCTTCGCCGCCGTAGGTGCGCCGGATGCGGCGTCCCCCAGCGGCTCTACCATCTCCGATGGTGGAGACGTCGAGGGTTGCGTGCGATGAGTGACGAACTGCTGCGCCGGATCGTGACCGATCCCGGCGTGATCGCCGACCCTTACCCGCTGCTGCGGGAGTTGCGAGAGACGTCTCCCGTGCACAAGCTCGGTTTCGCCGACTACTGGATCCTCTCACGCTTCGAGGACTGCCGGGCTGTGCTGCGCGATCAGCGACTGGGCAAACCCGGCGCGGGCGACCTGGTGCCGTCGCTGCGGGGCGCTCCGACCCGCGACGCCGGCGGCGACCGGTCGATGCTGTTCCTGAACCCTCCCGATCACACGCGCATCAGGGCTCTGGTGAGCCGCGCTTTCACGCCGCGGCGTGTCGAGCAGTTGCGAGCCTCCATCGAGACCATGACGGCCGAGTTGCTCGACGACTTGGCCGCAGGCGGTGGCGACGACCTGATGGCCCGGCTGGCCTTCCCGCTTCCGGCGAACGTCATCAGCGAGCTCGTCGGCATCCCCCGGAGCGAGCGCGACTGGCTGCGGCCGCTGATTCTCGACCTTGCCGCCACGCTGGAGCCGGGACGCGGCGCCGAGGATGCCGAACGGGCCCGGGTCTCGCGCGACAAGGTCCGGGACTACCTGGCGGATCTGATCGACCGGCGGCGCGCCGAGCCGGCCGACGACCTGCTGTCGGGGATGATCGCAGCCGCCGACGGCACTGACAGGCTCACGCAGGGCGAGATGGTGATGAGCGTGATCCTGATCTACGGCGCGGGGTTCGAAACCACGACGAACCTGATCGGCAACATGGTGCTCACCCTGCTCCGCAACCCCGACCAGTTCGCCCGCCTGCGTGCCGACCGGTCGCTGGTGCCGGCCACGGTGGAGGAGGTGCTGCGCTACGAGCCACCTGTCCAGGTCGACAGCCGCTACGCGTTCGAGGACGTCGAGGTCGCCGGCCACGTCGTGCAGAAGGGCTTCGTCGTGATGACGCTGCTGGGGGCGGCCAACCGGGACCCTGCGGTCATCGAGGATCCCGATCGCTTCGACGTGGGCCGCAGCGAGATCCCGCTGCTGTCGTTCTCCTCCGGGATCCACTACTGCCTCGGGGCCTCGCTGGCCCGCCTCGAGGCGCAGGTGGTGCTGGCCGGGCTGCTCGACAGGTTCTCGACTTGGACGCTCCTGGAGGAATCCCCGCCGTGGAAGCCTCGTCTCACCCTCCGGGGCCTGGCCCGGCTGCCGGTGGCTCTCTCGTAGACCTTCTCCGGTCGCCCTCAGATCAGCGACTGGCGGACGTCGAAGCGGCGCATCAGCGTGTCGCCGATGTAGTTGACCGCCATCAGGGTGCAGAACATCACGATGGCCGGGTAGATCGTCAGGTGCGGAGCGTCTGCGAGCTTGCCCTTGGCGACCGCCAGGATGCCGCCCCAGGTGATGGCAGGCGAAGGCACGCTCTTGCCGATGAAGCTGAGCCCGCCCTCGCCCACGATCACCAGGCCCAGGCCCAGGAAGGTGAACGCCACCACGATGGGCACCAGGTTGGGCAGCACTTCGCGGAACAGCAGCCGGGACGTACGCGCCCCCATGCAACGCGCCGCGGTCACGAACTCCCGCTCGCGGAAGCGCAGTGTCTGCGCCCTGACGATGCGCGCCACGGCGCGCGCGGCCAGGATCGTGACCGCAATGATGACGTTGCGGGTGTTCTGCTCGAGCACTGTGACGATGAACAGGGCCAGGATCAGCGCCGGTAGAGAAAGCAGGATGTTGATCACGGCGCTGAGGGCCGTGTCGACCCATCCGCCGAAGAAGCCCGCCAGCAGCCCCATCAGCCCGCCGACCAGGATCCCGACCGCAACGGCGATCGCCGCGATCAGCAACGAGAGGCGACCTCCCCAGATGACCCGGGCGAACATGTCGCGGCCCAACTCGTCGGTGCCGAACCAGTGTGACCGTCCGACTCCCTGCAGAACGTTCCGGGAGTAGCCGTCGGGGTCGGCGAGAAACCCCAGCACCGGAGCGAACAAGACGAAGAAGACCAGCGCCGCCAGCCAGATGGCCGCCAGCCAGAAGCCCAGTGGCTGCTCGGCCAGGCGCCGGCGGCCGGCGCCCCTGCCGCGAGTCTCTCGCCCCCGCAGGATGGCGAGGCTGTCGCGGCCCGGAATGGCTGGGACCTTCATCGGTTCCGTACCCTGACGCGAGGATCCAGCAGCGGGTAGGTGGCGTCCACGAGCATGTTCGTGGCCACGAACGCCGCCGCGATGAGGGCGACGAGGGTCTGGACGACCAGGAAGTCCTGATTGAACACGGCCGAGATGAGGTACGTGCCCATGCCGTCCAGGTCGAAGATGATCTCCACCACGAGCGCGCCGTTGATTAGCTGCGCGGCGTTCAACCCGGCCACCGTCACGACCGTGAAACTGGACGGGCGCAGCACGTGGCGCAGCAGGATCCACCAGCGTGGCAGGCCCTTCGCCCGTGCCGCCTCCACGTAGTCCTCCTGAAGCGTTGTGATGACGTCGCTTCGCAGCAGGCGCAGGAAGAACGGCATGATTCCCGCCGTGAGAGTGGCCACGGGCAGCACCAGCGACTTCCAGTGCGCCAGGAGGCCGGCCGTGGGGCTGACGTAGCCACCCAGGTCGAACCATCCCAGCTTGGCGGCGAAAATCAATGCCAGCACCACACCCAGGACGAACGAGGGCAGAGCCAGCAGCGAGAACGCCCCGCCGGTGATGAGGCGATCAACCCAGGTGTCCCGCCGCACGGCGCTCAGCATGCCCAGCGGGATCGAGACGATCACGCTCAGCACCGTGGTGTAGAGAATCAGCCAGGCGGTGACCGGGACCTTGTCACGCAGGCTCTCGGTCACTTGAATCCCGTTGCGGTAGGACTCGCCGAGGTCCCCGGTGAGCATGTTTCCGAGCCAGGCGCCGTACTGCGCGAACAGGCCGCGGTCGAGTTCCAGCCGTTCCCGGCATTCGGCCAGCAGTTCCTCGGTGGCGCCGGTGCCTACCGACAGGAAGCACGGGTCGCTCGGCAGGAGGCTGAGCATCCAGTAGGTGACGAATGTCACGACGAGCACCACGGCGGCCGTCTGCACCAGCCTGCTCGCAAGCCGTCGCAGGAACGCCACGGGGCTCAGACTTCCGGCGGGGGGCGTTCCCGGGCGACCGTGCCTGCCGGACTCACTGCTCCAGCCAGGTCTCGGTGAGGAACGTCCGCCCTTCCAGGATGTTCAGCACGGGGCGGCCGTCCGGGGACGGCAGCGAGATCCAGCCCAGGTTCTGGACCTCGTGGTGATGGGGGATGAGCCAGCGCACCCAGTGCAGCCAGATGTTGTGCACGCCGCCGGCGAGGGCGCGGTTGACCTCCTCGGCGATCCGGCGCAACTCGTCGCGGTCGTCGGTGAGCGTGGCGCTCGCGAGGGCGGCGTCGATTTCCGGGTTGTTGATGCGCCCCATGTTGATGGCGATGAATCCCGTGTACGCGGAGTCCCACCAGATGCGCTCGTTCTGGACGGTGGCGCCGTTGTGGTTCCGCCAGACGGCAGCCTGGAAGTTCCCCATGACGGCATTGAGGATCAGCGTTCCCTGATCGAGTTGCTGGATCTGCACGTCGATGCCGCAGTCGGCCCACATCTGGGCGAGTAGTTCCGCGCCGGTCCGGTAGTGGGCATCGGGAGTCGTACCGAGGGTGATCGTGCCCGGATCTCCGATCTCGGCCCACAGCGCCCGACCCGCCTCGAGGTCGTAGCCCGGGAAGCCGGTGTCGGGGAGGTAGCCGGGGGTGTTGGGGGCGAACGGGCCATTGGCGATGTCGAACTCGCCGCCGGTGCGCAGCAGGTTGTAGGTCTCGTGGTCGGTGCAGTGAGCCAGCGCTTGCCGGGCGCGGACGTCGTCGAACGGCGCCCGGGCGTTGTTGAGCATCACGTAGAGGGTCTGGAGGAGGCTCTGCTCCTCGATGGTCTTGAAATTCTCCTTGTAGTGCTCGAAGTCCAGGCCGAGGTCGTAGTGCGTCACCGTGATGTCACCGGTCTCCAGCGCCAGCCTGCGGGCATCCGGCTCGACGTACGGGCGGTACACGATGCGATCCAGGTAAGGCAGGGCGCGGCCCTCCGCATCGGTCCGCCAGTAGTTCGGGTTGCGTTCCACGACGAGTTCGTCGTCGGGAATCCACGACTTGAACACGAAGGGACCGGTGCCGACGGGATTGGACGCTCCGTCGGGATCGTCGTGCTGGCTCGGGGCCGCCAGATAGCCCATCTGGCCGGTCAGGCCGGCCGGCAGGCCGGCGAACGGGGCGTTGCTGTGGAAATCCAGGGTGAGGTCGTCGATCACCTCCCAACCCTCCACGCGGTCGAACAGCTGCTGGGCGAGAGGATTAGACATGACGCCCTGGAAGTGCCGGGCCAGAGCGTGGGCATCGGCGGGTGTGCCGTCGTGGAACTGGATACCGGGGCGCATCCGGAACGTCCAAGTGGTGAAGTCCTCGTTGGCCTCGAAGGACTCCAGCAGGTACGGCCGGGGTGTACCGGTCTCGTCCTCGATGACCAGTGGATCGAAGACGGCCCGCATGACGGCATGGCACGACACGGCGCACTGGGTCGTCGTCGGGTTCCAGCCGTCGGCGGTCTCCGCCTCGACGCCGAACACCAGCGTGCCGCCATAGACGGGCCCGGAGGTGGGCTCGGGTGC
>VXXM01000047.1 GCA_009835395.1 Acidimicrobiia bacterium
CTCAGCCGGCGGCGCAGGCGGCGCCTCAGGCGGCGCAGCCGGCTCCTCAGCCGGCGGCGGCGGAGGCGCCGGAGCAGCCTCCTCCTCATCACCACACGAAGCGGCGATGAGGGCCACCGCCAAGGCGATGGCGAATGGTCGTATGAGCTTGCGGAGCATCATGGGTGCTCTCCTTTGTCCTCGGTGCGTCGGGGAAGCGGCGAGACGCCGACGTAGAACAGTGGCACCGCTCGGCGCGGACCCAGGCTCTCCTTCCCCTCTTACGGATCAGCACGGATGAGATCCCCGCTGATCCGAGGGCGCACTCTAGTGCTGCCGCGCCTTTATGGTCTACTTATCTCTCTCGCTCGCTGTACGAGTCCCTCCGAGGGCGCGTCGCCGGAGCACCGCGTAGAGTGCCGCCCCATGCGCATCAACTCCGTCGAAGCATTTCCGCTGCACTATCCCGAGCCCCATGACAGCAACAAGAGCCGCTACGTGACCATTGCCAAGGTCACGAGCAGTGACGGTGCCGTCGGGTGGGGGGAGTGCATCGCACAGTTCCCCGAGGCTGCCCTGGCCACGAGGGTCGTCGTGGAGGAGGGATTCGCGCCGCTATTGATCGGCGAGGACGCCCGGGATGTTGAGCGGCTCTGGCAGGCCATGCGGGACCGCAGCTGGTGGTACGGCAACGGCGGCATCGCCAGCTTCGCCATCAGCGCCGTCGACATGGCCCTTTGGGACCTGAAGGGGCGCATCCTGGACGTGCCCGTGTACGAACTCCTCGGCGGCAAGCGCATGGAACGGATGCGGGCCTGCGCCAGCGTCATCTTCGACACCGAGGACCTCGACGCCACCGGCGAAGAGTTCGCCGACTACGCCTCCCGCGGTTACACGGCGGTCAAGGGAGGCTGGGGCAAGAGCCCGGAGACGTGCTTCGGGCGCGACCCGAAGCGCGACCTGGCCGTGGTGTCCACCATACGTGACGCGGTCGGTCCGGACATCGACGTGATCGTCGACGTGGGCACGCACGTCAGCTGGACGCCGTCGCACGCCATCGCCATGGCGCGGGCCTTCGAGCCGTACAACCTGTACTGGATCGAGGAGCCGCTGCCGCAGGACGACATCCAGGGCTACATCCGTCTCCGCGAGTCCATCCGCACGCCGGTCGCCACCGGGGAGAAGGAATGGACCCTGCGGGCCTTCAAGGAGCTCATCGAACTGGGCGCCGCCGACATCGTCATGCCCGACCCCGGCAAGGCCGAGGGCGTCACCGGATTCAAGAAGATCGTCGAGTTCGCCGACGCCCACAGCGTGCGGTTCACGCCACACTCCTGGTCGAGCGCCATCAACACCGCGGCAGCGGCGAACCTCTACGCCAGCTGCGACAACGGTGTGGTGTTCGAACTCAAGCCCAACCCGTCACCCATGCAGTACGAGTTGGTGACCGAGCCGATCGAGCAGGAAGGCGGCTGGGTGCCCATCCCGGAGGGACCCGGCTGGGGCCTCACCATCAACCACGAGGTGATCGACCGCTACCTGATGCGCTAGCAGGAAGCGGCTCAGGGGTCGGTGGCCGCCACCTCATGGGCTGTTCCGTCGGAGGCTGAGGCGTAGGCGGCCTCCAGCATGGCGACGACGCGGGCGCCGAGGCGGCCGGGCGAGCGGTTCGTGCCGCCGCCGATGACCTCGACCAGATTGTCGAGCGGGCCCTCCTCGGGGTAGCTCGTGGAATAGTCGCGACCTGCCGGCGCCGGCGGGCACGGGGGGCTCTCGGTGGTCGACCCGTCGGCCCGGTACATCATCAACTGCTCGTTCATCACGTCGAACAGGATGTGCCCGCCAGTGCCGTACAGCCGGTATTCCAGGACCTCCTCCTGTGTGCGCACGGTCGATCCGGTGGAGCCGATGGTTCCGAGGCAGCCACCCTCGAACCGCACGCTGAGGGCGTCGACGAGGTCCACGCGCAGGTCGTGATTGTGCATGTGGGCGAACACCGTGGCTGGTTCGAGGCCGGTCATGTGCAGCAGAAGGGCGCCTGAGTGCGTGATCTGGGTGACGCCCTGGCCGCCGCCGGACAGCGCCGGATCGCTGTACGTGTCCCTCCCGGTGGGGTTGACCGTGTACCCCATCTCGTCGGCGACCAACTCCACGTCACCGCGGTACAGCTCCCAGACGATGGAGGCGAACAGCGAATGGACATAGAGCAGGTCGCCGATGGCGCCCGAGGCGATCCACTCGCGTACCCGGCTGACCTGCTCGCTGTAGTGCCAGGGATAGCCCACGATGATCTCTCGGCCGCGCTCGGCGGCTGTGCGGAGCAGTTCTCGGGCGTGGTTGCTTGTCAGCACCATCGGCTTTTCGACCAGAACGTGCAGACCGGCCTGCAACGCGTCGAGGGCAATCTCGAAGTGCCGGGTGTGCGGCACCGCCACGACCACGCCGTCGAGCCGTTCTAGCCGCAGCATGTCTCGGTAGTCGTTGTAGGTCGCGGGCGGGGCGAACGCCTCGGCGGCGCGGCTCCGGTTCGCCTCGTCAGGGTCGGCGATGGCCACCAACTCGGCAGCGGGGTTCGCGGCGATGGCGGGCAGGTGCGCCCGCGTCGCCCACCACCCGGTCCCGATGACTCCTATGCGTGCGCTCATGACCCTCCTCCCTCCGGGGACTGCTCCTTCAGTGCGTGCCGGCCGCGTGGCTCTCAGGCGTGGGCCCGGCGATGACTCCCTCGTCGTGAAGCCTGCCGATCTCGGCGCTCGAGAGGCCGAGGCACTCCGCCAGAATCTCGTCGGTGTGCTGTCCGAGCCGCGGGGCCGGTGCCGGGTCGTCGAGGGTCAACCCACCGAACCTCAGAGGTGACCGGGCCTCCAGGACGGTGCCCACCCCGGGATGTGTCACGGTCGCGAACAGCGGGTTGGAGACCGAGCAGCGGGCGTCGTCGGCCACCAACTGCCGGAAGGTCTGGTAGGGACCCCAGCACACGCCGTGACGGTCGAAGGTCTCGGCCACCTCGGCGAAGGTCAGCCGGGCGCACCAATCCTCGATCACGTCGAAGATGCGACGGCGCGCCATGAAGCGGTCACCCTCGGAGCGTGCGAGGTCGAGCCCTGTCTCGGCTTCCAGGTCGGCCATCGCATCGGTCATCTCGCACGCGGTGCACAGTGCCTGCCATTGCTTGGGGCTTATGGCCACGGCGATGACCTGCCGCCCGTCGGCGCAGCGGAAGTCCCGGCCGAGGGCGCCGTAGAGGTCGTTGCCTATGCGGGCACGTTCGGATTCGAGAACCTGTGCCTCGGCCACGTGACCCAGCGCCGTGACCACTCCCAGGGCCACATCGGACAGGGCCAGCGTGATCAGCTGGCCCTCGCCGGTTCGGCTCCGGTAGCGCTCGGCGGCGAGCAGGCCGAGAGCCGCAGTCTGCCCACAGACCACATCCCAGGCGGGGAGCACGTGGTTGACCGGTCGGTCGTCACACGGGTCGGCCTCGCCGCCGTCGAGCCGGTTCGATGCGTGGCCGGTGATCATCGGGTAGCCCACGGCACAGTTGACCGTGTAGTCGACCGCGGTGGTGCCGTCGTGGTTGCCGGTTATGGCGACCATGATGAGGTCGTCCCGGCGCGGGCGCAGCGCCTCGTAACCCATCCAACCGACCGGCGGGAAATTCGTGAGGAAGATGCCCGCCCCGGGACCGGGCGCGCAGATCAGCTCACTAAGCAGCTCGCGGCCGGCCTTGGAGCGCACGTCGACCTGCAGTGATCGCTTGCCCTTGTTGAGTCCGGCCCAGTAGAGGCTGGCGCCGTCGGGCGTCACCGGCCAGCGACGGTGGTCGATGCCGCCCCCGATGGGATCGAAGCGGATCACGTCGGCACCCAGCTGGGCGAGTGTCATCCCTCCGGAGGGGGCCGCTACGAACGCGGACCCTTCCACGATCCGTAGACCGTTCAGAACGTTGTGCACCCCCAGCACCTCCCTCCGTTCAGGCGGGCAACTCCAGCGCCTCGAACGATGCCAAGTCGTCCGCGGCGGCGGTCGCCCGCGCCAGCCATGTATCGATCACGGCGCGCGGCGCAGCGCCGAGCGCCAGCGTGACGACGACCGCCTCCAACGCGTATGCGGCGTGACGGCGGTAGGCGGCTCGTGCTTCGTCCGCGTCCAGATCGGGCCCCCCGGTCGCACGAAGGCGGCGCCGGTAACGATCCAGCAGCAGACCCTCTCCCGATCGGCGGTCCTCGGGATCCAACGCCAGCGCGCAGAAGTACGCCACGTCACGCGCCCACTGACCGGCGCGCACCATCTGCCAGTCCAGGAAGACCGGGTGATCTTCTGCACCGAAGGCCAGGTTCCCGGTGTGGCAGTCGTTGTGGACGAGCGTGTGCGGCGGCTCGGTGAGCCTCCGGTCGACGGTTCTTTGGTGTCGGGCATAACGCAGCAGGTCGGCCGCCAGTCGCGGGCAGACCTGCTCGCCGGCCAGTTCCAGCCCGCGCCGGATCAGCGGGAGTCGCAGCCAGGTCCCGAGAGTGCGCTCGCGGTCCGCCTGCGCTAGGAGCCAACCGCTGGAGCTGCCGCGCTGGGGCCGCCCCCAGCCGAAGGCGTGCAGGTCGGCCAGAGAGTTGATCACATTCAGGGCCTGCCGGGCGGTGCAGGCGTCACCACAAGCCGGCAGGTCCGCCTGGCCATTCAGGTCCTCGAGCACGAGCATGAAGCGGGTGCCGTCATGCCGGGCATGCAGCAAGCCCGGCACCTGAACGGGGACGTTGGCCGCCAGGGTCCGGTAGAAGCGGACCTCGCTGGCGGTGAGACCGGCCGCCTCGACCACCAAGCGAGTCGTCGGGGCCTGTGCCGGAGTCTTGACGAACACCGGGTGGCGGTGACCGCTGACGAGGTGCACGACTGCCCGTCGGTGCCGCGTGGTGTACGAGCCCCCCTCCAACCAGTCGACCCGCCGGACCGTGCCCAGTCGGCCGTGCAGCGCCCGCCGCAGTTGGGCTTCGACGGGATCGCTGGAGCCGAGCGTGATGTCGGCGCCGACGCGTGCGACGGTGGCAAGCAGGTCACGCACCGGCGGCCTCAGGTGACCCTGCGCCAGACGGTGCCTGTCGGGGTGTCCTCAAGTTCGACGCCCTCGTCGGCCAGCGCGGCGCGGATCAGGTCGGCGGTGGCGTAGTCGCGGGCGGCGCGCGCCTCTTGCCGCTCGTCGACCCGCTGCTGGATTGCCTCGTCCGGCGATGAGTCCCGGAGGCTCAGACCCAGGGCGCCGCCCAGGTCGCGCACCGTGTGCAGGGCGGAGGCGGCCGCCTCGGCCTCTCCATCGTCGAGGGCGACGTTCCCCTTGCGAAGCAGTTCGAAGATCACGCCGACCGCACCGGGAGTGCCCATGTCGTTGTCCATGGCTTCGACGAATGCGGTCCGGGCGGCGTCGGTGTCCGCAGTCCGCTCCGTCGTGTCGAGGGCGCCGGATGCGCCGACGCGGCGGGCGAAGGCGTCGAGGCGGTTGATGCCTGCGGCCGCGCCCGCCAGCACCGTCTCGTCGATCTCCATGGTCGAGCGGTAGTGGGCCTGCAGCATCGCCAGTCGCAGAGCGCGCGGATCGTGGAGTGCCAGCACATCCGCCAGGGTGCGGAAGTTGCCGGCCGACTTGGCCATCTTCTCGCCCTCAACGTTGACCATCGCCGAGTGCATCCAGAGCCGGGCGAAGCGGTGCCCGGCGGCCTCGGCCTCGGCCCGCTCGTTCTCGTGGTGCGGGAAGATCAGGTCGGACCCGCCGCCGTGGATGTCGAAGCCGTCGCCGAGCAGGCCCAGCGACATGGCCACGCACTCGATGTGCCAGCCCGGCCGTCCCGGCATCCAGGGTGCGTCCCAAGCGGGTTCGCCCTCCTTGGCGGCCTTCCAGAGGGCGAAGTCCAGCGGGTCGCGCTTTCGTTCGTCCACCGCCACCCGGGCGCCCGCACTCTCTCGCAGCTCCTCGGGGTCTCGCCCCGGTAGACGTCCGTAGTCGGCGTACCGAGCCACGTCGAAGTAGACGCCGGCCCCGTCGATCACGTAGGCGGCGTCCCGGGCCAGCAGGCGCTCCACGAATGACACCATCTGGGACACGTACTCGGTGGCCCGCGGCCGAGCGCTCGGCTCCGCCACGCCGAGAGCGCCGAGCTCGCGGATGTAGATATCGCCGAAGCGGGCGGACACCTCCTGCTCGGTGCTCTCCTCGGCCGCAGCCCGCTCGATGATCTTGTCGTCCACGTCGGTGATGTTGCTCACCACCGTGACGTCCAAGCCCCGCCAGGTGAGGTAGCGGCACAGCACGTCGTAGGTGACCGCCGTGCGGGCGTGGCCCAGATGCGGCACGTCGTAGACCGTCGGGCCGCACACGTACATCGAGACCTCCCCCGGGGCGCGGGGGCGCAACTCGACCACCTCGCGACTGAGCGAGTCGTACAGGCGAATCACGGCGCTCACGGTACCGGCACAGCGCCCGCCCGGGTCCGCTGCTTGGCCCGAAGTCTGCTGCGTCGTTCATGCCGCATGCCGCGGAGTTCGCACGGTCCGTTCGGGCCCGGACGGCGGGATGGCTCGTCGTCGCGGATACCGATACACCGCGACAAAGATGGAACTGTTCCATATTACTATCGGCTCGATTCCGTACGTGGCCGCTGCGGGCTGCGGACACGAGAGTGAGGGAGGACCAATGAGTCCAAGACGTAAGAATTGGTGGGTCGTCACCGCCGTGGTCGCGACGATCGCACTACTCGCGGCTGCGTGTGGTGGTGATGATGATGATGAGGCTGTTGCGCCTGCGCCGCCTCCTCCGGCTGAGGAGCCGGCTGCGCCGCCTGAGGCGCCGCCTGCGCCGCCGGCTGAT
>VXXM01000050.1 GCA_009835395.1 Acidimicrobiia bacterium
CCCAAGAGTTCCCGCGGTCCCCCTCACCCGCAGGGCCAACCCCCGCGTCCGGCGGCGCGACTTCCCGGCCGCCGACACCGAGCGGGCGGGAGGCGACGCCGTGACCGTCCTCGCGGTGCTCTTCCTGGGGGCCTTGGCAGGCGTTGGACTGCTGACGTTCACGCTGGGGTTCCGGCCGAAACCGGCCAAGGACCAGCAGCAGGCCCGCCTGCGCACGTTCCGCGCCAAGGGAGCGCGCGCCGCGGCCCGCAAGGCGCTCGCCGATCGGATGCTGCAGGTGCTGCTCGCCGTGGCCCTCGGCCTGGGAGGCTGGTACGTCACGGGCTGGGCGGCGGCTGGGTTACTTGGCGCGGCGGCCGGCTACGTGGGCCCGATGATGCTGCAGGCGCCGCGGAGGCGCCAGGCGCTCACCGACGAGATCGAGGCCTACTCCCAGTGGGCCGAGCAGGTGCGCGACCTGGTGGGCGCCAGCGGATCGCTGTTCGAGGCGGTCAGCCTGTCGGCCGGCAACGCCCCCACGCGGCTGCGCCCCGCCGTCATCAACATGGCAGCCCTGGCCCGCACCGTGGGGTTGCCGCGAGCGCTCGACTGGTTCGCCGCCGAGATGCGCTCGCCGTTCGCCGACCGGCTCGTGCTGGGCATGAAGATCGCCTGGGATTCCGGCGCCCGGGTCACCGAGGCGTTCGAGAGCACCGCCCGGGGCATGCGCAACGAGGTCGAGATGCGCCGTCGTAACGAGGTGGCCAACAGCCGGGCGTGGACGCAGGTGGTCTCGATCCTGTTCGTCACGATCATCGCGGTGGGGTTCATGTTCGTGTTCAACCGGGGCTTCTTCGACCCGTTTGGCACGACGATCGGCCAGGTCGTCCTCCTCGCTGTCGGCGTCCTGATCTTCGGCAACGTGTACTGGGTGCTGAAGCTGTCCGAGTCGGGCGTGCCGATCCGGCTGCTGACGGCCGACGCAGGCGAGGAGACCGAGAGTTCGACGGCTGCGGGCGCACGGAGCGAGGCCACGTGAACTCCCTGGTCGTCCTCCTCGGCGCAGTCGGCGGGTTGGGTCTGCTGTTCCTTGTCGTGGCGTTCCTGCCGCGCCCGACGCTCACCGAGACGCAGCGGGTGGTGCGCGAGGCAGAGCGCGAGCAGCGGGGCAACGCGCTGCGCCGGCTGGTCACCTGGGTGGAGGGGGAGGTGCGCGGCAGGCCGTCGCTCGTGCAAGACGCCCGCATGGTCGGTCGCAGCCTCGAGAGTCACGTCATCGCCAAGCTCACCGGCCTCGTCGTGGGCGCGGCCCTGCTGGGCGGTGGCGGGTTCCTGGTCGGGCTGATGGGGTTCGAGCTACCGCTGCTCGTTCTGGTGGCCGCCGCGGCTCTCGGCGCGCTCAGCGGCTGGTGGTTGCCCGACTCGATGCTCAAGACCGAGGCCGACAAGGAGCGCAAGTACTTCCAGCAGTCGACCGAGTCGTGGCTCGAACTCGCGGGCCAGCTCGTGACCGCCGGCTCCGACACGTTCGCCGCCCTGGTCACGGCGGCCTCCTACAGCGACCAGCCCGTGTTCGTCACGCTCCGCGACGCCCTGCGCGTCTCGGCGGCCCGAGGCGAGGCCCCCTGGACGGGCCTGCGCCGCATGGCCGACGAGCGCCGCCTGAACTTCCTCGACCCGTTCTGCGCCTCCCTGGAGATGGCCGGCACCACCGGCGCCGGCTCGCGGGAGACCATCCTCGCCCAAGTCGACGCCGCCCGCTCCAAGGCCATGCACGAGGCCGACGCCAAGGCCGCCGGCGCGGGCGAGAAGATGGGCGCCCCCCTGGCCCTCATCGGTGCCGCCTTCATGATCATCATGGGCTATCCACCCCTGGCCGGGATCATGGACTCCGCCACGCTCGGCGGACCGGCCCTGTAGCGCCATGTGCCGAGCCTCGCCGTCGAGTTGCGCGAGTTCGCCGCGAAGAGCGGCAGTCCACTCGTCGGACGCCGTTCGGAGCCCCCCGACGTAGGTGCCCGGCGCACTTGACCCAATCCGAATCGACGGCATTGGACGTCCCAACGACCGAACAGGAATCCGAAAAACAGGAACAAACACAGGGAGGAACCACCCATGCTCACACTCATCATTCTCGCCGCGTGCGTACCGATTCTCGCCGGGGTCGTGTACGCGGCTTCGCGCAACGGGACGTCGCGACTGGCGGCCGACGTCCGGGGCATCGCCCTGCAGACCGTGATCGTCATCGTCGTCCTGCTCGCCATCGCCGGAGCGGTTGCCGGGGTACTGCTGACGCGGTCGGGCGACGTGACCACCCAACTCGAGCAGCAGGACATAACCCCCGGTCTCGTAACCAACGCAGCGACGTGCCAGACCTACAGGATGGGTGGCGTGGCCGGAACCGTAGTTGGCGCCACATGCGTTTGGACCGACTCAACTACAGGTGTCGCTGACACTGACGTCAACCCGAGCCGGTGCAATCTCGTTAGGGGCAGGTTCGACGCTGGCGTGGCAGGCCCGCCGGCGACTGCGTCCACGTGTACCGTAACGATCACGGTGTAACCGGCCAGGGTTCGGCAATGAGAGCCGCCTGGCTCGATTGCCGTCTCTGCGATGCCGGACCGGCGGTGAGCCGGCGCCCGACCGGACACCGGGTTGGAGCTGAGTGAATCACACGCGTGATCCGTCACAGGCGTGGAGGACTCGGATCCGGTGCCGGTGAGGCGGCTGTGCGCTCCTTGGTAGCGCACAGCCGCCGAAGGCGCGCCGACACCCGTGGTGAGGCGCTCCCCGTTGCGATCCTGTTCGTGGGGGTGCTCCTCACCATCCTCATCGGCATTCACGTGCTTGTCGTGGCGCTGGCTCGCACGGCCGTCCAGTCGGCGGCCGATGTCGCGGTCAGTGCCGCGCAGGCGGCCGGGGACGGCCAGCGTGAGAGCGAAGGCCTGCTGGCGGCGCGTCTGGCGCTGGCGGGTGCCTCGAGTTCTGTCGTGGCGACCCACCAGCCCGTCGTGGTCGTCGAGCGCGAGCGGGGCACGGTCAGCGTTGCGGTGTTCGGGGGCGTGTACACGCCCGTCCTCGGAATCCTTTACGTGACGGGCCGGGCGTGCGCCCCCCTCGACGACGTCCCGGTGTATCAACTCACCGCCCCCGACGCCTGGGAATGCTGACTCGCCGCGCCCGGCGCGAGCAGGCCGACTTGACCACCGCCATGGGAGTTCCCCGGCGTCGTCGGCGATGGTCGCCTCGATCCCGACGCGATCAGATCGGCTCGGGCACCGCTATCGGGGTGGCCATTCTGTTCACTCCGCTGATGCTGCTGATCGTCTCCCTGTCGATGCTCACGGGTTCCGCCCGTATCGAGCAGGCCTTGCAGGCCACGGCCAACCGCGCCGCCCGGACGGCGGCGCTCTGCTGCCACCACACCGGCGACGCCGAAGCGGCGGTGCATGCCTCCCTGGTGGCTGCGGAGCGAACCGCAGTCACCAACCGCATCGTCTGCCAAAACAATCTGGTCGCCGACAGCACAGTCTTTTTCGTCGCCGTGGCGGGCAACGACGTTCCCATCGACGGCACATCCGCGGTGCCGTCCGGCGGCACGGTGTACGTCGTGCTCACGTGCCGCGTCCCGGCGGAGGTTCTCGGAGGCGTCGGCTTCCCCGGCCTCAACGTGGAGCGCCGAGCCGTCGGCGTGGCCGTCGTCGACCCGTACCGCTACCGATCCGGCGGATGATCCTGCGTTCCTGATCATGGCCGGGCCCGTGTCACAGCGCCGGGGACCGCTTCGGTTCTCGGTCCGGCGCATGACCCGCCTGTTCGCGTCCGGGTTCACTGCCCGCTGGGGGTCGGCGCGCGCCGATCAGCGGGGCGCATTCGCGCAGTTCATTGCGCTCATCGCCGTGGCGATGCTCTTCCTCGGCGGCATCGCCTACGACGCGCCCCGCCTCATGGCCGCCCGCCAGGACGCTCTACACGCCGCCAACGAAGCCGCCCGGGTCGCCGCGGCCACCATCGCCAGTGGCGGCACGGTCGACGACGCCGAGACCGCCGCCGGTGAGCGGCTCGCGAAGTCCCGCCTGATCTACGGCCAGCCGATTTCGGTTGCCCGCCTCGACTGCGTCGGCAGCCGCGTCCAGGTCACCGTCGTAACCGGCTACGCCTACCAATCCGCCCTCCGCATCGCGCGCAGCATGCAACCCATCACAGCCATCGGCGCCGCCGAGGCCTACCTGGTCCTCCCCGGCGACACCCGCAGCCAACTCGGCTACCTAGGCGAATGCCCCCTCTAGAACGAAGTTCGGATTGCTGCTCCTACGCGCCACGCACCCGACGACTACACCTAGCGGATCTGTTTCACGCGATCGGCTGTGCCCCACGCTTGGTCGGCAGTCAGTACATCGGTGTCGAGTCGCTTGGCGAGGGCCATGCACAGACGGTCACCGAGTGAGAGACCTTCACCGCGACGCCATCGGCTGGCTGCCCACTCGGCGTCCTCGGTCACCACGGGCTCGATCCGGACCGCGTAGCTCTCCAGCAGGGCTCGGACGAGGAGCCAGTCTCGTCCCGCGGCGATCACCTTCTGTGCAACCTCTGACCAGTTGGCGGCACCGCAGCGAACATCGCCGGCGAGCGCCTCTTCGACGACGCTCGTTCCCTCTTCGCCTTGCAGGAAGGCGAGTAGCGCGGAACTGTCGGCCACGACGGTCATCAGGAATCCTCCTGCTGGGCGAGACTCCGGCGGTCCGCCAGCAACTCCGCGACGAGATCCAGGCCGCTCAGTTCGGCGCGGACCCGGGCGCGCAGTTGCTCTCGTGTCAGGAGGACGAGGCCGTCGCGGGATTCCAGGAGCACCAGTGGCGTACCCTCGGCCAATCCGGCGCGCTCACGCACTGCGGCGGGCACAACGATCCGACCCCTGTCTCCCACTACCAGCGCATATGTCCCACTCATAGGATCAGTATACCACTGCCGCCGTCGCTTGGGAGCGCCTCTTCGCGCTGACCATCCGGGAGGCGGGTGTGGAGACGGGCGGTGGAACCGCTTCTCGGTCAATCGACCGTCGATCTTTGCGAATCGGCCATTCATCTCAGCGGCCAAGGCGGCCAGGTCGGCCTTGGTTGTCATCTGGTCCCAGCTGACGGGTGGAAGGCTCTCCATGAGGGTGTCGGCCGATCACGATATCAGGCGTCTATGTGGGAGTCTTTATGTCAACCAATCGTTAGAATCGAATCCTCATGAGATTGCGGAGGCGGGAGAAGACCCCGCGTCGTGCGGAGAGCCGCGATGGCGCGTCTTCCGGGGCGGGCGGCAAGCGCCGCGAACGCGCCAAGCGCGCCCGTGGGCAGGCACAGGAGGAGGCCTGGTATCGCTCGGTGCCGCCGCTGTTCGATGAGGCGATCCCGGATGATTTCGTGGGCGTGTCCGAGTCGCCGGTCGACGCTCCTCCAGAGGCAGGATCGATCACGGTCGAGGTGGAGGGGCCCGGGCCGACGGACATGATGCCGCCGTGGGCGGCGGGGGAGCAGCCGATAGTCGCCGCGCCCGACACGACACCGGTGTGGGAAGCGGAAGCCGCGGCGGCGTCCGAGGCTGCGGCGGCGCCCGAGGCCTTGGCGGCGGAGGCGGAAGCCGTGGCCGCTCCCGATGAATCGTTTGCTTCCGATGTGTCGGCGGACGCCGACGTGCCTCCGGAGGAGGCGGCGACCGCACCCGAGCCCGAGCCCGAACCGGAGAAGGTGGACATCGTCGGCGAGCCGGCCGAGCCGGCGCCGAGTCCCGCCACCGAGCCGCTCGCTGCGCCGGAGTCGGAGGCGCCGCCGGATCCTGACGCCGCTGACGAAGCCGAGCCCTCACCGCCCGACGATCCGCCGATGATCATCCCGATTCGGGCCTACTACCTCACTCGCACCGACGACACGCTCCGCAGCATCGCGGCGCAGTTCCTCAACTCACCGACCCGCTGGACGGAACTCCAGTCGCTCAACGCCGCCTATCCCGGCATCGCCGCCGCAGGGCCCGACACGCTGCTTCCTGTCGGCAGTTCGATTGCTCTGCCCGGCGACCCGCTTCCCTGGGGCAAGCCCGACCCCGTCTACCTGTGGACCCTGGCGGAGAAGTTCCTGTACGCCGCCTGGGGCCGGGAGCCTTCACCGGAGGAGGTCGTGCCGTTCTGGCGGGGTCTGACCGGTGGCGCCCATCTCCTGGAATCGGGACCGGCGCCCCCGCAGGCCATCGGGGTCGCTCCCGAGCCTGCAGCCGCACCAGCGGCGGCGCAGGAGGCTCCCCTCGACACTGAACTGCCGGAGCCGCCTGTCGCTGCCGAGCCATCGGTGCTCGAACCGGAGCCCGAGCCGGCTGTTGATGTCGAGCCCGTCATGGCCGAGGCACCTGCGGCGGATGAGCCGCTGGAGCCGGAGCGGGCTCCCGAGCCGCCTGTTGCCGTCGAGCCGCCGGTGTACGAGCCGCCCGCCGTGGCCGAGCCGCCGGTGTACGAGCCGCCCGCCGTGGCCCAGCCGCCGGCGTACGAGCCGCGGGTGCACACACCACCTGTGGTGCCGGAGGCGCCCGCGGCGCAGGCACCGCCCGAGCCGCCTGTGGCTTTCGAGCCGCCGGTGTACGAGCCGCCGCCCGTCGTGGCTGAGCCACCTGCACCGCCCGAGCCGCCGCCCGTCGTGGCTGAGCCACCCGCACCGCCCGAGCCGC
>VXXM01000088.1 GCA_009835395.1 Acidimicrobiia bacterium
CGCGGTGCCGTTGGAGGTCGCATAGTCCACCGTCACGGTCTCGCTGCTCTCCGCGCCCAACGACACCGTCAACGTGACGCTGCCGGCACCCTCACTCACCGACACGTCGGCCACGCTCAGCGACGCCGTGTCGTCGTCGGTGATTGTGACCGTCGCCTCGGCGCCGGTGTTCGACACGTTGCGCAGGTTGCTCAGCGTGAACCTGAACGTCTCGTCGTCCTCGTCGAGGTTGTCGTCGGTGATCGAAACGGTCACCGTCTTGGAGGTCTGGCTCGGCGAGAACGACAACGACCCCGACTTGGTGGTGTAGTCGCTGCCCGCCGTGGCGGTGCCGTCGGAGGTCGCATAGTCCGCCGTGACGGTATTGACACTCGCGGCGCTCAACGAGACCGTCAACGTGACGCTGCCGGCATCCTCGTTCACCGTCTTGGCGCCCACGCTCAGCGACGGTGCATCGTCGTTGTTTATCGTGACCGTCGCCTCGTTGTCGCTGATCGACGCGTTGCTCGGGTTGCTCAGCTTGAACTTGAACGTCTCGTTGGCCTCGTCGAGGCTGTCGTTGGTGATCGAAACGGTCACCGTCTTGGAGGTTTCGCCCGGCGAGAACGACAACGACCCCGACTTGGCGGTGTAGTCGTTGCCCGCCGTGGCGGTGCCGTTGGAGGTCGCATAGTTCACCGTCACTTCGACGGCCTTCTCCGCGCTCAACGACACCGTCAGTGTGACGCTGCCGGCACCTTCGCTCACCGTCTTGTCGGCCGCGCTCAGCGACGCCGTATCGTTGTCGGTGATCGTGACCGTCGCCTCGTTGTCGCTGATCGACGCGTTGTTCGGGTTGCTAAGCGTGAACGTGAACGCCTCGCTGTTCTCGTCGACGTTGTCGTCGGTGATCGAGACGGACACCGTCTTGGACCTATCCCCCGGCGCGAACGACAACGACCCAGACGTGTCGGTGTAGTCGATGCCGGCCGTCGCGGTGCCGCTGGAGGTCGCATAGTCCACCGTGACGGTCTTGCTGCTCACCCGGCCCAACGTCACCGTCAGCGTGACGCTGCCGGCATCCTCGTCCACCGTCTTGTCGGCCACCCTCAGCGACGGCGGATCGTCGTCGTCGGTGATCGTCACCGTCGCCTCGTTGTCGCTGATGGTGACGTCGTTGGTCGGGTTGCTCAGCGTCACCTTGAACGTCTCGTTGACCTCGTCGAGGGTGTCGTCGATGATCGAGACGGACACCGTCTTGGACGTATCCCCCGCCGGGAAGGTCAGCGTTCCCGACGAGCCGGTGTAGTCGATGCCCGCCGTCGCGGTGCCGTTGGAGGTCGCATACTGCACCGTCACTTCGTCGACGCTCGTCGAACTCAGCGAGACCGTCACCGTGATGGTGCCGTCATCCTCGTCCACTGTCTTGTCGGCCACGCTGAGCGACGGGATCTCCAAGACCGGCGGGCCCAAGCCCGGGCCGCCCAGGTCCGGGGGGCCGCCCAGGTCCTGGTACGGCGCAGCGCCCGGCACGCCGAGGTACGACTGGGTCTGTGCCTGTGCGCCGCCGGCGCTGGCGGGCAGGATCGCCGCCGCGAAGATGGTCACCGCGAGCAGGCGGGCGACCGGTCGCCACGGCCGACTGCGCTCGTGGGGGGCACCGTGTCGCTTCCTCATCGATTCGTGATCCCTTCGAGGCAACGATCCGGGCGACCGCATCGCTCCCGCACTCGTCTCGTTGAGTTGAGTCCGGCTGGACACGCTCAACGTAAGTAATGTTCTTGAGTCGTGTCAAAATCTCGCCATGTGAATCTATAACAATGTGGATTTCAATATGTATCGGGGTGATGCGATGCGGCAATCAGCTGCATCGCCCAGCAGCGACCCGGAGATCAAGGGTCGGTGCGAGACCTCGACGGCGCGGGCTCTTGCCGCCGCCTGGCTCGGCGGCGGTCTCTAGGGTTCGAGGTTCAGCGTGGAACTGTCCAGCCAGCGGCCGGCGGCGGCGGTCGTCGGGAAGAACCGCTGCTGCGGGAGCATCCGGTTGCTCCAGGAACCGCCGTCGCGCTGCTGCAGCCCGAACTCCACCCTGCCGTCCTGCAGCCTGCGGGCCACGATCCGCACGGTGGCGTCGCCGGCGGTGATCGGGCTGCTCACCAGCCAGCGGGCCGTCGAGGTGGCTGCGGGGAAGAGCCGCGCACGCGGGAGGATCGGGTCACTCCAGGAGCCGTTGCCCTGCTGCTGCAGGCCGAACTCGATCTTCCCGTTGCCGAGCAGGCGGGCGACGATGCGCACGCCGGGCCCCTCGACGGCGGGGGCGGTCGCGGAGTCATCGGTCGCGGAATCATCGGTGGAGGAGTCCGGCGGGGCGGCTGCCGGCGGCGGCGCCGCGGGCCGGGGCGGTTGTGCTCCGTCGCAGTAGATGTCGAACTCGAAGTCGAAGTGCTGCAGCGGGTTGTCGCTCGTCCAGCTCAGCGAGTGAGTGTCGGCACCCGCCAGCGTGCAGTGGTCGGCGATGAGGTCGATGCTGGCGGTCACCGTGCAGCCGCCGATCTCGTCGGAGACGTCGCTGGCGGCGACCGCCGGATACGACGCGCCGGGGCCGAAGTAGGCGAAGCCCGGCTTGTGTACCGTGAAGCGGCCGTTGGTGAGTGCCGCCACGGTCTGGCCTCCGGGCAGGGTGTAGATGCCCGAGCGGACGTTGGTGATGGCGACCGGCGGCAGGGCGGACACGCCGCCGCATTCGCTGGTCACCCGGTAGGCGGCGCTTCCCTCGTTGGTCGGGTTGTTCACGACATCCTGGATGATGGCGATGCGGTTGACCGGCAGGCGCACGTGCTCGCTGAGATCGAGTGCGATGAGACCCGTGTCCTCGTCCAGGTAGCCGGTGTTGGCCGTCTCGTTCCGGACAGAGGTGTCGAACGACTTTCCGCTGGTCTTGACAATCGCGAACGGCGGGGGCGCCTCGGTCACCGTGATCCGGAAATGGCAGGTCGCCGAGCCGATGGCACCCAGCACCGCCTCCACCGGTTCACCGTCACCGGCGACGGTGAACTCCAGCGTCCGGTCGCAACCGGTACCTGCGGCCGAGGAGGCCCGCGGCGTCACCCGCACCTGGAAGTCGGTGATCGCCGCGGCGCGCTCGGCGCGGTCGGTCAGGCCGTCGTCGGTGGCGGACTCGGGCAACTCCTCGACGACGGCGTCGGGGCTGATCTTGACCGACAGCGTCGGCTGCGCCGAGCAGACGGGTTCGTTGCTCATGTTCACGTAGTGCTGGGCCTGGACGGTCGTGGGGGCGTTGGCGAGTCGGGAGGTCCGGATGGGGTTCGTACCCGACGGCGAGTCCCAACCCAGCAGGGTCTTGCACAGCAGGCGGGGACTGGCCGCCTGGCGGGCCACCGCGGTGATCCGGTAGGTGCACGTGCCCGGGTCGAGCACCTCGAGGTCCGTGCCGCCGGGCGGCAGCCAGGGCGTCACGTAGCTCGTCGGCGCGTTGTTGGGAGTGCAATTGCCGAGAGTCTGAGCCGTGAACTGGATCTCCCAACTGTTGTCGTCGCTCTCGGTCTCGGCGCTCTCGAACGTGTACACCCTGATGGTCTGCGCCCCGCTCGGCGCCGCGGCGGCGATGGACAGGACCGTCGCCAGCAATGCGATGACGACCAGCGGCCGGACGAGATGTCGAAGATGGCTCACGATGACCTCCTCAGCGCGTTCGGTAAGTCGACACGACAGGTACTTTTGGGCCGCTGAAGTATGCAGATTATTCACACGATAGCCACAGGTGTAGTGGTTGTCCACATGCCCTGCGCGCCGTCACGCGGCTGAGGCCGTTGAGTCGGGACGGGCCTCCCGAGCCGCCTGCGCCGGGTGGCGATGCTGCGCCGGGCCGGCGCGATCGGGCGGTGGTGCCATCGGTGCCGGCGCTGAAGTAAGCTGGCATCCCGTGACGAAGCACATCTTCGTGACGGGCGGCGTGGCCAGTTCGCTCGGCAAAGGTCTGACCGCCTCCTCACTCGGTGCCCTGCTGAAGGCGCGCGGCCTGCGGGTGACCATGCAGAAGCTGGATCCCTACATCAACGTGGATCCCGGCACCATGAACCCCTTCGAGCACGGCGAGGTGTTCGTCACCACCGACGGCGGCGAGACCGACCTCGACCTGGGGCACTACGAGCGGTTCATCGACGAGAACCTCACTCAGGAATCCAATGCCACCACGGGCTCGATCTACTCGGCCGTGCTGGAAGCCGAGCGGCGCGGCGACTACCTCGGCGGCACCGTGCAGGTCATCCCGCACATCACCGACGAGATCAAGCGGCGCATCCTGGGCGTGGCCCGCCCCGACGTGGACGTCGCCATCACCGAGATCGGCGGCACCGTCGGCGACATCGAGATCCTGCCGTTCCTGGAGGCCGTCCGCCAGATCCGCCTCGACGTGGGGCGCCGCAACGTCTGCTACGTCCACGTCACCCTCGTGCCGCTCATCGGCCCCACCGGGGAGCACAAGACCAAGCCCACCCAGCACTCGGTCACCGAGCTGCGCAGCCGTGGCATCCAGCCCGACGTGATCGTCTGCCGCAGCGACACCCCGATCACCGACGACCTGAAGCGCAAGATCTCCAACCTGTGCGACGTCCCCATCGCCGCGGTGGCGAATGCCGCCGACGCCGACAGCATCTACGACCTGCCACTCGTGCTGCACGACGAGAACCTGGACGGCGTGGTGGGGGAGTTGCTGGACTTCGACGGCGAGCCCGACCTGAGCAGCTGGCAGCTGCTCAGCGAGCGCACCCACAACGCCGCGAACGTGGTGCGGATCGGGGTGGTGGGCAAGTACGTGCGCCTCATCGACGCCTACCTCTCGGTGGCCGAGGCGCTACGCCACGCGGCCTGCTCGCGAGGCGCCAGGGTGGAGATCGACTGGATCCCCGCCGAGGAGGTGGAGGGCCTGCTGACCTCCCGCCGGCTGGCGGACCTGGAGGGCATCGTCATTCCCGGCGGGTTCGGCTCGCGGGGCATCGAGGGCAAGATCGCCGCCGCCTCCTACGCCCGGGAGCGGAACGTCCCCTGCCTGGGTCTCTGCCTGGGCATGCAGGTCATGACCGTGGAGTTCGCCCGCAACGTGCTGGGGCTGGCCGGGGCGCACTCCACCGAGTTCGACTCCCGCACCCCGCATCCGGTGATCTGCCTCATGGAGGAGCAGCGCAAGGTCACCCACAAGGGCGGCACCATGCGGCTGGGCTCCTACGTGGCCAAGCTGCGCCCCGGCAGCCGCGTCGCCGAGCTCTACGGCAGCGAGGTGGTGTCCGAACGGCACCGGCACCGCTACGAGTTCAACCCCGACTACCGCGAGCCGATCGAGGCGGCCGGGCTCGTCTGCTCGGGCGTCTCGCCCGACGGGTTGCTGGTGGAGTTCGTGGAGCTGGACGGGCACCCGTTCTGGATCGGCACCCAGGCGCACCCGGAGTTCCAGAGCCGCCCCAACCGCCCGGCGCCGCTCTTCGCCGGCCTCATGGACGCGGCGCTGGACCGCGTCGAGGGCCGCAACCCGCGCCTGCAGTTCAGCCACGACGCCGCAGTCGCAGTGGAAGTCGTGTGACCCCCCTCCGTCATTCCGGCGGACCCCTCCGTCATTCCGGCGGAGGCCGGAATCCAGGCCGCGGGGCGCGACTGTGTCCGCGGTCGATGAACCGGTGAGCGGCCCGGGGCTGCCCGTCGAAGCCGAGGAATACCTGGACTGGCTGGTCGTCTCCAAGGGCCGTGCCGCCAACACCATCGACGCCTACCGGCGCGACCTGCTCGACTACCTCGCCTTCGGCGCCGGCTGTGGCTGGGACCACCGCGACGTGGGCGCCGACGGCGTGCTGGCGTGGGTGCGGGCACGGCTGGGGCTGGGACTGGCGGCCGCCACGGTGAAGCGGGGGCTCACCACGGTGCGAAACTTCCACCGCTGGCTGGTGCTGGAGGACCTGCGGCCCGACGACCCGACGGCCACCGTCGAGCTGCCGCGGGTGCCGCGCGGGCTGCCGAAGGCGCTGAGCACCGAGGAGGCGGCGGCGCTGGTGGCCGCGCCGCGGGGCCCCAAGGCCGAGGAGCGCCGCCGGGCCGCCGGCGGGAGGCCGTCGGGCGATGCCACGGCGGCGAGCAGGCGCACCGAGGCGGTGGCGCGCCGGGACAGCGCCATCCTGGAGGTGCTCTACGGAACGGGCATGCGGGTCTCCGAACTCGTCGGGCTGTCGCTGGGCGACGTGGATCTGGAATCGGCGTCGCTGCGGGTGCTCGGCAAGGGATCCAAGGAGCGGGTCGCCCCGCTGGGGCGGCTGGCCCGCGAGGCGCTGGCGGAGTGGCTGGCGCCCTCGGGACGGGGAGCGATGGAGCCGGAGCGGTGGGCGTCCCGGGCCGACTCCGAGGCGGTGTTCCTGAACCTGCGCGGTTGCCGTCTCGGCCGCCAGGGGATCTACCGGCTCGTGCGGCAGTACGGCGACGACGCCGGCATCGCAGCGACCCTCACGCCGCACGTCCTGCGCCATAGCTTCGCCACGCACCTGCTGGACAACGGCGCCGACATCCGCGTGGTGCAGGAACTGCTGGGCCACGCCAAGGTGACGACCACCCAGATCTACACGTCGGTCTCCCGCGAGCGCCTCTTCAGCGTCTACAC
>VXXM01000017.1 GCA_009835395.1 Acidimicrobiia bacterium
GTTCGGGCCCAGGCTTGGGCCTCGTCGAAGAGTTGCTGGAGGATCGCCCGCAGTTCGGCGCTCGCCTCGGCTCGCTGGGCTGCGGTGACCGTGCGCCTTCCTTCAGCGGGTGCCGGCGGTGGAATCGGATCACCGAAGATGAAGCGAACCCGAACGAAGCGCGGCAGCAGCGCGCCCTTGGGCATGGCCGCCTCGGAGCCGCCGATGCCCACCGGCAGGATCGGCGCCCCGGTCATGACCGACAGCCACACAGGGCCGTCGAACAGCGGCTGCACCCGCGGTCCGGACTTGCGCTCACCCTCGGGGAAGACCACCAGGGCCTCGCCCCGGCGCAGCACCTCCCGGGCGCAGCGCAGCGCCCGGCGGTCCACGCGGTCACGCTCGGTCGGGAAACCGCCGATGGCGGTGAGCATCCGTGTCCACATCGGGCTCTTGAACAGCGAGCTCTTGGCCATGTAGTTGAGCCGCCGGGGCGCCGCCGCCCCGATGAGAGGCGTGTCCAGGTTCGACCGGTGGCCGGCCGGCGTCAGGATCACCGGCCCATCGGGCATCCGCCGGTGGTTGCGCCGGCGCATCCGCAGGTAGGTCCGGCCGACCACCCTCAGGGCGAACCTGAAGGAGTAGTACATCAGGTTCCCCCACACCGACGGCTGCGCGCCGAAGGCGACCCCCCCGTGGCGCGGGTCGTCCGAGGGGACCGGCACGAACGGCTTCTCCGGCGAGTCCCTCAAGGCCGATCGCTCCCCGGTAGACCCTCGATCATCTGCATGATCTCCTCCACGACCTCCCCGACGGAACGGTCCGTCGTGTCGATCTCCCGAACCCCCGCGACTCGCTGCAGCGGCGCGTGGGCGCGGGTGCTGTCCCGATGGTCGCGCTCGCGGAGGGCCGCCTGCACCGCCGCCTCGCTGGCGCCGGACTCCCCCGACCGCCGCCGCGCCCGCACGGCTGCCTCGGCGTACAGGTAGACCCGCACGTCGGCCTCGGGCAACACCACGGTGGTGATGTCGCGCCCCTCCATGACACACCCGGGGCGGTCTGCGGCCCAGGCCTGCTGGCGGGCCACCATGACGGCGCGCACATCCGGGTTGGCGGCCACGGTGCTGACCGACTCGGTCACGGCGGCGCCCCTGATCTCCTCGCTGACGTCGAGCCCCTCGAGACGCGCCACGTTCCCCGCAACCTCGATGCCGTCCACGACCTCGCGGGCCACCGCAGCCACCGCCTCGCCGTCGGCGGGGTCGACCCCCCGCCGCAGCACCGCGGCGGCGACCGCCCGGTACATGGCGCCGGTGTCGAGACACTCCACCCCCAGGGCGTCCGCCACGGCCCGCGCCACCGACGTCTTGCCCGCCCCGCCGGGCCCGTCGATCGCAACCCGCACCGGCCGCCTCACGACTCCCGGCACCTCGCCAGATCCTCGACGAATCCGGGGTAGCTGGTGGCCACCGAGCGCCAGCCGGAGATGATCGTCTCCTCGCCCGCGGCGGCAAGTGCCCCGATGCAGAACGCCATGGCGATGCGATGATCGCCGGCCGCGTCGAGGGGACCTGCGCGCAGCCGGGCCCCACCGTGCACCACCAGCGTGTCGCCCTCCACTTCGGCGGGCGCGCCGAGCGTCGCCAGACCCGCCAGCACGCTGCGCAGCCGGTCGCTCTCCTTGTGACGCAGCTCGCCGGCTCCCTCGAAGCGGGTCGGCCCGTCGGCTGTGGCCGCGGCGACCGCCAGGACGGGGATCTCGTCGATGAGGTCCGCGATCTCCGAGGCTGCCACCGTCACGCCCCGCAACGGTCCCGCGCGGCACGTCAGGCGCACCCGCCGATCCCCGGTCGGCGTGGCCGTCACGTCGGCGCCCATGCGCTGAAGCACCCGCAGGTAGCCGTCGCGAGCCTGCCCGTGGTAGGTGTCGAGCACGGTCACCTCGCTGCCGGGCACGATGGCCGCGCCAACGATCCAGAACGCGGCGGCCGACGGGTCACCGGGCACGGCGAGGTCGAACGGCGCCGGCCGCGAGGCCCGCACCGCCACCTCACCCCCGGCAGCGCGCACGTCTGCGCCGAAGGCCGCCAGCATCTCCTCGGTGTGGGCACGGGTGGGTACGGGCTCGCGCACGACCGTCTCACCGTCGGCGAACAGCCCGGCCAACAGCACGGCACCCTTCACCTGGGCGCTGGCAACCGGCGGCTGCCAGCAGATCCCGTGTAGCTCTCCACCTGTGATACGCAACGGCGCCCGGCGCCCACCCTCGACGCCGTCAACCTCGGCGCCCATGAGCCGCAGCGGCTCGGTCACCCGACCCATGGGTCGCCGGTTGACCGAGGCGTCACCGCCCAGGACAGTCGTGAACGGGCAGCCCGCGGCGATGCCGGCCAGCAGGCGGATCGTGGTCCCCGAATTGCCCACGTCGATCGGACCGGGCGGCGCCCGCAACTCCCCGCCGCGCACCTGCAGGTGGCCCCCGGCGGGCTCGGTGGCCGCCCCCAGGGCCCGTACCGCCGCGGCGGTGGCGGCCACGTCGGCGCCGTCGGAGAGCCCCGAGATCGACGAGACGCCGTCGGCGAGGGCGGCCAGCAGCAGCGCCCGGTGCGAGATGGACTTGTCCCCCGGCACCCGCAGCTCGCCCCGCAACGGGCCGCCGGGCGGCACGGCCAGGACGTCGCCGTCGCCGCTGAGGCCGACCGGGCCCACGTCTCAGATACCCAGGTGCCGCACCGAGGAGGGATACCCATCCGCCGCCAGGGCGGTCTGCAACCGCTCGGCCAGGTCGGCGGCCACCACCATGATGAGCACACCCCGGTCACCCTCGGTGGAGTGGGCGATCTCCAGGTCGTAGATGTTCACGTCGACGTCGGTGGCGAGGGTGGCGATGCGGGCGACCTCGCCCGGCCGGTCCTTCACCGGCACCCGCAGCACGGCCAACTCGACGTCGGCGGGTATCCCCGAGGGCAGGTTGATACGGGCGACGCGGGCCCGCTCGAGCAGCGTGTGGAGAGCCTCGCGGTCGCCACGTTCCACCACGTCGCGCATCTCCCCCAGCGCGTCGATGAGGCGCTCCAGCGAGGCGCAGATGGCGAGGCGGTTGGCGTCGCAGATGTCCAGCCAGATCTCGGAGTTGCCGGCAGCCACCCGCGTCATGTCACGGAAGCCGCCGGCGGCGAGCCGCTGCAGGACGGTCCGCTCCGCCGTCCGCTCGTCGGCCAGGCGCATCAGGGTGGCGGCGGTGAGGTGCGGCACGTGCGACACCACCGACACCAGCGTGTCGTGCAGTTCCGGCGGCATGGTGACCGCCTCGGCGCCCAACTCGGCCACCACGGCACGCACCGCCGCATAGGTCTCGTCGAGGGTGGTCGCCCCCGGGGTCAGCACCCACACGGCGCCGCTGAACATGTCCGGCCGGGCGCCGGCGATGCCCACCTGCTCGCTGCCGGCCATGGGGTGCCCGCCCACGAACCGCGGATGCTCCACGGTCTCGCAGATCGGTCCCTTCACGCTCCCCACGTCGGTCACGACACCGTCGCCGGACTCGAGAGCCTCGCGGGCCAGGCCCGGGATGGCGGCGGCCGGCGTTGCCACGAAGGTCACGTCCGCGTGCGGGTTGTGCCCCAGCTCGTTCACCGCGCCGAGGCGCAGCGCCTGGCGCGCCCGCAGTTCGTCGATGTCCGAGCCGGTCACCCACCAGCCCGCGGCCCGCAGGCCCAGACCGATGGATCCCCCGATGAGGCCGATCCCGTGAACCTGGACGCTGCCGCCCTCGGCGGCGACCGCTCCCAACCCCATGCGTGCTCAGACGTCCAGGTCGGGACGCAAGGAGGTCGCCGAGCCCAGGTAGACGTGCTGCACCTCGTGGCGTTCCTTGTCGGTGTAGAAGTGGATCAGCGTGCGGATCACGCCGGGCAGGGCCCCTTCCACGTTCAGTTCCCGGGCGCACAACAGGGGCACGTCGGCCAGTTCCAGGCGCTCCCGCGCCGCCTGGGCGGGAAACACCGAGTGGATGTCGTCGGTGGCGGTGAAGAAGATGCTGACGAGATCCTCCGTGGCCACGCCGTTGCGGACGAAGGCCTCGCGCAGCAGCGCCTCGACCTGCGAGGCCACCTCTTCGGGTGTGTCCTCCGTGATGACGACCGCTCCTCGCAGAGCGCGCAGAAGGCGAGGCACGGCGGTGGATTCTACTGAACGCGCCGGCTCTGGATTCCGGCCTTCGCCGGAATGACGGGATTCTTCAGCCGGCTTTCGCCGGAATGACGGCGAATCCTCAGCCGGCCGGCGATCGTTCCGGCGGCGGGCCGGCGAGCGAGGACTCCAGCGCACGCAACTCGGGGCGGGTGAGTTCCCGCCACTCGCCGGGCCCCAGCCGCGGGTCGCGCAGCGGGCCGATGCGGGTGCGGACCAGGCGCGTCACCGTGAGCCCCACGGCCCCGCACATGCGGCGCACCTGGCGGTTGCGGCCCTCGTGCAGGACGATCCGCAGCAGCCCCCGCTGCGGGCTGGAGACCCGCGCCGGCGCGGTGAGCCCGTCGGAGAGTTCCACGCCGCTGCGCAGGGCGCGCAGCGCGCCGGCCCCGATGCGACCCTCCACGGCCACGAGGTACTCCTTCTCGCACCCCGTCGACGGGTGCATGACCCGTCGCGCCAGGTCCCCGTCGTTGGTCAGCAGCAGCAGCCCCTCGCTGTCCATGTCCAGGCGACCCACCGGGTAGACGCGCGGTTCGACGGGCAGCCCGTCCAGCACCGTGGGGCGCCCCTGGGGGTCCGAGGCGGTGCTCACCACTCCGGCGGGCTTGTTCAGCAGGTAGTGAACCAGGTCGCCGCGCAGGGTGATCACCGCGCCGTCCACCTCGACGACATCGACGTCGGCCCGCACACGCTGGCCGATCCGGGCCGTCCGGCCGTTGACGCGGATCCGCCCCGCCCGGATCATCTCCTCGACGTGGCGGCGACTGGCGACGCCCGCCGCCGCCAAGACCTTCTGCAGCCGCTCGCCGCCGCCACCGGTCGGCGCGGCCTCGCTCACGCCGGGCGGTCGGGCGCCGGCTGCTCCTCCCCCGGCCCGCCCCCCGCCGACTCCGGCCCGGGATGGTCCGCCGCTTCCTCCGGCACCGGGGCCTGCCGGGGCCGCTCGCCGCTGCGCAGCGAGGCGTCGAGCGCTTCGGTGACCTCGGCGTCTGGCACGAAGTCGCCCAGCGGCGGCAGGTCGGACAGCGAGTCGAGCCCCAGGCCCTCCAGGAACAGCCCGGTGGTCCCGAAGAGCACCGCGTTGCCCGGCCCTGGGTCGCGAGCCACCTCGCAGACGAGACCCCGCCGCTGCAGCGTGCGCACCACACCGTCCACGTTCACCCCGCGTATGGCGGCGATCTGTGCCCGCGACACGGGCTGCTTGTAGGCGATGATGCCGAGGGTCTCCAGGGCCGCGCCCGACAGCCGGGTCGGCTCGCGGGCCAGCACGAAACGCTCCACGTAGGGAGCGCAGTCGGGGTGGCTGGCGAACCGGTAGCCGCCGGCCACCCGCTCCAGCACGAAGCCACGGCCCGCACACTGCTCGGCCAGGTCGGCAAGGGCGGCCTCCACGCCGGCCAGCGAGATCTCCAGCAGTTGCGCCAGGAGTTGCGGCGGGACCGGCTCGGTGGTGACCATCAGCACCGCCTCAAGCGCCCGGCGGCGCTCGGTGTCCATCAGGCCACGGTTTCGAGCACTCTCGGAGCGGGCGTCGCCGCCTGCTCGCGCCACTCCACCACGATCCGCCCCAGGGTGCCGTCCTGGTGGAGCTCCACCCTGTTCTGTTTGAAGAGCTCCAGCAGCGCCAGGAAGTGCACCACCACCTCGCGACGCCCGGGCAATGCCTGCGTGAGCTCGCCGAAGGTGGTGCGGCCCTGCGGCGGCAACCGCAGCGCCAGGTCGGCCACCACGTCGCTCACCTGCAACCCCTCGGCGGCAATGTGCGACAGGTCCACGCTCGGCGGTTCGGTGGCCCGCAGCGCCCGGACGCAGGCGGTCGCCACGTCGGAGGGCTCCACGTCGGCAAGCAGGTCCGGCAGCAGGTCGAGGTAGCGCTCCTCAGGCCCGGTGGTGCGCGGCGACGACAGCGCGGCCGCCTCCGCCAGGCGCTCCAAGGCGGCGCCGGCCCGCCGGAACGTCTCGCACTCCAGCATCCGCGCCAGCAGCCGGTCGCGGCCGTCGAGCAGGTCGGCCTCCTCGTCGGCGCCGTCGGTGACGGGCTCGGGGAGCAGCCCGCGGCTCTTGAGGTCCACGAGGGTGGAGGCGGTCAGCAGGAACTCGCTGGCGGACTCGAGGTCGAGGGCCTCCATGCGGGCCACCTCGTCGAGAAAGTCCTGCACCAGGGGCGCCAGCGGGATGTCGCAGACCTCGATCTCGTGGCGTAGGACGAGGTGCATCAGCAGCTCGAGGGGCCCTTCGAAGTCGGCGGTGCGCACCATCACAGCCATGCTCCGATCCTAGAGGGCGGCCCTCTCCGGACCGGGGATCACCGCACCGCCTGGATTCCGGCCTTCGCCGGAATGGCACTCATACTGTTCGGTGTCCCCGGCGGGTGGGGGGCGTGAGGGCGGCTCGGCG
>VXXM01000094.1 GCA_009835395.1 Acidimicrobiia bacterium
CCGGCCCGGCGCCCGCCCGGCGGCGGCCTGCGCCGCCTGGGCGGCCCTCAGTGCCGCCGCGGCCGGGGCGGTGGCTGCCTGCGCGTCGGCCAGAGCCGTCGCCGCCTCGCTGTTGGCGGCGCTCGCCTCGGCGAGCGCCGCGTCGGCCGTGTCGGCGGCACCGTCGTCGTCGGCGCAGGCGGTCAGGCCGACTGCCAGCAGTACGAACACGCACGCAGCCGCTACCACGGCGCGTCTGCGAAACATCGATGCTCTCATTCTTTCCCCCATTGGTGTCGGAACACGACGAGGCCTGTCTAGCACCCTGAGATCGGCGCCGCTGAGGCCACCGTGGTGCCGCAACCGCCCGGCTGCGCTCGACTAGCTGTGCAGGCTCTCGGCGAGGGTGTTCCAGCAGAGGGTGGCGCACTTGATGCGCACCGGGAACTTCACGACGCCGCGCAGTGCCTCGAGGTCGCCGAGGTCGGCGGGTGGGGCCACTTCGCCTCCGTCGGTGACGATCGACATCATCGCCTTGAAGGAGCGCTCCAGCTTCTCCACCTCTTCGAGACTGCGGCCCTTCACCGCCACCGACATCATCGAGGCGGTGGACTGGCTGATGGAGCATCCCTGGCCGCCGAAGCGCACGTCACGCACCACGCCATCGGCCAAGTCGGTGTAGACCACCACCTCGTCGCCGCACAGCGGGTTGAAGCCCTCGGCCCGCGTCGCGGGTGGGCAGGGCAACTCACCCCGGTTGCGGGGGTTGCGGTAGTGATCCAGGACGATTTCCCGGTAGAGGTCCTCGAGGCCCGGCATAGTGGTTTCTGAGGCTATTGGGGCCCGAACAGATCGCCCACGCGATCCAGGGCCTCGGACAGCTGGTCGATGTCGGAGGTGTTGTTGTAGATGTAGACCGACGCCCGGGCGGTGGCCACGACCCCCAGGCAGCGCATCAGCGGCTTGGCGCAGTGATGGCCGGCGCGCACGCAAACGGCCTGCTCGTCCAGCACCTGGGAGATGTCGTGGGCGTGCACGTCGCCGTACTCGAAGGACAGCACCCCGCCGCGGGCGGCCGGCTCGGGTGGGCCGTGGATGGTGAGCAGTTCGCCGTGGCGCTCGGTGAGCGTGCGCAGGGCGTACGCCGTGAGCGAGGTGTCGTGACGCCGCACCGCCTCCATGCCGATACCGCGGAGGTAGTCGACCGCGGTGCCCAGCCCCACCACCTCGGCGATGGCAGGGGTGCCGGCCTCGAACTTCCAGGGCAGCTCGTTGGGCAGGAAGCCCTCGGTGGTGACGTTGAGAATCATCTCCCCGCCGCCCATGAACGGGGGCATTGCCTCCAGCAGCTCCTCCCGGCCCCACAGTACGCCGATGCCGGTGGGCCCACACATCTTGTGGCCCGAGAAGGCGAGGAAGTCGCAGCCCAGCTCGGTCACGTCGGTGGGCATGTGCGGCACGTATTGGGCGCCGTCCAGCAGTACCACCGCGCCCCGCTCGTGGGCCGCGTCGGCGATGCGGCGGATCGGCGGGATCGTGCCCAACACGTTGGACATGGCGCTGAAGGCCACCAGCCGCACGCCGTCCAGCAGCCGATCCAGGTGTCGCAGATCCAACCGGCCGTCATCGTCGAGGGGCAGCCAGCGCAGTTCGATGCCGCGCTCGGCGGCCAGCATGTGCCAGGGGACGATGTTGGCGTGGTGTTCCATGTGGGTGAGCAGCACGGCGTCGCCCTCGCCGAGGTTGCTGCGGCCCCAACTGTGCGCCACCAGGTTGACGGCCTCGGTGGCGTTGCGGCAGAAGATGATCTCCCGCGGGGAGGCGGCACCGATGAAGTGCTGCAGCTTGGCCCGTGCCTCCTCCATGGCCTGCGTGGCGATGTCGGCGATGTGGTAGGCGCCGCGGTGCACATTGGCATTGACGGTGCGGTAGTAGGCGTCCATTGCGTCAAGCACCGCTTGGGGCTTCTGGGAGGTGGCCGCAGAGTCGAGGTAGACGATCGGCTGGCCGTAGACCTCCCGGGTGAGCAGCGGGAAGTCCGCCTTGGTGGCGCCGGCCAGGTCGCTCATCGGGGCGGGACTCTCAGCGCCAGGCGTTGTAGCCCTGCGACTCGAGCCGCTCGGCGAGGGCCATGTCGCCGGACTCCACGATGCGCCCGTCGATGAGGATGTGGACGTGGTCGGGCACCAGGTACTCCAGGAGGCGCTGGTAGTGGGTGATGGCGAGCGTCCCCATCTCGGGGTTCTCGTCGCGGACCGCGTGCACGCCCGAGGCCACGATCTTCAGCGCGTCGATGTCCAGGCCCGAGTCGGTCTCGTCGAGGATGGCCACGTCGGGGCGCAGGATGGCCATCTGCAGGATCTCGTTGCGCTTCTTCTCGCCGCCGGAGAAACCCTCGTTCAGGAAGCGGTCGGCGAACGACGGGTCGATGCCCAGGCGGTCCATCCAGTCCATGATCTGCATGCGCAGCCGCAGGATGCTGATCTCGGTGCCGCTGCGGGCACCGGCCGCTTGGCGCAGGAAGTTCAGCACCGACACCCCCACGATCGACTGCGGGTACTGGAAGGCCAGGAACAATCCGGCCTTGGCTCGCTCGTCGGGATCCCAGCCGGTGATGTCGTCTCCCCGGAACAGCACCCGCCCGCCGCGTACCTCGTACTCGGGGCTGCCCATCAGCGTGGCGGCCAGGGTCGACTTGCCCGAGCCGTTGGGTCCCATCAGGGCGTGGATCTCCCCGGGGCCGATCTCGAGGTCCACGCCCCGGAGGATCTCGGCATCCTCGCTGCCGGCGTGCAGATCCTCGATGGCGAACAGCGCCGCAGCGGCAGAGGAAGTCACGTGGAGGAGTCTACGGGCGCACCCTCCCCGTCATTCCGGCTACCAGCCGCGGTCTATCCACTCCTGGAGGTGGGGGCTCTCACGGCCGATGGTGGTGTCGTCGCCGTGGCCGGGCATGACGATGGTCTCGGGCGCGTTGCGGGCGAAGATCAGCTCGTCGATCGATTGGATGATGGTGGCGAAGTCGCCGCAGGGGAACTCGGCCGGCGGGGGCTTGCCCTCGCGGAACTCGAAGCCGTCGCGGGTGAGGCCGGGGCCGCCGGGGAAGAGGGTGTCGCCGGTGAACAGCACCGGCGAGCCGTCCACCTTGAAGCAGATCGATCCCGCGGTGTGGCCCGGCGTGATGGTCGTGAGCAGCCGTAGCCGCCCTACCTCGACGGCCGAGTCGCCCTCCAGGATCTGGTCGTAGGAGGGCAGCATGTGGGCGTCGCCGGCGGTGACGAGCACGTCGTAGCCGGCCTCACGCACCTGCGGCACGGCCTCGATGTGGTCGTGGTGGCCGTGGGTCTCCAGCACCGTGCGCACGCCCAGTTGCTCGCACAGATCCAACAGCAGCTCGTGCTCGTTGGCTGCGTCGATGAGCACGGCATCCCCGCTGACCCGGCAGCGCACGATGAAGACGTTGTTGTCGAAGGGGCCCACGACCACGCGGTGAATCTCCGTCTGCGTGTCCCGGTAGTGCAGCGTGGGCCGGGCGTCGGCGGCCCGCCTCTCGATCCCGAGTTGCGGCCAGCAGTAATGGTCGATACCCGCGCTGTCGGCGTGTGCGGCTGTCTCGCTCATCTGCGTTCCCCCCCGGCGACTGCGGCTCCCTCGTCGCCGATGACGATGTATAACCGCTCGGGCCATCGCGCGCGCCGCAAGTCTGCCCGGGGCGTGCCGCTCTTTCGGATCCGGCGGATGTCCCAGCTAGAGTCGGCTGCTGCCGGTACCCGGTGTGGAGGCACGAGACAGATGGCTTACGGCGACGAGCGCCCGCCTCGCCACGATGGGCCGTGGGCCGGCGCCCGGCGGGCATTCGGCAGGCGTGGGGCGTCTCCGGGATGGGTCACGCTCGACACCGGTGAGCAGTTGGAGTTGGCCGAGCCCTCTGAGCGCCTGAGCGCGAAGATCATCGACCTGTTGATCCTCGTCTCGGTCATCGTCGGCGGGGTGATCGTGGTCCTGGTGGCGCTCGTCGCCGAGGGGTTCGGCGTCGGGATCGGGCTCGTCGAGGGTGTCTTCCTGGCCGCCCTGCTGATCGTTCTGGCGAGCCTTCTCTACGATCCGCTGCTCATCGCGATCCGGGGCCAGACCGTCGGCAAGAAGGCGACGGGAATCAGGGTGGTGCGAGCCGACAACGGTGAGCTGCCCACCTTGGGCAGGTCATTCGCCCGGTGGGCTCTCCCGGGGGTGCTGCTGGCGATCCCCGTCGCCGGATACTTCCTCGCCGCCCTCTGCTTCTCCTCGTTGACCCGGGACGCCGCGCGGCGGGGCTGGCACGACAAACTCGCCGGAACCGTCGTCGTCAAGGCCTGAGAGAGCCGCCACGGCGCGGGCGGTGCTGTGGCCGCCTGCGACTATGTTCTCCGGTTGACGCTCTGCGAGGAGGGCCGGCTGTGCGGTTGGGGTTCAGTGAGGATCAGGAGGAACTCCGGCGCTTCGTCCGGCAGTTCCTGGAGGAGAAGTCTCCCGAGTCGGCCGTGCGGGAACTCATGCGCACCGACGCGGGCTACGACGACGCGGTGTGGCGCCAGATGGCCGAGCAGTTGGGCCTGCAGGGGATCGCCGTCGAGGAGCGCTACGGCGGGGGTGGCTTCACGTTCCGCGAGCTGGCGCTGGTGCTGGAGGAGATGGGCCGGGCGCTGCTGTGCGCGCCGTTCTTCTCCGCTGTCGTGCTGGCTGCCGGCGCGCTGAGCCGCAGCGGCGACGAGGCGGCCTGCGAGGAGTTGCTGCCCGCCATCGCCGCGGGTGACTGCATCGCCACGCTGGCCTTCGAGGAGGACGACGACTCGAACGGGGTCGTCGCGGTCGCCGACGGGACGGGCTGGCGGCTGAGGGGCGAGAAGACCTACGTGCTCGACGGGCACGTGGCGGACGTCGTGTTGGTGGTTGCACGGACTCCGAAGGGGTTGGGACTGTTCCGCTGCAGCGGGGACGCCGAGGCCCTGCAACGGGAGTTGCTCCCGACGCTGGACCTCACCCGCAAGCAGGCCCGGCTCTCGTTCTCGGGCACCCCGGCGGTTGCCGTCGGCAGGCTCGGCGACGGCGCCGCCACCCTCGACGCGGTGCTGCAACGGGCCGCGGTGGCGCTGGCAGCCGAGCAGGTGGGTGGCACGCAGCGCTGCCTGGACATGGCGGTCGGCTACGCCAGGGAGCGGATGCAGTTCGGGCGGCCCATCGGTAGCTTCCAGGCGATCAAGCACCGCTGCGCCGATCTGCTGCTGGAGTGCGAGACGGCCCGGTCGGCGGCCTACTACGCCGCCTGGTGCGCCGCGAGCGGCGACGACGACCTGCCGGTTGCCGCCGCCATGGCCAAGGCGCACTGCTCCGACGCCTACTACCGGACCGCAGCGGAGAACATCCAGATCCACGGCGGGATCGGCTTCACCTGGGAGCACCCGGCGCATCTCTACTTCAAGCGCGCCAAGGCCAGCCAGCTGATGTTCGGCGATTCCGCCCACCATCGGGCGCGGCTGGCAGACCTCGTCGGGCTCTGAGCGCCGGCGTGCACACCGAGCGACCGCGCCCGGCGGGATCGCGCCACCGCAGGCACCGCTCGACGTGATCTGGGTATTCGTCGCCATCGCCGCGGTGATTGTCATGGCGGTCGCCTATTACACGGTGGCCAGGGTCAGCGGCCGATTGGCCAAAACCGAGGCCGTGGCCACCTACGACCTGAGCGCGGCGACGGAGTTCGTGCACCGCGGCCTGCCCACCGAGATCGCCCAGCGGGTCCGGGCCGATGCGGTGGCGCTGCTGCTTGCCTGGAACCTCGATCACCTGCGCCGCAAGGGCGTGGCAGCCTTCGGGGAGGCAGACGCTCTGGCAGCCGGCTTCGCCCGAACCCCCAGCGAGAGCGAACCCGACGAGGCTCTCGACGAGTTGCTGCGGCGCGCCGCGGCCGAGGGCGTCGCGCTCGACGCGCTCGATGTCGTCGTCGTGCTGGAGTTGAACGCGCAGTACCTGGAATCCATCGGAGCCCTCGGCGAGCAGGTGGAGGACGTCTAGCCGGTCGCCCGTTCGGTCGTCACGGCAGATCCTCCAGCACGCGGCCCACCACCTCGATCTCGGTGGCGTGCTCGGTGGCGCGGAACGTGAGCGGCGGGGGAATCCCCAGATGG
>VXXM01000064.1 GCA_009835395.1 Acidimicrobiia bacterium
GAGGTGGAGTTCTTCGGTGAGCGCACCACCCTCCCCGGCGGTCCGGCGGTGCTGGCGCGGCGCACCGGCTCGCCGATCGTGGGCGTCGTGGTGTCCAGCCGCAACGGGAAGTGCCACGCCGTATGCATGCCGCCGATGGTGGTCAGCCGCGCGGGACGACTCCGCGACGTCGTCGGCGAGACGACGCAGGCTCTGGCCCATCGGCTGGAGGAGATGATCCGGACCGCCCCGACCCAATGGCATCTGATGCAGCCCAACTGGCCGAGCGATCGCGCGGCTCTCGCGGCATTCCGGGACGGCTCGGAGTGAGTGCCGGCGCAGGCGCCCGCTAGCGTGAGTTCCGTGCGCGTGGGGATGATCAGCCCCTACAGCTTCACCCTTCCCGGCGGCGTGCAGATGCAGGCCCTCTACCTGGCACGCGCCCTGCGCCGCCGCGGCCTGGCGGTGAGCCTGCTGGGACCGTGCGACGGCCCCCCGCCCGAGCCCGACATCATCCCCATCGGCAACTCGCTCTTCATCGCGGCGAACGGTTCCTTCGCGCCGATCGCCTTCGACATCCCGGCGTTCCAGCGCAGCTACGCGGTGCTGCGGGATCAGCGCTTCGACCTCCTGCACGTCCACGAGCCGCTGGTGCCGGCGCCCTCGCTCGCCGCCCTTGTCTCAAAGCGCGCCCCGCTGGTGGCCACGTTCCACGCCGCCGGCGGGTCCGCCGCCTACGAGAACGTCTCGCCGGTGCTGCGCTGGGTCTGCAATCGCCTGGACTGGCGCGGCGCCGTCTCCGCCGAGGCCGCCGATCTGGCCCGCCGCCACCTGGGTGGGACCTACGAGGTGCTGTTCAACGGCGTCCCGGTGGAGCGGTTCCGCCAGACCAAGCCGCACCCCACCGAAGGTCCCACGATCTTCTTCGTGGGTCGCCACGAGCCGCGCAAGGGCCTGGAGGTGCTGCTGGCGGCCATGCGCAGGCTGCCGCCCGACGTGGTGCTGTGGGTGGGGGGCGAGGGACCCCAGACCGAGATCCTGCAGAGGCGCACGGCCAATGACCGCCGCATCAGGTGGTTGGGCCGCCTCAGCGAGGACGAGAAGATCAGCCGTCTCTGCGGCGCCGACGTGTTCTGCGCGCCGTCGCTGCACGGCGAGTCCTTCGGCGTGGTGCTGCTGGAGGCGATGGCGGCCGAGACGGCGATCGTGGCCACCGACATTCCCGGCTACACCCGCGTGGCTCGTGCCGGGGTCGAGGCCTCGCTGGTGCCGCCCGGGAACGCCGAGCGCCTTGCCAGGGCGCTCCGGGAAGTGCTGGCGACGCCGGGCGACCTGGTGACCCGGGGAATCGAGCGGGCCGAGCAGTTCTCGATGGACCGGCTCGCCGAGCGCTACGCCGCCGTCTACGAGAGGGTGCTGGCGTGACGGTGCTGATCATCGTCGTGGCCGCCGCCGGCGCCCTGGGGGTCCTGATTGCCGCCGCGCTGCTGGCGGCGGGCCGGATCGCGGGACGCCTGGCCGGGGCGCGCGCCCCGCTCGCGGCCGAGGCCGAGCGGATGGAGGTGTACGTCGAGGCGCTGTGTCTGGGTGCCGGCCTGCCGGTCCCGAGGCTGGCGGTGATCGACGACGCCGCTTGCGGTGCGCTGGCCTACGGGCGCGGCCCCCGAACCGCCACGGTGGCGGTGACCAGCGGGCTGCTGGACGTCCTGGCCCCGGTGGAGTTGGAGGGCACGCTGGCTCACCTGCTGACGCGCATCGCCGACGGCACCGCGCGCCGCGACACCCGGCTTTGTGCCCTGGCGCTGCTGGGCGGCCCCTTCGGGGCGTCCTGGGCGTCGCGGCGTCTCGACGGCGCCCGGGTCGTGGCGGCGGACGTGAGCGCGGCGCAGCTGACACGCTTCCCACCCGGGGTCGTGGGTGCGCTGAGCCGCATGGAGGAGAGCGCGCCCGGGCTGAGGCGTCGCTCGCCGGCGATCCGCCATCTCTGGATGCACGAGGCCCTCGGACCGGGCCGCCAGCGGGTCCCCGTGGCGGACCGGATCACGGTTCTCGGCGACCTGTGAGCGACCCGCGCCGGCGCCGCCGTCCCGGTGTGGCTGCTGGCGCCTTTCGCCGACCGTGAGCCGAGCGCTGCGTCGTACACTGGAACCATGACTGCCGCCGCCGATCCTTCCAAAGCCAACGCAACGGCTCCACCCGCCCCGCTGGGGCGCGCCCAGGGCACCATGCGGGTCAAGCGCGGCCTCGCCGAGATGCTCAAGCGCGGCGTCATCATGGACGTCGTCACCGCGGAGCACGCCCGGATCGCCGAGGACGCCGGAGCGGTGGCCGTGATGGCCCTCGAGCGTGTGCCGGCCGACATCCGCCGCGACGGCGGCGTGGCGCGCATGAGCCCGCCGGAGATCATCGAGTCCATCGTCGAGGCGGTCACGATCCCGGTGATGGCCAAGGCCCGCATCGGCCACTTCGCCGAGGCGCAGGTGCTCGAGGCTCTCGGCGTGGACTACATCGACGAGAGCGAGGTGCTGACGCCCGCCGATGAGGCCCACCACATCGACAAGTGGCAGTTCACGGTCCCCTTCGTCTGCGGCGCCACGAACCTCGGCGAAGCCCTCCGGCGGATATCGGAGGGCGCGGCGATGATCCGCTCCAAGGGTGAGGCCGGCACCGGCAACATCATCGAGGCGGTGCGCCACCTCCGGTCGATCACCGGCGACATCCGCCGGATCACCGTCGCCGACAGCGCGGAGCTGTACGACTGGGCGAAGCGACTGCAGGCCCCCGTGGCGCTGGTGCGCGAGATCGCCGAAGCGGGCCGGCTGCCGGTGCCGCTGTTCTGTGCGGGAGGCGTCGCCACACCCGCCGACGCCTCGTTGGTCATGCAGCTGGGCGCCGAGGCCGTCTTCGTGGGTTCGGGCATCTTCAAGAGCGACAACCCTGCGCCCCGCGCCAAGGCCGTCGTGGAGGCGACCACCAACTTCGACGATCCCGCCATCCTGCTGAAGGTCAGCCGCGGGCTCGGCGAGGCCATGCCCGGACTCGAGTTGGGCAACCTGGAGACCCGGCTGGCCGAGCGGGGTTGGTAGGCCGAGACCCGTGAAGGTCGATTCTTGAAGGTGGGGGTGCTGGCGCTGCAGGGCGCCGCAGAACTGCACCTGGCGGCTCTGGCGAGCATCGGGGCCGCCGCCGTACCGGTTCACCGGCCCGACGAACTCGCGGATGTGGATCGGTTGATCCTGCCGGGCGGGGAGTCCACGACGATCTCGATGATGCTCGACGCCAACGGCCTCACCGGGCCGCTGGCGGAGCGTCTCGCCGGCGGCATGAGCACGCTCGGAACCTGCGCCGGTCTGCTCCTGCTGGCCACTGAGGTCAGCGACGGGCGGGACGACCAGCACTGCTTCGGCGCCCTCGACATCTCGGCACGCCGCAACGCCTACGGGCCCCAGACGGAGTCCTTCGAGGCCGACCTGCCAATCGCAGCGTTGGGTCCGTCACCGATGACGGCGGTCTTCATCCGCTCGCCGATCGTGGAGCGCGTCGGGCCCGAGGTGGAGGTACTCGCCCGCCTCGACGGCCATCCCGTGCTGTGCCGCCAGGGTCGCGCCTGGGGCTGTACGTTCCACCCCGAGCTGTCGGGCGATCTGCGCCTGCACCGCCTGTTCTGCGAGGAGATGGCGTAGATGTCGGGTCACTCCAAATGGGCCACCATCAAGCACCGCAAGGGCGCGGCCGACAAGCGGAGGGGGAAGCTCTTCGCCCGCCTCATCCGGCAGGTGGAGGTGGCCGCCCGCGCCGGCGGCGGCGACCTCGACGGCAACCCCACGCTGCGCACCATGTACCAGAAGGCGCGCGACGCCTCGGTGCCCCTGGACACCATCGAGCGGGCCATCAAGCGGGGCACCGGCGAGCTGGAGGGAGTGGCCTACGAGCCGTTCACCTACGAGGGCTACGCCCCGGCCGGGGTGGCGCTCTACGTCGAGGTGCTGACCGACAACCGCAACCGCACCTCCTCGGAGGTCCGCTCGCTGTTCCGGGCGCACGGGGGTTCGCTGGCGGAGCCGGGGGCGGTGGCCTGGCAGTTCCGCCGGGGCGGGGTGATCACCGTCTCCCGAGCCGTCGACGAGGAGGAGTTGATGATGGCCACGCTCGACGCCGGGGCCGAGGACATCGTCGACGAGGGCGACACCTGGCGGGTGACCTGCGCGCCGACGGACCTGCCGGCGATGTCCGCCGCCCTGGAGGCCGCCGCCATCGCCGTGGAGAACGCCGAGTCCACGATGCTGGCGACGCAGGTGGTGTCCGTCACCTCGATCGAGCAGGCCCGCTCGGTGCTGCGCCTCGTCGGCGAGCTGGACGACCACGACGACGTCCAGGGGGTGCACGCCAACTTCGACATCCCCGACGAAATCCTCCAGGATCTGGCCGCCTCCGTCTAACCTCGTACGAGTGTTCGTTCTCGGTATAGATCCTGGTCTCTCACGCTGCGGCTACGCCTGCCTGTCGGGCCGTGGTGCAGCCACCCGGGCCGTGGCGGCGGGCGTCATCACCACGCCGCCGGGCCAGCCGGTGCCGCAGCGGCTGGCGATGCTGCAGCGGGAGATCCGCGGCCTCCTCGGCGAGCTCACGCCCGCGGTGGTGGCACTGGAGAGGGTGCTGTTCCAGGTCAACGTGCGCACGGCGATGGGCGTGGGGCAGGCGGCCGGCGTGGTCATGGCCGAGGCGGTGGCCGCGGGTTGCGAGGTGGTGGAGTACTCCCCGAACCAGGTCAAGCTGGCCACCTGCGGCGACGGGGCGGCCGGCAAGGACCAGGTGGCCCGGATGGTGCAGATGCTGCTCGGCCTGCCCGAGCCGCTGCGTCCCGCCGACACCTCCGACGCCGCCGCCGTGGCCCTCTGCCATCTGGCCCAATCTCCGACGGTCCCGCCGCCGGCCACTGCGGGGACGGCACCCCTGCCGGCGCGGTGATCGGATCGCTGCGCGGCCGCCTGCTGGACCGCCACGGCGACGAGTTGCTGGTGGAGGTGGGGGGCATCGGCTACCGGGTGACGGTGGGGGAGGCCGCCCAGCGGGCCGTCGGGCCGTTGGGCGGCGAGGTGTTGCTGTACGTCCACCACTACGTGCGCGAGGACGCCGAGACGCTCTACGGCTTCGGTTCGCCCGCCGAGTTGCGCTGCTTCGAGGCGATGCTGGGCGCCAACCGCGTCGGGCCCGCCCTGGCCCTGTCGATTCTCGGTGTTCACGACCCGGCGGCGCTGCAGGCGCTGCTGGCGGCAGGCGACATCGACGCGCTGTGCCTGGTCCCGGGGGTCGGGGCCAAGACCGCGCAGCGGTTGCTGGTTGAGTTGCAGGCGCGCCTGGGGGTGCCGGAGTTCGCAGCCGCGGCCCCCACCGCAGGGATCCCCGCCGGCGGCCCCCACAGCGACGTCCGGGCCGCGCTGGGGCAGTTGGGCTATCGCGACGACGAGGTCAACCGGGTGGTGTCGGGACTGCCCGCCGACGGCGACCCCTCCGAGCTGCTGCGCGACGCGCTGCGGCAGCTGGCGGGCACCCGCTAGCCGGGCCGGTCGGGCTGACTGCGGGAGACGGCGATGCGGACCGAGGTGCTGGCGGCGGGCGCCGACGCCGGTGAGCAGCGCGAGGAGCACGCCGACCGCCTGGGCATCCGCCCGGTGCGGCTGGCGGACTTCGTCGGCCAGAGCGAGTTGAAGCGGCACCTCGGCATCATCTGCGGCGCCGCCCGCCAGCGAGCCCAGACCACCGAGCACCTGCTGTTCGCGGGACCACCCGGGTTGGGCAAGACGACCCTGGCGGGCATCGTGGCCGCCGAGATGGGGGTGGCGCAGCAGACCACCTCGGGGCCGGCGCTGGAGCGGGCGGGAGACCTCGCGGCCATCCTGACCAAGCTCGGCGAGGGCGACGTGCTCTTCATCGACGAGATCCACCGGCTGAGCCGTGCCGTGGAGGAGGTCCTCTACCCGGCCATGGAGGACTTCAGGGTGGACATCGTGCTGGGCAAGGGACCGGCGGCCCGCTCGATCCCCCTGGACCTGCCCCGCTTCACGCTCGTCGGGGCCACGACGCGGATCTCCATGATCACCGGGCCGCTGCGGGACCGCTTCGGCTTCACGGCCCGGCTGGACTTCTACCCGCCCGCCGAACTCGAGCAGATCGTGGCCCGCACCGCCGGCATCCTGGAGGTGGACATCACGCCGGTCGCCGGTGCGGTGATCGCCCGCCGGGCGCGGGGCACCCCCCGCATCGCCAACAGGCTGCTGCGCCTGGTGCGGGACTTCTCCCAGGTGGAGGGCGACGGGCGGATCGACGAGGCGACCGCCGAGGCCGCCCTGGCGGTCTTCGGCGTGGACGGCCGGGGGCTCGACAAGCAGGATCGGGCAGTGCTGGACGCCCTCTGCCGCGGCTTCGGCGGGGGACCGGTGGGCCTGTCCACCCTGGCCATCAGCGTCAGCGAGCCCGCGGAGACGGTGGAGGAGGTCTACGAGCCGTTCCTGATCACTCAGGGGCTCATGATGCGCACCCCGCGGGGGCGCGTGGCCATGCCGGCCGCCTGGGAGCATCTGGGGCTCGAGCCGCCCAGCGGGCAGCCGGCGGCGGGCGGGTTCACCGGCGGCGACGCCGAGGCCGGCAGCGACACAGAGAGGCCCCCCGGCCTGTTCGATTGATGCGAACCGGCGAGCTGGACTACGCGCTGCCGCCGGAGGCCGTGGCGCAGGAACCCGTCGAGCCTCGCCATGACGCCCGGCTGCTCGTCGACAGGGGAAACGACGACGAGGTGCAGCATCGCCGGGTGCGCGACCTGCCGCGCTTGCTGCGCCCCGGCGACACCGTGGTGGTGAACGACACCCGCGTGGCGCCCGCCCGCATGCACCTGCGCAAGCCGACCGGCGGGCGGGTGGAAGTGCTGGTCACCACACCGGGGCCCGAGGTCACAGCCGAAGCGCTGGTGCGGCCCGGGCGCCGCGTGCCGCCCGGGACGGTGCTGCGGGATGGCGCAGAGCGGGACGTGCTGCGGGTGGGGGCGGCCCGCCCGGACGGCACCCGCCAGGTCACCGCTCTCGCCCACCGCAGCATCTCGGCGTTGCTGGAGGAGCTGGGCGAGGTGCCGCTGCCGCCCTACGTGCACGGCCCGGTGCCGGCCGAGCGCTACCAGACGATCTACGCCCGGCGCGCCAGCTCCGCCGCCGCCCCCACGGCGGGTCTGCATCTCAGCGAACAGGTGCTGGCCGAACTCGGCGCCGCCGGGATCGGCGTGGTGCCCCTGGACCTGGGTATCAGCGTCGCCACCTTCCGCCCGATCACCGCCGAGCGGCTCGAGGACCACGTGATGCACAGCGAGCGCTACGCCGTCCCGCCCGAGACCTGGGCGGCCTGCGGCGAGGCCCGCCGGGTGGTGGCGGTGGGCACCACGGTCGTCCGCGCCCTGGAGGCGGTGGCGGCCGGCGGAGATCTGGCGGGCTCCAGCGACCTCTTCATCCGGCCCCCCTACCCCTTCGTGGTCACCGGCGTGCTGCTCACCAACTTCCACATGCCGCGTTCGAGCCTGCTGTGCCTGCTGGCGGCGTTCGTGGGCGAGCGCTGGCGGCGGCTCTACGAGATCGCCCTCGAGTCGGGTTACCGCTTCGGGTCCTTCGGTGACGCCATGCTGGTGAGCAGGACGGACGCGAGGGCGGGCGTGGGGGAGAGATGCTGAGCTTCACCGAGACCGCCCGCTGCGGCGGAGCCCGAGCCGGGGAGGTCCGCACGCCGCGGGGATCCTTCGCCACCCCGGCGTTCATGCCGGTCGGGACCCGCGGGGCGGTGCGCACCCTCACCAGTGCCGACCTCGAGGACCTCGGTGCTGCCGTGGTGCTCGCCAACACCTACCACCTCATGCTGCGCCCTGGGGCCGAGTTGATCGCCGAACGCGGCGGCCTGCACCGGTTCATGGACTGGTCGGGCCACATCCTCACCGACTCCGGTGGCTACCAGGTGATGAGCCTGGAGCCGAAGCTGGACGACGCGGGCGCCACGTTCCGCTCCACCTACGACGGCAGCACCCACACCCTCACCCCCGAGCGGGCCACCGAGGTGCAGGCGCTGCTGGGCTCGGACATCGCCATGGTGCTGGACGTTTGCCCGCCGCTGCCATCGCCGCGGCCCGTCATCGAGGCGGCCGTGGACCGGACTGCCGCCTGGGCGGCCCGCGCCCGCGCCGCGCACCGGTCGATCGCCCCGCCGTCACAGCTGCAGTTCGGCATCGTGCAGGGTGGCCTCGAGGTGGACCTGCGCCGCACCAGCGCGGCCCGGACGCTGGAGATCGGCTTCGACGGCTACGCCATCGGCGGGCTCTCGGTGGGCGAGGAGCGCCACGAGCGACTCGAGCCGCTGGCCGCCACCACCGAGATGCTGCCCGCCGATCGCCCTCGCTACCTCATGGGTGTCGGCGACCCGCTCAGCCTCCTCGAGGCGGTGAGCGCGGGGGTGGACATGTTCGACTGCGTGTTGCCGACCCGCCTGGCCCGCCACGGCACCGTCCTGACCTCCGAGGGGCGCCTCAACCTGGCCAACGCGCGCTTCGCCCGCGACGACGGGCCGCTGGATCCGGCGCTGGCGAACGACCCGGCCGGCCGCTGGTCGCGCGCCTACCTGCGCCACCTGCTGATGGTCGGCGAGACGGCCGCCACGAGGATCCTGACACTGCACAACCTGGCGTGGCTATTCGAGCTGATGGCGTCCACGCGCGTCGCCATCGCGCAGGGCCGCTTCGAAGCGCACGCCGCGGCGATTCGGGCCGTCTGGGAGCGCTGATCCGCGGGCGGGAGCCGGGCCGGCCGAATCGTCACCCGACCGCCGACGGGCTAGCCTTGAGCACCGCGCTCGGTTCGATCCGGCGTCGACGCGACCACAAACGAACCACAAGGCGGGTGACGTGCGCAGCTTTCTATTCCTCCTGATCCTGTTCGTCGCGCAGGCCTGCACAACAGCCAGCGCAGAGGGCGATGGCGGCGGCGGCGCGTTCGGTGGCATCTGGTTCATCATCATCATCATGGGCCTTCTCTGGCTGGTGCTGTTGCGCCCGCAGCAGAAGCGGGCGAAGATCCGCCGGGAGATGCTGTCGAGGCTCGAGGTCGGCGACGAGGTGCTGATGTCGAGCGGGGTCTACGGCCGGATCGCCAGCTTCGACGAGCAGACCGTCTTCGTGGACATCGCCGACAATGTCCGGGTCAAGGTGACGCGAGACTCCATCGCCGAGCGGATCACGTACCACGAGGAGTGGGACGGCGACTCGAACTGAGTCCGGCGAGGCCCGATCCGCGCCGGCGTTCCCGCCCGCCCGCCGCCGCCCGTTCTCGAGCGAGTCCGATCCGGGGTCGTTGCGATGATTGAGAGGTTCGCTGCCGCATTGCGCCGCAACCGGTCGCTCGTCGGCATCCTCACCATCGCCGTCGGCCTGCTCGTCGGGAACCTGGTGACCGACCAGGAGCCACTGCTGGGGCTCGACCTGCAGGGCGGCGTGGAGGTGGTGTTGCGCCCGGTGCCCGGTGAGACCGAGGTGACGCCCGAGGCGCTCGAGCAGGCCCTGGAGATCATCCGCAACCGGGTCGACGCCCTCGGCGTGGCCGAACCCGACATCACCGTGCAGGGCGAGAACATCGTGGTGCAGCTGCCCGGTGTGGACGATCAGGACCGGGCGATCGCGCTCGTCGGGCAGACGGCCGAACTGCGCTTCCGACCCCTGTTGGCCCGTTCGGTGTCGCTCGCCGAGATCGAGGCCTACAAGGCCGCCGTCGAGGAGTCCGGCGAGGAGGAGCAAGCCGGGGCCGAGGAGTCCGACGAGGGCGGCCGGCTCGATGTCGAGGACCTGCTCAACGGCGTTGTGAGCACCGCGAGGGAGGATGACGCCGATGCCGTGGTGATCCTGCCCTCCAGCCCCGACGCCAACGGGCAGGTGTTCCACTTCCTGCTGGGCCCGGCGCTGGTGACCGGTGCCGCGCTCGAGAGCGCCACGCCGGTCCTGGAGTTCGCCCAGTGGAACGTGCAGGTCACCGCCCTCGAGGGGGCTGAGGGAATCGACAGGTTCAACGCGGCCGCCCGCACCTGCTACTACGAGGCGCCCGATCCCGTGCTGTGCCCCACCGGGCAACTCGGCATCGTGCTGGACGGCACCGTCGAGTCGGCGCCGGTGGTCAACGCGCGGGCGTTCGAGCGTGACCGCATCAACATCACCGGCGCCTTCAGCGAGGCCGAGGCGCGCGACCTGGCGCTGGTGCTGGACTACGGCGCCCTGCCGATGGTGTTCGAGGATCCCGCCGAGAGCGGCCTGGTGCGCACCGTCTCGGCGACGCTGGGCCGCGACGCCCTGCGCGCCGGGCTCATCGCCGGCATTGTCGGCCTGGCGCTGGTGGCGCTGTACATGCTCGCCTATTACCGGTTCCTGGGCGCCGCCGCGCTCGGCAGCCTGATGGTGTCGGGTGTGCTGCTGTGGGTGATCCTGTCGTTCCTGTCCGAGACGCGCGGGCTGGCGCTGACGCTGGCCGGCGTGACCGGCCTGATCGTTGCGATCGGCGTGTCGCTGGACTCCAACGTGGTCTACTTCGAGCACCTCAAGGAGGACGTGCTCGGCGGCCGGACGCTGCGCAGTTCGGTCGACCAGGCGTTCCCGGTGGCGTTCCGGACGATCTTCTGGGCCAACCTGGCGACGCTCATCGGCGCCGGCATCCTCTGGCTGCTCACCATCGGCTCGGTGCGGGGCTTCGCGGCCATGCTGGCCATCGCCTCGATCCTGGACCTGGTGGCCACCTACTTCTTCCTGCGTCCGGTCGTGCGGACCCTGGCGCGCTGGAGCGCCGAGCGCCCGGCGCTGGTTGGCATGGCGACCGTCGTGGCGGCGGCCGCGGCGGATCCGGCGGCGCCGGCCGGCGCGACCCCGGCCACCGGCAAGGCCCGATCATGAACCAGAGCGACACGACGCTGCGAGGTGGCCTGCGGCGCATGTACGCCAACCAGGTGAACCTGGACTTCGAGCGCCTCTGGCGCCGGTCGGTGGTGCTGTCGGTGGTCGTGCTGCTCATCGCCGGCGGCGCCTGGCTGTTCAGGGGCCTGAACCTGGGGATCGAGTTCGAGGGCGGCACGTTCTGGGAGGCGCCGCTGGGGGAGTACTCGATCGCCGAGATCCGCGGGGCCCTGGCGACGGTGGGGCAGGCCGACGCCCGCATCCAGGAACTCGGCGGGGGCGTGGTGCGGGTGCGCGCCGAGGTCGCCCCCGGCAACACCGCGGCGGTCTCCGCAGTGTCGGCGGCGCTGGCCGAACTGGGCGGCTTCAGCCCCAACGACGTCTCCTTCTCGGCGGTCGGACCGTCCTGGGGCGAGGAGATCACCGGCAAGGCGCGCCTGGCGCTCATCGTGTTCTTCATCGTCATCGCCGTCTACATCTGGCTACGGATGGAGTGGAAGATGGCGGTGTCGGCCCTCGTGGCGGTGGGGCATGACATCCTCGTCACCGTCGGGTTCTACGCGCTGTTCGGCTTCGAGGTGACGCCGGCCACGGTCATCGCCTTCCTCACCATCCTGGGGTATTCGCTGTACGACACGCTGGTCGTCTTCGACAAGATCCGGGGCAACGCCCGCACCCGCAAGGACCCGTACTTCGAGGTCGTCACCCGCTCGGTCAACGAGGTGTTCATGCGGTCGGTCAACACCACCATCACGTCGGTGCTGCCGGTGCTGTCGCTGCTGATCATCGGCCGCTTCGCGCTCGGCGCGGTGACGCTGCAGGAGTTCTCGATCGCCCTGCTGGTGGGTCTGCTGGCCGGCACCTACTCGTCGCTGTTCGTGGCGGCGCCGCTGGTGGCCTGGCTGCACGTCTGGGTCACCGGCGAGCGGCCGGGGCAGCGCCGGCCCTCCGGTGAGCGCCGCCCCACCGCCGAAGCGCCGCGCCCCAGGCGGTCCGGCAGCGGACCCGTCGGGCGGTCAGGGGTCACCACCAGCCGCAGCCACCCGGCGCGGCCCGCCAAGAAGCGGCGCAAGTGAGCGGTCCCGTGCGGGTCGCCGCCGGCACCCTCCTGCCGCGATGAAGTTCGCCGAGGCCGAGCGCCTCTGGCGGGAGCTGGTCCGGGAGATACCCGACTTCCCCGTCGCGGGGGTCGGATTCAAGGACATCACGCCCGTGCTGGGGCACCCGGGCGCATTCGGGGCCTGTTCGGACGCCCTGGCGGCGCGCTTCGCCGACGCCGGCGTGGAGGTGGTCGCCGCGGCGGAGGCACGCGGCTTCATCTTCGGCATCCCGGTGGCCGAACGCCTCGGCGTGGGGTTCGCCGCGGTGCGCAAGCCGGGGAAGCTGCCAGCGGAGACCGTCGGCGTGACCTACGAGTTGGAGTACGGCACCGACAGCCTCGAGATGCACGTGGACTCCTTCGCCGCCGGGGCGCGGGTTCTCATCGTGGACGACGTGCTGGCCACCGGCGGCACCGCCCGGGCCACCTGCGACCTCGTCGAGCGCGCCGGCGGGCAGGTGGCGGGCCTCGCCTTCTTCGTGGAGTTGGCCTTCCTGGGCGGGCGCCGTCGCCTCGACGGGCTGCGCGTGGAGTCGCTGGTCATCTACGAGTGAGCAGCGGCGAGTGATCGCGCGCCGGCTCTGCGATGCTGTGGGGGTGGGCTGCAGGCCGAATGCGAGGCTGAGAGCGTGAGCACCGGCGTCACCTCCGACGCTCCCACCGTCGCCGCCGGGGACACCGGCGCCCCTCCCTGGGGGACGCTGCAGCCCTGGCGGGGACATCCGGCCGCCGGGCCGATCACGTCGCTGCTGGTCGAGCACTCGTCGCACTTCGGTGGGGCGGACACCGAACTGATCGAGCGGGCCTACGCCTGGGCCGCCAGCGCCCATCAGGCCCAGCGCCGCAAGTCGGGCGAACCTTTCGTGGAGCACCCCCTCAGCGTGGCGCGCATCGTCGCCCGCCTGGGCCTCGACGACGTGAGCGTCGCGGCAGCCCTGCTGCACGACGTCATCGAGGACACCGACCGCACGCTCGCCGACGTGGAGGCCGACTTCGGCCCCGACGTGGCGAAGATCGTCGACGGCGTCACCAAGCTGGACCGCGTCGAGTTCACCACCCGGGAACGTCACCAGGCCGCCTCGCTGCGCAAGATGCTGGTGGCGATGGCCAAGGACCTGCGGGTGCTCATCATCAAGCTGGCCGACAGGCTGCACAACATGGCCACCCTCGCCGCACTCTCGCCGGCCAAGCAGCAGCAGGTGGCGCGGGAGACCCTCGACGTCTACGCCCCGCTGGCGCACCGGCTGGGTATGCAGGACCTCAAGAGCCGGCTGGAGGATCTGGCCTTCGCCGCGCTCCACCCCAAGTGGTACGCCCAGATCGACCACCTGGTCGCCGAGCAGGACCCCGAGCGCGACCTGTTCCTGGCGCAGCTGCTGGTCACCGTGGAGGGGCGGCTGCTGGAACTCGGCATCGGCGCCGAGGTGACGGGCCGGCCCAAGCACCTCTGGAGCATCTACGAGAAGATGGTGCTGAAGAACCGCGAGTTCAGCGACATCTACGACCTGGTGGGCATCCGGGTCGTCACCGACAACGTGCGGGACTGCTACGCCACCCTCGGTGCCATCCACGCCATCTGGAAGCCGCTGCAGGGGCGTTTCAAGGACTACATCGCCATGCCCAAATTCAACCTGTACCAGAGCCTGCACACGGCGGTGGTGGGGCCGCAGGGCAAGGTGGTGGAGGTGCAGATCCGCACCCGGGAGATGCACGCCCGGGCCGAGCACGGCGTCGCCGCCCACTGGGACTACAAGGAGGAGAGCGGCGGCGATCTGGCCTGGCTGAGCCGGATCATCGACTGGTCCGAGGAGAGCGACGACCCCGAGCAGTTCCTCGGCAACCTGAAGACCGAGTTCGAGCAGGACGAGGTGTTCGTCTTCACGCCCCGGGGCGACGTGGTGACCCTGCCGGTGGGGGCAACGCCGGTGGACTTCGCCTACGCCATCCACACCGAGGTCGGCCACGGCTGCATCGGCGCCCGCGTCGGTGGCCGCCTCGTGGCGCTCACCACGAAGCTCTCCACCGGCGACACCGTGGAGGTGATGACCTCCAAGGATCCCGACGCCGGCCCGTCGCAGGACTGGCTGCAGTTCGTCGCCACCAGCCGGGCGCGCTCGCGGATCCGCCAGTGGCTGACACGGGAGCGCCGCACCGAGGCGCTCAACCGGGGGCGCGACGAGATCACCGCCGAGTTGCGTCGCGAATCGCTGCCGATCGCCCCGGTCATCCGCTCCGAGACGCTGCGCGAGGTGGCCGGAGCCCTGAACTACGACGACACCGACGCGCTCTTCGTGGCCGTCGGCGAGCGCCACCTGTCGGCGCGCACCGTCACCGAGCGGGTCGCCCGCCGCCTGCGCGGCGAGGACCCCGAGGGCTCCCAGCCCGCCGAGCGGGTCTCGGCGACCGCACTGGCGCCCCGACGTTCCTCACAGAAGCGCTCCGGCGGGGCGGGTGTGCACGTGGAGGGTCTCGGGGACGTGTGGGTACGTCTGGCCAAGTGCTGCACGCCGGTGATGCCCGACGACATCATCGGCTTCGTGACCCGCGGCCGGGGGGTCTCGATCCATCGGGCGGACTGCGCCAACGCGGCGGCGCTCGGCGGCGACGGTGAGGCGGCTCGTCTCATCGACGTGGAGTGGGAGGAGGGGGCCGCCACCGTGTTCACCGCCGCGGTCGAAGTGCGCTCCCTCGACCGGCCGCACCTGCTGCGTGACGTGACCGTGGCGGTCTCCGAGCAGCAGGCCAACATCACCTCGGTGAACGCCCGCGCCGGTGCCGACGGCGCCTCGATCATGCGCTTCGAGCTGGAGCTCTCCGACGGCGTGCAACTCTCGTCGGTGCTGCACGCGGTGCGTCGCGTCGACAGCGTCTACGACGCCTACCGGGTGCTGCCGGGAGGCGGCCGCGGCTAGGAGGCGGTGCGGCCGAGGGCTGCTGCCAGAGCGGTGGTCACGTCGGGGTGCTCGAACTCGAAGCCGTCCGCCAGCAGGACCTCGGGGATCACGCGGACGCTCTGGGTCAGGCCGGCCAACGCTTCGGCGCCCAGCAGGAGGCGCGGCAGCAGCAGGGGCACGGGCAGGACGGCGGGGCGGCGCAGCACCCGACCCAGCGCCCGGGTGAACTCGGCGTTCGTCACCGGGTTGGGTGCGGTGAGGTTGACCGGTCCCGACACGTCGCGGTCCAGGACGTGGCAGATCGCAGTGATCGTGTCGGTGAGCGAGATCCAACTCACCCAGCGGCCCCCAGGGCCCAGCCGTCCGCCGAGGCCGAGCTTGAACAGGGGGAGCTGCCGGCGCAGGAACGGCCCGTCGGCGGACAGGACCACACCGGTGCGCAGCAGCACCGTGCGCACCGGCGCCCGAGGCCGGGCCGCCGCCTCCCATTCCTGGCACAGCTCGGCCAGGAACCCGTGCCCCGGCCCGGTGCGCTCGGAGACGACGGTGTCACCCCGCTCGCTGTAGAAGCCCATGGCCGACGCGCTGACGATCACCGCGGGCGGTCGCGAGAGCTCGGAGACGGTCGCGGCGAGCAGCGCCGCGCTCCCGACCCGACTGTCCCGGAGCACCTGCTTGCGTGCGGCGCTCCAGCGACGGTCGCCGATGCCCGCGCCCGCCAGGTTGACCACCGCTCCGGCACCCTCCAAGGCGGCGGCCTCCAGGCCGCCGGCGGCCGGATCCCAGGAGATCTCGTCTGCGGTGATGGCGGGGCGACGCACCAGCCGCAGCACGGTCGCGCCCCGGCGGCGGAGTTCGGCGACCAGGGCCCGCCCGATCAGGCCGCTCGACCCTGCCACCACGATGGGCCTGTCATCGGACCGGTTCATGGGTTCTCCCAACGCCGCCGCACGCTGCACGATCCACGCTAGGACCACCACCGCCGCTAGCGTCGCCGCGGTGAGCACGCGCCTGCTGATCACCCTGACCCTGCTCTGCGGGCTGGCGATCCTGGCGGCGTTCGCGTTCCAGGTGCTGATGCGCTGAGTGCACGCCTCGCCGGCGACCTGCTCGGGCCGGGCGGCGCCGTCCCAGCCTGGATTGTCCGGGAGTTCGCTCCCTACTCCTGTTGCTGCTGGAAACTACTGTGGCTAGTGTTGCCGGTGGCGAGTGGGGTCGAGGACCTGTACAGAAGATGTCCAGACGTGCGCGGCTTCTCGCCGCCTGCCTCCTCGTCCTCCTGCCGGCCCTTCCCGCCCGCGCCCAGGACTCCGCCGACCACCAGTACCTGCAGGATCGGCTTGCCGGCGACGATCAACTGAACCGGTCGCGCGCCGAACTCGAACAACTCGGCGCCGAGCAGGGCCTCCTCGGTTCCGAGATCGACGCGCTGCAACTCTCGACGGCTCAAGTCGAGGCCGAGTTGGCGCGCACGGCCGACCTGATCGCGCTCTCCGAGGCCCGGCTGGCGAACATCGCCGCGCGCCAGGTCCTCACCGCCGACCTCCACGAGGTCGCCGAGAGCGCGCTGCAAGGCGCCGAGATCGCGTTCGCGACGCGGCGCCGGTTGGCGAACGAGCGGCTCGTCAACATGTACGTCTACTCGACCGAACACCGCACCGCCCTGTCGTGGCAGGTGAGCGACGTCCACGATCTGGAGAACCGTCATGTTCTGCTGACCATGGTGGGCGAATACGACAAGGAGTTGCTGGAGGGCCTCGACGCCGCCGTCGTCGAGATCGACGAGCGTCGCCGGACGCTGGAATCGTTGCAGCGAACCATCGAGACGCTGGCTGCTCAGGAGGGTGAGGTGCTCTCCGAGCACAATCGCGCCCGCGACCTGCAGGCGGAATTGCACGCGGAGCTGCAGGCCCGTGTCCGGCAACTGCACGACGAGATCGAGGCGCTCGAGGCGGCCCAGGCGGAGGTCGACGCCATCCTGGCCGCACGGGTCGCCGAGATCGAACTCGAGGCCGCCGAGCGGGATCGCCGCCGCGGCATCTGCTTCGCCAACCCCCGCCGGCCCCTCGACGGCGACGGCAGCTGGATCGACTGCCCCGCCGTCGGTGTCGTGATCCCGCCGAGTGCGGTGCGCTGGCCGCTGGTCGACAGGGTGACCTCCGAGTACGGCCCACGCTGGGGACGGATGCACGAGGGCATCGACATCGCCGGCACCCACGGCGCGCCGATCCACTCCGCAGAGTCGGGCCGCGTGGACTACGCGGGCTGGATCCGCGGCTACGGCAACACCATCATCGTGGACCACGGCGGCGGGATGTCGACGCTCTACGCCCACATGCACGGCTTCGCGGTCGCCGCGGGCCAGACCGTGTCCATCGGCCAGGTGGTGGGCTATGTGGGCAACAGTGGCTTCTCCCAGGGGCCCCACCTGCACTTCGAGGTGCGCATCGACGGCGCGCCGGTCAACCCTCGCACGTACCTCCCGTAGCGAGTTGCGGACCGCTCCGGCGGCTCGGGCGTCGCGTCCGGGCTCTCGGGGGCGGGCGCGGGGCGACCGGTAGGCTGGCCGTGTGACCTCGCACGATCTGATCGTGGTGGGCGGCGGTCCCGCCGGCTACGCCTCGGCGCTGTACGCGGCGAGTGCCGGGCTGGACGTGGGCCTCGTGGAGCGCTCCAAGTTGGGCGGCACGTGCCTGCACGTGGGCTGCATCCCCGCCAAGGAGCTGCTGGAGACCGCCGCTGTCTTCCAGGCGGTGGGCCACGCCGCCGAGTTCGGGGTCGACACCTCGGCGCCCACGCTGGACATGGCAACCGCACAGGGCCGCAAGCAGGGCATCATCGATCGTCTCACCGGCGGTCTGGCCAAGTTGCTCGGCAGCCGCAAGGTGACCGTCTACGACGGCAGCGGTTCCCTGGGGGCGGGCCGCACGGTGACGGTGACCGGCGGCGACGGCAGCATCACGCTCACCGGCCGTCACGTGATCCTGGCAACCGGCTCGGTGCCACGGGTGCTCCCCGGGTTCGCCGTCGACGGCGAGCGGGTGGTGACCTCCGACGAGTTGCTCTCCATCGAGGCCGTGCCGGCCACCGCCACCGTCATCGGCGGCGGTGCCATCGGCTGCGAGTTCGCCTCGATGCTGTGCGACATGGGCAGCGAGGTGACGCTGCTGGAGGTCCTGCCGAGGCTGCTGGCCGGCGCCGATGACGAGGTGAGCAAGCAGGTCGAGCGATCCTTCAAGCGCCGGGGCATGAAGGTGCACACCGGTGTGAGCGTGGCCGGTGCGGAGCCCGACGGCGACTCGATGGTCGTGCGGTTCGGCGACGGCGACGAGGCGCGCGCCGACCTTGTGGTGCTGAGCGTGGGGCGCCGGCCCGTGACCGAGGGCCTGGGACTGGAGGGGACCGCCGTGACGACCTGTGAGCGCGGCTTCGTGACCGTCGACGAGTACTGCCGCACCGGCGAGGACGGCGTCTACGCCGCCGGCGACGTCATCGCCACGCCGCAGCTGGCCCACGTGGGCTTCGCCGAGGGCATCCTGGCGGTGCAGCATCTGCTGGGCGAGGAACCGGCACCGATCGACTACGCCGGTGTGCCCTGGTGTATCTACTGCCGTCCCGAGGTGGCCTTCGCCGGCCTCGGCGAGCAGCAGGCCGCCGACGCCGGGCTGGACGTGGCCGTCTCCAAGCACCGCTACGCCGCCAACGGCCGGGCGATGATCGTGGGCGACACCGACGGGTTCGTGAAGGTGGTGGCCGAGCGCGGTGCCGATGGCACCGCCGGGCGGCTGCTGGGCGTGCACCTCGTGGGGCCGTGGGCCACCGAGCAACTGGGACAGGGATACCTGGCGGTGAACTGGGAGGCGACGGTGGCCGACGTGGCGAGCCTCATCCAGCCGCACCCCACCCTCAGCGAGCTGTTCGGCGAGACGGTGCTGTCGCTGACGGGCCGGTCGCTGCACGGCTAGCGGGTCCGCGGCGGACGGTAACGGCGACAGGACCGAGAGCACAAGGACGGGCGCAATGGCCGACGTGGTTCTTCCGCAACTGGGCGAGACGGTGACCGAGGGCACCATCATTCGCTGGATCAAGCAGGTCGGCGACCAGGTGGATCGCGACGAGCCGCTCTTCGAGATCTCCACCGACAAGGTGGATTCAGAGGTGCCGTCACCGGCGTCGGGAGTCCTGACGCAGGTCGTGGTGCCCGAGGGGGAGACCGTGGAGGTGGGCGCGCTGCTGGCGATCATCTCCGACAGCGCGGAGGCGCCCGTGCCCGAGCCGGCCCCCGAGCCGCCGGCCAGTCCCGAGCCCGAGCCGGAGCCGGAGCCGGTCCCTGAACCGCCTGCGGCCGCGACGCCGGCGCCCGAGCCTGTCCCGGAGCCCGAGCTGGATCCGCCCCCCGCGCCGCCCGAGCCCGAACCGTCCCCTGAGCCCGACGACGGGGAGCGGTCCCAGCCGCGGCTGCTGTCGCCGGTGGTGCGCCGGCTCGTCAACGAGCACGGCATCGACGTGGCCGCAATCGAGGGCAGCGGCGTGGGCGGCCGCGTCACCCGGGCGGACGTGGAGCGCGTCATCCGCGAGCGCCGGAGCGCTCCGGGGGCGCCTACCCCGCAGCCGGCCGCCGCGCCCGCGCCGGCGCCGCCCGAGGATGGCGACGCCGACCCCGGCGAGCCGCGCGTCGTCCCCCTCAGCAGCATCCGCAAGACGATCGGCCGGCACATGGTGGCCTCCAAGGCCACCTCGCCGCACGTGCTGACCGCGGTCGAAGTCGACTTCGAGGGCGTCGAGGAGGTCCGCCGCAAGGCCCGGGCGGCCTGGCGCTCCCAGGAGGGCTTCAGCCTCACTTACCTGCCGTTCATCGCCCGGGCGGCCTGCGACGCCATCGCCGACTTCCCCCACATCAACGCCAGCATCGACGGCACCGACCTCGTTGTGCATCGCAGCGTGCACCTGGCGGTGGCCGTGGATCTGGACTTCCAGGGGCTGCTCGCCCCGGTCGTCCGGGACGCCGAGACCAAGCGCCTGCGGGCCATCGCCCGCGAGGTCGTGGACCTGGCTGCCCGAGCCCGCAGCAAGGAGCTCTCGGCTGCCGAGGTCACCGGGGGAACCTTCACCATCACCAATCCCGGCCAGTACGGCACCCTCATGCAGTTCCCGATCATCAACCAGCCGCAGGTGGCGATCCTGTCCACCGACGGGATCAAGCGGCGGCCGGTCGTGGTGACCGGCGAGCGCGGCGACGAGGCCATCGCCATCCATTCGGTCGGCGTGCTGGCGCTGGCCTGGGACCATCGGGCCTTCGACGGGGCCTATGTGGCCGCCTTCCTGGATCGCCTGCGCCACATCATCCAGACGCGGGACTGGGAAGCCGAGATCCTGTAGTGGCGCCGCAGGTGGCTGCGAGTCGCCCGGCGCCCGCTCGGCGCTCTGCCGGGATCACCGCTCCCCGGCACCTGGCCGTTCGCTGGCTCGGCCGGGTCGGCTACGACGAGGCCTGGGCGTTGCAGCGGGGCCTGCACGCCCACAGCCCGCGCAACCACCTGTTGCTGCTCGAGCACCCGCACGTCGTCACGCTGGGGCCCCGTGCCCCGGAGGCGCACATACTGATGGATCCGGCCGCCGCCGGGGCCGAACTTTGCCGCACCGACCGGGGTGGTGACGTCACCTATCACGGTCCCGGACAACTCGTCGGCTACCCGATCCTGACCCTGGGCGGCCCCCGCGCCGGCGGGCTCGGAGCGGCCGCGGCGTACGTGGAGAGCCTGGAGGACCTGCTGATCGAGGTATTGGAGGACTTGGGGCTGCCGGGCGCCGGCCGTCTCGAGCGTCACCGCGGGGTGTGGCTCGACCCCGCCGGGGAACGGCCCCGCAAGATCGCCGCCATTGGCGTCCGCGTGCGGCGTGGGCGCACCTTGCACGGGTTCGCCCTGAACGTGGATCCGGACCTCAGCTGGTTCGGCCGGATCGTGCCGTGCGGGATCCGCGAGCACCCGGTGACCTCGCTCGGCGCCGAGGGTGTGGCCGTCACGATGCGCGAGGTGGTCGACGCCACAGCGGCGCGTGCGATCGAGCGCTGGGGCGCAGCCGGGTGGGACCGGGCCGACGTGGCCGCTGCCGGCAGCAGGCGCCTCGTCGCAGCATCCGCGGTGCCCGCGGGCACGGTACCCACGGCGGTGGAACCCGATCCCGGGCCGCCGCAATCGGCGACGATTCCGGTCGCTGCAGTGTCCCGGGCGCCGGAGAGTCCCGCCGACGGCGGTCGCAAGCCGTCCTGGATGCGGGTGGTGGCGCGCACCGGTCCGGAGTTCCGCCGGATCAAGAGCGTCATGCGCGATCTCGACCTGGTGACCGTTTGCGAGGAGGCGGGCTGCCCGAACATCTACGAGTGCTGGGAGCAGGGCACGGCCACGTTCATGCTGGGCGGCGAGCGCTGCACGCGGGCCTGCGGCTTCTGCCTCATCGACACCCGCCGGCCCGAACCCCTCGATCCCGCCGAGCCCGACAGGGTCGCCGCCGCGGTCGCCCGCATGGGCCTCGAGCACGCCGTCGTCACGGCCGTGGCCCGAGACGACGTGCCCGACGGCGGCGCGGCGCACTTCGCGGCCTGCATCCGGGCGATCCGGCGACTGCGCCCGTCGGTGACCGTCGAGGTTCTCATCCCCGACTGCAAGGGCGACCCCGCGGCGCTCTCGGTGATCTTCGACGAGCGCCCCGACGTGCTGAACCACAACATCGAGACGGTGGCCCGGCTGCAGCGGCTGGTGCGTCCCTCCGCCGGTTACGCCCGCAGCCTGGCGGTGCTGGCGAGAGCCTCCGACGCAGGGCTGGTGACCAAGTCCTCCATCATGGTGGGACTGGGCGAGACCGCCGGCGAGGTGGTTGAGGCGCTGGGCGACCTGGCGGGCGTCGGTTGCGACATCGTCACCATCGGGCAGTACCTGCGCCCCTCCAGCGCCCACCTGCGCGTGGAGCGATGGTGGCCGCCGGAGGACTTCGAGGAGCTGGCTCGGATCGGCAGGGAGTTGGGCATCGGCCACGTCGAGTCGAGCCCACTGACGCGCTCGAGCTACCACGCCGCCGGCGCGGCCCGCTCGGTCGGCGCGGCCGCCGGCGGTGCCTGAGGCTCCGGCGGGAGCGGGTCGTCCCACACGGCTGCCGGCGCTCCCGTGAGCGAGGTTCACGCCGCAACCGTCCTGCTGCAGTGGGCCGCGGGCGGCCTGCTGTTCGGGTGGGTGACCACGCGCCGGCGCGAGGTCGGGCCGGGGTACGGCTGGCTGCTGCGATCGCTGTACGCGGCCCTGGCCGCGCTCGCCGGCGTCGTCGGCGCAGTCGCCGGGTTCCGCCCGGCACGCGACGTGGCCGCCCTGGTGGCCGCCGCCGTCGCCCTCGGCGTGCTCGTCGTGGCCTACCGGCGCCGCGCCGCGACGCCCTCGGCGCAGGCCGCCGACGCCCTGCGCCGCCGCAACCGTGTGGCGGCGATGCTCGGCCGCATCTCCGGCGAGCCCGCCGCAGCCGAGGGCCCGGGTTTCCCGCCGGCGCTGGACCTCGCCGCCCCGTTGGTGGCGTTCGCGGGCGTGGTCGCCGGGGGCGTGGTGGCGGGCGGACCGTTGGCGCTGTCGGTGGCCCGGGTGGTCGTCGGGGCACTCTTCTTCGGGGCGGTCTCCGACGCCATGCTGCTCGGGCACTGGTACCTCGTGCAGCCGGGCCTGCGCCGCGCCCCCCTCGTGCAGCTCGTGCGCTGGAGCATGGTCATCTGGCTGGCCGAGACGGTGGTGCTGCTGTGGCCCACCGGGGTGGCCTCGATCCTCGGCGGCGCCGTTGACGACGGTTTCGGCGGCCTGCTGGGCTGGTACTGGGTGCTGTGCGCGGCGGGGAGCGCGGTGCTGCTGGGCGCCACCGAGGCGGCACTGCGGGTCCGGCGCTACGCCGCGGTGATGGCCGGTACCGGCCTGCTGTACCTCGCCATCATGACCGCCTTCGGGATGGACCTCATCGCGCGAGTGTCGCTGCGCCCGTGAGCCGGACCATGTCCCGGGCGAGGCGGCTGAGCGCCGCCACGCGGGCGTCCTCGGGGGCCGATTCCCGGCGCATCATGGCCAGCGGCCGTTGCGCCACGGCCGCCCCGAGAACGTCGACGAGCTCGGGGTCGTTCCCGCCCACCGCCTCGGGAAGCACCGTCCACGCCAGCCCCACCGCCGCCACCTGGCGCAGCACGTCGGGGTTCTGGGAGGTGAGGGTCACGAACGCTTCGATGCCCCTCTCCGCCAGGCCGGCCTCGATGAGCGCCCGGGTGCGCGACCCCTCCGGCGGCAGCGCCCACTCGACCCCGGCAGCGGCCACCTCGGCCGCCGCGTCGCTCCGGCGGGCGTAGACGCGCAGCTCCTCGGTCCCCAGCACCTCGCCGGTCAGCCCCTCCGGCGGGGGGCCGACGGCGAAGACCAGGTCCAGGTCGTACCGCGCCAGCCGGTCGCAGAGAGCCGAGGTGGAGTCCACGACGAGTTGCATCTCCACGCCCGGGTGGGTCTCGCGGAAGATCATCAGGGCGTCCGGGAGCAGGTACAGGGTTGCGGCGTCGGTCAAACCGATGCGCAGCGTGCCGGCGTCGCCGTCCTGCTGCGACCGGATCCACGTCTCCAACTCCCCGGTGCGCCCGAGCACCTCGGCGGCGAAGTCGGCCACCATCCGGCCGGCCTCGGTGAGGCGCCGGCGTCGCCCGTCCTGCTCGAACAGCACGACCCCCAGGCGCTGCTCCAGCTGCGAGAGACTCTGCGACAGTGCCGGCTGGCTGATCCCGAAGGTGCGAGCGGCGTCGGTGAACGAGGACAGCTCCGCCACCTTCTGGAGGTGGGCGAGGGCGCGGGTGCTGACGTTCAGGGGCACCTGTTCATCTCCGGGGTGATCCTTGGGAGTCCCGCCGGGATGTCGCCGTCGCGTTGACGGGGCCATGGGAGAATCCTATAACCAATTGCCTATCGAAGCAGTTGCACCGTTCCGGAAATCGAATATATTGTGCACGGCAACGAGCGGCCGGACACGCCGGGATCGAGGCATCGATCCACTCCGGACAGGTCCGCCGCCGATTCGCAACCGAGCCACCGGCGCCACCACAACGGTGGCGGGCGCCGCAAGGAGGGAAACCATGGCACAGATCAACGTGGCTATCGCCGGTGTCGGCAACTGCGCCTCGTCGCTCGTGCAGGGTGTCGAGTACTACCGCAACGCCGGCGCGGACGAGGAGATCCCCGGCCTGATGCACCCGGTGCTCGGCGGCTACGCCATCGGCGACGTTCGCTTCACGGCCGCCTTCGATGTCGACGCCACGAAGGTCGGCGAGGATCTCGCCAAGGCCATCGGGAACGGCCAGAACAACACCGTGGCGTTCTGCGACGTGCCGACCTCCGGCGTGACCGTGCAGCGCGGCCCCACCCTCGACGGCATCGGGCGATACCTCGCCGACGTTGTCGTGGAGTCGCCCCAGGCGCCGGTCGACGTCGCCCAGGTGCTGCGCGACACCGACACCCATGTTCTCGTCTCGTACCTCCCGGTGGGATCCGAACAGGCGGCCCGCTTCTACGCGGAGCAGGCGCTCGAGGCCGGCTGCGCGCTGGTCAATTGCATGCCGGTCTTCATCGCCGGCGACGACGTCTGGGCCGAGCGGTTCCGGCAGCGGGGCGTGCCGATCGTCGGCGACGACATCAAGTCCCAGGTGGGGGCGACCATCGTGCACCGCAACCTGGTCCGGCTCTTCCAGGACCGCGGGGTGCAGGTGGATCGCACCTACCAGCTCAACTTCGGCGGCAACACCGACTTCCTGAACATGCTGGAGCGCGACCGGCTGGAGTCCAAGAAGATCTCCAAGACCCAGGCCGTGACCAGCCAGCTGGAGTCCGAACTGGCCGGCTCCGACGTGCACGTCGGCCCGTCCGACCACGTGCCCTGGCTCGAGGACCGCAAGTGGTGCCACATCCGCATCGAGGGCACGACCTTCGGTGACGTGCCGCTGAACGTGGAACTGAAGCTGGAGGTGTGGGACAGCCCCAACTCCGCCGGGGTGGTCATCGACGCCATCCGCTGCGCCCGCCTGGGCCTCGACCGGGGCATCGGCGGCCCGCTGTACGAGACGTCCGCCTACTTCATGAAGTCGCCGCCGCGCCAGATGCGCGACGAGGACGCCCGCAACGCCGTCGAAGCCTTCATCGCCGGCTGCTAACCGCTGTCCGGGCGGGGGTCCGGGGTGCCGCTCTGCTCCTTCCTCTCCGCACGCTTCGCAGGCTCAGCGTGCTCCGCAGGCGTCGCAGCCCGGCCCCCCGATCCCCCGCCCTCGGTTGGGCTTGCTCGCCGCTAGCGTGAGTTGGCGGCTTCGTCCCGCATTCCGCTGATAGAGGAGGAGCGCTGTGGCTGTTTCCGTGACCCTTGCCTCGACCGTTCCCGCTGGAGCCGGCGTCATCGCCGTCGGCGTTTGCTCCGAGCAGGTCGCCGCCGAGCCGCACGATCTGGACTGGGCGCTGCTGCGAGATCTCGGCTTCGAGGGCAAGGCGGGGCAGGCGCAGATGGTGGCGGGGCCCGACGGCCGGCCGGTCGCCGTGGTCGGCATGGGGCCGGCCGCGGACGTCACCCCGGCTGTGATACGGCGCTCGTCGGCGGCGCTGGCGCGACTGGTGCGCCGGCATCGCTGGCTCGCATCCTCGCTGCTCGACGTCGTGGGCGAAGGTGCCGACCCTCTCGCCGCGGCGCAGGCGCACGCCGAGGGGATCGTGCTCGGGGCCTACGGCTACGACGCGTTCAAGTCCGAACCCGAGCCCAACTCTCTGGCGAAGCTGACGGTGATCGGCGGCGGCAGGGAGGTGCGCGAGGCTCTGAGGCTCGGCGCGGCGGTCGCCGAGGCGGTCTGCTTCGCCCGGGATCTGGTGAACGAGCCCGGCGGGTCGCTGACGCCGGCCAAGTTGGCCGAGCAGGCCCGGGCCATGGCGACCGGTGGCGACGGCGCCGAACTGGAGATCCAGGTCTGGGAGATGCAGGAGATCGTCGATGCCCGCTTCGGCGGTCTGCTGGGGGTCAACCGCGGCTCGACGCAGCCGCCTCGATTCGTGGAGATCACCTGGCGTCCTCCCGAGCCCGCCGAGGGGTTCCTGGCCCTCGTCGGCAAGGGGATCACCTTCGACGCCGGGGGGCTCTCCATCAAGCCCGCCACCGGCATGGAGACCATGAAGATCGACATGAGCGGCGCCGCCGCCGTCCTGGGCACGATGCAGGTCGTCAAGCGGCTGGCTCCGCCGATCAGGGTCACCGGCTACATCCCCATCACCGACAACATGCTGGGGGGCGACGCCACCCGTCCCGGCGACATCCTCACGATCCGCAACGGCAAGACCGTGGAGGTGCTCAACACCGACGCCGAGGGACGGTTGATCCTTGCGGACGCGCTCTCGCTCGCCAGCGAGGCCCGCCCGGACGCCATCGTGGATCTCGCCACGCTCACGGGGGCCTGCATGGTGGCACTGGGAACCAAGGTGGCGGGCCTCATGGGCAACGACGACGGCTGGATCGGTGCCGTGGAGGCGGCGGCGGACCGGGCGGGAGAGCGGGTCTGGCACCTGCCGCTCCCGGCGGACTACCGCAAGCAGCTCGACTCGCCGGTTGCCGACCTCAAGAACATCGGCAACCGCTGGGGCGGCACGCTCACTGCCGCCCTGTTCCTGCAGGAGTTCGTGGCCGAGGGCATCCCCTGGGCCCATCTGGACATCGCCGGGCCGGCTTGGACCGACAGCGTCGACGGCGAGGCCGCCAAGGGTGGCACCGGCTTCGGCGTGCGCCTGCTCGTGGACCTCATCAGGAACTTCTCGCCGCCCGGCGACTGAGGCCCTGGCCGCTGCTGAGAGCGTCCTCGCGGGCAGCGGGCTCACTGGTGTCGGCGTCGACCGCGCTCACCGCCGCCTGTGCCCGGGTGTGCTTCTCGGTGGCCCAGCGGGTGGCCTCGAAGGCCAGCGCAGGATGGAACTGCCAGGTGTGCAGTTGCCGTTCCACCGAGTCGGGCTCGTCGCCGCACGCCAGCAGCGCCATCGCCAGGTGCCGGGCGCGCCCCAGCGTTTCGATCTCGGTCGGATCCGATGCCGGGTGTCGTCGCCAGACATCGTGTGCCACACGCAGCTGCGGCGGCAGCCGCTCGGCCATGCGGGCGGTGAGGTCGGGGAGGCGGACACGGACGAACAGCGTGTTGTGGCGCCCGCGCTGCATCAGACCGAAGCGGCAGCAGCGCTCGAAGGCCCTTTCGAAGGCCGTCTGGAGCGCGTGACGGCCGCCGAGTCCGATCTCGCCGGCGATCTCCGCGGTGTTCACCAGCACGCCGCTCGGAGCCTCCTCCAGCCGTAGCGCCAGGCGCCGGATGAGCCAGGTGGACGACGGACCGAGCACGCCCAGCCAGAAGAGTTCCACGTAGGGCGAGCGAGGGTGGTGGCCCCGGTTGGCGTCGGGGCACAGGTCGTTCCAGGGTTCCACCCAGAGTTCGACGCCACCGGTCCGGCCGTTGGGTGCCGAACGCCGGGCGTGGGGCTGACCGGTCGCATCCGACGGCGCTGGTGCGTTGGTCGCCGGTACCGGGGCGGGAGGGACGGTGACGAGTGGGGTCTGCATTGCGTTGCTCCTGCTGCAAGATTTGGACGCGGGGTGCCCATTGGCACCAAGAAGCTCTACAGTGAGCGAATACTCATTGACAACAACATAACTAGGAGAAAGAACTGGACTTGTCAAGGGGTATATTCAGACGCGCAGGCGTGGGACGCGCCGCGCCGGGATCCCTGTACTCGCCCGCCTCTAACCGAGGGCCGCGTAGCAGGCCCGCTCGACGCTGTCGAAGAGCCCGAACGTGCGTGGGTCGCCGAAGGGGAACTGCTGGCTGATGTAGGTGCCCGCCAAGCCGTTCCGCATGTCGATCCAGTAGTACGAGTTGGCCAGGCCCGCCCACATGATCCCGCCCGCCGGGCGCCCGGTGGGCAGCGGCTCCTCGTTGATCTGGAAGGTCAGTCCCCAGGACTTCTCGATGCCCGGATAGAACTCGACATCGCCGGCCACGCCGGGTAGCACCGCGGGCAGCGGCACCACCCGCAGGGATCCCATGTTGTTCACCAACATCTGATCCACTGTCTCCGGGCGCAACACCTGCACGCCCTCGCGGCTGCCGCGACCCAGGATCATCTGCAGGAAGCGGCTGTAGTCCTCCACGGTGCTGTAGAGACCGGCGCCGCCGAGTTGCACCTCGGGCTCCTGGTCGATCTCGAACCGCATGGCGGCGAGCGCACCGTCGCCGCCGCGGCTGTGGACCGTGGCCAGCCTGGCCCGCATGTCGTCGCTGATCAGGAAAGCAGTGGACTCCATGCCCAGCGGGCCCAGGAGGTGTCGCTGCAGGTACTCGCCGAGTCGCATCCCCGACGCCGCCTCGACCATCAGCCCGACGTGGTCGATGCTCGTGCCGTAGAGCCATCGCTCGCCGGGGTCGTGGAGCGCCGGAGCGTCCAGCGCGGCCCGCCGGCAGGTTCTGATCGTGGGGGTGCCGGTCACCTCGTGGTAGCGGAGCAGGTCCTCGCTCCAGATCTCGTAGGCGAATCCGGCCGTGTGCGTCAGCAGTTGGCGGAGTGTGACGGGGCTCCGCGCCGGGCGAAGTTGCGGGTTGCCCTCCCCGTCGAAGCCTTCGAGCACACCGACGGTGCCCAGATGCTCGAGCACCTCGGCGGCGGGCGTGTCGAGGTGGAGCCGACCGCTCTCGACGAGCTGCATCGCGGCGGCGCCGGTGACCGCCTTGGTCATGGAGGCGATCCAGCACACCGTGTCGGTGCGCATCGGCGCGGCGGTCTCGTCGTCGACGGCCCGAACCCCGGCGGCGGCCGAGCACAGAACCTCGCCGGGGGAGACGATCTCGGCCACTGCGCCGGCAACGTCGCCACGCGCCGCACCGCCGTCGAGGATCGCCTGGACGTCGTCCTGCAGTGCCATGGGAACCTCCCGCAGCGGCAGGATAGGGTCCGCGCCCGATGACCACCGCTCACCTCGCCGAGCCCGTCCGGCTGGCCCGGCAACTCGTGGACCGGGCCGAACGCATCGTGGTGCTCACCGGCGCGGGCATCTCCACCGACTCCGGGATCCCCGACTTCCGGGGCCCCCAGGGCGTCTGGACCCGCAATCCGGCTGCGGAGGCGAAGGCGCACATCGCCAACTACGTGAGCGACCCGGAGGTGCGCAGGGAGGTGTGGCGGCAGCGCCTGGCCGAGCACAGCGTCGAGCGGCCGCGCCCCAACGCCGGTCACCGGGCGATCGTGACCCTGGAGCGGCGCGAGAAGCTGCACACGCTCATCACCCAGAACGTGGACGGGCTGCACGCCGAGGCCGGCACCTCTCCGGGCAGGCTGGTGGAGATCCACGGGACGAGGCGGCGGGTCAAGTGCCTGGCTTGCGGCGAGGAGTGGCCCATGGAGCACGCCGTCGAGCGGCTGAAGGCGGGTGAGGAGGATCCTCCGTGCCACTCCTGCGGGGGCCTGTTGAAGTCTGCGACCGTCTCCTTCGGGCAGAACCTCGTGACGGCCGACCTCGTGCGGGCGTCGGAGGCGGCGACGGCCTGTGACCTGATGTTGGCGGTGGGCAGCACCCTGCAGGTCTATCCGATCGCCCAGGTGGTGCCTGCCGCCCGATCGGCCGGCGCCTCGCTCGTCATCCTGAACCGCGATCCGACGCCCTTCGACGACATCGCCGATGTGGTGCTACACGAGTCCATCAGCGAGGTGCTGCCGCTGATGGTGCGGGCCGCGGCGGCGGGGCTCGGCGACGATTCCTGACTAACTTGGTAGACTTTTGAGCGGTGGGGGATCAGCCCCTCCGAAGCCTCAAGGAGCCGAAGCGATGCCCACGTTCCGCGATCTGCTCATCGCCGCCAAGTCCAGGATCACCGAGATCGACACCGCCACCGGTGAGCGCCTGCGCGACGCCGGCGCCGCCCTCCTGGATGTCCGTGAACCCGACGAGGTCGAGCAAGGCGCCATCCCCGGTGCGATCCACATCCCGCGCGGCCACCTGGAGGCCAACATCGAGAACCGTCTGCCGGGGCGCGAGACGCCGGTCGTGGTCTTCTGCGCCGGGGGCGTGCGCTCGGCCTTCGCCGCTGAGACGCTGCAGTCACTCGGCTACACGCAGGTGGCCTCCATGGACGGCGGCTTCAACAGGTGGAAGGACGAGGGACGCCCGTGGGCCGTGCCTCGGGTGCTCAGCCCCGAGCAGCGCAACCGCTACCACCGGCACCTGCTGCTTCCGGAAGTCGGCGAGGAGGGCCAGATGCGCCTGCTGGATGCCCGCATCCTGTGCCTCGGCGCCGGTGGCCTGGGCTCGCCCGCGGCCCTGTACCTGGCCGCCGCCGGCGTGGGCACGCTGGGCATCGTGGACATGGACGTGGTCGACGCCTCGAACCTGCAGCGCCAGATCCTGCACAACGTGGACCGGGTGGGCGAGCGCAAGGTCGACTCGGCCAAGAAGACGCTCACCGCTCTCAACCCCGACGTGAACGTGGTCACCCACGATGTCCGCCTGGGGGCCGACAACATCCTCCAGGTCATCGACGGCTACGACGTGATCGTGGACGGTGCCGACAACTTCCCGGTGCGCTACATGCTGAACGACGCCTCGGTGAAGCTGGGAATCCCCGTCGTGCACGGGTCGATCTTCCGCTTCGAGGGCATGGTCACCGTCTTCGATCCCCAGCAGGGACCCACTTACCGCGACATGGTGCCCGAGCCTCCGCCCGCCGAGATGGCGCCCAGCTGCGCCGAGGCCGGCGTGCTGGGCGTGCTACCGGGCATCGTGGGCTCGATCCAGGCCCTCGAGGCGATCAAGATCGTCCTGGACTACGGCGATGTGCTGAGGGGTCGGCTGCTGACCTTCGACGCCGCCGAGATGAGCTTCCGCGAGTACCGGGTGCGCCCCGATCCGGCGAACGAGATCACGTGGGAGAACCGGGATCGCATCCGGGTCGTCGAGCTCGACGGGCTCTGCGGTCCGGCGCCGCTGGAGGCTCCGCCGGCAGACTGACATCGCGGCCGGCGCCCGGCAACGTCCGGGTGCGGCGACTGCGGGACGGCGCTACCAGATGTCGAGGACGTCGACACCGGCCTCGTCGACGCGGTAGCGGCGGCGCCGCGTCGCCACGAGCAGCGCGGCGATCAGCACCAGCCCCACGGCGGCCAGCACGACCACCGCGGTGTCGGTGGTCACCGAGTCGTACCAGGTGCGCGTGCGGGTCGGCGCCTGCTGGGGCGCCGGGGCCGGCGCGGGGGCCGCTGCCGGCGCTCCCTGGTCGCTGACGGCCTCGCTGGGTGCTGCCCCGCTCGGCGGCGCGATCGTGGTGGCGGCAGTGGTGCCGGTGTCGCCGGCGTCGCCCGCGGCGGCGTGCAGCGGGGTCGCCTGCGCGGACATCGGTACCGGGGAGGCTCCCATCTCGTTGTTGGCCAGGATCGTGATCGTGTAGGCCGCACCGCCGATGAGGCCGTCGATGGTATGGCTGGTGTGGGTCGTCTCGACGGAGGTGACCGCTCCGTCCGGCGCCACCCAGGTGAGGGTGTAGGACCGCACCGGCAGGCCGCCGTCGTCGGCCGGCGGTTCCCAGGACACCAGCAGACTCTCGTGGCCGACGCCGATCTCGGCGTGAGCCAGGGGCCCGGGTGGCCGCGCCGGTGTGGCGCGGACCGGGTCGGCGGTGACCGAGGTGCCGACCTCGTTGGTGGCCGAGACGGTGATGCCGTAGGTGGTGCCGTTGCTGAGGCCGTCGATGGTGTGGCTGGTGGCGGTCGTGTCGGCGGAGCCGCTGGTTCCGTCGGGCGCCACCCAGAGCAATGTGTAGCCGGTGACGCGCAGCCCACCGTCGCTGGCGGGGGGATCCCAGCTCACGAGGATCCGGGAGTCCTCGCGGACGGTGCGGACCGCCACCGGTGCGCCGGGGATGTGTGCCGGCGTCCCGCTTGCGGGCTGGCTGGCGGCCGAGGTTCCGATCTCGTTGATGGCCGTCACAGTGACCGTGTAGGTGGTGCCGTTGCTCAGCCCCTCGAAGGTGTGGCTCGTGGCGGTGGTCTCGGCCGATCCGGTGCTGCCGTCGGGTGCGGTCCAGAGGACGGTGTAGCTCAGCACCGGTTTGCCGCCGTCGCTGGTTGGGGGTTGCCAGGTCACATCGATTCGCCCGTCACCCCGGTCCACGGTCACCGCGCCCGGGGCACCGGGCGCTGCGGCGGGAGTGGCGCTCGCCGAACCGCCGGCCGGCGACGTGCCGGCCTCGTTGACGGCACTCACGGTGACGGTGTAGGTGGCGCCGTTGAGGAGGTTCTGCATGGTGTAGCCGGTGCCGCTGGTCTCGATGGTGCCGGTGGCGCCCGTCGAGGAGACCCAGTCGATGACGAATGCGGAGATCGGGAGGCCACCGTCATTGAGCGGCGGCGACCAGGAGACCTCGACGATGCCGTTGCCGCGGGCGGCGCTGATGGCCACCGGGGCTGTCGGGATCGTGCCGGGCCGGTGACTGGCCGGCGAGCTGTGCGGCGAGGATCCAACCCTGTTGGTGGCGGTCACCGTGACCGAGTACGTGGCGCCGTTGGTCAGACCGCCGATGGTGTGTTGGGTTCCCTGCACCGACGCGGAGTTGGTGAGGGCGTCCGGTCCGGTCCAGTGCACGGTGTAGGACTCCACGGGGATCCTGCCGTCGGCGGGGGGAGGCGACCACGAGACACGCAGGGTCCCGTCACCCCGTTGCAGCGACACGTTGGTCGGCGGGCCCGGGGTCCCCAGGGGCGTGGCGGTCACCGTGACGGCGCGCGAGGAGCCTCCCGCGTTGGAGGCCGCGACGCTGACCGTGTAGGTGGCTCCGTTGGCCAGGTTGCGCAGTGTGCGGGTGGTCTCGGTGGTGGGGATCGTGCCGGAGGCGCCGGTGGAGGACAGCCAGGTGATCAGGTAGCCCGTGATCGGGCCGCCGCCGCTGTTGGCGGGCGGCTGCCACGTCACGACGATCTCGCGCGGCCCCGGCGTCAGCATCACCGCCTGCGGCTGCCCGGGCGGCTCGATCGACGGGATCGTGGTGGGGGTCGTGGTGGGCGCGATCGCCGGTGGCAGCGCCGTGCTCTCGCCGAGGACGAACTTGGTCGACAGGAGGTGACCCCCGCGGCCGTCGGCGTTCGGCAGCGGGCCCCATCCTTCGGCCTCGAGACCCTTGTTGATCACGAACACGAAGCGTGAGCCCGACACGGACCTGGTGGCGGCGGTGCCGACGAGGCGAACCGTGGCACGGTCGATGCGCCCCGAGACGCTGATGTTCCCCGACACCTCGATGCGCTGCAGGGTGCCGACGTTGGTGTCGGCCGCTCTGGCGAGCCAGCGGCTGAGACCGGCCACGCTGTAGGTGCGGGTCCACGGCGTGTAGGGGTCGCCAGAGGTGAACGGATCCGGAGCGGCCACGAGGTAGGGGTGCTGCTCGTTGAAGACGTAGCCGCTGTTCTCGGTGTAGCCGCCGGCGGAGGTGGTGAACAGCGTCAGCGCCGGTTCCCCGCCGTAGGTGAGAACCTGCCCGGCGGTGTCGGCGATGGCTTGCAGCCACGGGCCGTTGTTCGCCGAGAGTTCCCGCGTGTTGCCGCTGTAGATCTGGCTCATGGTGGTGGAGTAGAGGTCGAACGGCACGAGCCACGTGTTGCTGCCGCGGTTCTCGCGGGCGATGTGCAGGGCGTAGGTCCGTGAGGCGATGGCCTGGGCGCGCAACGCCTCCGCCGGCCAGTTCGACGGCACTTCGGCAACGCCGCGCAGGTAAAGCTCGATGTCCAGGTTCGTCAGCACGATGCGGTACCAGGTGCTCCCGGGCATCTTGCTGAGGGTGATCTGCCCGTGCGAGTAGGAGTGGCGGGTGGCGGAGGACTCGACCGCGACGCCGTCGGCGGTCCTGATCTGCAGGATGTCGCCGCTGCAGGATCCGCCGGGGCAGAGCGAGCCACCGCTGTTGGCCGACACGTCCCAGCCGTTGCCGGTCCGGCTGACGGTGAAGAGCTCGGTGGTCGAGGAGCTGTACACGGCGGTGCCGTCGAGCACCTACTCGATGGGGCCGCGGGGTCGGAAGCGGCTGCG
>VXXM01000006.1 GCA_009835395.1 Acidimicrobiia bacterium
GGCCCCGACCGAGGCGCCCGCCCCGCCGCCGGAGCCTCCGCCCGAGCCTCCGCCGGCACCGGCCGAAGAGCCCGCCTCGCCGCCTGAGCCGGCGCCTGAGCCGCCGCCACCACCACCCGCCGAGGCGCCCGCCGAGAAGCCCGTCTACGGCATGGTCACGGCCGTGCAGCACCCCTACTACGCGCCGACCGAGGCAGCGGTCGGTCCCACGTGCGAGCGACTGGGCTGCGAGGTCATCTTCCTGCAGCCCTCTTCGTGCGATGCCGCCGAGGAGAGCCAGCTCATCCGCGATGTGCTGGCGGCGGGGATCGACGGACTCGGGGTCTCGGCGTGCGACGCCGCCGGCGTTCTGCCCGTGGTGGAGGAGGCCGCCGCCACCGGCATCCCGATCGTCACGTTCGACGCCGACTGCTGCGCCGACATCCGGACGATCGCGGTCTCCAACAGCGACTGGCAGATCGGCGAGTTGCACGCCGCGGCGCTCAACGACCTCCTGCCCGACGGCGGGAAGGTCGTCAACATCATCGGATCGCTGGCGATGGAGAACGTGCGGACTCGCCTGGACGCGATGGCGGAGGGCATCAACCCCAACATCGAGATCGAGAACTTCGAGGACCAGAACGACCTGACCAAGACCGGCCAGATCATCAGGGACGTCCTCACGACCCAGGGCGACGAGGTCGACATCTTCATGACGCAGACCGGGAGTGCGGCGGTCATCGCGCAGACCCTGGTCGACGAGGGCTTCGATCACATCCCGGTCGTCGGCATCAACGACTTCGAGGAGATCCTCGAGTGGGTCCGCAAGGGCAACATCGTGAGCACGGTGGCGCTGAACCCGGGAGCCCAGGGGGAGTTGGCGCTCGTCGCCCTCGACAAGCTCCGCCAGGGGCTCACCCCGTCGACGGACTTCTTCGGCACCGGCGGCGTGATCATCACGCCGGAGAACGTGGACACCTACGCCGACGACGTGGCGGACCTGAACGCACGTCTGCGGGAGGAATTCGAAGCTCTCTGGTCGTAGTACCCAGCCCGCCCGCCGGACGTCAGGCTCCCGCGCCGCGCCCGTAGCCATGACCGCCAACGGCGATCCGCTTTACGCCGGCTACGGCCTGACGAAATGGTTCGGCGGGCTGCGTGCCGTCCACGACCTCTCCGTGGAGCTGTTCGCCGGGCAGGTCCTGGCGCTCGTGGGGGACAACGGCGCCGGCAAGTCGACGACGCTGAAGATGCTGGCGGGGTCGCTCCGGCCCGACGCCGGTGCTATCACGCTCGACGGCGAGGGTGTCCGGCTGGCCGGCCCGCGGACGGCTCGGGCTCTCGGGATCGAGACCGTGTACCAGGATCTGGCCCTCGCGGACACGCTCGAGGTGGTGCAGAACGTGTTCTCGGGGCGGGAGATGACCCGCTACGGCTTCCTGCAGCGCATCGAGATGACGAGGCAGACCGAGAGCCTCCTGGAGGAGTTCCGCATCAAGATCCCGAGCGTCTTCGCCCAGATCTCCTCGCTCTCGGGCGGTCAGCGCCAGGGATGTGCCATCTCGCGGGCGGTCAGCGGGGGCAGCCGGGTGCTGCTGCTGGACGAGCCCACGGCGGCGCTCGGGGTCGCCGAGCGCAGGAACGTGCTCGAGCTCATCAAGAGCCTGCGCGACGCCGGCATCGGCATCCTCATCATCAGCCACAACCTGCCCGACGTGTTCGAGGTCGCCGACCGGATCACCGTGCTGCGCCGCGGCGAGCGGGTGGGGACGGTGCCGGCCGCTGACGTCGATGCCGGCGATCTCGTCGCCATGATCACCGGCGCCTCGGGCAACGCGGCGGCGGGGGACTCCTGACGTGGGTGTCTCCGAGGGGCCTGAGAGCCTCGCCATGGCCGCGCGGGGCGGATGGGGAGCGGGGCGCTACCGCGAGTACCGCAACCTGCTCTTCGGCGCGCAGCGGTACCCGAAGATCATCCTCGTCGCCGTCATCGTCGTCGGCGTGATCACCGTGATCATCGACACGCGGTTCGCCTCGTGGTTGAACGTCACCAACGTGCTGCGGGCCGCGGCACCGGTCGGCGTCGCCGCCGTCGGCCAGACCATCGTGCTGATCGGCGGGAACTTCGATCTCTCGATCGGTTCGATGGCGGGGCTCACCGGGCTCCTGACGGCGGTGTTCCTGCACAACGGCCTGGGCGCTCCGGAGACCATCGTGCTGGTGCTGCTCGTCGGCATGGGCCTCGGGCTGGTGAACGCCTTCGTCGTGGGGATCATCCGCATCAACCCCATCATCGGCACGCTGGGCACGGGGAGCGTCTTCTACGGCGCCGCGGTGCTCGCCACCAAGGGCGTGCCACAGGTGTACCCGCGCGAGGGCCTGCTGTTCCTGGTGACCAAGCGGTTGGGTATCCACCCCTCGGTGTTCGTCTACATCGGCGTGCTGCTGCTGTTCGGGGTGTTCCTGCACATGACCGTCTGGGGGGTGCGGACCTACCTCCTCGGCGCCAACGTGGAGGCGGCGCGCACCTCCGGCGTTCCCACCACCCAGACCGTGATGCTGACCTACGTGATCAGCGGGCTGCTGGCGGCGGTCGGGGGGATCCTGCTGACGGTGGAACTCGGCTCGGGTCAGCCGAGCGGCGGCCAGACCTGGCTCCTGTCGACTCTGGCCGGTCCGATCATCGGCGGTGTGGCGGTGACCGGCGGTGCCGGGACGCTGTTCGGGGCCTTCCTCGGGATGGTGCTCATATCCGAGATCAACAGCGCGCTCGTCTTCGCCGGCTACACGTCCTTCGCCAGGGAGTTGGCACTCGGAATCGCCATCCTGGTGGCCATGACCACCCAGGCCGACACCATCAGATCGTTGCTCAGGACGGCCCGGCAACGCGCCCGCCTGCGGGCCGGCGAGGAGCCCGGCGAGTGACCTCCCGCTAGATCCCGTCCAGTTTGGCGTCATCGAAGCGCCCCGCCTCGATGTCCGCCAGGGCGCGCTCGAAGATGGCCAATGCCTCATCGGCGTCTTTGCGGGTGATCGTCAGCGGCGGCGTGATCTCCATCACGTTCCCGAAGGCCAGCAGGATCAGTCCCAGCTCGAAGCACCGGTAGGCCAGCCGGTGGGCGTCTGTGGTGGCCGGTTCCCGGGTCTGCTGATCGGTCACCAGCTCCACGCCGAGCAGCAGCCCCTTGCCCCGGACGTCGCCGATGAGGGGGTGCCGGCCCTTCATCTCCAGCAGCTTCTCCTTGAGGTAGCCCCCCACGTCGACCGCATTGCCCGCGAGGTCCTCGCGCTGCATCACCTCCATGAAGGCCAGGGACGTCGTGCACGAGACCGGGTGGCCTCCGAGCGTGTACGCCGTATAAATGTCGACCTCGAGGATCTCGGTGCGCCCGACCACGGCCGACAGCGGGAAGCCCCCGCCGAGCGGCTTGGCCAGGCCGACCGCGTCGGCCTCTATGCCGAAGTGCTCGAACCCGAACATCCGCCCCGTCCGGCCGAACGCCGTCTTGATCTCGTCGAAGACCAGCCAGATGTCGTGCTCGTCGCACAGCTCCCGCAGCGCGGGGAAGTAGTTGTCCGGGGGGACGATCTCCCCGCTGTCGGACTGGATGCTCTCCGCGAATATGGCAGCCGTTTCGTCCGCAGGGGAGACGTTCGTCAACAACTCGGTGCGGAGGAAGTCCAGGCACCGCAGGGAGCACTCCTGCGGGTCGCACGGTCCCCAGGTGCAGCGGTAGGGGTTGGGGTAGGGCGCCTTGGTGATGTGACCGCCGGGGATCGGTGTGCTCAGGGCGCCGTGTCCGGAGATGGCCCCCGAACCGATCGTCATGCCGTGGAAGGCGCCGATGAAGGAGACGATGCGGGGACGGCCCGAGGCCACCGGGACCACCTTGGCGAGGTAGTCCATGGCGTCCGATCCGGAGACGCCGAACCAGACCTTCTTGTCGAAATCGCCCGGGAAGAGGTCGACAAGCTTCTCGGCAAGTTCGACGGCGGGCTCGTGGATGTAGCAGACGAGCGGGTGCGCGTACTCCTTGTCGATCGCCGCGATCGCCGCATCCCGCACCTCGGAATGGCCGTAGCCGACGGGGACGGCCCCACCGCAGCCCATCCAATCCAGGTACTCGTTGCCGTCGGGGTCCCAGAGGCGCACGCCCTCCGCCCTGCCCACGACGAAGGGGTAGAGCCGGTACTTCAGGGACTTGGTGATGACCGCGTCGTCGCGGCGGGCGACCTCCCTGGTCAATCGAAGATCCCTGGACTCGTGAGCATCCATCGCGAGGTTCCTCCACTCAGTTCCGAGGAGCGGATCTCGTCCGAGTGGTCATCGTGACTTACGTCGGTCTAGTCGTCCTAGTACTCGCCCACAACGGTGCTGGCGAACTTGCCGAGCAGGTGGGGGCCGGCCAGGACCGGTTCGTAGCGGGGCGATTCGCCCGGTGCCAGGCAGGTCGGCAGGCAGCGGACCTCGGCGTCCCAGCGCACGTTGTGGAAGAACACGATGCTCTGACGGCGGGTGGAGCGCCCGGCGTTCTGCGGCGGCAGCCCGCCGCGGTGCAGCGTGGAGACCCAGCGGTCGTTGGTCCAGCGGGCCATCATGTCACCCAGGTTCACGACGAAGCCGCCCGGGACCATCGGCACGGCCGCCCAGCCGTCAGGCCCCATCACCTCCAGGCCACCGGGGGCATCGTCGTACCGCAGGATCGACAGGGTGCCGTAGTCGGTGTGGGCGCCGGCGCGCAGCTGCCCCGGCAGCGGGCGGGTCTCCAGCTCCGGGTAGTTGATCGCCCGCATGGCGCTGGAGTGATGGTCCAGGAACGGCTCGAAGTAGTCCGCCGGAAGGTCCAGCCCCACCGCCATGATCGACAGCAGCCTGCCCGCAAGGTCGGCCATGGTCCGGAAGTAAGCCTCCCAGGCCGGGCGCAGCGACGCCGGCTCCTTGGGCCAGCGGGGCCCGGCCAGGATCGCCCCGGCGCCCGGGGGGATCACCTCCGGCAGGTCCAGCGGACCCATGTTGAGGGTCTCCTTCAGATCCGGCGGCGTGGTGTCGCCGAGCGAGCGGGCCAGCATCTCGCCCTGGATGGGGGAGTAGCCGTAGGCGTAGTCCTCCGACGGGGCCGGGCTCCGGCGCTTGACCTCCAGCGGCAGGTCGAAGAACTCCCGTGCCGCCGCCCAGACGGCGTCGATGGTCGGTTGCGGCACGCCATGACCGATGATGACGAAGAACCCGATGGTGCGGCAGGCCTCATCGGTGGCCCGGCCGACTTCGGCCAGACCGTCGGCACCCTCGGCGGCGGGGGAGATGTCGATGATCGGAACAGGGGATGTCGCGGTCGCCGTCGCCGCCGCCGGCAGTCCGCCGGACACCGCGCTCACGGCCGTGACGGCGCCGGAGCGGGCGAGATCTTCGCCCGGGCGAGGAGTCGGCTGAAACTGTTCATATACTTCTATCTACTTTGAATCTTCTTCGCACGGCGTGTCGGAGGACGCGTCGTCGTGTCGCAGGTTCAGTGACGCGGAGTTCATGCAGTAGCGCTCGCCGGTGGGGGCGGGGCCGTCGTCGAAGATGTGCCCCAGGTGCGCCCCGCACTTGTTGCACACCGCCTCGGTGCGCACCCAGCCGTGGCTCAGGTCGGTGCGGCGCCCCACCCGATCCTCGCCCATCTCGGAGTGGAAGCTGGGCCAGCCCGTGCCGGAGTCGTACTTGGTGTCACTGGTGAACAGCGCCTCATCGCAGACCACGCAGTGGTAGACGCCGTCGTCCTTGCAATCCCAGTACTCGCCGGTGAAGGCCCGCTCGGTGCCGGCCTCCTGGGTGACGTGGTACTGGAGCGGGGAGAGCCGTCGGCGGAGTTCCCGCCGGTCGTGCCGGTCGGTGGTCATGGCGCCTCCAAATTGCCGTGCAGCGAACAGGCGTATGGATTACACTCCTGTAATCCGGATTGTGGAACTGCTACACATAGTGCACAGAGCAGTGTGGCACAGAGCAGTGTGTCACACCCCCTCGGCAGGGTATTCGCAGACCGCTTCCCCCCAACGATCGATCCAACCGGCCCGGCGGTGACCGGGACGACCAGGAGGTCATGAACCGATGACGACCGAAAGCAACGGCAGGGTCCGCGAGCAGGCGCTCGACTTGGCCCTCCGCCAGATCGAGAAGAACTTCGGCAAGGGCGCCATCATGCGGATGGGCGAGAAAGGTGCCATGCAGATCGAGTCCGTGTCCACCGGGGCGCTGGCCCTCGACGTGGCGCTCGGGATCGGTGGCCTGCCCCGAGGCAGGGTCACGGAGATCTTCGGGCCCGAGTCCTCGGGGAAGACCACGCTGGCGCTGCACGTCGTGGCCGAGGCGCAGCGCACCGGCGGGGTGTGCGCCTACATCGACGCCGAGCACGCCCTCGACCCGGTCTATGCCCGGGCCATCGGGGTGGATGTGGACGAGATGCTGATCTCCCAGCCCGACACCGGCGAGCAGGCCCTGGAGATCGCCGACGTGCTGATCCGCTCCGGCGCCATCGACGTGGTGGTGATCGACTCGGTGGCGGCGCTCACACCCCGGGTCGAGATCGAGGGCGAGATGGGCGACACCCACGTGGGGCTGCAGGCCCGGCTGATGTCCCAGGCCCTGCGCAAGCTCACCGCCAATCTGAACAAGACCCGCTCGCTGTGCATCTTCATCAACCAGCTGCGCGAGAAGATCGGGGTGATGTTCGGCTCGCCCGAGACCACCCCCGGCGGCCGGGCGCTGAAGTTCTACTCCTCGGTGCGCCTCGACATCCGCCGCATCGAGTCGATCAAGAACGGCGCCGAGGTGATCGGCAACCGCACCCGCGTCCGGGTGGTGAAGAACAAGACGGCGCCGCCGTTCCGCACCGCCGAGTTCGACATCATGTACTCCCAGGGCATCAGCCGCGAGGGTTCTGTGCTCGACTTGGCGGTGAACCTCGACATCGTGAAGAAGTCGGGGGCCTGGTACACCTACGAGGGCGACCAGATCGGTCAGGGGCGCGAGAACGTCAAGACCTTCCTGCGGGAGAACCCCGCCCTGGTGCTGGAGATGACCGAGAAGGTCTCCGGGCAGTTGCTGCCCCAGGTCGCCGAGACGCCCGAGCCGGCCGAGGAGTTGGCCGACAAGGAGGTTTCAGCCGCCCGGTAGCCCCCACGGGAGGCTCCCGGCGGCCTCGGGGTTGTGCGCCGCCCGGCCGTCCTGCCCGCTCCGGCGGGACCGGCCGGCCGGGGCGCCCTCTACGATTGAGCACGTGAGCGGGCCGAGGCGGTATTTCATCCGCACCTTCGGGTGCCAGATGAACGAGCACGACTCCGAGCGCGTTGCCGGACTGCTGGAGGCCGACGGCATGCTGCCCGCCGGCGCGGCCGGCGACGCCGACGTGATCGTGGTGAACACCTGCTGCATCCGCGAGAAGGCCGACCAGAAGTTGTACGCCTACCTGGGCGGGCTGAAGGCTCTGAAACGCTCCCGGCCGGACATGCAGATCGCCGTCGCCGGGTGCCTGGCGCAGAAGGACCAAGACCTGGTGCGGTCACGGGCCCCGCACGTGGACGTGGTGTTCGGGACCCACAACGTGCACCGCGCTGCGGAGTTGCTGGCCCGGGCGGCCGAGGACGGGCCGATCGTCGAGATCCTCACCGAGACCGCCCGCGCCGACGCCGAAGCCTTCCCCTCGGCGCTGGCTGTGCGGCGCGACCTGCCGCACTCCGCCTGGGTGACCATCCAGGTCGGCTGTGACAACTCCTGCGCCTTCTGCATCGTGCCCGCCGTGCGCGGCCCCGAGATCAGCCGGCCTTTCGAGTCGCTGCTCGCCGAGGTGCGCCAGCTGGCCCGGGAGGGCGTCTTGGAGGTCACGTTGCTGGGCCAGAACGTCAACTCCTACGGCCGCGACCTGGCGTTGGCCCGTCGCAGGGCGGGGGAGCAGGTGCCGGTCCGGCCCATGTTCGCCGAGCTGCTGCGCGCCGTCGGCGCCGTCGACGGGGTCCGGCGGGTCCGCTACACCAGCCCGCACCCCAAGGACCTGCGGCCCGAGACGATCGCCGCGATGGCGGAGACCCCGGCGGTGTGCGAGCACCTGCACCTGCCGCTGCAGTCCGGTAGCGACGCCGTCCTCGCCGCCATGCACAGGGGCTACACCGCCGAGCGCTACCTCGAGCGCCTGGCCGCGGCCCGCCGGGAGATTCCCGACCTGGCGGTCAGCACCGACATCATCGTGGGCTTCCCAGGAGAGACCGAGCAGGATTTCGCCGACACCCTCGCCGTGGTGGCCGAGGCCGGCTTCGACAGCGCCTTCACGTTCGTGTTCTCGTCCCGCCCCGGCACCGAGGCGGCTGCGATGACCGGGAAGTTCGTGGATCCGGCCGAGGTGACCGAGCGCTACGAGCGCCTCCGCGCCGTCGTGGAGCGGTCGGCCCGGCGCCGCCACGAGGCGCGCGTCGGCCGCACGGAGGAACTGCTGGTGGAGGGGCCCAGCAAGACCCGCCCCGAGCTCACCAGCGGGCGCACCCGCCAGAACAAGCTGGTGCACTTCTCGGCGCCCGCGCCGCTGCGTCCGGGCTCGTTCGTGGACGTGGACGTGACCGGCGCCGGGGCGCACTACCTGCTCGGCGAGTTCGTGGCCGTGCGCGCCACCCCGGCGCGCCGCGAGCGCATCCCGGTGGTCGCCGCCTGAACGGCAAGCGCAGGGGATGGCCAACGGGAAGAACGACGGCTTCTGGGCCCGGCTCGCCATCGTCGGTCCGACGGCCTCGGGCAAGTCGATGCTGGCGGCGGAGTTGGCCCGCAGGCGGCCACCCGCCGAGCTGCTGTCGATGGACGCCATGGCCGTGTACCGGCACATGGACATCGGCACAGGCAGTCCCACGGCCGAGGAGATGGCTGAGCTGCGTCATCACGGCATCGATCTGGTGGACGCCGCGGGCGAGTATTCCGTGGGTGCGTATCTGGCGGCCGTGCGCCCGGTGGTGAACACGCACGTGGTCCGCGGCACCTCGCTGGTGGCGGTCGGTGGGACGGGACTCTACGCCCGCGCCGTCGTGGACGATCTGGAGATGCCCGGCGCGTATCCCGAGGTGCGCGCCGAGCTGGAGGCGGAGCCCGACACGACGGTTCTCCACGAGCGGCTGAAGGGCTGCGATCCTCTTGCCGCCGAGCGAACCGGTCCGGCGAATCGCCGCCGCATCATCCGCGCTCTCGAGGTCACCGTCGGCGGCGGCCGGCGGTTCTCGTCCTACGGGCAGGGGCTCAGTCACTACGGGCCGACCCTCTTCACGCAGGTCGGGTTGCGGCTCCCCCGCCCGCTGCTGGATGCGCGCATCGCCGAGCGCTTTCGCGAGCAGCTCGACGCCGGTTTTCTCGACGAGGTGCGCCGGCTGCGAGATGCGCCGGTGCCCCTGTCGCGTACCGCCCGCTGTGCGCTCGGCTACCGGGAGTTGCTCGACCACCTCGACGGCCGCTGCAGCCTGGCCGAGGCGACAGAGGGGGCGGTGCAGCGCACCCGCCGCTTCGCCCGGCGCCAGGAACGCTGGTTCCGCCGTGATCCTCGCATAACGTGGCTGGATGTCCAGGAGGATCCGTGGGAGGTCTTCGGTGACCTCATGGAGATTTTCGAGCGATCACGGATCTGAGACCGGCTTGCTGAGCACGAGTGGGCGCGTTCCCGGCACCTCGGAGACACCTGACCGATGCACCTGACCAAGCACCACGTCTTCGGAAACGATTTCCTCGTGCGCCTCGAGCCGGACGCGGCCCCCTGCCCGCCCGGCTGGGTGCGCGGCACCTGCGACCGCACCCGCGGGATCGGCGCCGACGGGATCATGTGGGCACGGGCTCCGGCCGGCCCCGGCGCTGCAGCCGGCTCGCCGCAGGAGCCCCTTCGCGCCGAGATGCGTCTCTACAACGCCGACGGCGGTGAAGCCGAAGTGAGCGGTAACGGCCTGGCCTGTCTGGCTCAGGCGCTGACGTTGCGGGCCGGGCGCGCCGAGGCCGAGGTGCTCATCGCCACGGTGGCCGGAGAGCGCAGGGTCGCCATCGGGAACTCCCGCTTCGCCGATGCCGACGACGCGGGGACGGGGTTCGGGCGGATCCGCAGCCGTGCCGCGATCGGCCTGGGGCAGGCCGGCGAGGACGCCGGGAAGACCCGGCGCGCCGACGCTTTGCTCGCCGAGTTGGTGCCGGAACGCCGGCGCGCCGGCTGGGTGTCGGTCGGCAACCCGCACCTGGTAGCGCTGCTCGAGGACACCGAAGCCCTCGAGGCGCTCGCTCTCGAGCCCGTGGGAGCGGCTCTACAGACCCGGTTCGAACCGGTGAACTTCGAGGCGGTGACCGTGGTGGACCGCGCCCGCGTGCGCATGCGGGTCTTCGAGCGCGGCGTGGGCGTCACCTCCGCCTGCGGCAGCGGCGCCGCAGCGGTGGCCTGGCGGCTGCACGACTGGGGACTGGTGGACGAGGTGATCGAGATCGATATGCCCGGCGGGGTTGCCGAGGTGAATATCACCTCCGCCGTCGAGTTGCGCGTCCCGGTGATCTACGTGGCCGACGTCGAGGCGCCCGAGCCGGCGGTGCCCACCAGCGGCGGCAGTTCGTGACCGACCCGGCCGGCGACCGGCGCGCCAAGGGCCACCGGGGGGCATTCGGCGAGTTCGGCGGCGAGGCCGGCGGCTTCATCGACCGGGCGTTCCGCGAGCAGATCGTGCTGGTCGGCGTGGCCACACCGGCCCTGTCGATGCGCGCCGTCGAGGAGTCGCTGGAAGAGCTGGCCCGGCTCGTCGACACCGCAGGGGCCGATCCGGTGCATCGCGTCATCCAGCGCCGCGACCGCATCGATCCCGCCACCTACGTGGGGCGCGGCAAGGCGCAGGAGATCCGCGACATCGCCGAGCAGTACGACGCCGACACCGTGGTGTTCGACGACGAGCTGAGTGCAGCGCAGCAGTACAACCTCGAGGGGATCCTCGGGCGCACGGCCATCGACCGGACCACGGTCATCCTGGACATCTTCGCCCAGAACGCCTCCAGCACCGAGGGCAAGGTTCAGGTGGAGTTGGCGCAGCTGCGCTACCGGCTGCCGCGCCTGCGCGGCTCGGGCTACCGGCTCAGCCAGCAGGCCGGCGGGATCGGCACGCGCGGACCCGGCGAGACCCAGCTCGAGGTCGACAGGCGCCGCCTGCTGCGCCGCATCAACACCCTCGAGGGCAAGCTGCGGGGCATCCGCCGCCATCGTGGCGTGCAGGCCCGGCGGCGCCAGCGCTCGGCGCAGTCCACGGTCGCCATCGTGGGCTACACCAACGCCGGCAAGTCCAGCCTGCTGAATGCCCTCTGCGGCTCCGAAGCCCACGTCGAGGATCGGCTCTTCGCCACGCTGGACGCCCTCACCCGGCGCCTGGATCTGCCCGGAGGTGAGACCGTGTTGCTGGTCGACACGGTGGGGTTCGTGCGCAAGCTGCCTCACGAGTTCGTGGAGGCGTTCATGAGCACGCTCGAGGTGGCCGTGGATGCCGATCTCCTGGTGCACGTGGTCGACGCCTCGGCCGCCGACTGCGACAGCCAGCTGGAGGCCGTGCGGGAGGTGCTCGAGGTCATCGGGGCGGCGAAGGTGCCCGAGTTGCTGGTCTTCAACAAGCTGGACGCCGCCGAGGGCGTCGAGCACCTGATGGCCGCCCACCCGGGCAGCGTGGCGGTCTCGGCGCTCACCGGCGCCGGCCTGGAATACCTCTCCGCAGTGATCGGCGACCGGCTGCGGGCCGCAGCCGCCACGGCGGAGTTCGTGGTGCCGTTCTCCCGGGGTGAGGTGATGGCCGGCCTGCACCGCTCTTCCCAGGTGCTCTCCGAGACCGCCACCGGCGAGGGCATGCGCTACCTCGTCCGCATCGACGACGCCTCGGCTGCCCGATTCGCCGACTACAGGTGCCCGGCGCCGGACGGTTTGGACCGGTGAGTGCCCCCACCGCCCTCGAGCCCTACCCGTACGACCGTCTGGGCGACCTGCGGGGAACCGCGGACCGCCACGCCGGGGGCTGCGTGGACCTCTCGATCGGCGACCCCTGCGACCCGCCCCCGCCGGCCGCGGTGGAGGCACTGGGCGGATCCGGCGCCGAGCGCTCGTATCCGAGTTCGATCGGGACACCGGCGTTTCGGGCCGCCGCAGCCGGCTGGCTCGAGCGCCGCTTCGGTGTGGAGGTGGCCTCGGGGGGTGTGATGGCGTGTGTGGGCACCAAGGAGTTGGTCGCCTCGCTGCCGCGGCTGCTGCAGCTTCGGGGCCATCGGGGGGACACCGTCCTGTACCCGGCGGTTGCGTACCCCACCTATGCCATGGGCGCCAGGCTGGCGGGGCTGCGGGCGGTGCCCGTCCCGCTGGAGGGCCGTGGGCGACTCGACTTGGGTTCGGTCGATCCCGCCGACGTCGAGCGGTCACTCTGCCTGTGGGTCAACTCGCCCGCCAACCCCACCGGCGCCGTCGATGATCTGGGGGCGATCGCCGCCTGGGGACGCGAGCGCGGCGTTCTGGTGTGCAGTGACGAGTGCTACGTGGAGTTCGTCTGGGAGCGCACCCGGCCGGCCGGCGCGGGGCCTCCCTTGGAGGGGCGCACGATGCTGTCGACCGGCCTCGAGGGTGTGCTGGCTCTCCACTCGCTCTCGAAGCGGTCGAACCTCGCCGGCCTGCGAGCCGGCTTCTATACCGGCGACACCGATCTGGTGGACTTCCTGGCACAGGCGCGCCGGCACCTGGGATTCATGGTCCCCGGACCGGTGCAGGCCGCGGCGGCCGTGGCGCTCGACGACGACGACCATGTCGAGGCGCAGCGACAGCGCTACCGGGACCGTCTGGCGCTGCTCTCGCGCCTGCTGGAGGGCCTGGGTCTCCGTGCGCCGCTGCCCGAGGGCGCGTTCTATCTGTGGGTGCCCGCACCGGACGGCGATGCCTGGGCCCTGGCGGAGCGGCTGGCGGTCACCGCCGGGATGCTGGTCAGCCCGGGCGAGTTCTACGGAGGGGCCGGTGCTGATCACGTGCGTGTGTCGGCCACGGTGACCGACGAGCGCCTGGCGCTCCTGGCCGACCGGCTGGCGGCTGCCGGGACCCCCGACGGGCCCCGGTAGCCTGCGCCCATGGTCTACCGCGCTGATCTCAAGGCCCGGATCGGTGAGTTGTGGGCGGGCCGCGCCCTGCTGTCGGCCGGCGACGCCGAGGCGCGCCGGACGGTTGGTGAGGCCATCGATCTGCTGGACACCGGCGAGGTGCGGGTGGCCGAGATGGCCCCGAACGGTGATGTCGTGGTCAACGAGTGGCTGAAGCAGGCCATCCTGCTGCTGTTCAAGCTGTCGGAGATGGAGACCACCGAGCTGGCGCCGTTCGAGTTCGCCGACAAGATCCCGCTCAAGACCCGCTACCAGGAGCGAGGCGTGCGGGTGGTGCCGGGCGCCTCGGCCCGGTGGGGCAGTTACCAGGCGCCCGGCGTGGTGATGATGCCCAGCTACGTGAACATCGGGGCCTGGGTGGGCGCCAACACGATGGTGGACACCTGGGCGACGGTGGGGTCCTGTGCTCAGATCGGCCGCAACGTGCACCTGTCGGGCGGGGTCGGGATCGGCGGCGTGCTGGAGCCGCCACAGGCCACCCCGGTCTTCGTGGGTGACGAGTGCCTCATCGGCAGCCGCTGCATCGTGGCCGACGGGGCGCGGGTGGGCGAGGGCACCGTGCTGGGCGCCGGCTGCATCCTCACCGGATCGATCCCGGTCATCGACGCCGCGACCGGCGAGGAACTGGGCCGCGGCGTGGTGCCGCCGTGGTGCGTGGCGGTGTCGGGCACCCGGCCGCGTACATTCACCGGCGGGGAGTTCGGCCTGCCCTGCGTGCTGGTGGTCAAGCGACTCACGCCCGGCGAGCGGCACGACAAGTCGGTCCTCAACGACGTGCTGCGCGACCACGGGGCGGCAACCTGAGCGAGCGAGGGGGCGCGCTGTGAACTCCGCCGCGCCGCCGGTGGACCTGCTGGCGCTGACCGCGGAGCTGATCGGAATCCCGTCGGTCAGCCTCGCCGAGTGCCGGATGGCCGACCGCGTGGAGGCCTGGTGCGGGGAGCATCCGTGGCTCGAGGTCACCCGCATCGGCGACAACGTGGTGGCGCGCACCGCCGGCGGCCGTGCCCTGCGGCTGCTCGTGGCGGGACACCTCGACACCGTGCCCCCCAACGGCAACAGCGAGCCGATCCTGGAGGGCGACCGCGTCACCGGCCTGGGGGCCTCCGACATGAAGGGCGGCCTGGCGGTCATGCTGGCCCTCGCTGCGGCGCACCCCGACCCGGCCATCGACGTGACCTACGTCTGGTACGCCGCTGAGGAGATCTCCCGGGAGCACAGCGGCCTGCTCCAGGTGGAGGCGGCACGTCCCGACCTGCTGGAAGCCGACGCGGCGGTGCTCGGCGAGCCCACCGGAGCGACGCCCGAGGCGGGCTGCCAGGGCACGATGCACATGCGGATCACCCTGCGCGGCGAGCGGGCGCACACCGCCCGCCCCTGGATGGGCCGCAACGCCATCCACCGCCTGGGGGACCTGCTCGAGACGCTGCGGGGTTACCAGCCGCGGCGGCCGGTGATCGACGGCTGCCGGTTCGCCGAGGCGCTGCAGGCCACGTCGGTGTCCGGTGGCGTGGCGGGCAACGTCGTGCCCGACGAGGCGGTCCTGATCGTGAACCACCGCTTCGCCCCCGACCGCACGGCAGCGCAGGCCGAGGAGCACCTGCGGGAACTGCTCGGCCCGCACCTCGCGGAGGGCGACGGGCTGGAGTTGGTGGAGATGGCGCCGGCGGCGCCACCGCACCTGGACCATCCGCTGCTGGCGGCCCTCGTGGCGGCAGGGGGTGGGGCGGCGGCGGTGCGCGCCAAGTTGGGCTGGACTGACGCGGCGTTCTTCGCCGAGCGCGGCGTGCCGGCACTGAACTTCGGGCCCGGCGACGCCAAGCTGGCCCACACGGCGGGGGAGTACGTGACCCGCGAATCCCTCGAGACGGTCTACGCGGCGCTGGCGGCGGCTATATCCGGCGCAGGACGCTGACGACCCGGCCGTAGATCCGCAGATCCTTGGCCGGGTAGCGCCGGGGCGGGTAGTCGGCGTTCGAGGACTCCAACACCACTTCGTCGCCCTCGCGGCGGAAGCGCTTCACGGCCGCCTCGTCTCCCGGGAGGCCGGCCACGACGATGTCGCCCTCGCCGGCCAGATGCTGCATGCGCACCACAAGCAGGTCGCCGTCCAGGATGCCGTCACCGGTCATGGAGTCGCCGCGCACCCGCACCACGAAGGCGTCCTGGTGGCCGACGAACTCCGCCGGCAACGGCAGCGTCTCCTCGATGTTCTCGTGCGCCAGCACGCCGGAGCCGGCCGCCACGTCGCCCACCAGGGGCACGTAGCTGACCGGGTGCCGGTCCACGGCATGTCCCGAGACCGGGTCGTAGTGCACCTCGAGCGCCCGTGGCTTGGTGGGATCGCGCCGCAAGAAACCCTGCTGCTCGAGGATGACGAGGTGGCGCTGAACCGACGCCGGCGAGATGAGACCGACGGCCTTGCAGATCTCGCGCACCGACGGCGGGTAGCCGCGCTCACGGGTGTATTCGGCCACGAAGTGGATGATGGCCTGGCGCCGTTCGGAGAGCTTGGCCACTGCGGCGGGCTGCGGCTCGGCGTCCTCGGCGGTGTAGCTCGGTGTCTCGCTGTTCATGTTGCCCTTCCTTGTCCGGCCCGGTCGTCAGACCCGGACTTGATATGTACAAGTGTTTCGAGTTACAATGTTGTCATGCCCCACGCAGCAGCCGCCGGAAGCACACTCGGACCGCAACCGGGAACACATTCTCGTATTTCTGCTGCACGGTCATACATAGACAATACGCATGTTGTCAGCTGGCGGTCCGCATGTCAAGGATCTTCCCGGAGCGGCCGGCTGTTGCCTCCCCACCTCGCTGTGTCATACCCCGCGGTCAGGCTCTCGGGTATGGACTACTCCGCAGTTCTCGCACAGGCACCCCACGCGCCCACAGCCGTGAAACCGGATCGCGTCGGCCTCGGTACGCGCCGCCCGGGGCGGGTCTACCTGTGGCGCCGCGCCATCGTGGCGGCCGCTCTGGTGTGCCTCCTCTGGGGCGCTCTGTGGGGGGTCTTCCAGCTCGGCGGCCTCGTCGGCGCGCGCCTCGTGGCCCCGGCGCTGGGAACGGCACCGGTCCCCGTCGTGGACGGGGCTCAGGCCGACTCGTGAGGATCGCGCCGGCGTAGATAGCGGGCGAAGGTCATGCCGTCGGCCACGAGCAGGCGCTCCAGATGAAGGGAGCACCCGGCTTGCGGCGCGGCGCCTTCGATCATGCCCGGTCCGCCGGGCGCCAGCAGCGGCGACCGGGTGATGCAGAGCTCGTCGATCAGGTCGGCTGCGGCGAAGGCGGCGTTCAGGCGCGGTCCGCCCTCCAGCAGGATGAGCGAACGATTCTCTGCGGCGAGGTCGGCGACTATCGCCGCCGCCTCGGCCGCGCGGTCGCCGGCTGTGCGCACGTCGGCGACCTGGGCGAGAGAATCCCGCCGGCTCGCCGGCGCGGTGCCGGCCAGGTAGAGCCGCACCTGCTCGGGACCGGCGAACAGCCGCGCCGCAGGATCCAGTTCGCCCCGGCCGCTCACGACGGCCAGCAGCGGCACGACTTCCTGGCCCCGGGCGAGCCTGCGCTCGCGGACCTCGGGTGCCACCGACGGCGGCCCGTAGTCCTCGCTGCGGGCGGTGCCGGCTCCCACCACGATGGCGTCGGCGCAGCCCCGCAGGGCGGTGAGCACCGCCCAGTCCACCGGACCTCCGAGCGGCGCCGAACGACCCTGTACGCTCACCGAGCCGTCCACGCTGGTGACCATGCAGAGCACCACCCACGGCCGATCGGACGAGTGCGGGCGCGGCGCCTGCTCGTACACCTCGAGGTGATCCACCACCGGGATGAACCGGGGCCAGACCTGTTGCATCGCGACCATCGGTCCTCCAGCGCAGCCCGCGGTACTTGCGTCGTCTCTCCACAAGGTATCCACAGATCGTCTGCGGATGGCGCTGGGGGAAATCTCTGCCCTTGTGGTGGAAACGTCCGCGCTGCGGTGGGGGAATCTCCGTCGCCGCGGGGATATGTCCCGAATGGCCGGGACCGATCGGAGCGGCGCTCCGAGTGGCAGGTCGGCGATGACTAGCTTCCGCCCGATGTCCGGCCTCGAACCTCCGATGTCCGGCCTCGAGTTCCCGATGTCCGGCCTCGGACGCCCTCCCTCTACAGTGAAGGAGAAGAGGCCTTTTGAGCGCGCCCCTGCGAGGCGCCGGAAGGCGAGGTGAGCACGTGACCGTCCTGTCCGAGCAGTCCCGCATCGGCATCCAGCGCTGGTTCACCGTCGAGGGCGTGCATCCGTACGACACGGTGGACTGGAGTCGTCGGTGCGCGCTCATCACCGGAGCGGGCGGCGAGGTCGTCTTCGAGCAGGACGGCGTGGAGTTCCCCGAGTCCTGGTCGCAGAACGCCGTCAACATCGTGTCCCAGAAGTACTTCCGCGGCCGGCTCGGCGCGGAGGACCGGGAGTGGTCGCTGCGCCAGGTCATCGACAGGGTGGCCGGCACGATCACCCGCTGGGGCGCCGAGGACGGCTACTTCGCCGACGGAGCCGAGACGGCCGCCTTCGCCGACGAGCTGACCCACGTGCTGGTCACCCAGAGGGCGTCGTTCAACTCGCCGGTGTGGTTCAACATCGGTGTTCCGGGCGCCCTGCCGCAGTCCTCAGCCTGCTTCATCCTGTCGGTGGAGGACTCCATGGAGTCGATCCTCAACTGGTACACCGAGGAAGGGCTGATCTTCAAGCGCGGCTCGGGGGCGGGTGTGAACCTCAGCCGGCTGCGCTCGGCCTCCGAGCACCTCTCCGGAGGAGGCCGCCCCAGCGGTCCGGTGAGCTTCATGCGGGGCGCCGACGCCTCCGCCGGGGCGATCCGCTCAGGCGGCACCACCCGGCGCGCCGCCAAGATGGTGGTTCTGGACGCCGATCATCCCGACATCGGGGAGTTCGTGTGGTGCAAGGCCCGCGAGGAGCGGAAGGCGCAGGCGTTGCACGAGGCCGGCTTCGACCTGAGCTTCGACGGGGTCGACAGCACGTCGCTGCTGTACCAGAACGCCAACAACTCTGTGCGCGTCAGCGACGAGTTCATGGAGGCCGCCCTGGCGGGTCGCAAGTGGGACCTCACCGCGCGCACCACCGGCGAGGTCCTCGAGACGGTGGATGCGGCCGAGCTGCTGGACCAGATCGCCGAGGCCGCCTGGCAGTGCGCCGATCCGGGCCTGCAGTTCGACACCACCATCAACCGCTGGCACACCACGCCCGCCGCGGGACGCATCAACGCCTCCAACCCCTGCTCGGAGTACCTGCATCTCGACAACTCGGCGTGCAACCTGGCAAGCCTGAACCTGCTGTCGTTCCTCGGGGCCGACGGACGTTTCGACGTTTCCGCCTTCCGGGCGGCGGTCCGGGTGGTGTTCTGCGCCCAGGAGATCCTGGTCGGGCGCTCGCACTACCCGACGGCGGAGATCGGCCGCAACGCCGTCGCCTTCCGCCAGCTCGGGCTGGGCTACGCCAACCTCGGCGCCCTGCTCATGACGATGGGCCTACCGTACGATTCCGACGCCGGCCGGGCGACCGCCGCCGCGGTCACCGCGCTGATGTGCGGCGAGGCGTATCGGACCTCGGCACAGATGGCGGCGCGCATGGGGCCCTTCGAGCAGTACGACGCCAATCGCGCCGACGTGCTGCGGGTGCTGAACATGCACCGCGGCGCCGTCGAAGGGATCGACTCGCGTGACGTGCCGGAGGAACTGGTGGCCGCCGCGGCCGATGTCTGGGACGAGGCCTGCGAGCAGGCAGAGGCCACTGGTGTCCGCAACGCCCAATCAACGGTTCTTGCGCCTACTGGCACCATCAGCTTCATGATGGATTGCGACACCACCGGGATCGAGCCGGACCTGGCGCTGCGCAAGGCCAAGTCTCTCGTGGGTGGGGGCTCGCTCACCATCGTGAACCGCTCGCTGGCGCCGGCGCTGGAGCGGCTGGGCTACGGGGCCGCCGAGATCGCCGGGATCCTGGCACACGTGGAGAGCACCGGCTCGGTCCTGGGCGCCCCGGGGCTGGCCCGCGAGCACTACCCGGTGTTCGCCTGCTCGATCGGTGACAACACGGTCACCCCGGAGGGCCACGTACAGATGGTGGCGGCGGTGCAGCCCTTCCTGAGCGGGGGGATCTCCAAGACCGTGAACCTGCGAGCCGATGCGACCGTCACCGACGTGCGCGACCTGTTCGTGTCGGCCTGGCGGAGCGGTGTGAAGGCCATAGCCATCTATCGGGACAACTCGAAGTGGCAGCAGCCGCTGGCGGCGGCGGGCACCGCGACGACGCCGGCCGAGGGCGCTTCGGACGCCGCGCCCTCGGCACCTGAGCCGGTGCGCCGCAAGCTGCCGCGCTACCGCACCTCGCGCACGATGGAGTTCCGGGTGGCCGATTGCAAGGGGTTCGTGACCGTCGGCGAGTACGACGACGGCCAGCCCGGCGAGATCTTCGTGCGGGTGTCCAAGCAGGGTTCGACCCTGGCCGGGATCATGGACGCCTTCGCGATCGCGGTCTCGTACGGGCTCCAGTACGGCGTCCCGCTACGCGCCTACGTGGATGCCTTCTGCGGGATGCGCTTCGAGCCTGCCGGTGTGACGAACGATCCCGACCTGCGGATCGCCACCAGCCTCGTGGACTACCTGTTCCGGCGGCTGGCGCTGACGTACCTGTCGCCGGAGGAGCGGGCCGAGATGAGCATCTTCACCACCTCCGAGCGGCTCGAGCCCACGCTTCCGGGCGTCGCCGAGGCGGTGGCCGGTTCGGTGCAATGGATCGACGTCGCTCCCGACCCGCCATCGGTGCCGCACCGGTCCGATCCGGCGACGGAGGGCGGCCCCGCCGGCGCTGGACCCCGCGGCGGCCTGACGGACTCCGCCTCGCCGCTGTGCATGTCCTGCGGCACCCGGATGGTGCGGGCGGGCTCGTGCTATGCCTGCGCCACCTGCGGGGCCACGAGCGGCTGCAGCTGAACCCGCCGCCGGGGACCCTGAAGATCCGTACCAGGGCCGGCGAGCAGCGCAGGCAGGACGGCGGACGGTGACCGCGAGCATGAGGGCCGCCGTCCTCCATCCCGAGACCGCGGGCATGCGTGTCGAGCCCGTCGACGTGGCCGCGCCCGGTGCGGAGGAGGTGCTGGTGCGCACCGCCGCCACAGGGCTGTGTCATAGCGACTTCCATTTCGTCGACGGCTCCTGGCCGATCCCGAGACCGTGCGTGCTGGGCCACGAGGGGGCCGGTGTCGTGGAGGCCGTCGGCCCCGGTGTCGCGGACTTCGAGGTGGGCGATCACGTCGTGACCTGCCTGTCGATGAGCTGCGGGGAGTGCGTCATCTGCCTCGGGGGACGTTCCTTCCTCTGTGTCGAGGGGCACTCGCTGCGCACCCGTCCTGCCGGGCAGCCGCCGCGCCTCAGCCTCGGCGGTCGGGAACTGCACCAGTTCGTGGGTCTGGCGACCTTCGCCGAGCGCATGCTGGTGCATCGGAGGGCGCTGGTGCGCATCCGCCGCGATATGCCGCTGGACCGTGCCGCGCTACTCGGCTGCGGCGTGCTCACCGGAACCGGGGCGGTCTTCCGCACCGCCGGGGTCCGGCCGGGCTCCTCGGTGGTCGTGGTGGGTTGCGGCGGCATCGGCATGGCGGCGGTGCAAGCGGCCCGCATCGCCGGCGCCACCCTCGTGATCGCCGTGGACACCGAACCCCGCAAGCTCGCCTGGGCGACCGAGCTCGGCGCAACGCACACCGTGGATCCGGCCGACGGCGACCCTGTCGAGCAGGTGCACGAGCTCACCGGCGGTGGCGCCGAGTTCACCTTCGAGGCGATCGGCCTGTCGCGCACGGTCGAGCAGTGCGTGGCAATGGCCGCTCGGGGCGGCACCGCCACGGTGATCGGCATGCTGCCGCGCGGTGCCCGGGTGGAGATCGACGGTGCCGAGCTGTTCTTCCACGGGAAGCGCCTGCAGGGATCGCTGATGGGATCCAACGTCTTCCGGCGCGACGTACCCCAACTGGTGGACCTCTACCTGGAGGGCCGGCTCCGCCTCGACGAGATGGTCTCGCTGCGGCTCGACCTGGATCGCATCAACGAGGGCTACGAGGCGATGCTCGCCGGAGACGTCGTGCGGGCGGTCGTGGAGTTCGCCTGAGCGCCACACCGGCCGCCGGCCGACACTGTCATTCCGGCGAAGGCCGGAATCCAGGCTTCAGGAATCGATAGCCGCTAGCCGGCCCGCCGAGCACGGAACTCGCTGAGCGGGGGCCGCTCCCGCAGCGAGACCTCCTGCGTCTCGACGCCGGGAATCCGGAGCCGGGCGCTCCAGCCGTCGCCGGCCACCGGCGGGCTGACGCCGGAGCGCTGCAGCACGGTCTGCAGGATCGCCAGCGCCTGCGGGCCCAACTCCTCCAGAGACCTGTTGCGGTGGCGGCGCACACCCAGGTCGGCCTCTGCGATGCGATCGGCCCCGAAGCGGCGCGACAGGTCGATCAGGAGCGCCACTTCCACGCCCCAACCCTGCACGAATGGCACCTGCTCCACGGCCTGCCGCCGCACGGCATACTCGCCGCCGAGGGGTTGGCGCAGGTGCGCCAACTCGGGGAAGAACTGCGCCAGCAGCGGGCGCGCCATCAACTCGGTGGTCCGCCCGCCACCCGCCCGGCCGTCCAGCAGTCGCTCGTAGTAGCCCTTCACGAGCACGACGCGCTCGTCGGCCAGCAGCGGCTCCACCAGGGCGGTCACGTAGCGGGCCTCGAAACTCCTCAGGTCGGCGTCACACCACACGATCAGGTCGGCGGTTGTGGCGGCCACGCTTTTCCAGAGGGCGTTCCCCTTGCCGAAACCCGGGCCCGACTCCGGGAGGACCTCCGCAGCGGGCACGACCCTGGCGCCGGCGGCGGTGGCCACCTCGCCGGTGCGGTCCGTGGAGTTGTCGTCCACAACCAGCAGGTCGTCCACGAGCCCGGCGGCGGGGGCCATGAGCGTGCGACGCACCTCGGCGCAGATCGCCCCGACCGTGGATTCCTCGTTCAGGGCCGGCAGGCACACGGCTATGGTGCGGTTCCCCTTGCGCTCGGCGAGCCGGCCGGCGGTCGATGCGGGGGACACCGCAGGAACGATAACCGTGCCCGGTGGCCCGGCGGCACCCCGCTAAACTCGCCGACGGCGGTGCGCAGTGCGGGCGGGAGATGCCGCCGGTCGGCGAATCCTGTATCGGAGGGTCCACTTGATCGCTTCCATCCCCAGCCCCGACGTGGGCACGCTTTCCCTCGGGCCACTCAACCTCCGCCTCTACGGGCTCATGGTGGCGCTGGGCGTGATCGCCGGCGTGTACGCGGCGGCGCGGCTGCTGCAGCGGCGCGGTCTCAACCCGGAATGGGCGGTCCAGGTCTCCACCGTGGGCGTCCCCATGGGGCTCATCGGCGCCCGTGCCTACCACGTGCTGACCGACTGGAAGAGCTACCAGGGCCGCTGGGTGGACGTGGTGAAGATCTGGGAAGGCGGACTCGGCATCCCGGGAGGGATCCTGGGAGCGGTTCTCGGCGGCCTCCTCGTCATCCGGCTGCGACGCCTCCCGCTCCGCTCGCTGCTGGACGCGGGCGCCGTGGGATTCCCCGTCGGGCAGTTCGTCGGCCGACTCGGGAACTGGTTCAATCAGGAACTCTTCGGGCGACCGACCGATCTGCCGTGGGGTCTGGAGATCGACCGGCAGCACCGCCCGCCGGAGTACCTGGACGCCGAGACGTTCCACCCCACGTTCGCCTACGAGATGGTCTGGAACATGCTGGTCTTCGGCCTGCTCTGGCGGGTCGGGCTGCGCGGCAGGCTCCCGAGGGGCCATCTGATCGTGCTCTACCTGTTCTCCTACGCGGCCGGGCGCCTGTGGATCGAGGCGCTGCGCGTGGATCCTGCAAGCCTGCTGCTGGACGTGCGGGTGAACATCTGGGTCATGGGCGGCGTCCTGGTGTTGAGCGGCCTGTTCCTGCTGCTGGTGACGCCGCGCCGGCGGCGCGCCGAGGCCTCGCTGGAGCCGGCGGCGCCGGTCGGCGAGCAGGACGCCGGGTCGGGCCAGGCCTCTGAGCCCGAGCCGGCAGAGTCGACGGAATCGCCGGCCGACGATTCCGAGGGGGATGCCGGAAGCGACGAGCAGACCCCGCTCGCCGCGGACGACTCGATCGCCGGAAGCGCTCCGGCCTGAACACATGGACGAGTCGGCGCTGGTCGCGGGGATCAGCCCGGCACGCGTCGAGCGGGGCTTCGCCTTCGTGGATCTCTGCAATTTCACGCGCTACACCGACGACCACGGGGACCGCAACGCGGTGGCCCTCCTGGCCGAGTTCCGCGCCGTCGTCCGTGCGGTGGTCGCCAGCCACGGCGTCCGTATCGCCAAGTGGCTCGGGGACGGGGCCATGCTGGTCGGCGTCGAGAACGAGCCGCTGGTGGAGGCCGTCGTGCATCTTCAGAATGTGGTGGCCACCCACGGGGTGCTGCCGCTGCGCGCCGGTATCGCCGCCGGGCCGGTCATCCTCTTCGAGGGCGACGACTACATCGGGAACGCGGTGAACCTCGCCGCGCACCTGTGCGATCTGGCGCAACCCGGTCAACTGCTGGCTCCGGCGGCCATGGTCTCGGACCTCATGGTGAACACCGAGGCCGACTCCATCGGGTTCCTGGAGATTCCCGGGTTTACTGAAAGGGTGGATGTGGTGCTGCTGCGCGAAGCCGACCCGGAGCCGTGGGCCGATGTCTGAGGACTCCGGTGCCGCCCGCCCCCCGCGCCTGGCCGCTGGGTTGCCTGCCTCCGGCGCCTGGCAGGAGGGCGATCTCGCGGGGGATCGACGGTTCTTCACCCTTGACACCAAGCGTCCCTTCGTCCTGGAGAGCGGCGACTCCCTGGACAGCGTGACGATCGCGTACGAGACGTGGGGGACCCTGGACAGCGACGGCTCCAACGCGGTGCTGATCTGCCACGCCCTCACCGGCGACGCCCACGCCTACGACCCGCACCTCTCCAAGCGCGGCTGGTGGCAGGGTGTCGTCGGTCCCGGTGAGGCCATCGACGTGAACCGGTATTTCGTGGTGTGCGCCAATGTGCTGGGCGGCTGCCAGGGATCGACCGGTCCGGCCTCGCTGAACCCGGCGACGGGACGGCGCTGGGCGGCGTCGTTTCCCCCGGTCACGATCCGTGACATGGTGCGCACGCAGGCGCGCCTGGCCGACCACCTCGGCGTGAAGCGGTGGCTCTGCGTCGTCGGCGGCTCCATGGGCGGGATGCAGGCCCTCGAGTGGGGCGCGATGTATCCCGCTCGGGTGCGATCCATCGCCCCGCTGGCGGTCGGTTGCTCGGCGAGTCCGTGGCAGATCGGCTGGAGCGCCGTCGGACGGGCTGCCATCGCCATGGATCCCCGCTGGCGCGGCGGCGAGTACTACGACGCCGCGCCCGGCGACGGACCGCATGAAGGTCTGGCGCTTGCCCGGGCCGTGGCGCAGATCACCTACCGAAGCGACGAGCTGTTCGCGGAGCGCTTCGGCCGGTCGCTGGTGCGGCCCAACGAGCAGTTCGGGCTGTGGGACCGCTTCGGCGTCGAGGGTTACCTGGACTACCACGGCGAGAAGTTGGTGCGGCGCTTCGACGCCAACTCGTACCTCTTGTTGAACAAGGCGATGGACACCCACGACATCGGGCGCGGCCGCGGCGGTCTGCAGCGGGCCGTGGCGCGGATCACCATGCCCGTGCTGACCGTCTCGATCAGTTCCGACACGCTGTACCCGCCGCGGCAGCAGACCGAGCTGCGCGACCTCCTCGTGGCGGCCGACGGGGACTGCAGCTACGCGTTCCTGGAGAGCCCCCACGGCCATGACGGCTTCCTGGTGGAGACGAGGGCCGTTTCGGCTGCTCTGGCCGAGTTCCTCGAGTCGGTGGAGAAGGATCACACGGCGCCGGGAACGGGCTGATGGAGACGGCGCCGGGCTACACTGTCGCCGACTTGCGGGCGTAGCTCAGTTGGTAGAGCGCCACCTTGCCAAGGTGAAGGTCGCCGGTTCGAGCCCGGTCGCCCGCTCGCAGGCTCGCCGGGGGCGAGTCCCCGGGGGCCACACAAACTGCATCGGTGCCCGAGCGGACGAAGGGAGCGGCCTGCAAAGCCGTCTTATCGCGGGTTCGAATCCCGCCCGATGCTCCGGAGCGCATTGTGGACGCCGAGACTGCGGCATCTCCGGCGCGATAGCCTCCCGGCGGGGCCGTTAGCTCAGCTGGCAAGAGCACTTGCATGACGCGCAAGGGGTCGGGGGTTCAAGTCCCTCACGGCCCACCCGAAAAAGCCCAGGGAGCGAGCGCAATTTGGCTGTCCCCCGGCGGGGGAATATCCTGCCGGGGACCGCGAGCCCGCTCCAGTACGCTCCAACAAGCTCCGAACGGATTCTGACCAGCGACCATGCCACGAGTGTCCAACAACATCAGCAGTTCCGTCGGCCGGGGCATCGCCGTGGACCTGGGAACCGCAACGACCATCGTCTACGTGCGCGGCGAGGGCATCGTGCTCGAGGAACCCAGCGTGGCGGCACTCGAGGCCCGCACGGATCGCCTCCTGGCGGTCGGCCGCAACGCCAAGGAGATGATCGGCCGCACGCCGGCCAACATCCGCACGGTGCGCCCCCTGAAAGAGGGTGTCATCGCCGACTTCGGCGTGTGCGAGAAGATGCTGCGGTACTTCATCCAGCAGGTGCACAGCAACCGCTTCGCCAAGCCCCGCATGGTCATCTGCGTGCCGTCGGGCATCACCCCGGTGGAGCAGCGGGCGGTCCAGGAGGTCGCCGAGTTCGCCGGTGCCCGCCGACCCGTCTTCATCATCGAGGAGCCCATGGCGGCCGCCATCGGAGCCGGCATCGCCGTGCAGCAACCCTCGGGGAGCATGATCGTGGACGTCGGGGGTGGGACCACGGAGATCGCTGTCATCTCGCTCGGCGGCATCGTGGTGAGCCGTTCGGTCCGTGTGGCGGGCAACGACTTCGATCAGACGATCAACGACTACATCCGCAAGGAATACAGCCTCGGTCTGGGTGAGCAGACCACCGAGCACGTGAAAGTCAAGTACACCTCGGCCTGGCCTCTGAATGAGGAGCTTGACCTGAGTGTCCCCGGGCGTGACCTCGTCACAGGACTGCCGAAGAGCGTCGGCGTCAACACCGTCGAGTTGCGCGAGGCGATCGAGGAGCCGCTCAACGAGATCATCGGTGGTGTGCAGGCGACTCTCGACGCCGCGCCCCCCGAACTCACCGCCGACATCATGGAGGGCGGGATCCACCTCGCCGGCGGGGGTTCGCGGCTCATCGGCCTGGCGGAGCGCCTGGCGACCGAGACCGGGATCAAGGTCAACCGTGTGAAGAACCCCCAGTACGTCGTGGCGTACGGGTCGGGATACTCGCTCGAGGAGTTCGAATCACTGAGAGGCGTGCTGCATTCGCCGGTCGCTGAGTAGCCGGGCGATCGCATAGGGGAGCGGTCCCCGCAGTCGTGGCCATCCTCCAGGGCCGTTCCCGCCTCACGCTCGTCCTTCTGGTCCTCATTACCGTCACGCTCGTCACCCTCGACGTGCGCAACGTCGAACCCTTCGAGCAGGCGAAGAACGCCGCCGAGGGCGCGCTCGGACCCGTGGTGTCGGGCGCGCAGCGAGCCGGGCGTCCGGTGGTCGACGCCTGGGAGGCCATCACGGACTACGACGACCTGAAGGCCGAGAACGAGCGCCTGCGCGCCGAGCTCGACGTGGAGCGGGGCCGCGACCTGGCCAACGCCAGTGCCGCCGAGGTGCTCCAGGACTACCTCGCGGAGGCCGGGATCCAGTACGTGACCGACATTCCCTCGACTACGGCGCGGGTGGTCCGGAACCTCGGCAACTTCCCGGACTTCACCGTGGACGTGGACAAGGGTTCGTCGGCCGGCGTGAGGACGGGGATGCCGGCTGTGACCAGCGCCGGGCTGGTGGGGAGGGTCGTGGACGTCTCGCCCGGCCGCTCGCGCGTCCGGCTCATCAGCGATCCCGAGTTCGAGTTGGGCGTCCGCCTGGTGGGCACCGATGCGGTCGCCGTCGCCCGGGGAACGGGCCGTGGCCAGCCGCTGGTGGTGAGTGAGGGGATCGGCGTCTCCATCCCCGTTCACGTGGGCATGCTGGTCACGACCAGCGGGATCGACCGCAGCGTGTACCCGCCGGATGTCCCGGTCGGCCTGGTGGCCGAGGTGGCGGTGGATCCGGGGCTCAACCAGGTTCTGTTCGTGCAGCCGGCGGCGTCGCTGGATTCGCTGAACTTCGTGACCATCCTGCTGTACGACAGCGGCCTGTGAGGACCGGGGACAGCCGTGACCGTTGAGACGATCAGGACGACGCTCCGGTCGGCGCTCGTGCTGTTCTCCGTCTTCGTCCTGCAGGTGGGGCTGCTCGACGGGCTGCGAATATTCGGCCGCGCCCCCGAACCGCTGCTGGTTCTGGCCGCAGCCGGCGGTCTGGTGGGAGGCTGGTGGCGGGGACTGCGCTTCGGTTTCGTGGCCGGCCTGCTGTACGACCTCGTCGCCGGCACCCCGCTCGGGCTGGCCGCCTTCGCGTACGCCGTGGTTGCCGCGGCCGCCGGGCTGCTGGCGGGCTACACCGTGCGGATGTGGTGGTTGGTGCCCCCGTTCGTGGCTCTGGGGTTGTCCGTCTATGTGTTCGCCGGTGAGGTGGTCGGCCAGAGTCACCTGTTCGACGACCGCTTCATGGTGACGCTCGGGGTGGTCGAGATCTGGGCGGCCATCCTGGCGGCGCCGACACTGCGCCTCGTGCGTTGGGCCTTCAACGAGGCGACCGATGTGCGAGCGGGTTCCCCGAGCGTGCGCGCCGGCCCGCCGAGCGTGCGCGCGCTGGACCGGAAGTCCGGGCTATGAGCCTGGCGACGCCGCCCGGCGGGGGTCGGTCCTCCGGTGCGGGCGGCGGCCGGCAGCGCGAGCCTGCCGCCGGGCAACGGGGACGTTTCAGCCGTTACGACTCGCGCCGGCTGCGCCTCAGCATCCTCGGCGTGATCGGGCTGGCACTTCTGGTGACGCTCGTGGTTCGCCTGTGGTACCTGCAGGTCGTGACGTCGGAGCAGTTCGTGGAGAGGGCCGTCGGCAACATCATCCGCACCGTGCCCGAGCCGGCGCCCCGCGGTCGCATCTTCGACGTGCACGGCCGGGAGCTGGTCGGCAACCGCATCGTCAACGTCGTCACGATGGACGCTTTCATCCTTCGTGACCAGATCGGGACGGCGCAGCGCCAGCGTCTCGCCCTGGAGTTGGCGCGCCAGCTCTCGCGTTCAGGGGTCCTGACCAAGTCCGTGGAGTTGGCCGAGGCGCTGGCCGACCCCGCCTACGGACCCTTCGACCGGATTCCCCTGGCGGTCGGCGTGTCGGACGCCATCAAGGTGTTCCTGGCCGAGCGGAACGAGGAGTTTCCCGGCGTCGAGGTGGTGCGGCGAACCCAGCGGGTCTATCCCTACGGAGACCTGGCGGCGCACGTGCTCGGCTACATCGACACCATCACCGCCGAGGAGATCGAGGCGCGCAGCAACCATCCGAAGCGTTACAGCACGGTGGACGAGATCGGCAAGTCGGGTGTGGAACTGGCATTCGAGGACGTGCTGCGCGGCACCCCCGGATGGCGTGAGATCGAAGTCGACAACGTCGGCAACGTGATCCGCGAGCGCGGCTACCGGGCGCCACAGCCGGGAACCGACCTCGTGCTCACGATCGATGCTGATCTGCAACGGTTCGTCGAGGAGGAGTTGCTGCGCGGCCTGGAGGAGGCCCGTGCCCGCCAGAACGAGGATGTGGAGGACTCCTTCGAGACATTCGCCGCCCCGGCGGGCGCCGCGGTCGTGCTGGATCCCCGCAACGGCAACGTCCTGGCCATGGCCAGTTACCCGGACTACGACCCGCGGGTCTTCATCGGCGGCATCAGCGAGGAGGAGTTCGACGCCTTCGTGCATCCGGCGAGTCATGCGCCCCTGAACAACCGAGCCATCCAGGGCGTGTACTCGCCCGCCTCGACCATGAAACCCCTCACGTCCTACGCGGCGCTCTCCACGGGCCTGCTCGGACCGGACGGTTTCCTGGGCATCACCCAGACCACCGAAGACCCCGGCTATCACGTGCTGGATGACTGCATCGGCGAGTGCGAGTTCGAGAACCCCGACCGCGCGCCCAACGGGGACGTGGACCTGCGCATGGCGATCACGGTGTCCAGCGACGTGTACTTCTACAAACTGGCTGAGCAGTTCTCGCTCCGGGCCGGCTACGACGAGGATCAGATCCAGCAGACCGCGCGGGACTTCGGCTTCGGGAAGACCACCGGCATCGCCCTCCCGTTCGAGCACGCCGGAATCGTGCCGGACGCCGAGATCAAGCAAGCCCGCCACGATGCCAACCCGGAGGCGTTCCCCGACCCGGATTGGCGTACGGGCGACACGATCAACATCTCCATCGGCCAGGGAGACCTGGGTGTGACCCCGCTGCAGCTGGCGAACTCCTTCACGCCGTTCGCCAACGGGGGCAGGATCTACCTGCCCAACATCGCCGTCGGCATGATCGACCCCGTGAGCGGCGAGACGGTCAACCTGATCCGCCCGCGCCTCACCTCCCGCCTCTACCTGCCGCCGGACCTGCAGGCTCCGATCCTGGACGGCATGCGCGGCGCCACCACGCTGCGCACCAACGAACGCGTCGGCACCGCCCAGGGGGCCTTCAACGGCTTTCCCCACGACCAGTGGCCGGTGGCGGGCAAGACCGGCACCGCGGAGGTGCTGGGCAAGGCCGACTCGGCGGTGTTCGTGGGGTTCGGCCCTCTGCCCCAGCCGCGCTACCTGGTGGCGGTCCTGCTCGAGGAGGCCGGCTTCGGTGGCGAGGCCGCGGCTCCGGTGGTGCGCCGGATTCTCGAGGCGGTGGCCCTTGACCGGATTCCCGAGACGGCGGCGGAGATCACCCGCCAGGACTTGGCCGTGGTGCCTTCGGCGGAGCCGTCGTGAGCGCGCCGGGCGGGGCGCACCCCAGGCGACGCCTGCTGCCGCGGGTGCCCCCGCTGGCCGCCTGGTTGCACGCCGACGTGCTCCTGGTGGTGGCCGCGGCGGCGCTGACCCTGTTCGGGATCGCCATGATCTACAGCGCCACCCGTGGCATCGATCCGGCCGCCTACAGCGACTTCTACCTCCGGCGGCAGTCGCTGTTCGCCGTCGTCGGGGCCTTCCTGGGCGCGGTTGCGGCCGGCGTGGACTACCGGCGGTTCCGCTCGCTGGCCTGGCCCCTCTACGGCGCCACCCTGCTGGTGCTGATTCTGGTGCTGACGCCGCTGGGTTCGGTACGCCAGGGAGCCAGAGCCTGGTTCGTGTTCGGGGGCTACCAGGTGCAGCCCTCGGAGTTCGCCAAGCTGGCCATGATCGTCGTACTGGCCCACTACGCGGCGCGGTTCGGGGGGCGCATGACGCTGGTCCAGCTGCTCGGCGCGCTCGTGTTGGTGGCCGTGCCGATGATGCTGGTGCTGCTGGAGCCCGACGCCGGCACCGCGGTCGTATTCGCGGTCATCGCGATGGGACTGCTGCTGGTGGCTGGGGCGCAGGCGCGCCACATCGTGGTGGCGACGGCCCTGGGCCTCGTCGGGCTGGGGCTGGTGCTGAACTCGGGCCTCGTCGAGGAGTACCAGCGGCAGCGGATCGAGTCGATCGTGAACCCGGGCGGCAACCCCGGCGACACCTTCAACATCGAGCAGGCGCAGATCGCCATCGGCAACGGCGGTCTGACCGGCCACGGTTACGGGCAGGGCACGCAGACCCGTAGCGGACTGGTGCCCGCGCAGGAGACCGACTTCATCTTCACCGTCGTGGGTGAGGAGCTGGGCTTCCTGGGAAGCATCGTGGCTCTGAGCCTGCTGGCGGTGCTGCTCTGGCGGATCTGGCGCGCCGCCAGGGTTGCAGGCGACCTGTTCGGCTCGTTGCTGGCGACCGGGGTGCTGTGCATGGTGCTTTTCCAGGTGTTCCAGACCGTGGGCATGGCTGCAGGCATCATGCCGGTGATCGGGATTCCCTTGCCGCTGCTGTCCTACGGGGGGTCATCGCTCCTGACCACGATGATGGCGTTGGGCCTGGTGCTCAACGTCTCGATGCGCCGCCACGTGGTGCGCGCCAGTTGACCGGTGACCGCCGCCCAGGGGCCGGACCGGTAGCCTGAACGTCGTGCGTTCGCTCTGGCCCGACTTGGAGCCTCTCCTGGATCAGGTTCAGCGTCCGGCGCGCTACATCGGCGGCGAGGAGGGCGCGGTCGCGGCAGCTCATGGACCCGGGAAGGTGGCCTGGCTGCTTTGCTACCCCGACAGCTACGAGGTCGGCCTGCCCAACCAGGGGCTGCAGATCCTCTACGAGATCCTCAACGAGCGCGGCGACGCAACCGCCGAGCGGGCCTACGCCCCCTGGGGCGACCTCGAGGCCCTGATGCGCCGGCAGGGGCTTCCGCTCTTCTCGGTGGACACCCACCTGGCTGCCGGCGAGTTCGACATCCTGGCCTTCAACCTCTCCTCCGAACTGGTCTACACGAACGTGCTGAACCTCATCGATCTGGCCGGCGTGGCCGTGCGCAGCGCCGACCGCTCCGGCGACGACCTGCTGGTCGGCGCGGGTGGGCACTGCGCGTTCAACCCCGAGCCGCTGGCCGACTTCGTGGACTTCTTCGTGCTCGGAGACGGCGAGGAGGTGGTGGGGGAGATCACCGAGGCCGTCGTCGCCCATCGCGCCGGAGGGCGCCGGGAGGTACTCGGAGCTCTCGCGGGAGTCGACGGTGTCTATGTGCCGGCCGCCTACCGGGTGAGCTATTGCGGATCCTCGACAGTGGTGACGCCTCGCTGGGTGGAGGCGCCGGACGTCGTGGAGAAGCGGACGATCCCCTCGCTCGGCGACTGGCCGTACCCGAAGCGGCAGTTGGTCCCACTCACCGAGGTGGTGCACGACCGGCTCAACGTGGAGGTGTTCCGGGGCTGCACGCGCGGTTGCCGGTTCTGCCAGGCCGGCATGATCACTCGTCCCGTGCGCGAGCGCCCAGCGGAGCAGGTGCGCACCATGGTCTCCGAGGGCTTGCGGCGCACGGGCTACGACGAAGTTGCGCTCACTTCGTTGTCGACCGCCGACTTCAGCGGCATCGAGCAACTCGTGGCCGACGTCGTGGGGCCCGAGGACGGCGCCGGTGGGGCCGGCTGCCCCGCGGTGACGGTGTCGTTGCCGAGCCTTCGGGTCGACGCCTTCACGGTCGGCATCGCCGCGGAGTTGCAGCGAGCACGCCGCACGGGGCTGACCTTCGCTCCGGAGGCCGGATCGTGGCGGCTGCGTCAGGTGATCAACAAGCTGATCAGCGCCGAAGACCTCGATGCCGCGGTCGAGGGCGCCTTCTCGCAGGGCTGGCGCAGGGTGAAGCTCTACTTCCTCGTGGGGCTCCCGACAGAGACCGATGAGGACGTGTTGGGGATCGCCGCCCTGGCGCGCCGCTGCGTGGAGTTGGGACGCCGCCACGTCCGGGGAGCCTCGGTGACGGTCTCGGTCGGGGGTTTCGTCCCCAAGCCGCAGACGCCGTTCCAGTGGTTCGGCCAGAACACCGTCGAGGAGTTGCGCCGCAAGATCGCCCTCCTGGCCGACGACCTGCGTGCCGACCGCAGCGTCAGGCTGAAGTGGCACGATCCCGAGGCGACGCTGGTGGAAGGGCTGGCCAGCCGGGGCGACCGGCGGCTCGGGGCGGTCATCGAGGACGTCTGGCGTTCGGGCGGCACCTTCCAGGAATGGTCCGAACACTTCGACTACCGGTTGTGGCTCGACGCCATGGAGCGCCACGGCCTGTCGGTCGAGGACTGTGCCTACCGGCATCGCAGCGACAGCGAGGCGCTTCCCTGGGATCATCTCTCGGCAGGTCTGCACAAGGACTTCCTATGGCAGGACTGGCAGGACGCACTGGCGGAGTCCGGCCTGGAGGACTGCCGCTGGACGCCCTGCTACGACTGCGGGGCGTGCACCGGCTACGGCATCGAGCACGTCGTGGCCTCGGCGACGCCTCCTGCGGGCGGGAGCCAGGGCACCGGTCAGGATCTGCTGCGGCCGGGGCCCGTGCCCGTGCGGCTGCTGGAGACCCGCCAGCCGGCAGGTGTGTCGTGAGGGTGCGCCTGCGCTGGTCTAAGCAGGGCAAGATCCGCTTCTGCGGGCATCGCGACGCGGCCCGGATCTGGGAACGCGCCGTGCGACGGGCGGGACTGCCCGTGGCCTACTCGCAGGGGTTCAGCCCGAGGCCGAGGATCTCTTTCGGGTTGGCCCTCGCAACCGGGCAGGAATCGGTCGCCGAATACCTCGATGTGGATCTGCGCGCGTCCGGCGAGGAGCTCTACGACTGGGCCGCCGGTATGCCCGAGCGGCTCAGTGCCGTGCTTCCCGACGGCATGACCGTGCACGACGCCTGCCCGCTGCGCCCCGGCGCGGTGTCGCTGCAGGAGGCGGTCACGAGTTGCACCTGGGAGTTCGCGCTGACCAAGACCGACACCGCGCTCGCCGCCGCCTGGGTCGAACAGGTCCGGTCGGCGGACAGCCTTCCCCTGCAACGTGAGCGCAAGGGACGGACCACCACCTCCGACGTGCGCAGTGCCGTCGGGGATCTGCACATTCTGGACGCCTCGGACCGAAGCGTCCTCGTTGCCGAACTCGGCACGAAACCCCGGGCGGTGCGGCCCGCAGAATTCCTGCACCTCATCGCCCCCCCGCTGGCCGCCGGATGCGTCCGGCGGTTGCACCAATGGATTACGCGGGACGGCGAGCGGTACGAGCCGCTTGCTCCCGAAGCCGGCGCGCTGGCGCCGGGCGGCGACGTACTCGCCGCGGCCTCGATCGACGCCGTTCCCGCTGCGCAGCAAGAGGTCTGCGCGTGATGAGAAGGGAACTACACCATGTCCTCGTCCTCTCAAACGGACGCCGAATCCGCCAAGGGCGGCGCTGATTCGAAGAGCCGCAGCAAGTCTGCCGACCAGGAGAACGGCCAGGTAGCCGGCTCCGACGCCGGCGGCGGCCGAACCCGAGGCGGGGCGACCGGCTCCGCTTCCACCGAGCACCGCAAGCCCCGCATCGGCGACAGCCGGCCCGCCCCCGCGCCGTCCGGGGGATCCGCGCCGTCCAAGGGATCCGCGCCGTCCAAGGGATCCGCGCCGTCCAGGGGATCGGCGCCGTCCGGCGGCGGTGGCAACAGGGGCGGGTCACGGTCCGGCGGCCGGCGCCGGCGGCGTGGCGGCCGCGGGTCGGGGTCGCGCGGCGGCCAGCAGCACAAGCCGGTCGAAGCGCTGACCGGCGGTGATCCGGTCGAGTTGGATGCCGAGACGCTCGCCCGCCGGCGGGGCCGCGCCCGCAAGGGCCGCCCGGTGGGGCGCTATCTCATGGCCATCCACGTCACCGCCGACGCCACCCACGTGGCCGTCTTGGAGGGGCGGGCGCTCGTGGAGTACTACGTCTCCCGGCCGGCCAACGACACCACCGAGATCTACGGCAACATCTATCTCGGCCGCGTCCAGAACGTGCTGCCGGGCATGGAGGCGGCGTTCGTGGACATCGGCACGCCCAAGAACGCCATCATGTACCGGGGCGACGTGCAGTTCGACGCCGAGGATCTCGAGCGCTCCAGCCGGCCGCAGATCAGCCAGGCGCTGAAGGTGGGTCAGCGGGTCCTCTGCCAGGTCACCAAGAACCCCATCGCCCACAAGGGCGCCCGGCTGACCCAGCAGGTCTCCCTGGCGGGCCGCTACGTGGTGCTGGTGCCCAACAGCGATGCGTACGGCATCTCCAAGCGGCTCCCGGACAAGGAGCGCCGCCGGCTGCGCCGCATCCTGGACGGCGTCAAGCCGGCCGAGCACGGCGTGATCGTCCGGACCGCCGCCGAGGGCGTCACTCCCGAGGAGATCCGCCAGGACGTCACGCGGCTCGTGTCGCAGTGGGACCAGATCGACACGCTCGCCAGTCGCTCCAAGGCGCCGGCGCTGCTGTACCGCGAACCCGACGTGGCGCTGCGGGTCATCCGCGAGGAGTTCACGACCGACTACCGCAGCGTCATGATCGACGATTCCGATCTCTACGGATCGGTGTCCAACTACGTCGAGAGCGTCGCCCCCGCGCTGGCCGAGCGCGTCTCGTTCTACGACCCCGCGACAGAGAACCTGGAACTGTTCGAGCGCTACCACGTCTACGGCCAGCTCCGCAAGGCCGTGGACCGAACCGTGTGGCTGCCGTCGGGCGGCTCGCTGGTGATCGAGCACACCGAGGCGATGACCGTGATCGACGTCAACACGGGCCGCAACGTGGGCTCGACGAGCCTCGAGCAGACCATCCTCGAGAACAACCTCGAGGCGGCGGCGGAGATCCCGCGCCAGCTGCGCCTGCGCGACATCGGCGGGATCATCGTGGTCGACTTCGTGGACATGGAGAGCAAGGCCAACCGCCAGAAGGTCATGAGCGCCCTGCGCGACGCGCTGGCCCAGAGCAAGACGCACACCCGGGTGAGTGACATCTCCAACCTGGGGCTCGTGGAAATGAGCCGCAAGCGGATCGGCGAGGGGCTGCTGGAGTCCCTCTCCCGGGCCTGCGAGGACTGCGACGGCTGGGGGATCCGGCTCGACGAGACGCTGTTGGGCCGCTCCGACGGCAGCGATAGCGTGTAGGGGCTATGTACGCAGTCGTGGCAACCGGCGGGAAGCAGTACCGCGTGAGCGAGGGCGAGTTGATCACCACCGAGTTGCTCGGACCCGCCGGCGCCGAGGTCGACCTGCGCCCGGTGCTCTACGTGGACGGCGAGGTGGTGCTCGCCACGCCCACCGAGCTGGCGGCGGTGGCGGTGAAGGGCCGGATTCTCGAGGAGACCAAGGGTCCCAAGATCACGGGCTTCACCTACAAGTCGAAGAGCAACCAGCGGCGGCGCTGGGGCCATCGCCAGCGGCACTCGCTGGTGGAGATAACCGAGATCGGGATGGCATAGGCATGTCCAAGACCAAGGGCGGGGGCTCGACCCGCAACGGCAGAGATTCGCAGGCCAAGCGCCTCGGCGTGAAGGTCTATGACGGAACCTGGGTCACGGCGGGCTCCATCATCGTGCGCCAGCGAGGCACCAAGTTCCATCCGGGCCACAACGTGGGCCGCGGCGGCGACGACACCCTGTTCGCCACCGCGGACGGCCGCGTGTCGTTCGGCTCCCGCGGCCGGCGCCGGTTGGTCGACGTCCTCACCGACTGACGGCAGGCGGCTTTCCGGGCGCCCCTCGGCGGGGGGCGGCCCGTATTCTTGGACCGTGTCGGAGTTCGTCGACGAGTGCGCGCTCTGCGTGCGCGGTGGTGACGGCGGTGCCGGCTGCGTGTCCTTCCGGCGGGAGGCGCACGTCGACCGGGGCGGTCCCGACGGGGGTGACGGCGGCCGCGGCGGCGATGTCTGGTTCGAGGCCGACCGCAATGTGGCGTCGCTGCTGGCGTTCCGCGATCATCCGCACCGCCGGGCCTCCTCCGGGGGCCACGGATCGGGGAGCCGGCGACACGGAGCCTCCGGCGCCGACCTGCTGGTGAAGGTGCCCGAGGGCACTGTCGTGCTCTCCGCCGACGGTGAGCGCCTCGCAGATCTGACGAGCCACGGTCAGCGATGGCTGGCCGCGCCGGGGGGCGCCGGCGGGCGGGGCAATGCCCGCTTCCTCAGCAACCGCCGCCGAGCGCCGCGTTTCGCCGAGCAGGGCGAGCAGCCCACCGAACGCTGGTTGCGGCTCGAGTTGAAGTTGCTCGCCGACGTGGCGCTGGTGGGGCTCCCGAACGTGGGTAAGAGCACGCTGATCTCGCGCCTCTCCGCCGCCCGTCCCAAGATCGCCGACTATCCCTTCACGACGCTCGTGCCCAACCTCGGTGTGGTCGTGACCGACGACGGGGAGGAGTTCGTCGTTGCCGACGTGCCCGGGCTCATCGAGGGCGCCAGCGAGGGGCGGGGGCTGGGCCACCGCTTCCTGCGCCACATTGAGCGCGCCCGCGCCCTGGTGCTGCTGGTCGACCTCGGGCCGGGTGCCGAGGCCGCTCCCGATGCCCAGCTGCGCATCCTGCTGGCCGAACTCGGCGCCTACCGGCCCGATCTTCTGCAGCGCCGGCGCCTGGTGGTCGGATCGAAGGCCGACGTGGCCACCGGGAGACTGCCGGAGGCCGACCTGGTCGTCTCCGCCGTGACCGGCGCCGGTGTGGTCGAGTTGACCGGTCGGCTGGCGACCCTCGTGCGCCAGGCCCGCCAGGACGAGCCGCAGCCCGAAGCCGACGTGGCACCGGTGGTGCACCGACCTGTCGCCGACCGCGCCGCCGATGCCGTCAGTGTCCGGCGCGAGGGCGACGCCTGGCGCGTCTTGGGGCGTCCGGCGGCTCGGGCGGTGGCGCTCTCGGACCTCACCGACCCGCAGGCCCAGGATTACGTGGCGCAACGACTGCGAGCGCTCGGTGTGGACCGGGAACTCGCCCGTGCCGGGGCGCGACTCGGCGACGAGGTGCGCATCGGGAACATGGCCTTCGAGTACGAGCCCGACGAGGCGGTCGCCGCGACGGCGAATGCGACGCACCCCGGGCGCAGCAGCCGATGATCATCGTCGTCAAGATCGGTACCTCGTCGCTGGTGGACGAGTCGGGACACGTGGACACCGCCGAGATCGGGCGTCTCTGTGGACTGCTGGCCGAGTTGCGCGCCGACGGCCACCAGGTGCTGCTGGTGACGTCGGCGGCGATTACGGCTGGCCGCTGGCTGCTGGGGTTCGAGACCCGGCCCACCGATCCCGTGCTCCTGCAGGCGTCCTCGGCGGTGGGTCAGGGCCACCTCATGGCGATGTACAACGAGGCCTTCGCCGGCGTGGGCCTTGTGGCGGGGCAGATCCTGCTGACGCCCCTGGACTTCTTCGAGCGGAGCCGCTACCTGCGAGTGCGCGACACCCTGCAGCGCCTGCTGTCGCTGGGCGTGGTGCCGGTCATCAACGAGAACGACGCCGTGGCCGACGACGAGATCCAGTTCGGGGACAACGACCGGATCGCCGCCCTGGTGGCGCAGCTGGTGCAGGCGGACCTGCTGGTGATCCTCACCGACACCGAGGGTCTGCACACCGCCGATCCCCGGATCTCGAATGAGGCATCTCTGATCGCCGAGATTCAGGAGATCGACCGGGAACTGGAGGCCGCGGCCGGCGGTGTCGGCCACGCCGATGCGCGTGGCGGTATGGCCTCGAAGCTGTCGGCGGCCAAGATCGCCAGTTGGGCAGGCGTCCCCACGGTGATCGCCTCCTCCCGCCGCCCGAGCGTGCTGCGCGACGCGGCGGCCGGGAAGAACGTCGGCACGCTGGCCCGGCCGAGGCCGCAACGCCTGGGCGCCCGCAAGCTGTGGATCGCCTTCGCCGTGCGGTCGGTCGGCCGGCTGACCGTGGACGATGGCGCCCGTCGGGCACTCGTGGATCGAGGGAAGTCGCTGCTGGCGGTGGGCGTTCGCTCGGTGAGCGGGGAATTCGTGGCCGGCGACGCGGTCGAGGTGGCGGGCACTGACGGCGAGGTGTTCGCCAAGGGGCTCGTGCGGCTGCCCTCGGCCCGGCTCGATGCCGTCATCGGCCGGCGCAGCGACGAGCACGAGGCCGGCACGCCCGAGGAGCTGATCCACCGCGACGACATGGTGCTGCTGGCACCCTGACGGACCCTTGTCGGTGAGTCGCACAGGATCGCGCCCTCCGGCGAGAGGAGGTGGCTGACGGTGGCAATAGACGTCGTGCTGGCTCTCGCCGGGCTGCTGCTGCTGCTGGTCGGGTCCGACTGGCTGGTTGCCGGGGGCTCCCGGCTGGCGGCGCGCCGGGGGATCCCGCCGGTCGTGGTCGGCGCTGTGATCCTGGGGTTCGGCACGAGCCTCCCGGAGCTGGTCGTGGGTCTGGCGGCGGCGGCCGGAGGCGATTCGTCCCTCGGCCTTGGCGGCATCGTCGGCTCCAACGCCGCCAACATGGGTCTCGTGCTCGGCGTTGCCGCCCTCGCCGTTCCCATCGCCGCCGATCGCGCCGCCTGGCGCAGGGTCCCGCCGGCCATCGCCGCGGTCCTGCTGCTGGCGGTTTTCCTCGTCACCGGTGGCGGGGTCATCGAGCGCTGGGAGGGCGGCGTGCTCCTCGCGGCGATGGCGGTGGCAACGTGGTGGCTGTTGCGTGACCCGCACGCAAGTGTCGGGCAGCACGGCGACGCCCCCGGCCCCGACGTTCCCGCGCCGAACAGGATGGACCGGCGGATCGATGACGCGGTGCGGCGCCTGGCTCCGGACAGCCGCGGCGAGTTGTGGCGGCTGATTCTGGGTCTCGTGGCGATCGTGGTGGGTGCGCAACTCGCCGTCGACGGCTTCACGGGCATCGCCGAGCGCATCGGGCTCGCCACCGGTCTGGTCGGCCTCAGCCTCGTGGCAATCGGCACGTCGCTTCCCGAACTCGCCACCGCGCTCGCCGGGATACGCCGGCGCCAGCCCCTGCTGACCCTCGGCAACCTGCTCGGCAGCAACATCTTCAACAGCCTGGCCATCGGCGGCGTCATCGCGCTGGTCCGCCCGGGCGGGCTCGGCAGCGACGGCGTGCCCTGGGTCGCCGCGGCGGTCATGGTCGGCATGATCCTGCTGGCCATGCTGCTCCTGGCCACGAACCGGCGGGAGCGACGCCTGGAACGCTGGGAGGGCGGTGTCCTGCTGGCCGCCTACGCGGCCGCCCTACCGCTCATCCTCGTCACCTGAGGCACCCGGGCGGCGAGTCGGACCCGCCACCAACCGGGGATCCGAACAGTACGAGCGTCATTCCGGCGAAGGCCGGAATCCACTTCCCAGCGGCCCGACCGGCGCCGCCGGCGGACCGCTACTCCCCGTCGTCAGCGGCGTCGCCCGCCTCGGCTTCCATCGCATCGGCGAGGTGGCGGAGGTTCTCGGGCGTGGCTGTGCCGTCCATCTCGCCGAGGTAGGCGGGGAGCTTCACGCCCACCTGGCCGGCCAGGTCCTGCAGCGGGGGCAGGGCGCCGATGAGGCTGGAGAGGAAGTTGGCGGTGCTGCTGCCGCCGTTGCCCCCGTTCCCGCCGGAGTCCCACACGGTGACCTGATCGATCTTCAGGTTGGAGATGGCCTTGACCTGCTCGGCCACGAGCGCGGGCAGCTGCTCGGAGATGAGCATCAGGGCGGCCAGTTGCGCCTCGCCGCCGGTGCGGTCCACCAGTTCACCCAGACCCTCGGCGCGGCGGGTCAGCAGGGCCAGAAGACCCATGGCCTCGGCCTCCATGAGCAGCCGCTGGCCGTCGGCCTCGCCGCCCTTGACGAAGCGGATGCGATCCGCTTCGGCCTCGGCCAGGGTGCGCACCCGCTCGCGCTCCACCTCGGCCGGAACGACGATGTCGGCCTGCTGGGAGGCCTTCTCCCGGGCGGCCCGGGCCACCTCGGCGGCGGCCTCGGCGGCGAAGGACTCCTCCTCGGCGCGCGCCTGGGTGACGCGCTCGGCGGCGGTGGCCAACCGCTCGGCCTCGGCCTCCTTCTGGCGCCGCTCGCTGTCGGAGCGCGCCACAGTGACCTTGGCCTCGTTCTCGCCCTCGGTGGCCGTGGCGTTGGCCGACGCCACCCGGATGCGCTGCTCCCGGTTCGCCTCGGCGGCGCCGATGTCACCGTCGCGCTCCTGCTGGGCGACCTTGATCTTGGCCTCGTTGATGGCCCGCGCCGCCGCTTCCCGGCCCAGGGCGTCGATGTAGCCCGACTCGTCGGTGATGTCCTGGATGTTCACGTTGATGAGCCGCAGCCCGACCTTGCGCAGCTCGATCTCCAGCGACTCGGTGATGTTGGTGATGAGCTTCTCGCGGTCGGTGTTGATCTCCTCGATGGGCATGGTGGCGATGACCACGCGCATCTGCCCGAAGATGATGTCCCGCGACAGGTTCTCCACCTCGGCGAGGCTGAGCCCCAGCAGCCGCTCTGCGGCGTTCTGCATCACGCCCGGCTCGGTGGAGACGCCGACGGTGAAGGTGGCGGGTGTATTGACCCTGATGTTCTGCTGCGACAGCGCCCCTTGCAGCTTGATCTCGATGGAGATGGGCGTTAGGTCCAGGAAGGCGTAGCCCTGGATGATGGGCCACACCAAAGCGCCGCCGCCGTGCAGGCAGCGGGCCGACTCGCCCACGCCCCCGACCCGGCCGTAGATCACCAGGATCCGGTCCGAGGGGCAGCGCTTGTAGCGCGACGCCACCCAGAGGATGGCGATCAGGAGGATGACGACAAGGCCGACGACTAGACCGATGACTGCCATGTGGGTTCCTTTCGGCGGATCTTCGAATTGGTTCCGGGGGTTGCGGTCGGGCCGGTGCTAGATCAGCGGCTCGACGAGGACGGTCGTGGGGTCCACGACGTCGGTCACCTTGACGCGTGTCTTGGCTGGGAGTTCGGTGGGCGCCGTCGTGTAGGCGTCGATCACGCGCATGCGCCCCTGCACCATCACCTCCACCTTTCCGGGTTTGGCGCGGTTGGCGCCCACCGGGATGTAGACGGTGCCGTTCACGCCGACCGCGCTGCGGTAGTCGATGGAGCCGCTCTCGGTCATGCGGGCGAATCGTCGCCAGATCAGCGCCACGAGGAAGAACACGGCCAGGCCGACGATGGTCGAGATCACCACCGAGAGGGTGGTCGAGTTGTCCGCCTCCTTCATCAGCACGCCGGTCCAGCCGAAGGCGAAGAAGAAGGCGGTCAGGCTGCGCAGCGACAGGAAGCCCACGTCGGCGTCGCTGGCCTCGAGGTCGAAGTCGAAGTCCAGGCCGACACCCAGCGCCATGAGCAGGAACTGGAGCATCAGGAAGGCGCCCGAGACGATGCCGATCAGGTAGAAGACCTGCAGGTCGCCGGTGAGGGCGTTCCACCAGTCGCCCATCGAGGCCTCCCGGGTCGACAACTCGGCGCGGAGCCGGCCGCTGGGGCTCCGGTACCGCTCAGGCTACCGGCACGGCGGCACCGCGGCCAAGGCCCGGCCCCTGGAGCGGGCGTCGCGGCGGTCCGTCGTCCTCGGTGGGCGCAGGGTCATCGGCGGTCCCGGCGCCGGCGGTACGCTCAGATGTCGTGGCGAGGCGGTACTGGCTGGAGACACTCGGCTGTCCCAAGAACCAGGTCGACTCCGACAAGCTCGCCGGGCAGCTCGCCGCCGACGGCTACCGGCCGGCTGCCGCGGTGGCCGAGGCGGATCTCGTGGTGGTCAACACCTGCGCCTTCATCGATGAGGCCAGGCGGGAATCGCTGGAGACTGTCGAGAGTCTGGCGTCACAGCGGCGCGCCGGCGCCGAACTGGTCGTGACCGGCTGCCTCGCCGAGCGGACCGGCTCCCGGCTGCGCCAGGAGCACCCCGAGATCGACCGCGTGGCGGGCTTCGGCGAACCGATCGCCCTGGGGCCCACTCGCCGCGGGCGGCGTCGTTCGCTGCAGGTCGCCGGTGGCGGTCCGGTGCCTCGCCTGGACCTGCTCAACATGCCCCGACCGCCGGCGTCGGCGCCCTGGGCCTACGTGAAGATCGCCGAGGGCTGCGACCGCCGCTGCGGGTACTGCGCCATTCCGAGCTTCCGGGGACCGCAGCGCTCGCGCAGCCCCGAGTCGATACTGGCCGAGATCGAGGCCTTGGGAGCCCGCGAGATCGTGCTGGTGGCCCAGGACCTGGCCTCCTACGGCCGCGACGGGGGCGGCGGCGAGCGGCGCCTGGTACCGCTGGTGGAGGCGGCCCGGGAACTGGTGCCGTGGGTGCGGCTGCTCTACCTCTACCCCTCCGACCTCACCGACGAATTGGTGGCCGCGATCCTGGCCACCGGCGTGGCCTACTTCGACCTGTCGCTGCAGCACGCCTCCCGCCCTCTGCTTCGCCGGATGCGCCGCTGGGGCGACGGGGAGCGCTTCGCGGCGCGGATCGCCGAGATCCGTCGCGCCGCGCCGGACGCCGCCTTCCGGTCCAACTTCATCGTGGGCTACCCCGGCGAGACCGAGGAGGACCATGACGCCCTGCTGGCGTTCGTTGCCGAGGCCGAGCTGGACTGGGTGGGGGTCTTCGCCTACTCCGAGGAGCAGGGAACGTATTCGGCAGATCTGGACGGGCAGGTGCCCAAGCCGCTGGTCGCCGAGCGCATGGCCGAGCTGCGCGAGCTCTGCGACGAGATCACCGAGCGACGACGCCGCCGCCTCGTGGGCAGCACCGCCACCGTTCTGGTGGATCGGCCGGGACGGGCGCGCAGCCATCGGGAGGCCCCCGAGATCGACGGCCTCGTGGAAGTGCCCGACGACCTGGCGACGGGCAGCTTCGCGACCGTCGAGATCATTGGGGCCGCCGGTGTTGACCTGATGGCGGCGCCGCTGGTCGCCGCCGGCTCCGGAGGGGCGCGGTGACGGCGCCGGCGCCCGGCATCGGTCTCGGCCTGGCCACGCCTGCGAACCTCATCACGCTGGCGCGCATCGGCGCCTCGCCGGTGTTGTTCTGGTTGATCCTGCGCGCCCGCGACGACGGCGGGGCCTCGTGGCTGGCCGTCGCGGTGGCCGTGGTGTTCGCCGCCTCCGACGCCTGGGACGGCCACCTGGCGCGGAACACCGGCACCGTCACGCGCACAGGAGCGTTCCTGGATCCGCTTGCGGACAAGGTCGTGGTCCTGGGTTCGATGGCGTCCCTCGCCGCCATCGGCAGGGTCAGCTGGGTCCCGGTCGCGCTCATCGCCGCTCGCGAGGCGGCGATGAGCGGGTACCGGGTGCGCTGCGCCCGCCGCGGCGTCTCCGTCCCCGCCCGGCGCTCGGCCAAGTGGAAGGTCATCCTCCAGGGACTGGCGGTGATCCTCACCCTCGTCCCGCCCCTTGCTGCAGAGGACTCCCCGGCCCGTGAGGGGTTCGTGCTGGCCGTCTGGTGGCTGGCCGTGGCGGCCACTGCCGTCACCGGCCTGCTCTATCTTCTCGACGGCCGCAGGACGGCCGCGGAGGGCGGAGGCGCCGGCGGAGGTCCCCGATGAGGTGCGAGGTCGTCGCCGTCGGCACCGAGCTGCTGCTCGGGCAGGTGGTCGACACCAACTCGTCGTGGATCGGCCAGCACCTGGCCGGACTGGGGATCGACTCGTACTACCAGACGAAGGTCGGCGACAACCTCGACCGGATCTGCGCCGTGCTGCGCACGGCTGTGGCGCGCAACGACTTCGTCGTGGTCTGCGGCGGCCTGGGCCCGACCCCCGATGACATCACCCGCGAGGCGCTGGCCGCCGTCATGGGGGTGGAGTTGCGCCGCGACCCCGAACTCGTCGAGCGCATCTCGGCCAAGTTCTGGCGGCGCGGCCGCTCGATGCCCGCCAACAACCTGCAGCAGGCCGACGTGCCTGACGGCGCCGAGGTCATACCGGTCTTTCCCGGCACCGCGCCCGGCCTCGTCTGCCCGGTCGGCGACACCGTGGTCTACGCGGTTCCCGGTGTGCCGTGGGAGATGCAGACGATGATGACCGAGTGGATCGCGGGGGACATGCGGCGCCGGGCAGGCGTCTCGGGCGTGATCCAGAGCCGCACGCTGCGCACCTGGGGCGAGTCCGAGGGCGGCTTGGCCGAGCGGCTGGGCGGCGTGATCGACCGGCTCGACGCCTCCGGGAGGGTGACGCTGGCCTTCCTGGCATCGGGGATCGAGGGCCTCAAGGTGCGCCTGACCGCCAAGGCGGACACGGCCGCCGAGGCCGCGGCGATGCTGGATGCCGAGGAGGCGGCCGTACGGGCGGCCATCGACGCCCACCTGGTGTTCGGCACCGACGAGGAGACCATGGAGACGGCGGTGCTCGAGCTGTGCCGCAGGGCGGGTCTCACACTGGCCACGGCGGAGTCGCTGACGGGGGGAATGATCGCGACCCGCCTGAGCGCCGCCCCCGGCGCCAGCGACGTGTTCCGGGGCTCGCTGGTGACCTACGCCGCCGAGACCAAGCGCGACCTGCTGGGCGTTCCGGCCGGTCCCGTCGTGTCGGAGGCGGCGGTGCGGGCGATGGCCGCCGGCGCCTGCGAGCAACTGGGCGCCGACTGCTCGCTGGCCGTGACCGGGGTCGCCGGCCCCGCCCCCGCCGATGGGGAGGAGCCCGGGATGGTCTGGATGGCCACCTCGGTCGACGGCGAGGTCGTGGCGCGCCGGCACCATTTCCCGTTCGATAGGGAGCGGACCCGCCAGTTCACGACCATCGGCGTGCTCAACGAGTTGCGCCTGCGCCTCCTGGCGCGGGAAGCGGCCACACGATGACCTCCCCGGATAGCTTGACCCCCGTGGTGAATGGTGCGGCGGGCGAGGTGCACGCCGCCATCGACGTCGGGACCAACTCGTTCCATCTGGTCGTCGCCCGGGTCAGTGCCAGCGGGGGCCTCGAGATCCTCTTTCGGGACAAGGAGGTGGTGCGCCTGGGATCCGGCTCGGGCGACATGCGACACCTCACGCCCGATGCCATCGACCGGGGGATCGAAGCCCTGCGCGGGCTGGTCAAGACGGCAGCCTCCTACGGCGCCGACGTGCGGGCGGTGGCGACGAGTGCGGTCCGCGAGGCCGAGAACCGCCTTGAGTTCCTGGATCGGGCAGCCGCCGAGGCCGGGGTCCAGGTGGAGGTCATCTCCGGCACCGAGGAGGCCCGGCTGATCCATCTGGGGGTGGTGCAGGCGCTGTCGGTGTTCGACCGCCAGATCCTGGTCACCGACATCGGCGGCGGCAGCACCGAACTGCTCATCGGCCGGGGCACGCGGCCACTGGCGGTGCGCAGCGTCAAGCTGGGACACGTCCGTCTCACCGATCGCTTCTTCCCCGGCGGCGTGGCCGCCGGCGCCGCGGTGGAGGAGTGTCGTGCCTACGTGCGCTCGTTCCTGACCCCCGTGGGCCACGATCTTGGGCCCTACAGGTACGAGTTGGCCGTGGGCAGTTCGGGGACGATCGCCACGATCGCCCAGATGGCCGAGTACCTGCGCGACGGGCGAGCCGATCGCTGGCTCAACAACGTCTCCTTCAGCCGCGCCCAGCTGGCCGAGGTCACCGATGCCGTGCTCGCCGCGCCGACCCCCGAGGCGCGCCGGGCCATCGGCGGCCTGGACGAGCGCCGGGCCGACGTCATCGTGGCGGGCGTCCTGCTGCTGGAGGGCGTGTTCGAGTGCTTCGACATTCCGTCGATCACGGTGTCCGGCTATGCGCTGCGCGAGGGCGTGCTGCTGGACGGAGTGCACGCCGGGGGAAACGGCGACGCCTTCTGGCATCTCAGCGACATCAGGCGGGAGTCCGTGCTGCGCATCGCCGAGGACTACGACGAGGAGCGCCCGCACGTCCGGCGGGTGACCGATCTGGCGCTGCAGCTCTTCGACGCGCTCGGGGATCTGCACCGCTTCGGGCTGTACGAGCGGGACCTGCTGGAGGCCGCCGGGATGCTGCACAACGTGGGGCGCTTCATCTCCCGCGGCGCGCACCACAAGCACAGCTACTACGTCATCCGCAGCAGCGACCGGCTGCTGGGCTTCACCGAGCGCGAGGTGGAGCTGATGGCTCTCGTGGCGCGTTACCAGCGCAAGGCGCTGCCCCGGATGGGCCACGCCGAGTTCGCGGCCCTGAACGTGGCCGACCGTGCCCGGGTGCAGTTGCTGGCGGGGATCCTGCGAATCGCCATCGCGCTCGACCGGACCCGCGGTGGCGCCGTGAGCGGCGTGACGGCCGAGGCCGGCGAGGCCCTCGTGATCAGCTGCCGCACCGCGCCGGGCGCCGACGCCGCGGTGGAGTTGTACACGGCCAAGCAGCGCAGCGAGTTGCTGGCCGCCGCCACCGGGCTGGCCGTGCGGGTCGTTGCCGAGAGCCCGGTTCCCGCCGGCTCCGGCTCCGAGGGCTAGGGGCGGATCTGGCCGTCGCCCCTGATGACGTTCTTGACGGCGGTGAGGTGGACGAGGCCCATCGGGCCGCGGACGTGCAGCTTCTGGGTGCTGATGCCGATCTCGGCGCCGTAGCCCATCTCCTCGCCGTCCACGAAGCGGCTCGAGGCGTTGACCAGCACGCAGGCGGCGTCCACCTCGGCGCAGAACCGGCGTGCCGAATCCTCGTCGGCGGTCACGATCACCTCCGAGTGCCGGGTGCCGTAGTGGTTGACGTGGTCGATGGCCGCATCGAGCGAGTCCACTACCCGCACGGAGAGCTTGTAGTCCAGGAACTCGGTGCCGTAGTCGGCTTCGTCGGCCTCGCCGACGCTCGGAGCCAGAGCCCGGGAGGTCTCGTCGCCCACCATCTCCACGGTGGGCATGGCGCGCACGAGGCGGGGCAGCACCTCGGCGGCCACCTCGGCGTGCAGCACGATCGACTCGGTGGCGTTACAGACCGACGGGCGCTGGGTCTTGCCGTTCACCACGATTGCCTCGGCCATGTCCAGGTCGGCGGTGCGGTCGACATAGACGTGACAGTTGCCGTCGCCGTCGAGGATGAACGGCACGGTGGCGTTCTCCATGATGGAGCGGATCAGGGCGGGCCCGCCGCGGGGGATGAGGCAGTCCACGTAGTCGCTGAGCCGCATGAACTCCACCGCGGCCTCACGGCTGGTGTCCTCCACGAGGATCAGCGCGTCCGCCGGCACATCGCAGGCCTCGTAGGACCGCCGCAGCACCTCGGCGATGGCCAGGTTCGAGCGGATGGCCATCGAGGAGCCGCGCAGGAACGCCACGTTTCCGGACTTGAGGCACAGGCCGGCGGCGTCGCTGGTGACGTTGGGACGGCTCTCGTAGACGATCGCCACGACGCCGAGCGGCACCCGCACCTGCTCGATGCGCAGGCCGTTGGGACGCACATCGCTGGCGACGACCGTGCCGACCGGGTCCGGCAGGTCCGCGACCTGGCGCAGGCCACCTGCCATGCCGTCGATGCGGGCCGGGGTGAGGCGCAGCCGGTCCAGCAGGGTCGCCGAGATGCCGGCCTCCTTGGCGGCCGCCAGGTCGCCCTCGTTGGCCTCCAGCAAACCCTCGGCGTGTGACTGCAGCCCGTCGGCGGCGGCCAGCAGCGCCCGGTTCTTGCGGTCGGTCGGGGTGGCGGCCAGCAGCGGTGCCACTGCCCGGGCGCGCCGGCCGAGCTCCTCCATCGCCTGCCGTCTGGACGTCGCCTCGCCGCCTGCGGTGGCGAGTGCCCCCGATGCCTCCACGGTGTGCCTCCCGAGTGCTCTGAGCAGCGCTGATTACGCTCTTGCCGTGAGCGGATTCTACCGGTCGCCGCTGCAGGGAGACGGCGAGCCGGGCTCCGGGGGTTTCGGCGCGCGCCGCCGCCGCAGCGGTCGCAGCGCCACCGTCGTCGGCGCCGGTGTGGTGTTGTCGCGCCTGTCGGGGGTGGCGCGCGAGGCGGTCCTGGGGGCGTTCCTGGGCACGCGCGCCTCCGCCGACGCATTCGGCGCCGCTCTGCGGATCCCCAAGCTGCTGCAGAACCTGCTGGGGGAGGGTGCTCTGTCGGCCTCGTTCATCCCGGTGTACGCCCAGGTCCTCGAGGAGGGCGACGAGAAGCGGGCGGGCCGTCTGGCGGGCGCGGTGGCGGGCTTGCTGGCGGTGCTCACGGGCGGGCTGGTGCTGCTGGCGATCTTCCTGGCCGAGCCGCTCACCTGGATCGTGGCCCCCGGTTTCTCCGGCGTGCGACACGAACTCACCGTCGTGCTGATCCGCATCATGGCCGGCGGGATCGGGCTGATCGTGATGGCGGCCTGGTGTCTCGGCGTGCTGAACGCCCACCGACGCTTCTTCCTCTCCTACGTGGCGCCGGTGTTGTGGAACGTCGCCATCGTGGCCGCGGTGGCGGCCGCCGGCGTGGTCGGTGCGGCCGAGACCGGGATCGCCGAGGCGGCGGCGTGGGGCGTGCTGGTGGGCGGCGCCCTGCAGTTCGTCGTCCAGATCCCCGCCGTCGTGTCTCTGGTGCCGCGCCTTCGGGTCAGCCTGCGGCTGCGGCTGCGCGGGGTGCGCGAGGTGGCCCGGCGGTTCGGTCCGGCGGTGGCGGGCCGCGGCGTCGTCACGCTCTCCAGCTACGTGGACGTGATCCTGGCGTCGCTGCTGGCCACCGGCGCCATCGCCTACCTGGACCGCGCCCAGGTGCTGTACCTCATGCCCATCAGCGTGTTCGCCGTGTCGGTGGCGGCCGCAGACCTGCCCGAACTGGCGCGCGAGCAGGAGAGTCTCGAGCGTCTGCACGAGCGCCTCACCGTCGGCGCCGCCCGGGTGCTGCTGTTCCTGGTCTTCGCCCTCGTGGCCTTCGTGACCTTCGGCCGCCCCATCGTGGGCGCGCTGTACCAGCGGGTGAACTTCACCGCCGACGACACCTACGTGGTGTGGCTGGTGCTGGCGGCGTACAGCCTCGGCATCGTGGCCGCCGGGCTCTCCCGCCTGCTGCAGAACACCTGCTACGCCGCCGGCGACATCAAGGGCCCGGCCCGCATCGCCGCCGGTCGGCTGGTCTTCGCCGCCCTGGGGGGGCTGGTGCTGATGATCCAGTTGGACCGGGTGGGGGTGATCGACGGCGAGATCCGGCGCCTGGGCGACCTGCCGGCCTTCTGGCTGCTCGACAGCGAGATCCGCCAGACCGGCGACGTCAGGCGATTCGGAGCCGTCGGCCTGGCGCTGGCCGCGTCCGTCGCGGCCTGGCTGGAGTTGGGGCTGCTGCGCAGGCGGATCCGCCGCACCATGGGGCTGCGCCCGCCGTTCGGCCGGCTGGCGGGGCGGTTGCTGCCGGGCGCCGTGTTGGCCGGGATCGCCGGCTTCCTGCTGATGCGTGCCATGGCGGGCGCCCCGCACCTGCTGACCGCGCCGGTCTGCCTGGTCGCCGCCGGGACGCTCTACCTGCTGGTGGCGAACCTCTGCGGCCAACCGGCTGCCCGCCACCTGCTGATTCCCCTGCGCCGCCACCTCTGGGCCGGCCGGCGCCGCTGAGGCCCGTTGCCCGGCTCGCGCCGGCGTCCCGTAGCCTGACGATCCATGGCTCATCGCTTCGCCAGCGTCGGCGCGGTCCGGGACGGGCTCGACGGCGTGCAGTATCTGGCCGATGAGGGCATCGCCGGGGTCGTCTATCTGGCGGACCGGCTGGCCAAGCCGGTCCTGGTGGAGGGACCGGCAGGGACCGGCAAGACGCAGCTGGCCAAGAGCACGGCGGAGATGTGCGGGGCCCGCCTCATCCGCTTGCAGTGCTACGAGGGCATCGACGAGGCCAAGGCGCTCTACGAGTGGAACTACAAGAAGCAACTGCTGCGGATCCAGGCGGAGTCGCAGACCTGGGACGAGGTGTCCGACGACATCTTCTCCGAGGAGTTCCTGCTCACCCGGCCACTGCTGGAAGCCATCAGGGCCAGCGAGCCCGTGGTGCTGCTGGTGGACGAGGTGGACCGCGTGGAGGTGGAGACCGAGGCCCTGCTGCTGGAGATCCTGAGCGACTACCAGGTGTCGATTCCGGAGTTGGGCACCATCGAGGCCACCCAGATCCCCCTCGTGTTCCTCACCTCCAACAACACCCGCGAGCTCTCCGAGGCCCTGAAGCGCCGCTGCCTGTATCTCTACATCGACTATCCCGACCTGGAGCGGGAGCGGGACATCGTCCTGACGAAGGTTCCCGACATCAGCCGGAGCCTGGCCGACGAGGTGGCACGCATCGTCCGCTCGGTTCGCCAGTTGGAGTTGAAGAAGGCGCCGTCGGTGTCCGAGACCCTGGACTGGGCGCGCACGCTGGTCCTGCTCGGCGTGGAGCACGTCGATGCCGAGACGGCCGCCGAGACGGTCCACACGCTCCTCAAGTACCGCAGCGACATCGAGAAGGCCCTGAAGGAGTTCTCCGCCGGCGACGCCCGGAGTTCCGGCCTGCCGCGCTGAGCCGCGGCGCGGGTGCGGACGGTGCGACGGCCCGCAGCCCGGGGCCGATCGTGACGGCACCGACGGCGCCGATCGGAGCCGGGACCGCCGAGTCCCCGCTGCTGGCGCTGCTCGGCGGTTTCATCGCCGAGTTGCGCCGAGCCGGCCTGCCGGTGAGCCTCACCGAGCATCTCGATGCCATGGAGGCGGTGCGCCACATCCCCCTCGACGACCGCGAGGCGTTCAAGTTCGCCCTCGCCGCCACCCTGGTCAAGCACCACGCCCACTGGCGGGCCTTCGAGACCGTCTTCGAGGTGTACTTCTCGCTGCGCGGCGCCGAGCACGAGCCCGGCGACGGCACCTGGGCGGACGACGTGGATCCTGCCGAATTGCTGGATCCCCGCCCGGAGGGGATGGGCGGCGGCGAGCCGCTGAGCGACGAGGATCTGGCCCGGCTGCTGTTCGCGGCGCTGCTGCGGGGCGATCAGGCGCAGTTGCGGGCGGTGGCCTGGCGGGCCGTGCAGCGCTACGCCGGCATGGAGCCGGGCCGGCCGGTGGGCGGCACCTACTACCTCTACCGCACGCTGCGCAACCTGGGGTTGGACGACCTGCTGGAGCGGCTCCTGGAGACCATCGGTGAGGAGGCGGAACGACCGCTCACGCCGCTGGAGGAGCGCCTCGAGCGCGACGAGCTGGAGGCGCGCATCGATCAATTGCGCAAGGAGGTGGAGGCCGAGATCCGGCGCCGCCTGGTGGCCGACCGCGGCCCCGAGGCGATGGCCCGGACGCTGCGCAAGCCGCTTCCCGAGGATGTGGAGTTCATGCACGCCACGCGGGAGGAGATGGAGGCCCTGCGCAAGGCCATCGATCCGCTGACCCGCAAGCTGGCGGCGCGCCTGTCCCGGCGTCGGCGCCACAGCAGGCGGGGCGTGCTGGACTTCCGCAGGACGATCCGGCAGTCGCTGAGCTACGGCGGCGTCCCGGCCGAGCCGCGCTTCCGCTACAAGCGGCCCGCCAAGCCCGAGATTATGGTCATCGCCGACATCAGCGGCTCGGTGGCGGCCTTCGCCCGCTTCACTCTGCACCTCGTCTACGCCATCAGCAGCCATTTCTCCAAGGTGCGCTCGTTCGTCTTCATCGACGGGCTGGACGAGGTCACGAACCTCTTCGAGACGAGTGAGGACATCACCGAGGCGGTGCACAGGGTGAACACCTCCGCGGACGTGGTGTGGGTGGACGGCCACTCCGACTACGGCCACGCCCTGGGGGTGTTCTGGGATCGCTACGGAGCGTCGGTCGGCCCGAAGACCACGGTCATGATCCTGGGCGACGCCCGCAACAACTACCACGCCTCCGGGTCCTGGGTGATGCGCGAACTGCACCGCAAGGCCCGGCGGGTCTTCTGGCTGAACCCCGAGCCGCGCTCGTACTGGGACACCGGCGACTCCATCATGAGCGAGTACAGCACCCACTGCGACGGCACTTTCGAGGTGCGCACGCTGAGGCATCTGGAGCGGTTCGTGGAGAAGACCTTCTAGGGCAACCGCGACGCGCCTCTAAAATGCCCGTGTGTCCCTTGCCGTCCTGCCCGGCGTCGTGATCCGGCGGCGGATCACCGAGGTGTCGCGCCGCCTGGCGCGTTGCCGCCAGGAGTTGCAGGTGGCCGAGGAGCAGCTCGTCCACTTCAGCGACTCCGAGGCGGACGCCCACCTCCGGTCACTGGTGTCGGAGACCCCGGTCGCCGACCGCGAGCTGCGCACCGCGGCACGCCACGCGGCGGCGATGACCGGTCACCGTGACCGCCTGCAGGCGGAGATCTCGCAACTGGAGGAACGCCTGGACGAGCTGCTGGACCACCTTTCGAGCAGGAGGAACCCGTGACCGCCGAGCGAACCGTCGGGACGCGCACGCGCGTCCTGATCGCCGAGGACGAGGCCATCATCCGCTTGGACCTGAAGGAGACTCTCACCGCCGAGGGCTACGAAGTGGTCGCCGACAGCGGGCGCGGCGACGAGGCACTGGCGCTGGTGCGCGAGCTGCGTCCCGATGTGGCCATCCTGGACATCAAGATGCCCGGCAACGACGGGTTGGCGGTGGCCCGAGCCATCAGCGAGGAGCGTCTCTGCGCAGTGCTGGTGCTCACCGCCTTCAGCCAGCGCGAGCTGGTGGCGCAGGCGGCCCAGTCGGGTGTCCTGGCGTACCTGGTCAAGCCGTTCGCGGCCGGCGAGTTGGTGGCGGCCATCGAGATCGCCCTGGCCCGCTTCGGCGAGGCGCAGGAACTCAAGGCCGAAGCCACCGACTATGCCGAGCAACTCCAGACCCGCAAGATCGTCGAGCGCGCCAAGGGCCTGCTCATGGACAACTACGGCTTCCGCGAGGACGACGCCTTCGCCTTCATGCGCAGCACCGCCATGAACCAGCGGCGCCCGATGCGCGCCGTGGCCGAGGATCTGCTGGCGGGCACCCTGTCGGTGGCCTCGACGCCCGCCGACGACTCGCGGTGAGACGCCGCGGCGTGCTCGCGTCGTCGCCCGCCGCCGCCTGAACCCGTGAGCGGCCTGCTGCTCATCGACGGGCATTCCCTGGCCTACCGGGCCTTCCACGCGCTACCCGACGACCTCAGGACCGCCTCCGGGCAGGTCACCAACGCGGTGTACGGATTCACCTCGATGCTGGTGAACCTGCTGCGCGACCACGCACCGGAGCGGGTGGCGGTGGCGTTCGACCTGCCCGGCGGCACGTTCCGTCACGAGCGTCTCGACAGCTACAAGGCCAACCGGTCGAAGCCGCCGGAGATCTTCCGCGAGCAGTTGGGCCTGCTGCGCGAGGTGCTGGACGTGCTGGGAGTGCGCACCGTGGAGGCCCCCGGCTTCGAGGCCGACGACATCCTGGCAACCCTCGCCACCGAGGCCGCCGCCGAGGGTCTGGACGCGGCCGTGGTGACGGGGGACCGCGACGCCTTCCAGTTGGTGGCCGACCCCCACGTCACCGTGCTGTACCCCCGCCGGGGCATGTCGGACCACGTGCGCTACGACGAGGCGGGCATCGAGGCGCGCACCGGCGTGCGTCCCGCCGACTACGTGGACTACGCCGCCCTGCGCGGCGACACGTCCGACAACCTGCCGGGCGTGCCCGGCGTCGGGGAGAAGACGGCGGCCCGGCTCGTCAACGCCCACGGCGGCATCGACGGCATCTACGCGCATCTCGACGAGCAGACCCCCCGGTTGCGGTCGTCGCTGCAGGAGGCGGAGCAGGCCGTTCGCCTCAACTGCGAACTCATGGAACTGCGGCGCGATCTGGACCTTCCCGTCACCGTCGGCGACCTGACCGTGACGCCGGCCGCCACCGAGGAGATCCTCCGCCTGTTCGAGTTCCTGGAGTTCGGCTCGCTGCTGGGGCGCCTCGGCGAGGCCCTGGGCCTGGAGTTCGCGCCGGAGGTGGACGCCGAGGTGCTCGAGGTCGCCGTGGAGCAAGCCGGTGATGTGGTCGCCGCGGTCGCCCGCATGACGGCCCTTGCGCAGAGCGGTCGGCTGGCCGTTGCGGGGGCGTGGCGCGGCCGGCGGGGCCGGTCGGAGTTCGAGGGGTTGGCTCTCATCGGTTCCGATGAGGGCCAACCCGATCCGCCGTCGCCGACCGGCGAGAGCGACGCCGGCGCCGCCCGGAGCGCGGTGTGGATTCCGGGCGACCTCCTGGACGGCGGGACGCTGCGGGAGGTGCTCGGCGGTCTGTTCGGCGAGGGCGGCCCCGGACTGGTGGCGCACGACGCCAGGGACCTGATGCGCAGCCTGCTGGCCATCGGCATCGATGTCCGATCGCTGAGCATGGACACGGCCATCGCCGCCTACCTGCTGGATCCCTCGCAGTCCGACTATCCCGTCGGGGACCTGCTGGCGCGCTATGCCGGCTGCGCCCTGGCCGCCGACGGCGCCGAGGAGGAGACGCAGGGACGGCTGGCGTTCCCCGAGACCGGCGAGGCGCTCCGGACCCGCACCGCGCTCGAGGCCCTGGCCGCGGCCCGCCTGGCGGAGCCGCTGCGCGCCGCGCTGCGCGAGGGCGGTGCCGAGAAGCTGCACGACACGATCGAGGTGCCGCTGGTGCGGGTGCTGGCCCGCATGGAGCACTGCGGCGTGGGTGTGGACCTGGCGGGCCTCGAGGCGCTCACCGGCGAGCTCGACGGGGAGGCCACGCGGCTGCGCGCCGCAGTCGTGGCCGACGCCGGCGAGGAGTTCAACGTCAACTCCCCACAGCAGCTCGCCAGGGTGCTCTTCGAGCGGCTCGGCCTGCCGCCCCAGAAGCGGACGAAGACCGGCTACTCCACCGACGCCGCCACCCTGGAGCGCCTGCGCGGCGAGCACGACATCGTGGAGCACCTGCTGGCCTACCGGGAGGTGGAGAAGCTGCGTTCCACCTACGGGCACGGGTTGGCGGCCGAGGTGGACCCGGACACCGGTCGCATCCATGCCTCCTTCAACCAGACGGTGGCCCGCACGGGCCGGCTCTCCTCCGACGCGCCCAACCTGCACAACATCCCGGTGCGCACCGAGACCGGCCGCGCCTTCCGCAAGGTGTTCGTGCCCGCCGCGGGCACTGCGCTGCTGATCGCCGACTACAACCAGATCGAGCTGCGCTGCATCGCTCACCTGGCCGACGACCCGGGGCTCATCACCGCCTTCGAGGCGGGGGAGGACATCCACACCGCCACCGCGGCGCGGGTCTTCGGGGTCGCACCCGCCGACGTGACCACCGAGCTGCGATCCAAGGCGAAGATGGTGTCCTACGGCCTGGCCTACGGCATGGAGTCCTACGGGTTGGCGCAGCGCCTGTCGATCCCCACCGAGGAGGCCCAGGTCATCCTGGACGCCTACTTCGGCGCGTTCCCGGCGGTGCGCGACTACATGGACACCGCCGTGGCCCGGGCCCGGGAGTTGGGCTACACCGAGACGCTCTACGGCCGGCGGCGGCCGATCCCCGAGCTCCGCTCGGACAACTTCCGGGTGCGCCAGGCCGGCGAGCGCCAGGCCAAGAACGCCGGCATCCAGGGTCTCGCCGCCGACATCTTCAAGGTGGCCCTGGTGCACATCGACGGTGCCCTGGAGCGCGACGCCATGGCCAGCCGGCTCATCCTGCAGGTCCACGACGAGGTCATCCTGGAGGTGCCCGACGCCGAGCGCAGTGCCGCGGCCGAGTTGGTGCACCGGGAGATGGCCGCCGCCTGCGACCTCCGGGTCCCGCTGGTGGTGGACCTGGCGTTCGGCAGCACCTGGGCGGCCGCCAAGGCCTGAGCGACACTCCGGCATGCCCCGCGGCGCGCCGGGCGGCGGATTGCAGTTGGTGGTCGTGCTGTTAGCCTTGCTCCTGCTATTCGGGGCCGGTCGGCCCCGTTTCGACGGCTCGCGTCGTCCAGTCCTGTCCATCGAACAAGTGAGAATCCGTGTCCGACCTCGACCCCAACCTGTCCGTATCCGACGACTCAACCCCAGAACCGACTCCCGCTGAAGAGACACCCGAGCCGTCAGCTTCTGCAGAGAGCCCCCCGGCGGAGGAATCCGCCTCCGAGACCGCCGACGAGATGACCGAGGCGTACGAGCCGCGGGAGATCGCGGTCAACGACCTCGACGACGAGGCGTTGGCCGCCGCCTACAGCGCCAGTGTGGTGACGGTCGAGGAAGGCACGATGGTGGTCGGCCACGTGGTGCGGATCGACAACGACGAGGTGCTCATCGACATCGGCTTCAAGTCCGAAGGAGTCATCCCGTCGCGCGAACTCTCGATCCGCAACGACGCAGATCCCGGCGACGTGGTGGCGATCGACGAGGAGGTCGAGGCCCTCGTCCTGCAGAAGGAGGACAAGGAGGGCCGCCTCATCCTCTCCAAGAAGCGCGCCCAGTACGAGCGCGCCTGGGGCAACGTGGAGGAGGTCAAGGCCGCCGGTGGGGTCGTCTCGGGAACCGTCATCGAGGTCGTCAAGGGCGGACTCATCGTGGACATCGGCCTGCGCGGCTTCCTGCCCGCCTCGCTCGTGGACCTGCGGCGGGTGCGTGACCTGCAGCCGTTCGTGGGCAGCAAGGTGGAGGCCAAGATCATCGAGCTCGACAAGAACCGCAACAACGTGGTGCTGTCGCGCCGGGCGTGGCTGGAGGAGACCCAGAAGGAGCAGCGCGAGGAGTTCCTGGACAACCTGAAGCCGGGCGAGGTCCGCCGGGGTGTCGTCTCCTCGGTCGTTCCGTTCGGGGCGTTCATCGACCTCGGCGGGATGGACGGCCTGGTGCACGTCTCGGAGCTGTCGTGGCGCCACGTGGACCACCCCAGCTCGGTCGTGTCGGTCGGTGACGAGGTGGAGGTGCAGGTGCTGGAGGTGGATCCCAGCCGCGAGCGCATCAGCCTCTCCCTGAAGGCCACCCAGCAGGATCCCTGGCAGGAGTTCGCCGCCACCCACCGGGTCGGCGAGCTGGTCTACGGCCGGGTCACCAAGCTGGTCCCGTTCGGCGCCTTCGTGCAGGTCGGCGAGAGCATCGAGGGACTCACCCACATCTCGGAGATGTCGGCGCACCACGTCGAGGTGCCCGAGCAGGTCGTCACGCCCGGCGAGGAGCTGTGGGTGAAGATCATCGACATCGACCTGCAGCGGCGCCGCATCAGCCTGTCCATCAAGCAGGCCGCCGAGGGCGGTGTGGTGTCCGCCGAGTTCCAGGAGCACTTTGGCGAGCACGCCTTCGACGAGGAGGGCAACTACCTGGGCACCGTCGAGGAGGGGGAGCCCGTCGGGCCGGGCGACTCCGCCGGCGCCGCCGAGGAGTTCGGCGCCGAGGTGGAGGAGGCCGAGAGCTTCGAGGCCGTCGCCAGCGGCTGAGGGCGATCCGGCCGGCGCTCGATGATCGAGGTCGGCCTCACCGGCTGCATCGGTTCGGGCAAGTCCACCGTCGCCGCCGCCCTGGTGCGTCGCGGCGCCGTCCTTCTGGACGCCGACGCCATCGTCGCCGAACTGCAGCAGCCGGGTCGTCCGGTCCTGGAGGAGATGGTGGCGCACTTCGGGCCCTCCATCCTGCGACCCGACGGGCATCTGGACCGCGCCGCCGTGGCCGCCGTCGTCTTCGAGGATCCGCGGGAGCTGGCGGCGCTGAACGCCATCGTGCACCCGGCGGTGCGCTCCGAGATGGCGGCTCGGCGCCGGGAACTGGCCGGCAGCGACGCCGTGATTGTGGCCGACATCCCGCTGCTCGCCGAGTCGGGGCCCGAGCGGCGGAAGGGGCTGGCAGGCATCATCGTCGTCGACGTCGACCCCGAGATCGCCGTGCGGCGCCTGGTTGCGGGACGGGGCCTGACGGCCGGCGAGGCGCGGGCACGGCTGGCCCGCCAGGCCACGCGCGCCGAGCGCCTGGAGTTGGCGGACTTCGTGATCGACAACAACGGCACGCCGACGGCGTTGGAGGAGCAGGTGGACCGCTGCTGGCAGTGGATCGGCTCGTTGCGGGGCCCGGCGGCCGGATAGACGCCCGCTCGCCGGCCCGGCCTCTGGCTAGGGTCGTCTCATGACCTCCGGCGCCGACCTCGTGGCCTCGCGCCGCCACACGCCGTTCCGCATGGTGGCCGACTTCCGGCCCGCCGGAGACCAGCCGGCGGCCATCGCCGGGCTGTCCGAGGGCATCGGCGGCGGCGAGCGCTTCCTCACGCTGCTGGGCATCACGGGATCCGGCAAGAGCGCCACCATGGCCTGGACCATCGAGCAGGTGCAGCGGCCGACCCTGGTGCTGGCGCCGAACAAGTCGCTCGCAGCCCAACTGGCCAACGAGTTGCGGGAGTTCTTCCCGCACAACCGGGTGGAGTACTTCGTCTCCTACTACGACTACTACCAGCCCGAGGCGTACATGCCGGCCAGCGACACCTACATCGAGAAGGACGCCTCGATCAACGACGAGATCGAACGGCTGCGGCACTCCACCACCTCGGCGCTGCTGACCCGCCGCGACGTGGTGGTGGTGGCCTCGGTGTCGTGCATCTACGGCCTCGGCGGGCCCGACGAGTACCAGAACCAGTTGCTGGTGCTGCGCACCGGCGAGTCCTACGACCACCGGGCCATCCTGCGCCGGCTGGTGGACATGCACTACGAGCGCAACGACACCAACCTGGCGCGGGGTCGCTTTCGGGTGCGCGGCGACACGCTGGAGGTGCGACCGGCCTACGAGGAGAACGTGGTCCGCGTGGGGCTGTTCGGCGACGAGGTGGAGCGGATCACCGTGCTCGACCCGGTCACCGGCGAGCGCCTCGACGACCTCGACGAGATGATCCTCTTCCCGGCCAGCCACTACGTCACCACCCCCGAGCGCCTGCAGGCCGCGGTCGGGCGCATCGAGAGTGAACTGGCCGAGCGGCTGGGGTACTTCGAGTCGACGGGGCGGCTCCTGGAGGCGCAGCGCCTGCGCATGCGCACCACCTACGACCTGGAGATGCTGCAGGAACTCGGCTACTGCAACGGCATCGAGAACTACTCGGCGCCCATCGACGGCCGGGGCACCGGCGAGGCACCGTTCACCCTGTTGGACTACTTCCCCGAGGATTACCTCACCGTGATCGACGAGTCGCACGTGGCCGTGCCACAACTGCACGGGCAGTACGAGGGCGACCGCAGCCGCAAGCTGACCCTCATCGAGCACGGCTTCCGCCTGCCCTCGGCCGCTGACAACCGGCCGCTCACTTTCGACGAGGTCATGGAACGGGTGGGTCAGGTGGTGTTCCTGTCGGCCACGCCGGGGTCCTACGAACTGTCGGTGTCGGACCGGGTGGTGGAGCAGATCGTGCGCCCCACCGGGCTCGTGGATCCCGAGGTGGTGGTGAAGCCGACGAAGGGTCAGATCGACGACCTGCAGGAGCTGATCCGTCGGCGGGTCGCCGCCGGGGCGCGGGTGCTGGTCACGACCCTCACCAAGAAGATGGCCGAGGACCTCACCGAGTACCTGCTGGAGATGGGCGTGCGGGTGCGCTACCTGCACAGCGAGGTGGACACGCTGGCCCGCATCGAGATCCTGCGCGACCTGCGGCTCGGGCACTTCGACGTGCTGGTGGGCATCAACCTGCTGCGCGAGGGCCTGGACTTGCCGGAGGTCTCGCTGGTGGCGATCCTGGACGCCGACAAGGAGGGGTTCCTGCGCAGTGAGACCTCGCTGGTGCAGACCATCGGCCGCGCCGCCCGCAACGTGGACGGCGAGGTGGTCATGTATGCCGACGTCGTCACCGACTCGATGCGCCGGGCCATCGAGGAGACCAACCGCCGCCGTGCCCGCCAGCAGGCCCACAACGCCACCCACGGCATCAGCCCCCAGACCATCCGCAAGGCGGTCACCGACATCCTGTCGCTCATCCGACCCGAGGAGACGGCGCCGGTGCCCCAGCGCCAGCGCCACGAGCGGCGCGGGCGCCGCGGCGTCGTCGGTGCAGCGGCCGAGGGCCTCGACGTCTCGAGTGACGACCTGCCGCGGCTGATCGCCGCGCTGACCGAGGAGATGCAGGCGGCCTCCGCCGATCTGCGTTTCGAGTACGCCGCCCGGCTGCGGGACGAGATCAACGAGTTGCGCCGGGAGATGCGCGACATCGCCGGCGCACACGCCGTCGGCGCCTGAACAGCGGCGACTTCTCACCAGGTTTTCCACAGCCGGGGAGGACTCCGATGCGGCGTTCCGGCACCTACGCTGGACCCGTGGGCGACCGGCTGGTCATACGGGGAGCGCGCGAGCACAACCTGCGCGACATCTCCCTGGAGTTGCCGCGGGACCGCCTCATCGTCTTCACCGGCATTTCCGGTTCCGGAAAGTCCTCGCTGGCGTTCGACACCATCTACGCCGAGGGCCAGCGGCGCTACGTGGAGTCGCTCTCGGCCTACGCCCGCCAGTTCCTGGGGCAGATGGACAAGCCGGACGTGGACTTCATCGAGGGACTCTCACCGGCGATCTCCATCGACCAGAAGAGCGCCTCCCGGAACCCCCGGTCCACTGTCGGCACGATCACCGAGGTCTACGACTATCTCCGCCTGCTGTTCGCCCGCGTGGGAGTGCCGCACGATCCCGAGACCGGCGAGCCGCTCGTCCGCCAGACACCCCAGCAGATCACCGACCGGCTGTTGCGGCTGCCCGACGGCACCCGCTTCCAGGTCCTGGCGCCCGTGGTGCGGGGACGGAAGGGCACGTACGAGACGCTGCTGGCCGAGTTGGAGACCGAGGGATACGTCCGTGCCCGCATCGACGGCGAGTTGTACGAACTGGCGGACGTGGCGGGCACCGACGCCGACGGGCGGCCCCGGCTGGACCTGGCCCGCTACGAGATGCACGACATCGAGGTCGTGGTGGACCGCCTGGTCTCCCGGGAGGGGATCGAGCGCCGCCTGACCGACTCGGTCGAGGCGGCGTTGCGGCTGGCCGACGGCGTCGTGCAGATCGAGGTGGTGAAGCTCGGCGGTGACGGGGCGGATCTCGACCTCGACGTGGAACCCGGCGAGATCCTCACCTTCTCCCAGCACCTGGCCCGGCCCAGCGACGGCAAGTCGTTCGAGGAGTTGGCCCCCCGCAACTTCTCGTTCAACTCGCCCTACGGCGCCTGCCCGCAGTGCGATGGGCTGGGCACCCGGTTCGAGGTGGATCCCGATCTGGTCGTGCCGGACCCGTCGCTCAGCCTGGCGCAGGGAGCCCTGGCGCCATGGGCCAGTGGCCACAGCCAGTACTACGAGCGCCTGCTGGAGTCGACCGCGGAGGAGTTGGGGGTGGAGTTCGACGCTCCCTGGGAGACCCTCCCGCCGAAGGCGCAGGCGGTCTTCCTCCACGGCGGCCTCGGCCGGCGGGTGCAGGTTCGCTACCGGAACCGCTACGGGCGCGTGCGCAGCTACAACGCCCGCTTCGAGGGTGTCATCCCCAACCTGCAGCGGCTCCACTCCGAGACCGGCTCGGAGAACAGCCGCCAGAGGATAGAGGGCTACATGCGCGAGGTGCCCTGCGCGCACTGCGGGGGCGCACGCCTGCGTCCCCTACCGCTTGCGGTGACCATCGACGGCCGCAACATCAACGACGTCTGCACGCTGTCGATCCGGGACGCCGCCAGGTTGTTCGACGAGATCCGGCTCAGCGAGCGCGACGCCCTCATCGCCGATCAGGTGCTGAAGGAGTTGCGCTCCCGGCTGAGCTTCCTGCTGGCCGTGGGGCTGGATTATCTCACCCTGGCGCGCTCGGCCGGCACGCTCTCGGGCGGCGAGGCGCAGCGCATCCGGCTGGCCTCGCAGATCGGCAGCGGTCTGGTGGGCGTGCTGTACGTGCTGGATGAGCCCTCCATCGGGTTGCACCAGCGCGACAACGCCCGGTTGCTGGACACGCTGCTGCGGTTACGGGACCTCCCCAACACGGTGATCGTCGTGGAGCACGACGAGGAGACCATCCGCACCGCCGACCATGTGGTGGACATCGGGCCGGGCGCGGGCAGCCACGGCGGCGACATCGTGCACAGCGGCTCCGTGGAGGCGTTGCTCACCAACGAGGAGTCCCTCACCGGGCAGTACCTCAGCGGGGAGCGTGAGATCCCGCTCCCACTGCTCCGCCGCCCGCCCGGCGACGACTGGCTGGTCGTGCGCGGGGCGCGCGAGCACAACCTGGACGACCTGGACGTGGAGATCCCCCTGGGCTGCTTCGTGGCGGTGACCGGTGTGTCGGGCTCGGGCAAGAGCACGCTCGTGAACGACATCCTCTACCGGGCGCTGATGCAGAAGGTGTACCGCTCCCGGATGGTGCCCGGACGCCACCGCGGCATCGACGGGGTCTCGGCGCTGGACAAGGTCATCAACATCGACCAGCAGCCCATCGGTCGCACGCCCCGGTCCAACCCCGCCACCTACACGGGCGTGTTCGACCACATCCGCAAGCTGTTCTCGCGCACCAACGAGGCCCGGGTTCGGGGCTACCTGCCCGGGCGGTTCTCCTTCAACGTGTCCGGCGGCCGCTGCGATGCGTGCTCCGGCGACGGCAACATCCGCATCGAGATGCACTTCCTGCCCGACGTGTACGTGCCGTGCGAGGTCTGCCGTGGCGCCCGCTACAACCGCGACACCCTCGACATCACCTTCAAGGGACGCAACATCGCCGACGTGCTGGCCATGTCGTGCGAGGAGGCGCTGGAGTTCTTCGCAAACCAGCCTGCCATCGCCCGGCACCTGCGCACGCTCGTGGACGTGGGGCTGGGCTACATCCGCCTCGGCCAGCCCGCACCCACCCTGTCGGGCGGGGAGGCGCAGCGGGTGAAGCTGGCGAGCGAACTGGCCAAACGCTCCACGGGCCACACCATCTACCTGCTGGACGAGCCCACGACCGGCCTGCACTTCGACGACATCCGCAAGCTGCTCGGTGTGCTCGGCCGGCTCACCGACGCCGGCAACACCGTTCTGGTGATCGAGCACAACCTGGACGTCATCAAGACGGCGGATTGGATCATCGACCTGGGTCCCGAGGGCGGCGACGGCGGCGGCCGCATCGTCGCCGAGGGCCCGCCCGAGCTGGTGGCCAAGCACGAGGAGAGCCACACCGGCCGCTTCCTGCGCCGCGTTTTGGTGTAGTAGCGGATATCCCTGGTAGGCCCCACCCGGCCGGGGTCGCCCGACTCTCGTTTGCTCGCCGGTCGGCGGTGTACTTGAATGTCCCCATTGCGGCGCCTCGGTAAGCCGTGCGCGCCACCGATACAAGCGCGGCGCGGGCCGGGCCGTTGGTCTGGGCCGTGCCTCACGATGACCAACCCACAGGGGGAGAACCGAACATGACACGTAGACGTATGACTCGTTGGCTCGTGATGCCGCTGCTGGCCGCGCTGGCCGTGCTTGCGGCATCGTGCGCCGACACCGGCGCGGCCGATGACGCCATGGCCGAGGCTGCGGCTGCCCGCTCCGAGGCCGCTGCTGCGGCCGCCGACGCCGCTGGGGCGGCTTCGGCTGCTTCCGCTGCATCGGCCGACGCCGCCGCGGCGAACAACCGGGCGGACGCCCTCGAGGCCGAGACCGCGGCCGCCAACGCCGCTGCCGCGGCAGCGCAGGCCGCTGCGGACGCGGCCAGCGCGGCGGCGGACTTGGCTCAGGCCACCGCCGAGGGCAACGTGGCGGCTGTGGCCGCTGCGGAGGCAGCCCTGGAGGCTGCCCAGGCCACCGCCGATGAGGCACAGGCCTTCGCCGCGCAGGCGCAGGAGGAGGCCGCTGCAGCCCAGGCCGAGGCTGCTGCCGCGCAGGCCGAGGCCGAAGCCGCCCAGCAGGAGGCCGCAGCTGCGCAGGCCGAGGCTGCCGCTGCGGGCGAGGAGGCCGCCGCCGCGCAGGAGTCGCTCGCTTTCGCAACCGACCAGCTCGCAGCCGCCCAGGCGGCCGCCACCGAGGCCGGCGGCGACCTGCCGTTCACGCACGTCCTCAGGGACGGCAGCGACTTCGTGCTGAACGAGCGCATCGCCCGCAAGATCCGGACCGGAGAGCCGGTCAACTACCTGTTCTCCTACCAGTCCTCGGGTATCGCGCTGTTCTCCGACCAGTACGAGGCGGGCTTCCAGGCCACCCAGGGTGATGCCTACCGGATCTACCCCATGAACTTCACGGTCGTGGCGCCGGTGACGAGTCCCTTCGACATCCAGGAGCAGATCGCCCAGATCGAGGCGCAGGTCGCCGTCGATCAGGTCGACTGCCTGTCGATCGAGCCGGCGGACTCGAACTCCTTCACGGAGCTCACGAACCGCCTCCTCGCCGATGGCATCCCCGTGTTCACCGTGGGCCTCACGACGAACGGCAACGAGTTCACCAACTTCACCCAGGTGCCGTACAACGAGGGCCGTCAGGCCGCCGAGCTCTCCGTGGAGTTCATGCGGGAGAACGGCTACGAGTGGGACACCTTCATGGTTTCCGGCGGTGACCCGACGCAGTTCTGGGCCCAGGGCCGGATGACGGGCTTCTACGACCGCATCCTGGAACTGCTGCCCGACGCCGAGTTCCTCACCACTCCCGATAACGGGATCCAGGTCGGCGGCGGCGGCTATGACCCGGGGATCAGCTACGACGACTACTCGGCGATCCTGGTCGGCAACCCCGAGTTGGACTTCATCGAGAACGTGGACATCGGCGCCGAGCACGCCAACCGGGCGATCATCGACGGTGGCCGCGAGGGCGAGGTGTTCACGATCGGCTGGAACGTCAGCTACGGGCAGCTCGACGGCGTCGAGCGGGGCATCCAGGTTGCGGCGCTCGACCAGCGCTGGTCGGAGCAGGCCGGCTTCGGCGCCATCGCCTGCGCCGAGTTCCTGGCCAACGGCAGGATTCTGCCGAACACGCAGACGCTGCTGCCGATCCAGAAGGAGCAGGTCGAGGCGGCCCGCCGCGACCTGGATCTGATTCTCGGCGGCTGATACTCGGACACCCCCGTGATGGGAGGAGGGACCCGATCCCTCCTCCCATCACGACGTTCCCGAGGCTGATCACCCAGGGGGAAGTCGCGTGAGCAACGACACGAACGACGCAGGGACCACGGTGCCCGACGAGCCTCGCGACCGGGTTCTCCCGCGGCTCGGGGGACTGGGTCTGCAGCGCGTCGGCGGGCTGCTGGCGGCCGTCGTCATCGCGGGGTTCATCTTCGCCGTCTGGTCGGACTGGCTGTTCCTCAAGACGGGGAACCTGGTCGTGATGATCAGATTGATGGGGGTGCTCGGCATCATCGGCCTCGGTCTGCTGGTCGTTCTCCTGGTTGGCGAGATCGACCTGTCGTTCTCTGCGCTGGCGGTCCTTTCGGCCGTCGTCATGGGGAAGATGTGGGTCGAACTCGGCTATCACATCGCCATCGGGATCCTGGTTGCGTTCGCCGTCGCCATCGGGGTTGGTCTGTTCAATTCCTTCTTCGTGAACGTGGTCAAGGTGCCGTCGTTCATCGTGACATTGGGATCCAACACACTCGTTTTCGGGTTCACCCTGCTCATAAGCAGGAATACGCCGATCCTGGCGCAGAAACTGCCGCCGGATCCAGAGGAATGGCAGGTACGCGGCGGCGACTACGTCGACGCCGCCGAGTACACGTTCTTCCGGGCGCTGGCCAGCAACTACGCGCTGCCCGGCCGCTTCCCGCTCCAGGTGGTCTGGTTGGCGGGATTCGCAATCGTGTTCGGCATCCTGCTGTCGCGCGGCGTGTTCGGCTTCAGGATGAAGGCCATCGGCGGCAACGAGCAGGCGGCGGTTTTGGCCAAGCTGCCGGTGCGCCGCTACAAGACGCTGGCCTTCGTGATCTGCGCCTGCATGGCGGCAGTGGGTGGTCTGCTGGACTTCTCCTTCATCTCGCAGGTCCAGCCCAATCAGGGTGGCGTCTACCTGTTCCCGGTGTTCACGGCCGTCATCGTCGGCGGTGCGAGCCTGTCGGGAGGGCGCGGCACCGTCTCGGGCACCCTCTTGGGAGCCCTTCTGCTGGCCGTCATCTCCAACGGCCTGGCCCTCAACGCGACAGGCGCGTTCGTGCAGCAGATGTGGCTGGGTACCGTCACGATCGGCGCGGTCGTGCTGGATCAGTGGACGCGGAGTCGCCAGCGGAGCGAGTCGCTGGGCGCCGGACTGCGAGATCTGGGCAGGCGACTCGGTCTCCTGAGGTGAGTGGCAGGCGATGACGGCTGTGGTCTCCGGCGGGAGCATCGTCATCGAGGGGCTGCACAAGCGCTACGGCGACACCGTCGCGCTCGACGGGCTGGACATCACCGTGCAGCCCGGCGAGATCCTGGGCATCGCCGGGCCCAACGGTTCGGGCAAGAGCACGATGGTCAAGACGCTGGCGGGCGAGGTGATGGCCGACCGGGGGCGCATCCTGCTGGACGGTGCCGAGCGCGACGCCGCGGAGCTGGCTGCCCAGGTGACGATCGTGCACCAGGAGCCACAGGTCTTCCTGAACCTGACGGTTGCGGAGAACCTGCTCGTCGGCAGGGAGCACAGGAAGATCCTGAACCGGCGCATCGATGCCGCCGAGTCCGAACTGCTGGCGGACATGGGTCTGAGCGCACATGCCGACACGCCCCTCGAGCATCTCCCCCTGGCGGCGCAACAGCGCACCGAGATCGCCCGCGCCCTGGCGCAGGATGCCCGCATCTTCCTGTTCGACGAACCCAACTCGGCTCTGACGGAGGAGGAATCCGAGGATCTCTTCCGCAGGATGCACGACCTGGCCAATTCCGGTTGCCTGGTGATCCTCGTGTCGCACCGGTTGCACGAACTGGTGGTGCATGCGGACCGGGTGGGGATGATCATCGACGGGCAGTGCCGGGTGATCCTGAGCGGCGACGACCTGACCGAGGAGCGCGTGGCTCGCGAACTCGTCGTCGGCGTTGCCAAGGGAGGCGAGGCCGGAGCCCAAGCCCTCAAGGGCGACATGGCGGGGGCCCGAGCGGGCGGTGAGCAGGACTCGGTGGCTCTGAGGCTCTCAGGCTGGACACACCGCGACGGCGGATTCTCCGACATCGACATGTCGGTGGGGCTCGGCGAGATCGTGGCCATCTCCGGTGTGGAGGGATCCGGAGCCCGCGCGCTGGTTCACTCGCTGGCGGGCTTCGCACCGGCGACCGGCTCTCTTCGTGTCGGGGTGGACAGCACCGCGGAGGCGAACGGCGACGGCAGGAGCACCAAGACCGCCACAGAGCAGGTGGGATTCGTGGGGGCGAACCGGGCGGAGAACCTCTTCTTCAACCTCTCGGTGGGCGAGAACCTGCTGTCCCGCCTCACCGTCGACATCAGTGACCGGCTGGGGTTGCTGCATCCCCGGACGATGCGGGACGCGGCGAACCACCTCGCTGACCAGTTCCAGGTCAAGGCCGGCTCGGTGGATGATCCGATGGGATCGCTCAGCGGCGGCAACCAGCAGAAGGTGGTCATCGGTGCGGCCACCGCCACCCGCCCGAAAGTCCTGGTCCTGGAGGAACCCACCCGAGGCGTGGACGTGGGCAGCAAGTCCGAGATCTACCGGCTGCTGCGCCAGTACGCCGATCCGGAAGGTCAGCTGGGGCTCCCCGGGATGGAGGGCCACGGTGAGGCCGTCGTGCTTTATTGCACCGAGGACGCCGAGATCTTCGAGGTCGCCGACCGGGTCTATGTCATCGCCCAGGGCCGCATCTCGGGCGAACTGAACCTCTCGGACTACGACGACGTGGAGTCCTTCGCCGCCGACCGCGTCCACCTCGAAGCCGGCGGCTAGGGAGACTCAGCCGCTCCTCGTGATGACGACCGTGTCGGCGGTCGAGGTAGCCGATCGCACGGTGATGGTGTAGCCGCGAAGGCTGAGGCTCTCACCTTCGGTGAGGAACGGGGATCGGTCAATCGTCCCGCTGCCGGTGTCGTCCCCGATCTTGAGCGGGAGTGCGCCCGAGTCAAGGGTGGAATCCACCGTGTACACCAGCACACCATCGCTTCCCCACGGGATGTCGTCGTAGCCGATCCGGCGCCTGCTCTCGACGACGATGACCTCGGTGTCCGAGAGGGGGATTGCCGCCATTGCCGTCCCGTCGCCGGGGTCGGCGACGGGGCTCAGAACGACCGTCGCGTCGCCCTCGGTGACACAGCGGACCTGACCGGTGGTGAGCCAGCCGAGTTGCCAGCGGCTCCAGGCCAGCATCTCGGGGTGGGTGACGTAGCTCGCGTTGTCGCCGATGGCCGGGTAGTAGACGTCCAACCCCATGAGACCGAATCGAGCATATGCCCAAGTCGTGCTGGCCGGCCGCTCGGGTCGGTCCACGATGTGCGGGTAGAGGTCTGCAAGGCCGAAACTGTGCGCCATCTCGTGCGCCATGACGTCACCCCAGTCGAAGGGTTCACCGGGGCGATCGGATCTCACCCACGAGTTCACGACCGGTGCATGAGCGATGTCGTCCTCCGCCGTGGTGAGCGGCGGAGACTGAACTCCGGCAGCGCCGGCCCAGAAGTGCGAACTCGGCATCACCACCAGCGCCATGCCGTATCCGGTGAAGTCGAGGTGTGGATCCGCCAGCCGCACGGCTTCGGCTTGAGGGGTTACTCCCACCGTGACCCACCGCCGACCGTCCCAGATCGATTGTCCGTCGAGGTTGTATTCGTCGTAGTCGTGCTCGGCGCGGAGCCAGCGGTGCAGCGGCTCGAACTGCAGGTCGAGCCTTCCGTAACTTGCGCCCTCGAGGTACGTCTCGATATGGGCGAGCGCGGAAGCCGACTCCTGGCGAGTCGTATGGGTGGCCTCGGCGTTGGGGAAGTCCAGGAACAGCACTGCGACGCGCACCGTCCCGGTCGCCCGAAGGAAGACAGGGGGCAGCGGGAATCCCACAGTGTCGTTGTGGATGCCCCGCGGTCGGCACGCGGCATGTCCATTGCCGTCGACACCGACGGAACTCGCCGGTTCAGACTCCGCCGCGCCCGTCCGGAGCGTCAGAGGGGAACTGACCAGCCACCGCCCGACGGTCGCGGTGGTGGGGAAGAAGCGCCGGGACGGCAGCATCCGGTCGCTCCAGGAGTTGTCCGCTAGGCGCTGCTGCAGGCCGAACTCGATCCGGCCGTCGGCGACCTTGCGGGCCACGATGCGTGCGCCCAGCGTGAGGGGGGAACTGACCAGCCAATGCCCGACCGTTGCGGTGGTGGGGAAGAAGCGCCGGGACGGCAGCATCCGGTCGCTCCAGGAGTTGTCCGCCAGGCGCTGCTGCAGGCCGAACTCGATCCGGCCGTCGGCGACCTTGCGAGCCACGATCCGCACCGTGTCCGGGCCTTCCTGGGCCTCTGTGGGATCTCCGGTGAACCCGGCGAAGAGAATTGCGACGAGAGCGGCGATCAGGAGACCAGACAGACAACGCCGCCATCGACTCGAGACTGGGGAACCAAGGCACGTGACTGTGAATTGCATCAGAGGCGCCTCGGCTCCGTGTCAGGCGGCGGCGCAGCTTGCGTGCATGATCATTACATGGGGGACGAGACGCCGGGCGACCGGGTCCACGGCCAGGGCGAGGCTCTCGAGGGTCAGAGCGCCGAGTAGGGGTAACGAGCCGTCCTCGCCGAAGGCCACCTGGGTCGTGACGCTCTCGCCGCTTACCGTCGCCCGGGCCTCGCCGACATCCGCCTCGAACAGCCGACCGTCAGCGAGTCGAAGCCTGCGCCTGTAGGTCGGTTCGACGCCGATCTCGCGCAGCACGCAGGCCGGCAGTGAGGTGTAGAAGGCGCCGGTGTCGACCAGCGCCTCGACTTCCACGGACCTCTCGCCGCTCAGATCAGTGATTCGCAGCGGCCATTCGAATGTCCCCACGGCTGTCGCCTCCCTCGGGTTGCCCTCTCCATTCCCAACGCTCGATCATAGCCCGTGAAGGGCAGCAAGTAGTTATCTTCAATATCAATATTTTTCATCATATGTGAGTTCTGATCGGTGGTGGCTGCCAGAGTCTCGAACCGTGGATTCCGGGAGGCGCCCGATACCAGCGATCCGGGCCGTCACGCGGGCAGCCGTACCATGGAGCGCGTGATGGAGCGTCCGCCTGCCGCGACCATCCCCGAGGTCCCCGGGTCGTACCAGTTCCTGGACGCTGACGGCCGGATCATCTACGTCGGCAAGGCCAAGTCGCTGCGGAGCCGTGTCGGCAGCTACTTCCAGAGCCCGGCGCAGCTCACTCCGCGTGCCGCCCAGTTGATGGCCGCCGCGGCGTCGCTGGAGTGGATCACCGTGGCCACCGAGGTGGACGCGCTCCTGCTGGAGTACAGCCTCATCCAGCGTCACCAGCCGCGCTTCAACGTGCGCTACCGGGACGACAAGAGCTACCCCTTCCTGTGTGTCACGCTGGTCGACGAATGGCCTCGGGCCATGGTCGTACGGGGTCGCAAGCGCAAGGGGAACCGCTACTTCGGCCCGTACGGCCACGCCTACGCGATCCGCGAGACGCTCGACCTCTTGCTGCGCACGTTCCCGATCCGCACCTGCTCGGACAACAAGTTCGCCGATCACCGGCGGCTCGGCCGGCCCTGCCTGCTGTACCACATCGAACGTTGCGCCGGTCCCTGCGTGGGGGAGATCCACAAGGAGCCCTACGACGAGCTGGTCCGGGAACTCCTGGACTTCCTGGGCGGCGACACCGACGAGATCATCGGGCGCCTGGAGGCCGACATGACCACCGCCGCAGAGGCGCTGGACTTCGAGCGGGCCGCCCAGCTCCGGGACCGCCTGGCGAGCGTGCACAAGGCCATCGAGCGCCAGGAGATGATTGGCTCGCGGGCCGAGGACGCCGACGTGTTCGGCATGGTCGCCGACGAGTTGGAGGCGGCCGTGTCGGTGTTCTTCGTGCGCAAGGGCCGGGTCATGGGCCAGCGCGGCTTCATCGTGGACCGCGCCGAGGACCTCTCCGGCCCCGAGTTGATGGGCAGGGTCCTCGAGCGGATCTACTTCGACGAGAACCCGTTGGGGTATCCGAAGGCGGTGCTGGTGCCGGAGATGCCCTCTGGTGAGGACATGTACGCCGACTGGCTGGGAGGCCTGCGGGGCTCGAAGGTGCAGGTCAGGGTTCCCCAGAGGGGCGCCAAGCGGCGTCTCGCCGAGACCGCCCGCCAAAACGCCGCCGACTCCCTGCAGCGCCACCGCCTCAAGCGGGCCAGCGACCACAACAGCCGCGCCCGGGCGCTCAACGAGCTGCAGCAGTACCTGGGCCTGCCCGACGCCCCGCTGCGCATCGAGTGCTACGACATGAGCCACCTCGGCGGGCAGGACTACGTGGGCTCGATGGTGGTCATGGAGGACGCCCTGCCCCGCAAGTCGGAATACCGTCGCTTCCGGCTGCGCAACGTGGCCGGCAACAACGACCTGGCGGCCATGGAGGAGGTCCTGGAGCGGCGGCTGCGGAACTACCTCGACAACCGGCACCTGCCGCCGGCGGAGCGGGGCCGCTTCGCCTACCCACCGCAGTTGCTGCTGGTGGATGGCGGCCCGGGGCAGTTGGGCGTGGCCAAGCGGGTGCTGCTGCGCCTGGGGCTGGCGGGTGAGATCCCGGCGGCGGCGCTGGCCAAGCAGTTCGAGGAGGTGTTCGTGCCCGACCAGCCCGAGGCCATCCGCATCCCCCGGCAATCCGAGGCGCTCTACCTGTTGCAGCGCATCCGCGACGAGAGCCACCGGTTCGCCCTGGCCTACCACCGGCAGCTGCGCGGCAAACGCATGACCACCTCGGCGCTGGACGGCATCGCCGGCCTCGGCCCGACTCGGCGCAAGCGGCTCGTGGCCGAGTTGGGCGGCGTGCGTGCCGTGCAGAACACCTCGCTGGAGGATCTGCAGTCCCTCAGCTGGCTGCCCGACACAGTGGCTGAGGCCGTCCACGCCAAGTTCCACTCCTGAACTGCTCGGTAGGCTCGGGGGCGTGCTGGTCGTCATCACCGGGCTGTCGGGGTCGGGGCGATCGGAGGCGGCCAACTGCCTCGAGGACCAGGGGTTCTTCGTCATCGACAACCTGCCGCCGTCGTTGATCCCCAAGGTCATCGAGCTGGCGGGCCCGGCCATCGCCCGGCTGTGCCTGACGATGGGCACCGAGCGCTACAGCGACGAGATCGGGCCGGCCGTGGCCGATCTGCGCGCCGCGGCGAAGGGGGCGCCCCACTACAGCGACGTGCGGCTGTGGTTCCTGGAGGCCCGCACGCAGGCGCTGGTGCAGCGCTACGAGAGTTCGCGCCGGCGGCATCCGTTCGCTCTGCGGGGCTCGGTGGAGGAGGCCGTGGAGGCCGAGCGGGAATCGCTCTGCGGGCTGCGTGCCGACGCCGACGTCGTGATCGACACCTCCGACACCAACGTGCACGAGTTGCGCGACCGAATCGTGGGCCTCCTCGGCGAGGCCGGTTCCCGGCGGCTGACCACCCGGGTGCTGTCGTTCAGCTTCAAGCACGGCCTTCCCGCCGACGTCGACATGGTGTTCGACTGCCGCTTCCTGCCGAATCCGCACTGGGAGGCCGACCTGCGGCCGCTGGACGGCACCGACGGGCCTGTGCGCGAGTTCGTGGTGGGCAGCCCGCTGGGGGAGCGGTTCGTGCAGCACCTGGAGGATCTCTGCGAACTGCTGCTGCCCGCGTTCGAGGCGGAGGGCAAGACGTACCTCACGCTGGCGTTCGGCTGCACGGGGGGAAGGCACCGCTCGGTCTGCCTGGCCGAGCACGCCGCGGCAACGCTGCGGCGGCTCGGATTCGATCCGCAGATCCAGCATCGGGATCTGCAACGCTGAGACCGGCCGGACCAGCCACCGGCCGCCCCGATCCGCACTGGAGGAAACATGACGCTGCGCGTGGGAATCAACGGCTTCGGACGCATCGGGCGCAACCTCTACCGGGCGGCGCGTGCCCGGGACGCCTCCTTCGAGATCGTGGCGGTGAACGACCTCGGTTCGGTGGCGACGATGGCTCACCTCCTGAAGCGGGACTCGGTGCTCGGTCCGGCTCCTTGGGATGTGGTCGTCGCCGACGGCGGCATCGCCATCGACGGCGAGGTTCTGCCGGTGCTGGCGCAGCGTGATCCCGCCAGCCTGCCGTGGGGTGACCTGGGGGTTCAGGTCGTCGTGGAGTCGACCGGGTTCTTCACGAGCCGCGACAAGGCGGCGGCCCATCTCGATGCCGGCGCCGAGCGGGTCGTGATCTCCGCACCGGCCAAGGACGTCGACGCCACGTTCGTGGTGGGGGTCAACGACGACACGTACGACCCGGACAGCCACCGGGTCGTCTCCAACGCCTCCTGCACCACGAACTGCTTCGTGCCGATGGTGAAGGTTCTGGACGACGCCTTCGGGGTGGTCCAGGGGTTCATGAGCACCGTGCACGCCTACACCGGCGATCAGATGCTGGTGGACGGCCCCCACGGCGACCTGCGTCGCACCCGGGCGGCGGCCGTGAACATCATCCCCACCTCCACGGGCGCGGCCCGGGCCACCGGCCTGGTGCTGGCCGCGATGCAGGGGCGGCTCGACGGCATCGCCCTGCGGGTTCCCGTAGCCGACGGTTCACTCACGGATTTCACCGCCACGCTCGAGCGGCCGGCGACCGCCGAGGAGGTGAACGACGCATTCGCGAGGGCGGCGGCCTCGGGACCGTTGCGGGGCGTCCTCGAGTACTCCACCGAGCCGCTGGTGTCCAGCGACATCGTGGGTTCTCCCGCCTCATGCGTGCTCGACTCCGGACTTACCATGGCCGGCGGCACCCTGGTGAAGGTCTGTGGCTGGTACGACAACGAGTGGGGCTACTCCAATCGCCTCGTCGACCTCGTCGGACGCATCGGCGCCTGAGGAGGCTCCGATCAGTCGCCTGACGGGGCCTCGAGGATGAGGCTGCCGACGATTCCCGACCTCGGCGACCTGGGCGGGCGCAGCGTGCTGCTGCGCGCCGACCTGAACGTGCCGCTGCACGACGGCGAGGTGGCTGACGACACCCGCATCCGGGAGGTCGTCCCCACGATCGCGGTGCTCGTCGAGGCCGGGGCCCGGGTGAACGTGTGCAGCCACCTCGGCCGGCCCAAGGGTCGCCCCGATCCGGCCTTCGATATGGCCCCGGTCCGCCGGCGCCTCGCCGATTTGGCGCCAGGCGTCGATCTGCTCGACAACCTCCGGTTCGATCCGCGGGAGGAGGCCGGTGATCCGGCCCTGGCGGCTCGCTTGGTCGCCGGTCACGACGTCTTCGTGAGCGACGCCTTCGGTGCCTGCCACCGTGCCCACGCCTCGATCGTGGGTCCGCCCCGGCTGCTACCCAGCGCCGCCGGGCTGCTGATGCTCGTTGAGGCCGCGGAGATCCTCAGCTTGCGACGGGCGCCGCGGCGGCCGTTCGTCGTGGTGCTGGGAGGCGCCAAGGTCGCCGACAAGCTCGGCGTGGTCGAGGCCGTGTGCTCGATGGCCGACATCGTGCTCGTCGGCGGGGCGATGTGCTTCACCTTCCTTGCGGCCGCGGGTCACGACATCGGAGCCTCGCTGTGTGATCCCGACCATCTGGAGGACTGCCGGGCGCTGCTGGCCGCGGGGCACCCGCTGCAGTTGCCGGAGGATCTCGTGGGTCTCGGTCCGGGCGGCCGGCTCGGTGAGCCGGCCGCGGGCGGCGCGGTGCGGCAGTTCGGCGCGAACCTGCCCGACGGTTGGCTGGGCGCCGACATCGGCCCGGGCACGGCGGCCTCCTTCGCCGACACGATCGCCGATGCCGGGACGGTGTTCTGGAACGGCCCGCTGGGCGCCTTCGAGGATCCCCGCTTCGCGGCCGGGACCGCCACAGTGGCCGAGGCCCTGGCCGAGACCCGTGCCCACACCGTGGTGGGCGGCGGCGACAGCGGGGCGGCGCTGACCTCGATGGGCCTCGCCCGCTCGGTGAGCCATCTCTCCACCGGCGGCGGGGCCTCGCTGGCGTTGCTGGAGCACGGCGACCTGCCGGGGTTGGCGGTGCTGCGCGCCTCCGCCGAGCGTTTCTCGCTGCCGCTGCATGAGGTGGACGAACGTGACTAGGCGGCGGGACGTCGTGACCGCGGGGCAGCGTCGCCGCCCGCTGCCTGTAGACAGGGCAAGTTGGAACCGCCGGTTCGACCAGGAGGTGCAGCCGTGACCAGCGCTCGCCGGCCGCTCATCAGCGGCAACTGGAAGATGCACCTCAACCACTTCGAGGCCATCAGTCTGGTGCAGAAGCTGTCGTACGCCCTGACCGACGCCGACTACGCGGCCGTCGACGTGTGCGTGCATCCGCCGTTCACCGATCTGCGCTCGGTGCAGACCGTGCTGGACATCGACGACATCCCCATCCTGCTGGGGGCCCAGCACTGCCATCACGAGGATTCCGGGGCGTTCACCGGGGAGGTGTCGCCGGCGCTGCTGGCCAGGCTGCAGGTCCGCTACGTGATCGTGGGGCACTCCGAGCGGCGGGCGCTGTTCGGCGAGACCGACGAGGGGGTCAACAGCAAGGTGCATGCCGTGCTGCGACACGGCATGACGCCGATCCTGGCGGTGGGGGAGACGCTCGAGCAGCGGGAGGCCGGCGACACCACAGAGGTCGTGCTGGGTCAACTGACCGCCGGCATGCAGGGCCTGACGCGCCAGCAGGCGGCGGGCCTCGTCGTGGCGTATGAGCCGGTGTGGGCGATCGGCACGGGCCGGGTGGCGAGTCCAGGCGACGCCCAGGAGATCTGCGCCGAGATCCGTCGGCAAGTCGGAGAGTCCTTCGGCGCGGCCGCGGCGGAAGGCGTGCGCATCCAGTACGGCGGCTCGGTGAAGCCGGTCAACGCCGCCGCGCTCATGGCCGAGCCGGACATCGATGGAGCCCTGGTCGGCGGGGCGAGCCTCGACGCCGACAACTTCGCCCGCATCGTGCAGTACCGCCTCGCCACCTGACCCTCGAGGCCCGGAGAGACGCCCGGCGCTGGTATCGTTCCTGCGATGTTCATCCTGGCGCTCGTCCTGCATGTGGTGACGACGGTCGGTGTCGTGCTGCTGGTGCTGCTGCACAGCGGGCGCGGCGGCGGCCTCTCGGACATGTTCGGTGGCGGCCTGGGTGCCTCGGCGGCCGGCTCCACGGTCATCGAGAAGAACCTGGACCGCATCACGATCGTGGCGGCGCTGATCTTCGGCTTCGTCACGCTGGCGCTCGCCCTCATGATGGACACCTGAGCCGGATCAGACCGGTACCCCCGTCGGAGTGGCGGAATTTGGTAGACGCGCATGGTTGAGGGCCATGTGCCCGCTAAGGGCGTGGGGGTTCAAGTCCCCCCTCCGACACGCTGCGAACGTTTGCGGCGCCAGCACCCCCGTCGGAGTGGCGCAGTATTCGATGGACGCGCATGGTTGAGGGCCATGTGCCCGCTAAGGGCGTGGGGGTTCAAGTCCCCCCTCCGACACGCTGCAAGTTGATTTGCAGTCGGTTTCCCGATGTCTTTGTTGTTACAACTACTTTATTGTGCCAGAGTTGGTATCGAGAGAAATACAAGAAGCACCGATTCATTGTCTCTATGGCTTATGAAGATGGGTCGCCATCTGAGGATCCAATACAATGAGTATTCGTCGATGAATCCAGTAGTCGGTGTGGCTGTGTCGACCCCGGCGGGGGGCGGCTCCAGGCGTTGCGGCATGCGCGACGGCATGCAGGAGTTGGACGGGTTCACCGCGCGTGCCGGCGACGGATCGAGTCGCTGACGACACTCAAATCGCCTGCTGGCAGACGGTATCGAACTCTTCGTCGCGTCGCCACGGCAACCGGTGGGACGGGGAGGGGCCGTGCCGCTCGATCCATCTATCGATAGCAACTATCAGTGCCATAAACGTGGCGAGCACTCGTCTGCCAATACTAAATTCTAGTTGCTACTATTTGTCAGATGACCCGGTGTCAGCGAACTACTAAGAGAACTTGTATTGCACGTATTGAGAAGTCATTAGCACTATTGTGCAGGTCATGCTATCGGACAAGGACACTGAACCTCTTGTAGGAGACGGCTCCGATCGTCGGAGTAAGTCGGACCAAACGACTCAACGGCTCTTGGACGCCGCAGCCGAGGAGTTCATGGAGCACGGCTACGAGGGCTCCCGAATCAGCCGGATCGCGCGCCGTGCGGGACTCACCTCGGGCGCCGTCTACGCGCGGTGGCCCCACAAGCCTGACGTACTAGCGGCGGCGCTCGACCATATCCTCCGGCAGGAACTCCCCGAGGAGTTCGGGGCCGAGCGGTTCGGGCTCAACCCGTTCGTGAGCGACCCGCCGGATCCTGTAGCCATCATGAGACTGCTGGGAGCAGGCCGGCTCGACCGCGGCGAACATCGAGACGTGATGGTCCAGGCGTTCGGAAGCGCCCGCAACAACGAGGCGATCAGAGACTGCCTGGTGGGGTTCTTGAACGAGGAGGCCCGGCGGCTCTGCGGACTCATCGAGGTGGGGCAGGAACACGGATACTGCGCAGAGGAGTTCAGTGCCGCAGCCCTCACGCTGCTGTGGCACTCGATCATCCTCGGCTCCCAGCTGCTGGTCTCCGCAGGGCTCGATGAGCGCTACGTCCCGGACGATGACGACTGGACCGCTCTGCTCTGGACGGTGGTCTGTGCCGTCTGCCCCGGTGCACAGCCGATCGAGTAGCCGCGCCACCGAGCGAAGCGACAGCCGTACTCGGAGGACGTGACCACTAGCCTGAGGCTGTGGGAGCCGCGACCGGATCCGGGGAGGCAGCGAGGAACGGTCACGTCGTAGCCGTTACCGATCACCCTTTCCCTGATCTCGAACCGACGCGAGAGGTGCTCGCCCCGTTGGGCGTGGAGATCCGGATGTCCGCATCGGTCGGTGCGGCCGATGTCCTGGCCGTGGCGCAGCATGCCGATGCGGTGATCAACACCTACGCCCAGCTGCCCGCCGAGCTGGTCGACCGCTTCGAGCGGTGCCGGATCATCGCCCGCACGGGCATCGGGATCGACACGGTGGATCTGGCGGCCGCCACGGCCAGGGGAATCGTCGTGACGAACGTCCCGGAGTACTGCGAGGACGAGGTCTCCGATCACGCCATGGCGCTCATGCTGGCGCTGGCCCGCAACGTGACGCGAGGCAACACGCTGGTGCACGGCGGCAGTTGGGACCTCGCCGCCGTCAAGCCGATCTACCGGGTGCGGGGGCGCACGGTCGGTCTGGTGGGATTCGGCAAGATCGCCCGGCTCGTGGCCGCCAAGGCCCAGGGTTTCGGGCTGGGTGTGCTGGCGTTCGACCCGTACGTGGATCCCGCCGACGCCGCCGCGCTGGGTGTCGAGCTGGTGCCGTTAGAGGAGTTGCTGGCGCGCTCGGACTTCGTGTCGGTCCACGCACCCCTCACGCCGGAGACCCGTCACATGATCGGCGCCGAGGCGCTGGCGCTGATGCGGCCCGAGGCCGTGGTCGTCAACACCGCCCGGGGCGGGCTGGTGGACGTCGTCGCCTTGGCGGAGGCGCTGGACCGCGGGGCAATCGCCGGGGCCGGGCTCGACGTGCTCCCCGACGAGCCGCCGGGCGCCGATATGCCCCTCTACGGCCGCCCGAACGTGATCCTCACGCCGCACACCGCCTTCTACTCTGAGGAGTCGGTGCTGGACCTCCAGGTCAAGGCCGCCCAGCAGGTGGCCCTCGTGCTTACCGGCCAGGACCCCGTCTACCCGGTCAACCTCTAGAGCGAGATGACCTGGCCGCCCTCCTGGGTGGTCTGCCAGCGCAGGGACTTGCGCTCCACGAAGCCGATTCCCCCGTTCATGATGAGCGCGATCAGGGCCAGGATGAAAACGATGGCGAAGGTGTCGCCGTAGGAGAGCTGGTTGGCCGCGGTGATGAGCCGCTGACCGAGGCCCCGCTTGGCTGAGAAGATCTCGCCGAAGACGACAGCCAGCACCGAGATGACCGCCGACAGCCGCAGCGCGCCGAACACCGCCGGGGTGATGCCGGGCAGCGTGACCTTCATGAAGCGCTGCCGCTGGGAGGCGCCCATGGTCCGGGACACCAGGTCCAGGTCGGGATCCACCAGCGCCACAGCGGACTGGGTGGGCACCTCCACGATGAAGAACACGATCAGCACCGCCAGGACCACCTTGGACATCTCGCCGACCCCGTACACGATCAGGATCAGCGGCAGGAAGGCGATCTTGGGCATGGCGTTGACGATGACGACGAACGGCCCCAGCGTCCTCGCCGCCCTCTGGAAGCGTCCCAGGACGATGCCGACGATGAGTCCCAGGAGCGAGCCGAGCACGAAGCCGATCAGCGCCTCCTTCACCGTGACCCAGAGGTCCTGCCAGAAGAGCTGCTCGTGGTAGATCTCGGTGAAGTACACCCACGTCTCGTACGGGCTGGCCCGGAACGTCTCGGGCACGTTGGGGAACGGCTTCACGCCGAACACCGAGAACGAGTCCCAGCCGTTCCAGAGCACCTCGGACCACCACAGCCACCAGAGCAGGAACAGGATCCCGATCCGCAAGAACTGCACCGGCAGGTCGATGCGCCGCAGCCAATACCTCCAGGTGGGCTCGTGGGGGATCAGCGCCTCCACTTCCTCCTGGGTGAGGGCGTCGGCCAACCTCGTCCCCTCGGCCATGTCGGCCTCCCGCGGCTCGTCGACGTCAGACGATCTCACCGCGCAACTCCTCCCAGATCTTGTGCTCGGTCTCCCGGAAGTCCGGGTCGAAGCGGAGCTCGTCGATCACCCGCGGGCGGCGCAGATCCACGATGGTGTCGGACTTGATGCGCCCGGGGCGGGCCGTCATGACGATGACCCGGTCGGCCAGCAGCACCGCCTCCTCCAGGTCGTGGGTCACGAAGATCACCGTCTTGTGGGTCTCGTACCAGAGTTCCAGGAACTCGGCCTGAACGGTGAGGCGGGTCTGGGCGTCGAGGGCGCCGAAGGGCTCGTCCATGAGCCACAGGTCGGGGCTGATGGCCAGCGTGCGGGCGATGGCGACCCGCTGGCGCATGCCCTGGCTGAGCTGGGAGGGGTACGAATCGGCGAAGCCCTCGAGGCGCAGCTTGGCCAGCAGGTCCATGGCCTGCCGGCGCCGCTCCGCCTTGGGCACCTTGCGGAACTCCAGCCCCAACTCGACGTTCTTGCGAGCGGTGCGCCACGGGCTCAGGCCGGAGCGGGCGAGCATGTAGCCGATGTCCTGGCTGGGGCCGTCGACCTCCTGTCCGTGGCGCAGCACCGAGCCCCGGGTGGGGTTGAGGATCCCGGCCAGCATGTTCAGGATCGTCGTCTTGCCGCAGCCGCTGGGTCCCACGACGGCAACGAACTGGCCGGGCGGGATGGCGACATCGATGTCCTGGACGGCGAGCACCGGCTCATCGTCGGGGCGGTCGCCGCCGAAGATGAGCGTGACGTCCTTCAGTTCTACGGCCGGCTGCACAGAACCCCTAGGTTGTCAGACTCGCGCCGGAGGGGCGACTCGGTTCAGCCGCCCCTCCGGGCAGAGTTCCAGGTTGGTTACGGGGTGACGGCGAAGTCGTCGAAGTCCTGAGCTTCTTCGAGAATGCCGCGTCCCACGGCGTAGTTCACGTTGTTGCCGAGCCGCCTGGGGTCGGGGCGCCCGTTGAGGCTGAAGCTGCCGATGTTGCTCGCCAGCACGACCTCGGCGACCGAGCGGTCCAGGCCCAGGAAGCTCTCCATGAGGTCCAGGACCTCGGGATGGTTGGCCGGGTTGCGCATCCAGTCCATGGCGTCACGGACCGAGCGGGCGTAGATGGCCACCGTGTTGGGGTTGTTCTGGAAGAACTCCCGGCTGGTGGTGTTCACCGCTGAGGGCCAGTCCAACTCGGTGGGGCCTTGGCCGGTGCGCAATGTGAACGGCGAGTAGCCGATCCCGTCGATGACCGCCTGGCTGAGGCCGGGCTCGAAGGTGATGGCCCAGTCCACCTCGCCCGAGGACAGTGCGGCCAGCGTGGTGCCGGCCAGTCCGGTGGCGATGTAGGTGGCGCCGTCGGGATCGAATCCGGCGGAGTCGTACAGCTGGCGGGCGATCTGCTCGGCGGCGGCGCCGCGCGCCACCACGCCCACACTCGTGCCCTCGAGGGCGGCCATGGTGCACTGCCAGTCGCCCAGCTCGCAGTCGATGGGACCGAAGTTCTCGCTGATGATGATGTCGAAGAAGTGCGTGTCCTGGATCTGCTGGAACAGCACCACGTCGAAGCCGGCGTTGCGGATGCCCAACATGTTGTCGGGCGTGTTGATCGAGAAGTTCACCTCGCCGGCGATCAGCGCCGCCGCGTTTGCCGGGCCCGAGTGGCACTGCACGAACTCGCCGTCCACGCCGCGGTCGCCCAGGAAGCCCTTCTCCACCGCCACGTGCACGGTCAGGCCGTTGAACGAGGGTGCCTGGCAGATCAGGACGTGATCGGTCTCCGCCACCAGTTCCTCGGGCAGGATGGCGTCGATATCCGGGCCGACGGCGAACTCCCCGAACTGCTGGGCCTCGGCGAGGATGCCCCGACCGACCGCGTAGTTGACGTTGTTGCCGATCCGGACCGGGTCGAGGACGCCGGTGACGGTGTAGCTGCCGATGTTGTTGTCCACTATGTGCGCAGCCATGTCGAGTTCGAGGCCGAGGAAGTCGACCACGCCCGCCAGCAGCTCGTCACGGTTGGCCGGGTCGCGCATCCACTCGACGGCTTCCACCATTGCCTCGCGGTAGTGCAGGACGGTGTTGGGGTTGCTGTCCCAGAAGTCCCGGGCGGTCAGCAGGATCGCCGACGGCCAGTCCAACTCGGCCGGGCCGTGTCCCGCCTGGAGCCGGAACGGCCGGTAGCCGATGCCGTCGAGTTCGGCCCGGGTCAGGCCCGGCTCGAACGTGATGGTCCAGTCGATCTCGTCGGAAGCCAGCGCGGCCAGTGTCGTTCCCGACAGCCCGGTGGCGATGTACGTGGAGTCGTCGGGATCGAACCCGGCCGAGTCGAGCAGCTGCCGGGCGATCTGCTCGGCGGCGGCGCCGCGGGCCACCACGCCGACCCGGGTGCCCTCGAGTGCGGCCATCGCGCACTCCCAGTCGCCCTCGGCGCAGTCGATCTGCCCGAAGTTGTTCGACACCACGATGTCGAAGAAGTGGGTGTCGACGATCTGGGCGAACATGACCACGTCGAAATCGGCGTTGCGGATACCCAGCATGTTGTCGGGGGTGTTCAGTGCGATGTCGACCTGTCTCGAGACCAACGCCGCGGCCTGCGCCGGGCCCGACAAGCACGCCACGAACTCGATCTCGGTCCCCCGATCGGAGAGGAATCCCTGCGAGACCATGACCTCCGCATACATCTGGGTGAACGACGGCGCTGCACACACCCGGATCAGGTCCACCTCCGGTGGGCCGATCACCATCGGCTCGGCGGCGTCGGCCGCGGTGGCCGGCTCGGCGTCGTCATCCGCCGGCGCTGCGTCGTCTGCAGCCGGGGGCGGAGCCGGAGCCGCATCGTCGTCCGGGGCCGGAGCGGGTGCCGGGGCCGCATCGTCCATGTCCTCGGCGTCGTCCATCTCCTCGGCCTCGCCGGCAGGCGCAGCCGGCGCGGCACCGGGATCAGGTGCCGAGGGTTCGTCGTCGCCTGCGCACGCCGTGGCCAGCAGCGAAAACGCCAGCAGAATCCCGAGAAGTGCGAAGAACCGTGATCGTGTCCTCATGTGAGTCCCCTCAACCTCGTTGCCAAGCTCCCTAGCAGGGCAATCAGTTCGCAGAGAAACTACCAAATGTTTGATTCCTGTGCACGTCGGGGTGGCTTCCGTTCAGCCGGCTGCCCACCCGCCATCCACGGTGTGCCAGCCGCCGTTGATGTACGAGGCGTCGTCCGACGCCAGAAAGGTCACCAGGGCGACGACCTCCTCGGGTCTGCCCCGGCGACCCATGGGGTTCCGCTCGTCGCTCCGCCTCAGGAACAGGTCCGGATCCTCGGGGAACTTGCCGGCCGCGATCGCCTCCAGCATGCGGGTGTCGACGGGCCCGGGGCAGACGGCGTTCACCCGGATCCCGGCCGGCGCCAGCTCGATGGCCGCGGTCTCGGTCATGCCGATCACGGCGTGCTTGCTGGCGCCGTAGGCGATCAACTCCGGCGTGCCGCGCAACCCGGCGCCCGACGAAGCGTTGACGATGGCGCCGCCGCCACGGGCCCGCATGGCGGCGGCCACGTGGCGCATGCCGAGCCAGACGCCCTTCACGTTCACGGCCATGACGGTGTCGAACGTCTCTTCGGGGTAGTCCTCCAGCGGCGAGACGACCCCTTCGACGCCGGCGTTGTTGAACAGCACGTCCACGCCGCCGAAGCGGTCCACGGCCGCCTGCACGTAGGCCTCCACGTCGCCCGACTGCGTCACGTCGGCCCGAACCGCATGGGCCGTCCCGCCGGCCGCCTCGACCGCGGCGACGGTCCCGGCCAGCCCGTCGGTGTCCAGGTCGACCGCCACGACGGCCGCACCCTCGGCGGCGAAGCGCAGCGCCGCAGCCCGCCCGATGCCCCCGGCCGCGCCGGTCACGATCACGACCTTGCCCTCGAATCGGTTCATGGCTTCCCTCCGTGAGACCGCAGTGAATGTATGACAATGTGGCGCCGCTGCGCTCGCCGGCACAGGCGGCATCGATTCACAGATCGGTCAGGGAGAGACATGTCCAGCGACCTGCAACGCCAGCACTATCCCGGATTCGAGGGACGGATCGGCCGGGTGTTCTCCACCTCGGAGCCGTGGTGGCCGCAGAAGCCGGCCGCGCCCGCCGGTGCGCCGAACGTCGTGATTGTGCTGGCCGACGACCTGGGCTATTCCGACGTGGGGTGCTACGGCTCGGAGATTCCCACGCCGGCGATCGACACCCTGGCCGCGGCGGGGCTCCGCTACTCGAACTTCCACGTGACCCCCATGTGCTCGCCGACGCGGGCGGCGCTGTTGACGGGGCTGAACCCGCATCTGGCCGGTATGGGCTTCGTGGCCAATGCCGATCCGGGGTTCCCCGGCTATGCCGGCGAGTTGCCTCGAAACCAGCCCTCGCTGGCGGAGATGATGCGCGCCAACGGCTACGCCACGCTGGCGGTGGGGAAGTGGCACCTGTGCACTCCCGCCGACCTGTCCGACGCCGGCGACAGGAACTCGTGGCCGCTGCAGCGGGGGTTCGACCAGTACTACGGGTTCCTGGAGGCGCTCACGAACTTCCACCACCCGCACCGGCTGTACGAGGGCAACAGCGCCGTGCAGACCGACGAGTATCCCGAGGGGTACTACCTGACCGACGATCTGACCGACCGGGCGGTGCGCATGATCCGCGAGGTGCGCCTCAGCGACCCGGACAAGCCGTTCTTCCTGTACTACGCGCACGGGGCGGTGCATGCCCCGCTGCACGCCCCCGCGGCCGACATCGCCCGCCATCGGGGCCGCTACGACGGCGGCTGGGACCGGCTGCGCGAGGAGCGGCTGGCCCGGCAGATCGAGTTGGGGATCGTGCCCCCCGGCACGGTGCTGCCGCCGCGCAACACAGAGCCGGGCGAGGACGTCAGGGAGTGGGACTTGCTGTCGGCGAACCAGCGCAAGGTCATGGCGCGCTACATGGAGGTGTACGCGGCCATGATCGAGTCGGTCGATCGCAGCGTGGCCGCCATCCGCAACACCCTCGAGGACCTCGGCGAGTTGGACAACACGATCTTCGTGTTCACCAGCGACAACGGGGCGTCGCGGGAGGGCGGTGAGTGGGGGACCCCCTCTTACTTCCAGGCCGTCGGCGAGATCTCGGGCACTCCCGGCGGGCACGGCGAGCCGATCGGCCACGACGTCGTCGCCAACATCGACGCCATCGGCGGGCCGACCACCTGGCCGCACTACCCGCGCGGTTGGGCCATGGCCTGCAACACGCCATTCCGCCTCTACAAGCTCATGACCTACCGGGGCGGGCATTCGGTGCCGTTCGTGCTGTCGTGGCCGGCGGGGTCGGTCGGGCAGCCGAGAGTGATCCGTGACCAGTACGCCAACATCACCGATGTTCTGCCCACGCTGGCGGACCTGCTGGGGCTCGAGGTGCCCAGCCGACGTGAGGGTCTCGAGGCGGAGCCGCTCTCGGGGGTGTCGTTCGCGGCGTCGCTGGCCGACCCTGCCGCGCCGTCGCTGCGCGACGAGCAGTACTACGAGTGCGTCGGCCACCGGGCCTTCTACCGGGACGGCTGGGCGGCGGTGACCTTCCACCGGAACCGCACCCCGTTCAGCGAGGACCAGTGGGAGCTGTTCAACCTGCCCACCGACCTCAACGAGTTGCGCGATGTCGCCGCCGAGTATCCCGAGAAGCTGGCGGAGATGCTGCAGGGTTGGGAGGACGCGGCCTGGCGGAACCGGGTGTTCCCGCTCGACGAGGGGGTGGGGCTGAAGACGGCGATGCGGCCGCCCGGCGACGAACGGTTCGCCCGAGCGGTGCGGCTCACACCGGGTGCGCCGAGTCTGGAGCGAGTGCGCTCGCAGCGGCTGATCGGAGGCCGGTCGTTCCGCATCGACATCCGTCTCGACCATCGCCCCGGCGACGAGGGAGTGCTGGTCGCCCACGGCGGCCAGGAAGCCGGCTACGTGCTCTACGTCGAGGATGACCGGCTCTGCTTCGAGTTGAACGAGGCCGGCCGGCCGAACCCGCTGGCGCCGGCGCCCCTCGGTTCATGCTCGGGGATCGTCATCGACGTGCGGGCCCCCGGCGGCCACCGCTGGGACCTCGACGTGATCGTCGACGGCCGGACCGCCATCGCCGGCCAGGGCCTGGTGCAGATCTCGGAGTTCCTGCCCTTCGAGGGCATCGACGTCGGCATCGACCGCCGCTCACCGGTGTCGTGGCAGCTCTACCAACGCCGTGGCAGCTTCCCCTACACCGGCCAACTCCACGAGGTCACCTACACCCCCGGCGACTACGCCCCCGACGCCCTCGCCGTCCGCCTAGACGAGGTCCGCCGAATCGGCCTCGCCCTGGAGTGACCGCCGGGGTCCCGGGTTGATCGATCAATACGTGATGTCGAGGGCGAAGCGGAGTGCGCGGTCCAGGTCGGCTCGGACGATCTCGTTGAGACGGCCGACCGGTTGCGGGTCGAGTTCGGTGAGGGGGACGGTGAGGATGTTGTCGCAGTTGATGACGCAGGGCTCTGAGAGGCCCGCGTCTGGGCCGATCTCCACCTCCGAGCGAATGCCACGGATCGTGCGGGTGATCGGCGCGCAGGTGACTGTCGTTAGGACCGACGCGGCGGCATCTCTCGTGAGGACGCAGACGGGGCGCCGACCGGCAGGAGGGCCGAGGTCGGCCCAGTAGATCTCGTTGCGGGCTACCACTCGGGCACTGTGCGAGCCGCCAGGCGAGCCGCCGATCGTGCGAGCGCTGGATCCGGAGGTTGCCGGCGGTAGGCAGCGATCAACTCGGCGTCGGCAGTGGCCGCCTCGTCGGCTTCGATCACCGCTCGAGCTCCGCGGCGGAGGAGTTCGGATCTGCTGGTGCTGCGCGCCGCGGCGATGCGGTCCAACTCTGTGACGAGATCGTCATCGAGCTGGACTAGCACCTCACGTCTGGCCATGACCATATGTTAGACCATATGGTATTCGCCGTCAGATTCCACAACGGTCCTCCCCGGTGGGGTGCAGTGTTGCCATGTGCACGAGGCTTGGGGTTCGAGCCGGTGCAGTGGGGCGAAGTCCTTGACATTCTCGGTGACCACCGCCCGCTCGTCGGCCGTCGCGGCCCGCAGCGGCTCGAGAATCAACCGGGCCTGCGTTACCTCGCGGAACGTCATGCCCGAGGCGTGCACGATGCACCGCGCTCGGCCGATCCGTCAGAATCATCCCGCTAGATTCTCGGCGGCCATGGTTGCAGAGACCTACGAGACCACCGGCGCCGGGGCGCAGCCCGAGGGCGACTTTGACGCGGTCGTCATCGGCGCGGGAGCGGCCGGGCTCTACGCGCTGCACCGGCTGCGGGGACTCGGACTCTCGGTGCGGGTGTTCGAGCAGGGCGACGGCGTGGGGGGGACGTGGTACTGGAACCGCTATCCCGGCGCCCGCTGCGACGTGGAGAGTTGGGACTACTGCTACTCGTTCTCCGAGGAACTCGAGCAGGAGTGGGACTGGACCGAGCGGTTCCCCAGCCAACCGGAGCTGGAGCGCTACTTCAATCACGTCGCCGACCGCTTCGACCTGCGCCGCGACATCCAATTCGACACGCGGGTGGAGCGGGCCGGCTTCGACGAGGGCCGCAACCGCTGGATCATCGACACGTCGGGCGGGGCCACGGTCTCGGCCCGGTTCCTGGTGTCGGCGGCGGGCTGCCTCTCGGAGGTGAACAAGCCGGTGATCCCGGGTGCGGAGACGTTCGCGGGGGTGCAACTCCACACCGCCCGCTGGCCCGACGAGGGCGTCGACGTGGCCGGCAAGCGGGTCGGCGTGATCGGCACCGGGTCCAGCGGCGTGCAGGTGATTCCCCAGGTCGCCAGGACGGCCGACCACGTCTACGTCTTCCAACGCACCGCGCAGTACACCGTGCCGGCACGGAACCGCCTGCTCGACGACGAGGCCCGCCAGGAACTCCGCGACAGCTTCGCCGAGCGGCAGAAGTTCAAGCGCACCACTCCCGCCGGGCTGTCCCGCCCCGTCGTCCCGGCGTCGTCGGACCTGGACGCAGCCGCGCGTGCCGAGATTCTCGAGGCCTCCTGGCAGCGGGGAGGGCCGGGCTTCGCGATGACCATCGACGACATCCTGACCAACCCGGAATCGAACGAGCGAGCCGCCCGGTTCGTGCGCGACAAGGTCCGGGCCAAGGTCGACGACCAGGCGGTGGCCGAGAAGCTCGTGGACATCGACTTCCCGATCGGGGCCCGGCGCCTGATCGTCGACATCGACTACTTCGAGACCTACAACCGCGACAACGTCACGCTGGTGGACGTGAAGGCGGCGCCGATCACCGAGATCACGTCCGGGGGGCTGCGGACGTTAGACGCCCACTACGACCTTGACGTGCTGGTCTACGCCACCGGCTTCGACGGGATGACCGGTGCGCTGCTGTCGATGGACATCCGCGGCGTCGGCGGGCTAGCGCTGCGGGACAAGTGGGCCGACGGGGCGGGCACCTACATCGGCCTGGTCGCATCGGGATTCCCGAACCTGTTCATGATCACCGGGCCGGGCAGCCCGGCGGTGTTCAGCAACGTCATGCTGTCGATCGAGCAGCACGTGGACTGGATCGCCGACTGCCTCGCCCACATGGTCGAGGGCGGCTTCGAGCGCATCGACGCCGACCCGGAGGCCGAGGCCCGCTGGACCCGGCTGGTGGAGGATCTCGTCGCCCGCAGCATCGTCGGCAAGACGAACTCGTGGTGGACCGGGGCGAACATCCCGGGCAAGCCCCGCGGCATCACGATGTACCTGGGCGGAACCCACAACTACCGGGCCGCCTGCGACGAGGTCGCCGCCAACGGTTACGAGGGATTCACCCTCACCCGGCCGGCCGATCCGGCCTAGTAGGGGCTCGGCGGGGACGCTTCTCAGGCGCCTGCGGCTGCGGCCGCGGTGACGTCGTCCTCGGTGACGCGGCCGCTGGGTCCGGTACCGACAACCGAGTCGAGGTCGACGCCGAGTTCGGTGGCCAATCGCCGCGCACGCGGTGCGATCTGGCGGCGGGATCCGCCAGCACTCTCGTCATTCCGGCGGAGGCCGGAATCCACTGCAGGCCCACGCGGTGCGTCTGGCGGATCTGCCTCCTCGGCGACATCCCGGTTGACGGCGTCCTGCCGGTCCTCGACGCCATCCGGCTCGACGGCTCCGGCGGGGCCGATCACGGCCAGCAACTCGTTGACGGCGACGGTCTCGCCCTCGGGCACCAGGATGCGCTGGAGCACGCCGCCGTCGGTTGCCACCAGTTCCTCGGTGACCTTCTCCGCCTCGATCTCGGCCACCACCTCCCCGGCCGCCACCGGGTCGCCCTCGCGCTTGAACCAGGTGATGATCGTGCCCTCCTGCATCCCCATGCCGAACTGGGGGAGTCGGATCTCGGTGACCGCGGTCATGCCATCAGTTCGCGGGCGGCGGCTGCGATCCGATCGGCGCTCGGGTACAGGGGGCGCTCGAGGGCGGCGCTGTAGGGGATCTGCGTGTGGGGCGTCGTCACCCGGGCGATCGGTGCCTGGAGGTCCCAGAACCCTTCCCCGGCGACGATCGCGGCAACCTCGGACGCCACCGAGCCCATCTCGTGAGCGGGATCGGCGACGACGAGCCTGCCGGTCTTTGCGACCGAGGCCAGCACGGTCCGGCGGTCCAGGGGCACGATCGACCGGAGGTCGACCACCTCTGCTGATATCCCTTCGTCGGCGAGTTCCTCGGCCGCGGTCAGGGCATGGGCGACCGCTCCCGCCAGGGCCACGACGGTGACATCGTCGCCCTCCCGCTTGACGTCGGCCACGCCGAGGGGGACGACATGGTCGCCGTCGGGCACCTCGCCGCGCTGGCCCCACAGGCCGCCGTCCTCGAAGCTGATCACGGGGTCGTCGTCGCGGATCGCTGCCTTGAGCATCCCCTTGGCGTCGGCGGGCGTGGCCGGCGCGATGAGCTTCAGGCCGGGGATCGTCATCAGGGCGGGGTAGGGCCGGTCGGAGTGCTGGGCGGCGTTGCCGCGGTTGTACAGCATGGGCGCCATCAGCGTGATCGGCAGCTTGGCCTGCCCGCCGTAGAGGTAGGTGGACTTGGCGATGATCGAGACGAGCTGGTCGAACGCCACGTACACGAACGGTGCGATCAGCATGTGCACGACCGGACGCATACCCACCATGGCCGCGCCGGCGCCCGCCCCCACGAAGCCGGCCTCGGAGATCGGCGTGTCGCGGACCCGCTCCTGGCCGAACTTGTCGACCAGCCCCGTGGTGGAGCCCATGAGGCCCCAGGTCACGTCCTCGCCCATCACGAAGACCGACTGGTCGCGTTCCATCTCCTCGACGAGCGCCTCGTTGAGCGCCTCGAGGTAGGTCAGGGTTCGCATGGCGGGACGCTCAGGCATCGATCGGGTTGGTGAACAGGTGCGTGAAGGCGGCCTCGGGTGGAGGGGCGGGACTCGAGCGGGCGAAGTCCAGCGCCTCGGCCAGTTCTGCCTCGACCTCTTTGTCGATGACGTCCAGTTCGTCGCCGTCGACGCCTCGTTCCCCCAATGCGTCGCGGAACAGCACGAGCGGGTCACGCTGCGTCCGCCAGTGCTCGATCTCGGCGGGGTCGCGGTAGTTCTCGATCCGGATGCCGATCGCGTGGTTGTCGAACCGGTAGGTCATCGTCTCCACCAGGCTCGGCCCCTCGCCGCGGCGAGCCCGTGTCACGGCCTCGCTGACCGCTTCGTACACGGCGAGCACGTCTTGGCCGTCCACGGTGACACCGGGCATGCCGTAGCCCGCGGCCCGCTCCGACACCTCCTCGACCGCCGTGGTCTTGTGTGCAGCGGTCAGCTCGCCGTAGCCGTTGTTCTCGCACACGTACACCGCCGGGAGCGTCCAGATCGCCGCCAGGTTGAGCGACTCGTGGAACGTCCCCTGGTTGGAGGCACCGTCGCCGAAGAAGCACAGCGTCACCCGATCGATGCCCTGCAGCTTGGAGCCAAGCGCCGCTCCCGCCGCCACCGGCAGCCCCGACCCGACGATCGACGTCTCCCCGAGGCTCCCCACCGAGAAGTCCGACAGGTGCATCGACCCGCCCTTGCCCTGGTTCACCCCGGTCTCCTTGCCCATCAACTCGGCGAGGAGGCCATCCAGCGCGGCCCCCTTGCCGATGGGATGGCCGTGCGAGCGGTGCGTGCCGACCATGTAGTCGTCGTCGCGAAGAGCCATGCACGCCCCGACGATCGAAGCCTCCTGGCCGGTCGAGGTGTGGAAGGCGCCGTACAGCTCCCCGGCGAGCAGGAGTTCCTTGGTCGTGGCCTCGAACTGCCGGATGCGCGACATGCGCCGGTACATCTCCCGCAGATCGCCACCGCTGACCGTCATGACATGCTCCTCGCCTGAGGGCGTCATATTACGCCCGCCCGATGGGGTGCGATGATGAGGTCCGTGGGACGTCTGGACGGCAAGGTCGCGATCGTGACCGGCGCGGGCTCGGGTCTCGGCCGGGCCGCGGCGCTCCGGTTCGCGGCCGAGGGAGCCTCGGTGGCGTGTGTCGACCTGGATCGCGAAGGTGCGCAGGAGACGGTCTCGGCGATGGGGGAGCGGGGCCTGGTTGTCGTGGCCGACGTGACCGCCGAGGCCGACACCGAGCGAATGGTCGCTGAGACGGTTGAACGCTTCGGCCCGCCGACGGTTCTCTATGCCAACGCCGGAATCGGCGGTCGGGGCGCCGCCGGCGAGGTCGACCTCGAGCTCTGGCAGGCGGTACTTGCCGTCAATCTCACCGGCGTCTGGCTCTCGGCCAAGGCCTGCTTGCCAGCGATGATGGATGCCGGCGGTGGCTCGATTATCAACCAGGGGAGCATCACGGCGCTGATCGGGTTCGCGAACTCGGCCGCCTACAGCGCCTCGAAGGGTGGCGTCATCTCGCTCACCCGGCAGATGGCGATCGACTACGCGCCGCACAACGTCCGGGTCAACGCCATCTGTCCCGGCGTCATCGAGACCCCGCTGCTACGCCGCTCATGGGCGCAGGCCCAAGGCGTGCCGGAGTCCGAGGTCGACGACCTGCTTGCGGAGCACTGGCACCCGCAGATCCCCATGGGGCGCCTCGGCCAGGTGGACGAGATCGCCGCCATGGCGGTCTATCTCGCGTCCGACGAATCCGCATGGACCACAGGCTCGATCCTGACCGTCGACGGCGGCCAGACGTCGGCCTAGGTTGGCTGGTGTGACGAGTCGGACTGGGATGTGAACGTGCAGGTTGGCAGCTACCGGCCCACGAGTTGGTCACGGGGTCGTCCTTGCTGAGTGTTGTTGTCTTCGGGGCCGTTTGCGAGTTGCCCGACGAGGATCCGTACGGCCGGGTCGCACCGACGGTTTACTTCAACCCTCCGCCGGCGCCGGAAAGCGCGGATGCTCCCGACCCTGATATCGCCCAGACTCATCGGGGGCGCTTTCGTGGGCACTTCACCACGGTGGACCAAGCGCCGCGCTGGCAGCGCCGGTTGGAGCGATACCGGGAGCGGCGGCGGCGCAGGGGACAGGCCGGCGTCAGCTTCACCGAGTTCGCCGACCTGAGCGACGGCCGACGCGTCATCATGCGAAACGACCGTGGTCTCAGTTGGAGCCGACACGTCATCAGCTGGGACGAAAGTGGTTCCGGTTCGAGTCGGAGGCAAAGGCTGGATCCCTGGCATGGCACCACAAGGGAGAGCCTTGCCGATGAGGTACGCGAGTACCTGCTGGCGGAGGAAGAGGACTGTTGCCCGATCCCGCCTGAATCGGTCGTCGAACACTTTCAGCGCTCCTATGACCTGGAAGTCGACGTGGAATCGGTACAAGCTGCGCTGCAGTTGCCGCGCCGGATCGAGTTCGGCAGTCGCCTGCTGGAAGAACTGTCGCGCCACGAACCATCAGCCGGGTCGTCGGCTGGACCGGGGACATCAGGGTGACGTCACCGTCACGCCGGTGACTCGTCGGCGCCAATAGTGGCGCCTATCCGGCCGTGGCTCAGGTTTCCCCGGCGGCTTCCGGCGGGTCCGGCCTCAGCATCATCATCCCGACGCGTTTGACCCGCACGACCACCTCGTCGCGCTGGTTGTAGCCGAGTTGCTCGAACCAGACGATGCCGGCGTCGTCCCGGCTCTTTGACAGCCGCTTGTCGACGATGGTGGTCTCGGCGCGCAGGGTGTCGCCGTGGAACACCGGGGCGGGGAACTCGATCTTGTCGTAGCCGAGGTTACCGATCGTGGTTCCCAACGTGGTCTCGGGGACGGTCATGCCGGCGACGAGAGCCAGGGTGAAAAGGCTGTTCACGACCCGCTGGCCGTGCACCGTGGTCTTGGCGAACTCCTCGTCGAGGTGCAGCGGCTGCACGTTCATGGTGAGCGATGTGAACAGGATGTTGTCCATCTCGGTCACGGTTCGGGTGAGGCCGTGGCGGATCACCATCCCCACCTCGAGTTCTTCGTAGTACTTGCCCTGCATATCGTCCTCGCTCAGTCGTCGATACCTGGGAGTTTGCCGGATAATCCATACGGAGGGGCGTATCGAGCCCCTGAGGCCACGCGCGGGGGCACTGTTAGGATCGCTTCGTGGGTAGGTCTCCTGCCGGTGTACGGCCGGCTTGGGTCTCGGACGAGTTGTTTCCTTTCGAAAGCCGGTTCTTCGCGACTGCACGTGGGCACACCATGCACTACGTCGATGAGGGTTCGGGGGAGCCGATCATCTTCGTGCACGGCAACCCGGCCTGGTCGTTTGAGTTCCGGCACCTGATCGGGGGGTTGAGGTCGGAGTTCCGTTGCGTGGCGCCGGATCACATCGGCTTCGGGCTGTCCTCGCGCAGCGACCGCCGCGAGGATCATCATCCCGCCGCGCATGCGGAGGCGTTCGGGGCGCTGCTCGACGATCTGGATCTGCGGGACGTGACGCTCTTCCTGACCGACTGGGGCGGGCCAATCGGTCTCGACTTCGCTCGCGGGAATCCCGAACGCGTCAAGCGCCTGGTCCTCGCCAACACCTGGTGCTGGCCGGTGAACCGCGATCCTCACTTCTGGTTCTTCAGCCGGATGATGGCGAGCCCGTTGGGGCAGTACCTCATCAGGCGGCGCAACTTCTTCGTGAACGGCGTCATGCCCAAGGCTGTTGGGAACCGGGAGGCCCTCACCCCGGAGGTGCTGGAGCACTACCGCAATGCCCAGCCCAGCCCAGCGGCTCGCGCAGCCAACGCGGCGCTGCCGGGTCATATCGTCGGCGCCACGCGCTGGCTCCGGGAGATCTGGCGCGAGCGTGCGGCCTTCTGCGCCAAGCCGGCACTGGTCCTCTGGGGGTTGAAGGACATCGCCTTCCGTATCAAGGAACTCGACCGCTGGCGTTCGGAACTGGCCGACTGCGAGGTGCACGAGTTCGTCGACTGCGGTCACTTCCTGGCCGAGGAGGCGCCGGAGCGGGTCCTGCCGCTGCTGCGGGAATTCATGGGCTAGAAGAGTGACCGTGCAGCAACACTTCACTCCCGATCTCCTCGAGTTCCTGCTCGACTTGCGGGCCAACAACGACCGCGAGTGGTTCGCTGAGAACAAGGGGCGCTACGAGCGGCACGTGAAGGAGCCGCTGCTGGCGTTCATCGAGGACTTTGAGCCCTACCTGCACTCGATCAGCGAGCACTTCGTCGCCGATGCGCGGGCCAACGGGGGCTCCATGTTCCGGATCTACCGGGACGTGCGGTTCTCGAAGGACAAGTCCCCCTACAAGACCCAGGCGGCGGTCCAGTTCCGCCACGAGGCGGGACGGTCCGTGCATGCACCGGGCTTCTACCTGCATCTGGAGCCCGACGTGGTCTTCGCCGGCGTCGGTCTGTGGCGGCCCGACTCGGCGGCGCTGGCCCGGATACGGGAGCGCATCGTCGACGATCCTGTCGCTTGGCAGGCTGCTGCCGGGGATCCCGGGTTCGTCGAGGAGTTCGATCTGGAAGGGGAGTCGCTGAAGCGGCCGCCGAAGGGGTTCGACCCCGAGCACCCGCTCATCGAGGATCTCAAGCGCAAGGACCACGTCGGCACCTGCATGTTCGACGAGGACGAGGCCACCGCGCCCGGCTTCATCGACGTCTTCGCCGACGCCTGCCGCACGTCATCGCCCTACATGGAGTTCCTGACGGCGGCGGTGGGTTTGCCGTACTAGCGGCGACTCCGCGCGGCTCGCGGGAGGCGCCTGCCGGAGCCGGGGAGGGTCTCGGGGCGGACAGGGGTATCCTGTAGTGACCGGCCGGATTATCCGGTCGTTGGGCGCACAGTTCGCTTTCCCTGATTGATTCTGTGTGAGCCACCCAACCGCGGTGCCGCCACATCAACGAGTTCAGGCACTCGCGGCAACCAGACGGCCCGCGTGGCGCGGGCAAGGAGCATCATGTCCACCACTTTCGCCCAGTTGGGCGTACCCGAATCGATCTGCCGCGCCTTGGAACGCGGCGGCATTCACGAACCATTCGAGATCCAGGCGGCCACAATGGCCGACGCTCTCGCCGGCCGCGACATCTGCGGTCGGGCACCTACCGGATCGGGCAAGACCATTGCCTTCGGTATCCCCCTCGTCGTCAATGCGGGCCGTGCCCGTTCCAAGCGGCCGACGGCGCTCGTCCTGTCACCCACCCGCGAACTCGCCGAGCAGATCGCCACCGACCTGCGCACCTTCGCCGGCGACGTCCGGGTCGGCGTGGTCTACGGAGGGGTCGGCTACGGCCCTCAGCTGAAGCGCCTGCGCGACGGCGTCGAGATCCTCGTCGCCTGCCCCGGCCGCCTCGAGGACCTCATCGGCCAGGGCGCCGTGAGCCTGCACGACGTGGACCTCGCGGTCATCGACGAGGCGGACCGCCTGTCCGACATGGGATTCCTCCCCGCCGTGCGGCGTCTCCTGGACCAGACGGCCAGGGATCGCCAGACCTTCCTGTTCTCCGCGACTCTCGACGGTGACGTGAAGACGCTCACCCGCGACTACCAGTACGAGCCGGTCACGCACGCCGTCGGCGCTGAGACCCCCGACGTGATCGCCGCAGATCACCGGTTCTGGCAGGTCAACAAGGCTGAGCGGGTCGCTGCCTGCGCGCAGGTGATCAACGCGGCGGGTCAGACGATCGTGTTCTGCCGGACCCGGCACGGTTCGGACCGTTTGACCCGGCAACTCTCCCAGCGCGGCATCCGCGCCGCGGCGATACACGGCGGCCACCCGCAGCAACGGCGGACGCGTTCGCTCCGGCAGTTCACCGACGGCCATGTGCAGGCGCTCGTCGCCACCGACGTGGCCGCTCGGGGAATCCACGTCGAGGATGTGGCGTCGGTCGTCCACTTCGACCCACCGGAGGACCACAAGACGTACCTGCACCGCTCGGGTCGCACGGCCCGCGCCGGCCGGGGTGGCCTCGTGGTGTCACTCCTGCAGCCGGAGCAGATGGGTGACGCGAGGCGGATGCAGCGCCGGATCGGTATGAACGAGGCCATCACATTGCCCAATGCGGGTGATTTGCCGACTGCGCCTGGCGCGGCCTCTGCACGTGCCGCCGACTCGCCGGTCTACAACGGCCGGGAGTCGAACGGACACGGGGGCCGGAATAGCGAGTCGGCTCGCAACGGCCGGGAGCCGAGCGCTCACGCGGCTCGAAATGGTCAGGGCGCGAGCGGTGGTCAGCGGCGTCGAAACGGTCAGCGGTCGAGCCGGCGGAGCAGGGCAGCCGGAGCGCGGCGGCGGTAGCTGTCCTCCAGCCACTCGGCCAAGTCCTCGAGGTCGACCTCGCCGAGCCGGATGAGCATCGCGCCGTAGCCCTCGTAGTGCGGCGTGGAGAACAGCACCTCCGGGTAGCTGTCCAGCAGGGACTCCTTGGCCTCGGGTTCGCAGAACACCACCAGGACCTCAGAGTCGTGAACGTCGTCGCGGTTGTACTCCCGCTCGCTCCACATCCGGCAGAAGCCCTTGCCCCGCACCTTCAGCGCGGCGGTGCCGTAGAACGTCCCCTCGGTCACCTCCGGCAGCCGCATCCCCAGCCTGCGAACGTCCTCGAACGTGGCCACGCCGGATTCGTCGCCTAGTAGGGGGTCTCGCCGGCGTCGATGTTGAGGGCCTGGCCGCGGATGATGGTGGCGTCGGGCGAGAGCAGGAAGGCGACGACTCGGCCGACCTCGATGGGCGCGATCTTGCGGCCGATCTGGGGAAGGGCCATGCCGGCGAGGATGTCCTCGGGATCGCCACCCTGGTGGTCGGCCAGCCAGTCGGCCACGCCGGCCAGCATCGGGGTGTCGACCGCGCCCGGGCAGACGGCGTTGACGTTGATGCCGAGGGGCGCCCACTCGGTTGCCAGCGACCGCGTCAGGTTGATGACGGCCGCCTTGGAGGCGTTGTAGCCGGCCATGTTGGGGAAGCCGACCTTGCCGCAGTTGGATGCCACGTTCACAATGGCTGCCTGATCCGAGGCGGTGAGGTGCTCCAGCGCCGCCCGGCACATCCGGAACACGCCGGTCACGTTGATGTCGAGTTCACGCGCCCAGGCAGCGCTGGTGGCGTGGCGCGCCTCGTTCATCTCGATGACGCCGGCGTTGTTGACGACGCCGTCGAGTCGCCCGAAGCGAGCCACCGTCGTCGCCACGGCCTCACCGACGCTGCTGTCGGAGCCCACGTCGCAGCGAACCGCCGATGTGCGTCGGCCGCCGGGATCGATGCGGTGGGCGGTCATCTGGGTTGCGTCGAGGTCCAGGTCGGCGAGTGCAACGGTTCCGCCGACCTCGATGAGTGCTTCGGCGATCCCCGCGCCGATGCCCCCGGCGGCGCCGGTCACCAGGTAGAAGCGGTCGCTGAGATCCATCGGGTCACCAGGTGGTGTTGGTGAGGACGCCGCCGTCGACCAGCAGGTCGGTGCCGGTGATCCAGCGCGACAGGTCCGAGCAGAGGAACACGCAGGCATCGCCCACGTCCTCCGGCGTGCCGAGACGTTCCAGCGGTGCTGCGGCCAGATAGCGGTGGACGCCCTCGGGCCAATCGTCCACCAAGCCAGGGCGGTCGATGAGGCCCGGCGACACGGTGTTGACGCGGATGCCGTCGGGCCCGTACATCAACGCCGCGGCCCGGGCGTGCATCACCAGCGCGGCCTTGGAGGTTGCGTAGTGGCCGTGCATGACGGTGGGATGGCGGGCCTCGATGGAGGCGATGTGCACGATCGAACCCCCGCCGGGATCGCTGTTGGCGCGCATCGCCGCCGCGGCCAACTGGGTCAGCCGGTGCGTGGCGGTCACGTTGATGTCCATCATGTCGGTGAACTGCTGGTCGGTGAGGGTGTCGAAGCGGGCGATCGGCTGGGCGCCGGCGTTGTTCACGAGACCGTCGAGACGCCCGTGCAATCCCAGCGTCTCCTCGATCACGCCGGGTGGTCCGTCGGGTGCCGTCAGATCGGCGCGCACGGTGGCGACCGGTGCGCCGTCGGGATAGCGCAGGTGATCGGTGGGGGAGTTGCGGGTGTGCGCCACGACGGTGGCTCCGGTTGCCACGAACCGGCGAACGATCCCGCTCCCGATGCCGCTGCCAACGATCCCGCCGGCACTCTCGCTGCCGCTGCCGCTGCCGGCGCCGGTTACCAGCACCACCCGGCCGGTCAGGTCGACCATGTTGGCGGGAGAAGCACTGTCGGTCACGATGGCTGTCTACCGTAAGGGCGGGCGGGATGCACAGTGAGCCAGTGAGGTGTGCGTGACGGATCTGGGTGAGCGGACTCTCGATTGGGCCGGCGGTCGGCTGCGGATCGTCGATCAGACCCGCCTGCCCGACACCTACGAGATTCTGGAGATCGACAACGTCGCCGACCTCGTGGATGCGATCAGACGTTTGGCGGTACGGGGCGCGCCGGCGATCGGTGTGGCGGGGGGCTTCGGGGTCGTGCTCGCCGCTCAGGAGCACGGCGCCGGCGCCGAGCAGTTCGCTGCGGCCGTGGAGTCCGTCCGCGGCGCCCGACCGACGGCCGTGAACCTGGCCCGGATGGTGGACCGGGTTGCGGCGCGGGCCACCGAAGGTCCCGACGCCCTGCTGGAGGAGGCCCTGGCGGTGCGGGACGAGGAGATCGCCGCGTCGAGGGCCATGGGACGCCGCGGCGCGGCGCTCGTCGAGGAGCTGGTGTCCGAGGCCGATTCCGTCACAGCGCTGACCATCTGCAACACCGGCGGGTTGGCAGCTGTCGAGCGGGGCACCGCCTTGGGTGTGATCCGTACGATCCACGAGCAGGGACGCCTGGCGCTGGCGATCGCCACCGAGACCCGCCCGCTGCTGCAGGGTGCTCGCTTGACGGCCTGGGAACTGGAGCGCATGGGCGCCCCCTACCGCGTGATCGTCGATGCCGCCGGTCCGGCGCTGCTGTCCCGGGGCATGGCCGACGTGGTCCTCACCGGCGCCGACCGCGTCGCTGCCAACGGCGATGTCGCCAACAAGATCGGCACGTTCTCCCTGGCACTCGCCGCCCGCTACGCGGCGATTCCGTTCGTGGTAGTGGCGCCCGAGTCGACGGTAGACATGGAGACGCCGTCGGGGGACGCCATCCATATCGAGGACCGCGGAGCCGACGAGGTCGTGAACGTCCGCGGGACGCCGATCACCCCCGAGGGCACCGGGGCCCTGAACCCTGCGTTCGACGTCACACCCGCCGAACTCATCACCGCCATCGTCACCGACAGCCGGGTCGTCCGCCTCGACCGGGACGAGACCTTGCGGAGCGTGTCCCCGGAGCCCTAGCCGCCGGCGAGGGGTGTGATGAAGTGCACCTCGGCGTCGGCGGGAACCGCCTCGTACATCGGGTCGGGGATGATGTCGCCGTCGATGGCGACGGCCGTGGCGGAGGTCCGGTCGAGATGGGCCCCGATGCCGGGGAACATCTCCTCCAGCTTGCGCAGCAGTTCCCGCACCGTGGCGGCATCCACCTCCACCTGCGCCACGCCCCCGGTGAGGCGGCGCTGGTTGGAACTGAAGTGCACCTGCGCCATCAGCCCCCGTCGCCGTTGCCGGACATGATCGCGTCGAGCACCCGCGGCGGCGACATCGGCAGTTCGCGGATGCGCGCCCCGGTGGCGTCGTGGATGGCGTTGGCGAGGGCGGGTATCGGCGGCACGATGCCGACCTCGCCCACGCCCCGCACCCCGTACGGGTGGTTCGGGTTGGGTACCTCCACGATGATGGTCTCGATCATCGGCAGGTCCGAGGCCACCGGGATCCGGTAGTCCAGGAACCCGGGGTTCTCCATGACGCCGTCGGCGTCGTGGATGTACTCCTCGTTGAGGGCCCAGCCGATGCCCTGCACCACGCCGCCCTGCATCTGCCCCTCGACGTAGTCGGGGTGGATGGCGGTGCCGGCGTCCTGTGCGGTCGTGTAGCGCTCCACTGTCACCCGGCCCGTCTCTTCGTCGACCGACACGTCGGTGACCTGTACCGAGAAGGCGGGGCCGGCGCCGCGGGCGTTGAGGGAGGCGGTGGCGCCCAACGGCCCGCCGGTGCGCCCGGCCTCGGCGGTGATGTCGGCCAGCGCCAGCGGCTCGTGCTCGCCGCCGCTGTGGGTGGCCTGGCCGTCGGCCCACTCCACCTCGTCGACGTCGCAGTCCCACATGCGGGCGGCGCGCCCGCGAAGCTGGCCCTTCAGGTCTCTGCATGCCTCCACGACCGCCATGCCGGTGGCGAAGGTGGCGCGGCTGCCCTCGGTGACGTCGGTGAAGCCCACCACCTCGGTGTCGCCCACCACCGGCTGGATGGCGTGCACGTCGATGCCCAACTCCTCGGCGGCCATCAGCGCCATGGAGGCGCGGCTGCCGCCGATGTCGGGGCTGCCGGTGACGACCGTCGCGGTGCCGTTCTCGTTGAGGTTCACCGTGGCGCTCGACGCCTCGCCGATGTTGAACCAGAACCCGCTGGCCACGCCGCGACCGTGGCCGGGAGCCGGCCGGCTGCGGTAGTGCTCGCTGTCGCGGATGGCCTCCAGGCACTCCCGCAGCCCGATCAGCGGCCACTTCGGGCCGTACGGGGCCTGGTCACCCTTATTGGGGCAGTTCAGCAGCCGCAGATCGATGGGATCCATGTCCAGGCGCCGGGCGATCTCGTCCACGAGCGTGTCGGTGGCGAAGGCGGCCATCGGCGCCGACGGCGCCCGGTAGGCGGCGTTCACCGGCTTGTTCACGACGACCTCGTAACCCTCGATGAGGAAGTTCTCCACGTTGTAGGGCGACACCACGCACATGCAGCCGAGCATCGCCCAGACGCCCGGGAAGGCGCCGCTCTCGTAGGCCAGCCAGGCTTTGGCGGCGGTGATCCTCCCGTCGCCGGTGGCGCCGAGCTTGACGCGGATCACCGAGCCCGGGGTGGGGCCGGTCGCCCGGAAGACCTCGTCGCGGCTCATCACCATCTTCACCGGGCGCCCGGCCCGGGCCGAGAGCTCAACCGCCAGCGGTTCCAGGTAGATCGTGGTCTTGCCACCGAAGCCGCCGCCGATCTCGGCCGGGATCACCTTGATGCGCGAGGTGTCCCAGCCCAGCATGGCGGCGGTCTGCGAGCGCACCCGGAAGTGCCCCTGTGACGAGCACCAGATGACCGTCTTGCCGTCCTGGCCGGTGTCGGCCACGCAGGCGTGGGGCTCGATGTAGCCCTGATGGATGGGTTTGGTGACGAACTCGCCCTCCACGACGACGTCGGCCTCGGCGAAGCCCTGCTCAATATCGCCGCGCTCGTAGCAGGTGCGGTTGGCGACGTTGGAGGGCTCGCTCGGTTCGGAGTCCAGGCCGGTCGTGAAGATGTCCTCGTGCAGCAGCGGGGCACCGGGCTCCATCGCCTCGAGGATGTCCAGGGTGTGGGGGAGCGCCTCGTAGGTCACCTCGATGGCCTCGGCGGCGTCGCGGGCCTGGCGGCGGGTGGTGGCGGCCACGGCGGCGACGGCATGGCCCTCGTACAGCACCTTGTCGCGGGCCATCAGGTTGCGCGTCATGTTCCGCTCGGGGTCGTCGGCCGGCAGGTCACCGAAGTCGGCGCCCGTGATGACGGCCCGCACGCCCGGCATCGCCTCCGCCGCGGACGTGTCGATGGCGACGATCCGGGCGTGGGCGTGCGGAGAGCGAAGGACGTGCCCGTACAGCATCCCGGGCAGCACCAAGTCGGCCGCGTAGCGGGCCTTGCCGACGACCTTGTCGAGGCCGTCGTGGCGGACCGGGCGGGTCCCCACGTAGCGGTAGCCGGGCCGTTGTTCGGTGATGGTCATCCCGCCACCTCCTCCTTCATCCGGTCTGCCGCTGCCAGCACCGAGCGAACGATTTTGTCGTACCCGGTGCAGCGGCAGAGGTTGCCGGCCAGCGCGTAGCGCACCTCCGTCTCGGTCGGTTCGGGGTTGCGGTCCAGCAGCGCCTTGGCGGCCACCAGGAACCCCGGGGTGCACACGCCGCACTGCAGGGCGGCGCCCTCCAGGAAGCACTGCTGCAGCGGGTGCAGGTGATCGCCGTCGGCGATGCCCTCGACGGTGACGATGGTGGCACCGTCGGCCTCGGGGGCGAAGACGAGGCACGAGCACTGCAGCCGCCCGTCCATGATGATCGAGCAGGCGCCGCAGTCACCGGTGCCACAGCCCTCCTTGGCGCCCATCAGGCGCATCTCGTCGCGCAGCGCGTCGAGCAGGGACTCGCCGGCGTCGCAGAGGAACTCGACGTCGTCGCCGTTGATGTTGCAGCTCACGTGTGTGCGGCTCACCGCCCACCTCCGTTCCCGGCACGTCCGGCCGCTTCCAGCACCGCCCGCTTGGCGAGCACGCCGGCCACCTGCCGGCGGTAGGCGATGGTGCCGCGCTTGTCGTCGATGGGGCTGGCGGCCTCGGCTGCGGCGGCTGCGACGGCCGCAAGTGCGTCGTCGTCTGCCGGGTGCCCGATGAGCGCCTCGGCGGCCGCCGGCACCAGGACGACCGTCGGCGCCACCGCTGCGAGGGCGATGGCGGCGGCGGAGCAGTTGCCGTCGCCGTCCAGGCTGACGCGTGCGGCGGCACCGACGATGGCGATGTCCATCTCCGTACGGGGGATCAACCGCAGATAGGCGTCGGAGGTGCTTGGCGGCGGCCGGTCGATCAGGAACTCCACGACGAACTCGCCGGGCTGCAGCGATGTGCGGCCCGGGCCGGTCGGGATGTCGATGACCGGCACGGTGCGCTCGCCGCCGGACCCGGCGACGACGGCCTGCGCATCGTTCACGACCAGGGAGGGGACGGAGTCGGCGGCCGGCGAGGCGTTGCAGAGGTTGCCTCCCAGGCTCGCCCGGTTCTGGATCTGGTCCGACCCGATGAGTCCGCCGGCGTACACGAGACCGGGCAGATCGGCGGCGAGTGCCGCATTGGCGGTCAGGTCGGCTGTCGGGGCCGCCGCGCCGATCCGCCAGGTGCCGTCGGTGAGCGACACGTCCGTGAGCCGGGAGATCCTCTTCAGGTCGATGGCGACGCTGGGCTCCGGCCGCCCGGCCCGCATCTGGGGAACGAGATCGGTCGCTCCTGCGAAGACGCGGGCATCGGGGTCACCGGCGAGCAGTGCCACCACTTCCGCCACCGATGCGGGTGCGACGTACCTCACGAGTGCTTCTCCCTCACGGTGGGTCTCCCTCCCGGTGTTGCGGCGCCAACTGTATTGCCAGTGACAGCCGGATCACATTCTTGCGCACGCTCGCCGTGCGCGAGGCTGCGGACGTGGAGATCTTCGACGCTGCCGCCGTCCGTGCGGCGACACCCTGGCCCGCGCTGATGGGGGCGATCGCCGACGCGCTGGCGGACCCCCGAGCGTCCGCTCCCGAGCGGCACGTTCACCCGCTGCCCCTGCCCGGAGGGTCCGAGGGGTCGCTGCTCGTGATGCCCGCGTGGCGCGCCGATGACGTGATCGGGGTGAAGGCGGTCACCTACTTCCCGACGAACGCCGGCACCGCGACGCCCACCATCAACGCCGGCTACCTGCTGTTCGACGGCCGCTCGGGCCGGCTCGCCGCCACCCTCGACGGGGACGAGCTGACGGTCCGGCGCACGGCCGCCACGTCGGCCCTGGCGGCCCGCTACCTGGCGCGTCCCGACGCCCGCCGGCTGCTGGTGGTCGGCACCGGCCAGCTGGCCCCGGCGCTGGCTCTGGCGCACGCCGACGGCCGGGATCTGACGTCGCTGGAGGTCTGGGGTCGCCGTCCCGCACGCGCCCAGGCGGTGGTCGAGCTCCTCGCCAGGGAGGGTGTTCGTGCCGTGGTGGCGGAGGATCTCGACGCCGCGGTGGCGCGCGCCGACCTCATCTCGTGCGTGACCGGCGCAACCGAGCCCCTCGTCGCCGGGAGGCACCTGCAGCCCGGCGCGCACCTCGACCTCGTCGGCGGTTTCCGCCCCGACATGCGCGAGGCCGACGACGAGGCGGTCCGCCGTGCCGCCCTGTTCGTTGACACGAGGGCGGGCGCGCTGCGCTCGGGTGACCTGGCCGGCCCGCTGGCGTCGGGTGTGCTCGACGAGAGCGGGATTGCTGCGGACCTCGCCGACCTTGTGACAGGCCGCCATCCCGGCCGCAGCGCGCCCGAGCAGATCACTCTCTTCAAGTCCGCCGGGTTCGCCCTGGCCGATCTGGCGGCGGCGCAACTCGTCCACGAATCGAGCCGCCCTCCGTCGGGCTGAACCGCGGTCTGTTCGGCCCGGTCCAGCCGGTGCGCGGAATCGGCCCCAACGGTTCCGCCCGTCCGGCCCATCTCGGCGCCCTCGATCAATGCGGGACCGGCGGTCTCGTTTGGTGGATTTGTGAGGTTTTCCACAAGTAACTAGCTTGTTATCAACAGTTCCATACTTCTACGGCGTCACAGCCACGACGGGGCGCCAGCGACCGGGCAGGTTCCCGATCAACGCCGGACGCTCCGTCTGCTCGGCACCGAGACCGGAGGTCGTCGAGGAGCCGAACGAGGCGCATTCGGCAAGGAGGGGGGAATGCTGAAACGACTCGTGGTTGTGTTGGCGGTGTCCGCAGGGGCCGCCCTTGCGCCGGCCGGGGTCTCGGGTCAGGAGACCGAGAAGCCGGACTTCACCATCGGCGAGGTCAATTTCTTGAGGATCTCTGATGAGTGCGCCCCGGAGACCCGCACATACCAGTCGCCGATCCCGGAATGTCCGGGCATGTACGAGACGCGCATGTACACGTTCACGGGCCGGACCGGCGGGAGGCACTGGTACCGCGACCGCACGTTGTGTGTCGGTTCGCTGCACGCATTCTGGGACGTGGCGACCGGCCATTCCTGGCTCGTGCCGCCGGGCCGCTACCAGGTGTGGGCGGACGATGGCGGCTGGGGTGGCCACTTCGAGCGCGTCGGAGACGAACAGATCTGAACCGGCGAGAACCGACCCGGCGCGGGAGTGACTCCCCGGCCCGGACGGGCCTGCCGGCCGCGACGGTTCGTGTTGGCCACCATGTGAAGTGCATTCTGCATACTTCGATCGAGAATCGTGTGCAGTATGTTGATCTACGCGGGGCGAGCGGCCTCGTAGGGTCGGAGCGGCTCGACCTCAACCGCGCGAGGTTCACGATGACGCGCATTCTCTGGATCAACCCCGTGGGCACCGACGCCTACGACGCGCCGATCGGCGCGGAGTTGCGCGCCGAGGCGGCTCCCGGCACCCGCGTCGACGTGTGCTCCCTGCCCGGGGCCGGCCCCCAGCACCTGGAATGGAACGCCCTCGAGGCCGTTGTGGCCGGCCCCACGATGGGTGTGATCCGCTGGGCGGCCGAGGGCGGTCGCTACGACGCCGCGGTCATCGGCTGCTTCTACGACCCGTTCCTGCGGGGCGCCCGCGAGCTCTCGGGGTCAATGGCGGTCACGGCACCCGCCGAGGCGTGCCTGCACGTGGCCTCGACGGTCGGAGAGCGGATCTCCATCCTGGTGGGACGCAAGAAGTGGATCCCCGAGATGCACGAGAACGTCGTGAAGTACGGATTCGCCGATCGCCTGGCGTCCTTCCGGGTCCTGGAGATGCGCGTGGAGGACTTCCAGGCAGATCCCGAGTTCACCCAGCAGCGCATCATCGCCGAGGCCGAGGCCGCCGTGGAGCACGACCGGGCCGACGCCGTCGTTCTCGGCTGCACGATCGAGTTCGGTTTCTACCGGGAGGTGCAGCGGAAGATCGGTGCGCCGGTCATCGACGCCATCACCGCGCCGCTGCGGTACGCCGAGTTCCTGGCCGCATTGGGTGCCGACCACGAGTGGCATACCAGCCGGGCGGGCGGCTACGACGCGGTTGCCCCGCGGGAGTTGTCGTGGATCCCAGCCGTCGAGCCGATCCTGAACGTCGATCCGCGATGATTCGCACGCCGCTGGGGAGTTGACGATGGACTATCTCAAGCCGGGGGACATCGAGACGCTGTGCCTCGGGGCGACGCTGCTGGGAGCGGGCGGAGGTGGCGACCCGTACGTGGCGAAGCTGGTGGCGCAGCAGGCCCTGGAGACCTACGGCCCCGTGCGGGTCGTGGACCCCGGCGAACTCCCGCCCGACGACCTCGTCCTGACGACGGCGGTGATCGGGGCGCCGACGGTGATCCTCGAGAAGCTCCCCGCCGGTACCGAGTACGTCGGCTCGGTGAAGGCCCTGGCCTCCTACCTGGGCAAGGAGCCCGCGGCGATCATGTCCATCGAGGTGGGCGGGCTCAACACTCTGCTGCCCATCGCCACCGCCGCCGAGATGGGTCTGCCGATCGTGAACGCCGACTCCATGCGGCGGGCCTTCCCGCAGATCGAGATGACGGTCTTCACGCTGGCGGGACTGCCGGCGGGGCCTCTGTCGATCGCCGATGAGAAGGGCAACCAGTGCGTCTTCAAGACCACCGACAACCACGTGGCGGAGTCGCTGGCCCGGGCCGCGGTTATCCAGCTGGGTCTGGCGAACGCCATCAGCTGCTACCCCCTGACTGCCGCGCAGATAGACGAGCACGGCATCCATGGCTCGCTCACCTACTGCAACGAGGTCGGGAGCCTGCTCGAAGCGGTCAAGCGGGGTGAGGAGGGCTCCTGGGAGCGGTTCCTGACCGAGTCCGGCTCGGCCGAGTTCTTCCGGGGCAAGGTCGTGGACCTGGACCGTCGCACCACCGGAGGGTTCGCTCGCTCGACGGTGATCCTCGAGGATCTCGAGGGCGGCGACAGCACCATGCGCATCGAGGTGCAGAACGAGAACCTCATCGCCTTCCTGGACGGAGAGGCCGTCGTCACCACACCGAACCTCATCTGCCTCCTGGACTGCGAGACGTTCGAGCCGATCACCACCGAGTACCTCGCCTACGGGAACCGCGTGGTCGTGATCGGCATGCCCTGCGCGCCGGAATGGCACAGGCCGGGAATGCTCGAACTCGTGGGCCCGGTGGCTTTCGGCTACGACGTGGACTTCGTGGACCTCCCGAACCAGCCACGATGAGCAGCGCGGCGAACCACCAAGACCTGCGCGTCGGCGTCGACGTGGGCGGCACCAACACCGACGCCGTGGTGATCGATGCGGCCGGCGAGGTGTTGGCGGCGGTCAAGGTGGTGACCACCCCCGAACCCATCGACGGCATCAGGGCCGCCCTCGACGAGGTGCTGGTTGGTCTGGACCACGCCCGCGTCTCCAAGGCCATGCTCGGCACGACGCACTCCGCCAACGCCATCATCCAGCGGCGCGGCCTCGACAGGGTGGCCGTGCTGCGTCTCGCCGCACCCTCCTCGCTGGGGCTGCGCCCGGGTGCCGCATGGCCGGACGACATCCACGCCGAGGTGGTCGGCGCCACCTCCATCATCGGGGGCGGCCACGAGTACAACGGCCGCGAGATCGCAGCGCTGGACACCGAGGCGGTCCGGCGTCTGGCCGCCGAGGCGATCCGGGCCGAGTGCCGTTCGGTGGCGGTGGCCGGGGCGTTCAGCCCGGCCACGAGTGAGCACGAGCTTCGCGCCCGGGATGTCCTGGTCGAGGAACTGGGTGCCGACTTTCCGGTCTCGCTCAGTCACGAGATCGGCTCGCTGGGACTGCTCGAGCGGGAGAACGCCACGATCCTGAATGCCGCGTTGCTGAGCGTGGCCACGAGCGTGATCAGCGGCTTCCAGGAGGCCCTGGCCGAGCGCCGGCTCGACGTCGACGCCTACCTCACTCAGAACGACGGCACGCTGATGATGGCCGGCGAGGCCAGCCGCTACCCGGTGCTGACCTTGGGATCGGGGCCGACCAACTCGATGCGCGGCGCCTGCGCCCTGGCAGCAGTGAACGACGCCATCGTCATCGACGTGGGCGGCACGTCTGCCGACGCTGGAATCCTGGTGGGCGGCTTCCCGAGGCAGTCCTCCGCGGCGGTGGAGGTCGGCGGGGTGCGGACAAACTTCCGCATGCCGGATCTGATCTCCATGGGCCTCGGCGGGGGCACGATCGTGCGCAACGGTTCAGGCGACCTGCGAATCGGTCCGGACTCGGTGGGCTATGCGGTTGCAACCGAGGCGATCTGCGTCGGCGGTGGGGTGCTAACGCTGTCGGACGTCTCCCTCGCCGCCGGTCGGATGACCGGCTTCGGCGATCCCGCAATGGTAAAGGGAGTCGAGGGCGGCCTCGTGCGCTCGGCCATCGGCTGGGTCGACGAGCAGATCTCGATCATGAGCGACCGGATGAAGTCCACCCGGGCGGCGCTCCCGCTACTGGCCGTGGGTGGTGGTGCGCACCTGATTCCCGACGTGATCCCAGGGGTGTCGGAGGTGATCCGGCCCCGGCACCAGTCGGTGGCCAACGCCTACGGCGCCGGGATCGCCGAGGCCTCCGGCTCGGTGGACCGGGTATACAGCTACGACTCCTCCAGCCGGGAGGAGTGCCTGGACGACGCCCGCGAGCTGGCCGCGAATGCCGCGGTCCGCGCCGGCGCCGATCCCGACCGTGTCCGCATCACCACCGTCACCGAGGTGCCGATGACCTACGTGCCGGGCCAGGGATGTCGGGTCATGGTCAAGGCGGCGGGCCCGCTGGCCTGAGCTGCCGGTCGCCGTGCCTGTCACCGCCCCAGCCGCGCCGGCGGTCGCCGACTGCCACAACGACCTGCTGCTCGCCTGCCAGCATCGGCGCGAGCGCGGCGTGTCGGATCCGTTCGGCGACGACTGGTTGCCGGGGCTGCGGGCCGGCGGCGTGGCGTTGCAGGTGCTGCCGATCTTCACCGAGGAGCAGTTCATCGGCGAGGGCGCCCTGCGGCGCACACTCGAGATCCTCGAACTGGCTCGCGAGATAGCGGCGCTCCACAGCCACGACGTGGGGATCGTCGAGACCGCCGGCGACCTGGACCAGGTTCTCCGGGACGGGCGGATCGCCCTGCTCCTGGCACTCGAAGGTGCCGAACCCGTGGGGTCGTCACTGGCGATGCTCGAGACCATGTGGCGCCTCGGGGTGCGCATGGCGTCGCTGACCTGGAACCGCCGGACGATGCTCGCCGATGGGGTCGGTGAGACCGACACCGGCGGCCGGCTGACCACTCTCGGTGTCGAGGCCGTGGCCGAGATGGAGCGGCTGGGGATGGTCGTGGACGTGAGCCACCTGTCGGCGCACGGCCTGGCGCACCTGGCCGAGGTGGCCGTCGAGCCGTTCGTGGCCTCGCACTCCTCGTGTCGCGCGCTGTGCGATCACCCGCGCAACCTCACCGACGACGAGTTGCGGCTCGTGGCCGACGCCGGCGGATTCATCGGCATGAACGCCACCGGCCGTTTCGTGACCACGTCGGGAATCCCCACGATCGAGCACTACGTCGATCACGTGGAACACGCCGTGGCGGTCGTCGGCGAGGAGGCCGTGGCGATCGGCGCCGACTTCATTGCCGATCTCCTCGAGCAGGTGGATCCGATCCTGGGGCGCCAACTGCTGCTGCGCCCCGAGGACCTGGTGCACGTGGAAGGTCTCAAGGCATCCGCCGACTTCGCCCTGCTCTCCCGGAAGCTGGTCGACCGGTTCGGCCCCGAGCGCGCTGCCCGCATCGCCGGGGGGAACGTGCTCGGATTCTTCAGAGCCCGGCTACCGGCATGAGACCGGCCGGCGCGGGGACCGCCGGCTGAGGCTGCCGGGGTACGGCCGATGGTGAGCCCGCCGGCAGCGACCGTTCGGCAGGTTCTGGCATCGGGTGCGCTGCGCGAGGCGGTTCTGATCGGCGGGAAGCGTGGCCTTGATGCGGCGGTGAGCGACATCGTCCTGCGGTCTCGCGTGGATGCCCGGACGCCGCCGGATCGGGGCGCGGCCGTCGTTCTGGATGCGGCGAGGATCGGCGACAACCTCTACCAGGTGGACGTGGCCCTGCGCGTGATCTCCGGTGCCGGCGCGGTGGCGCTGATCGTCGTGAATCCTGACCCGGAGATCGATATGGGTGCGCAGCGCCTGGCCAACCGGCTCGGCGTCCCGCTGGCCGTCGTCACCGGGGCCGACGTCATCGCGCTGACCTACCGGCTGCGGGCCGAGTTCTGGGCGCCGGACGTCGAGCACGTGGCGGAGGTGCACCGCCTCCTGGCCTCGCTCCGGCAGATGCGCGTCGCCGACCCAGAGGCGTTCGTGGAGCTCCTCAGCGCGGCGGCGCACACGCCGGTCTGCCTCATCGGCCAGGACCGCAGGCCTGTAGCCGGCGCCGGCATCGAGATCGGTGAGCGGCGCCTTGCCGGCGCCGAGGACTACCTCGTCGACCACTCGGCCCGGGCGGCGTTGCACAGCGCCTCGATCGTGCTCGCTCCCGGCGAGCACGTGAGCTACTGGCTGGTTGCCGAGTCGCTTCGCTCCGGCAGTTCCCAGCGGCTCCTACGGTCGCTGCTACAGGTCGGCTCCTGGTATCTCGCCGCCCTGCTGGGCTCGGGAAGGGTGCGCGCCGAGCGGGATGCCCGCCGGCGCATCGCGGTGCTGAACGAGATCATGCACGCGGGCGAGGTGCCCGAGCGCGATGTGCAGAGCCAGCTGGTGGAACTGGGCTGGAGTGCCTCGGGATGGAACACCGGGCTGCACATCAAGCTGCGAGGACCCGCGGATCCGGGCCGGATCGTGGATCTGCATGCCGAGATGAGCGACCGGCTGGCTGCGGCGGGAATCGAGGGCCCGCTCGTGGAGCGCAACGACGGTTGGAGCGGCTGGATGACCGACGCTGCCGAACCGCCACCGGAGTCGTACAGCCTCGTCCTCGAGAACCTGGATGTGGCGCTCGCCGGATTCAGCGCGGCCCACTCGGGGTTGCAGGCTCACGGGGGGATCGGACGGCCCTACCCCGACCTGACAGGGCTCCGCCGCTCGCTGATCGAGGCCGCCGAAGCGGCCGTCATCGCCAACGCCCGCACGCACGAGCCTTCCGGGGTGGCGCACATCGATCGTCTCGGCGTTCAGCGGGTCCTCCTGGGCTGGTTCAGTTCCGACGATTTCACCAGCTACGCCGGCTCGGTCCTCGAGCCGGTCCTGGAGATGGACACCGAGGGTGACCTGCTGGAGACGCTGGAGGCGTATCTCGACGCCAGCTGCTCGACGACCGGGGCGGCGCACCGGCTCGGCGTCCATCGCAACACCGTCTCCAACCGGGTGCGACGGGTGGCCGATGTTCTGGGAATCCGCCTCGACGACCCGGAGGTCAGGTTGTCGCTGCAGCTGGCGTGCAGGGTGCTGCGAATCAACCGGTGAGAGCCGGCCGGACGGCTCCGTAGTCCTCTCCGACCCGGGCATTCCGCACAAGCAGGCGCTGCCGGCTGGGCAAACCGGCCAGCCGGTTCGGGATAGGCCAGTACCTACGCTCGCGCTTGAGAACGGCCACTCGTCGCCCAACGGAGGGAGCAGAGCAATGGCTGAGATCCACAGCAGCAACCGGAAGGCACGTCGGGGAGGTGGGCGGCTGCGGATCCTCGCGATCTCGCTGCTCGCCGCCATCGTGGTGGCGGCGGCCTGCGGGGGTGACTCCGATCCCGAGCCCGCCGCGCCGGCGCCCGCTCCGGCGC
>VXXM01000011.1 GCA_009835395.1 Acidimicrobiia bacterium
CTCCCTGAGCGGCAAGCCGATCCCGCCACCGCCGGTGGCTCGGCCACGCTCCCCCGAGGGTCCCGGGCGACGTCCCGGTGGCGCACCGGCGCGGCGCGGCGGTCCGACCTCCGATCGGCGCCCGGCGCCGGCGGGCTCGCGCCCCTCGGGTGCTCCGGGCGGACGGCCTCCTGGAGCGGGAGCGCCGCGCGCGCCCGGCACCGGTCCCGGTGGTGGGCCCGGCGGGCCTCCGGGGAGCCGCGGGCCCGGACGGGGAGGGCTGGGACGCCAGCCTCAGCGCCGCCGGAAGACCCGCCGCCGCCGCCGTCTCGTCGAGGAACTGCGGCCGGTCGACGCTCCCACCTACACCCCCGAGAACGAGCCGGTCCCCGAGGGCGAAGTGGTCGTGGAGCGACTCTCCACCCCTCAGGAACTCGGACCCAAGCTCAACCGCACCGCCGCCGACGTGGTGCGTTTCCTCCTGCAGAACGGCGAGATGGTGACCGCCACGCAATCCCTGGCCGACGAGATGATCGAACTCTTCGCAGCCGACCTGGGCGTGGAAATCCGGCTCGTCGACCCCGGCGAGGAGAAGGAGACCGAACTGCAGGCGCTGCTGACCGTCGAGCGCGACGACGAGTCCGAGGTCAGCGAGCGTCCCCCCGTCGTGACGGTGATGGGTCACGTCGACCACGGCAAGACCAAGTTGCTGGATCAGATCCGCAACGCCGACGTCGTGGCCGGCGAGGCAGGCGGGATCACCCAGCACATCGGCGCCTACCAGGTGCGCAAGAACGGTCACCGGATCACGTTCATCGACACGCCGGGCCACGAGGCCTTCACGGCCATGCGGGCGCGCGGCGCCGAAGCCACCGACATCGTGGTCCTGGTCGTGGCGGCCGATGACGGCGTGATGCCCCAGACGGTCGAGGCCATCAGCCACGCCCAGGCCGCCGAGGTGCCGATCGTGGTGGCGGTGAACAAGATCGACCGGCCCAACGCCAACCCGAGCCGTGTGATGCAGCAACTCGCCGAACACGACCTGGTTCCCGAGCAGTGGGGCGGCAACACCGTCACGGTGGAGGTCTCGGCCCTGGAGAACCTCGGCATCGACGAACTGCTGGAGCACATCCTGGTGGTCGCCGAGTTGGAGGAACTGCAGGCTCACCCGAGCGGTCGGGCCGAGGGCGTGGTTCTGGAGTCCCACCTGGACGTGGGTCGCGGACCGGTGGCCACCCTGCTGGTTCAGGACGGCTGCCTGCGCGTCGGCGAGCCGGTCGTGGCGGGCGCGGCATGGGGCCGCGTGCGAGCCCTCATCAACGATCGCGGCGAGCAGGTGAGCGAGGCCACGCCCGGCACGCCGATCCGCGTGCTGGGCCTGTCGGCGGTCGCCGTGGCCGGCGCCACCTTCGTGGTGGCGCCGAGCGAGAAAGTGGCGGCGCGGGTGGCAAGCACGCGCGAGCACTGGCAGCGGATCGCCAGCCTGGGCCGCGACCTGTCGGTCGTGGCCGGCGGGGGCCGTCTCGAGGACATCTTCCAGGAGATCCAGGCGGGCGAGACGGCCACCCTGAAGCTCATCGTGAAGGCCGACATGAACGGCTCGCTCGAAGCGGTGATCGACGCCCTGCGCAAGATCGAACGCGAGGACGTGAAGATGGTCTTCGTGCACCGGGCCGTCGGCGCCGTCTCCGAGAACGACATCCAACTGGCCGCCACGTCGGGCGCCACGATCATCGGCTTCAACGTGCGGCCGGATCGCAAGGCCCGGGCGCTGGCGGACACCGAGCAGGTGGAGATCCGCACCTATGAGGTGATCTACCAGATCATCGATGATGTCCAGGCCGCACTGCTGGGCATGCTGGCTCCCAGCTACGAGGAGCACGTCACCGGCGAGGCCGAGGTGCGCGAGGTGTTCCGGATCCGCGGCGTGGGTGCCGTGGCGGGGTGCTACGTGCAGCACGGCGCCATCGCCCGGGGGGCGAAGGTGCGCTTCCTGCGCGACGGCACCGTCATCTGGAAGGGCGAGATCCGCTCGCTCCGGCGCTTCAAGGACGACGTTGCCGAGGTGCGGTCCGGGTTCGAGTGCGGCGTCGGCCTGTCGAACTTCCAGGACCTCAAGTCGAGCGACGTCATCGAGACGTACGAGGAGCGCGAGGTCCTCCCCACCTGAGTCGGCGGGAGGTCGGCGTGACCGAGGCCACCGTGGCGGCGATGATCCTGGACGTGCGCCTGCCCGGCTGCCGGTCTTTGAAGGAGAAGCGTTCGGTGCTCCGTCCCATCCTGGAGAGGCTGCAGCGCCGCTTCGGGGTGTCGGTTGCCGAGGTGGACCATCAGGATCTCTGGCAGCGGGCCGGGCTCGGTGTGGCCGCGGTCAGCGGCTCGACCGCGGTCCTCGGGCACCTGCTGGACGATGTGGAGCGCTATGTGTGGGCACAGGCCGAAATCGAGGTGATCGAGGCGCGCCGCTACTGGCTGGAGGCCGACTGACATGGCGGGACGGCGGCGCGGTTTCGAGCGCGAGGACCGGCTGGGTGAACTGCTCCGGGAGATCCTGGCCGACGAGCTCACCCGTATCGACGACGACCGGCTGACGTTCGTGACCGTCACCGGGGTGGAGGTGGACCGCGACCTGGCGTTCGCCGACGTCTATTTCTCCACCGTGGACCTGGATGCCGAAGTGGAGGCGGCTGCGGCGCAGATACTGCAGCGCCACCGGCGACGGCTCCAGTCGGCGGTGGGCCGTCAGGCACACGTGCGCCGGGTGCCCGCCCTGCGGTTCCACCCCGACGAGGGCATGCGCGCCGGGGCCAGGGTGGAGGACATCCTGCGCAGCCTGCGGGAGGAGGCCGGCGAGGCGCCGGAGCCCCCGCCGGAGTTGGCCGGCGGCGACGCTGCGGGGCGGTGAGCGGCCAAGGTCGGTACCGCGACGGCTTCGCGGTGATCGACAAGGAGCCGGGATGCACCTCCCACGACGTGGTGGCGCGGGCACGGCGCCTGCTCGGCATCCGCAAGGTGGGCCATGCCGGCACGCTGGACCCCGACGCCACGGGCGTGCTGATCCTCGGCGTGGGGCGGGCCACGCGCCTGCTCCGCTACGTCACTGCGCTCGGCAAGACGTACGAGGCCACGGTCACTTTCGGCGCTGCCACCGATACGTGCGACGCCGCCGGCAGCGTCGTCGGCACCTGGGACATGTCGGACCTGACAGCAGCCCGCGCCGGTGCGGCGGCGGCCGCCTTCGTCGGTGAGATCCAGCAGATCCCGCCGATGGTGTCGGCGGTGAAGGTGGGTGGGCGGCGCCTGCACGAACTGGCCCGGGAAGGGTTGACCGTGCCCCGGGAGCCTCGCACTGTCCGCGTCGAGAGCCTGGAGTTGACCGGCTTCAGCACCGGGGACCGGCCCCGGGCGACCATGACGCTGACCTGTTCGTCGGGCACCTACGTCCGGACACTCGCCGCCGACTGGGGTGCCGCGCTGGGGGGAGGAGCGCATCTGGCAACGTTGCGCCGCACCGCCGTCGGGTCGTTCACGGAGTTCGAGGCGCGACCGCTGGAGCGCCTCGAACTCCTGGCGCCGGCGACCGGTGTGCGCGACTACGACTCCCTCACGGTGCCCGAGGCAGGTGCCCGGGCCGTCGCCCAGGGCCGGCGTCTCCCGGCCACCGGGCTGGCTGGGGAGGGCCCCTGGGCTGTGCTCGACGAGTCGGGATCGCTCCTGGCGATGTGTGAACGCCGCGGTGACGCGCTCCAGCCGGTGGTCGTGCTGGCCGTGGAGAATCGGCCGCGGCGGCCCGGCGCGGCCGGTGGTGGAGCGGGACCCCCGGACCGGTAGCCTGACTCCGGCAACGCAGAGACGATGACGCGGAATCACACGCAAGAGTTGGAATCGGCCCGCACAAGCGCGGGCCGTCGGGAATGATGGCCGAACACCTGCCTCCGAAGGCCGACACGATCGCGAAACACCGTCGGCACGACACCGACGTGGGCTCCACCGAAGTTCAGGTGGCGCTGCTCACGGATCGCATCAGTCACCTGACCGAGCACCTGAAGGTGCACAAGAAGGACCACCACAGCCGTCGTGGTCTTCTGATGCTGGTCGGTCGCCGCCGGCGATTGCTTGATTACCTCCGTGACCAAGACATCGAGCGCTACCGCGCGCTGATCACCAAGCTCGGCCTGCGTCGCTGACAACCACAGATACTTCACGCAGGCACAATCCGCGAACCCTCGGCCCCTTCGGCCGTGATGCGGTGGCTCGAGGAGCCTCGCCCCGTCAGGGGCTGCGGTGATCGATTCGAAAGGAATTCCTATGAATGAGGCAATCAGCGTCTCCGGCGCGATCGGCGGGGCCGACGGCAAGGAGATGACCCTGGAGACCGGCCGGCTGGCCGCACTTGCGGGAGGCGCCGTGCTGGCCCGGCTCGGGCGGACCGAGGTGCTCGTCACCGCCACGGCCTCCGAGAGCGCCCGGGAGGGCGCCAACTTCTTCCCGTTGACCGTCGACATCGAGGAGCGCATGTTCTCCGCGGGCAAGATCCCGGGCTCGTTCTTCCGCCGGGAGGGCCGGGCGAGCGAGCAGGCCACCCTGGCGTGCCGGCTCATCGACCGTCCCCTGCGCCCCGCTTTCCCCGACGGGTTCCGCAACGACGTGCACGTCGTCGGCATCGTGCTTGGCGCCGACCAGCAGAACCCCTACGACGTTCTGGCTCTCAACGCGGCGTCCGCCGCCCTGGGAATGTCGGGCATTCCCTTCGGCGGTCCCGTCGGTGCGGTGCGCATCGGCTACAGCACCGACGGCCAGTGGATCCCGCACCCCACCTATCCCGAGGCCGACGGCTGCACCTTCGAGATGGTGGTCGCCGGGCGGGTCCTCGCCGACGGTGACGTGGCGGTGATGATGGTCGAGGCCGCCGGCACGCCGGGCTCGGTGGGCCATTACGAGGCCGGCGCTCCCAAGGTCGACGAGGCGGTCCTCGCCGAGGGGCTTGAGGCCTCCAAGCGCTGGGTGTCCGAGGCGGTCGCCCTGCAGCGGCGCCTCATCGCCATGGCGGGTGTGAAGCCCACCATGGACTTCGAACTCATGGCCGACTACAGCCCCGAGGTTGCCGAGGCGGTTGCCGAGATCGGCCGCGACCAGCTCGCCGAGGCACTGGAGGTCGCCGACAAGACCGCCCGCCTCGCCGCCGAGCGCAGCGCCGCCGAGTCGATCATCGCCGCGGTGGCCGAACGGTTCGAGGGTGCGGACGGCATCGAGCAGCACGCCAAGTCGGCGGTTCGCTCGCTCTCCAAGAGCATCGTCCGGGAGCGCATCCTGGGCGAGGGGCGCCGCATCGACGGCCGGGGCACCAGCGACCTGCGGCCGCTGTCGGCCGAGGTGGGCGTGATCGCCATGACCCACGGCTCTGGGCTGTTCCAGCGCGGCGAGACGCAGGTCCTGAACGTCACGACACTCGGCACCCAGCGCATGGACCAGATCGTGGACGGCATCGACCCCACCGAGCGCAAGCGCTACCTGCACCACTACAACTTCCCGCCCTTCAGCACCGGCGAGGCCGGCTTCATGCGCGGGCCGCGCCGGCGGGAGATCGGCCACGGAGCGCTCGCCGAGAAGGCGTTGCTGCCGGTCGTTCCGGGCATCGAGGAGTTCCCGTACACCATCCGGCTGGTCTCGGAGGTGCTGGCCTCCAACGGCTCCAGCTCCATGGCCTCGGTGTGCGGCTCGAGCCTGTCGCTCATGGACGCCGGCGTTCCCATCAAGGCCCCGGTGGCCGGGATCGCCATGGGTCTCATCAACGAGGGCGACCGCTACGTGGCCCTCACCGACATCCTCGGCGCCGAGGACGCCTTCGGCGACATGGACTTCAAGGTGGCGGGCACCGAGGAGTACGTCACGGCGCTGCAACTCGACACCAAGATCGACGGGATCCCCGCCTCGGTGCTGGCCGCGGCCCTGGAACAGGCCCGGGACGCACGGCTGCAGATCCTGGAGGTCATGCGCGGCGCCATCGACGGCCCGCGCCCCGACGTCGGCGAGACGGCCCCCAAGATCCTCTCCTTCGAGATCCCGACCGACAAGATCGGCGAGGTCATCGGCCCCAAGGGCAAGGTCATCAACGCCCTGCAGGAGGAGACCGGCGCCGAGATCATGGTCGACGAGGACGCCACCGGTGCCAGGGTCGCGATTGCCGCCGCCGACCGCGCTGCGGTCGCCTCCGCCGAGGAGCGGATCCGGGCGATCGTGTTCCCGCCCGAGGTGGAGATCGGAGCGATCTACACGGGCAGGGTCGTGAACATCACCGGTTTCGGTGCATTCGTCAACATCCTGCCGGGGCGAGACGGGCTCGTGCACATCTCCAAGCTGGGCGGCGGGCGCCGCCTGGACCGCGTCGAGGAGGTGCTCTCACTCGACGACGAGATCACCGTGCGGGTCGACCAGGTGGACGGCAACAACCGCATCAGCCTGATCCCCGTGGGTGGCGACGACGACGGTAGCGACGGCGCCGGTGCGCAGGCCGAGCGCGGCGGCTCCGAGCGTCGCCAGTCCGACCGTCGCGACGGTGGCCGCGGCGGACGGGACGGCGGCCGTGACCGGGGCCGTGACGGTGGCCGCGACGGCGGGCGCGATCGGGGCCGTGACGGTGGTCGCGACGGCGGCCGCGGCGGCCGCGAGCGCCAGGCGCCGCGGTCCGACTCCGAAACTTCCACGGGGATCGAAGAGGTCTCCTTCGCCGAGGAGTTCGACCGGATGGTCGCCGCCGACTTCGGCGATCTGGGCCCCGCCGACGCCCCGAACCGCCCGCGCCGCAGGCGGAACTAAATGCGTACCCCATGATCCGAGTCGGCGTTCTGGGCGCCGCCGGGCGCATGGGGCGCACCGTGTGCGCCGCGGTGGCTGCCGCGGAGGACATGCAACTCGTGACCGCAGTGGATCCAGCGGCGGCCGGTGCGACCGTGGCCGAACTGCTCGGTGAGGCAGCGGCCGGCGATGCGGGCGGAGTGACCGTCGCCGATTCGGCAGATGCCCTGGTCGAAGCAGGGGTGCAGGTCGGAGTGGACTTCACCGTGCTCGACTCGGCCCGCCAGAACCTGGCCAGCATGGCCGCCGGCGGCATCCACGCCGTCGTTGGCACGACCGGATTCACCCCCGAGGACCTGGAGCACGCGGCCGGACTCTTCAAGTGCAGCAACTGCGTAATCGCCCCCAACTTCGCCCTCTCCGCAGTGCTGATGATGCGCTTCGCGGAGCTGGCGGCCCCCCTGTTCGACAGCGCCGAGGTGATCGAACTGCACCACGACGCCAAGGTGGACGCCCCCTCCGGCACCGCCATGATGACCGCGGACCGCATGGCCGCCGCCTCCGGGGAATGGAACCCCGACCCGACCCGCACCGAGCTACTCCCCGGCGCCCGAGGCGGCCAAGGCCCCGCCGGGATAAGGGTCCACTCGATACGCCTGGCCGGCCTAGTGGCCCACCAGGAGGTCATCCTCGGAGCCCAAGGCCAAACCCTCACGCTCCGAGCAGACTCCTACGACCGCTCCTCCTTCATGCCAGGAACCCTCCTGGCAATCCGAGCAGTCACCAACCGCCCCGGCCTAACAATCGGCCTCGAACCCCTCCTGGGCCTCTAGCCGGGTCCGCTACGTCTTGCGAACCGGAGGTTGAGCAGGTGCGGGCCTCCGACATCGTCGGCCTGCTCGGTCTGGAGTTGCTGCCGGACAACGAGGGGTACTTCACCGAGACGTGGCGCGATGAGCACAGTTCGGCCATCTACTACGTAATGCGATCCGGCAACTTCTCGGCCATGCACCGCCAGGACGGGCCCGAGCTGTGGCACCACTACGCCGGCGCGGCGGTGGAGATGCTGCTGCTGGCGCCCGACGGCGGAGTCGCCGAACCGATTCTGGGCGACGACCTGGGGCGAGGCCAGCGGCCCTGTGTCGCCGTCTCGGCCGGCACCTGGCTGGGCGCAGCCACAACCGGCGACTGGTCGCTGGTGGGCACCACCATGGCGCCACCGTTCGATCAGGAGGGCTTCGAGTTGGGCGACGGCGCCGAACTCATCGCCCGCTACCCAACCGCTGCCGACGCCATCCGTCGCCTGGTCCGCAACGCCGCATCCTGATCGCCGACGCCCCCACCGAACTCACCGAGGTTGACCGCGCCGTCCTCTAGGTGGGTATGCGGCCGGACTCAGGTGGCGAGAGATCGATGCGGAGTCGCGACGCCAGCCGAATGAGGTCCGTATCGGAGCGGTCGGCTCCGAGGAACTCGACTAACTCTTCTTGGCGGGGTTGGCCGAACGCCAGGCGATACGCCGCAAGCGCCTTGCGCAGCCGCGGCAGTGCTGCCGCGTCCCGGCTGAACGGCGGGACTGGCACGTGGCGTTCGATCTTCGCCGGTCCTTGGTGGAATACCCAGTAGGGGACCATCTCGCCGCCGGTGGTCGGTCGTTCCGGCACGGCCTTCTCGAACAGTTGAGTCCACGGGTCGGCGCTGGCGGCCAGTCCACCGGCTAGCAGGCTTGGGCCGAAAGCCGCGGCGATATTCCGGCGGACGGCGTGCCCCTTGTATCTGTGGACGCGCCCCTCGCGCTGCTCCAGGTCGACGGGGTTCGCGGGCAGATTCCAGTGAACGACCGCGTGGCACCAGAGATGGAAGTCCAATCCCTCCTGTCCGATCGAAGTGGAGGTGAGGACGAACGGCCAGAACGGGGAATTGAACGCCCTGGAGACGGATTCGATGCGGGCCTCGCCACCGTCGTCGAGCGTCTGGTTGCCGAATGCGACAGCGAAGCGGGTGCGCATCCGGTGCTCGTCGAGATCGATCCGAGAGCTGTTTGGTTCGCGGCCCGGGATGTCCACGCGAAACGACGAGGTGTGGAGTTCCAGGGCCTCCGCGAGGCAGAGAGCGAGGTCATCGGCTGCCTGCGCGCGCCGTTCGTCGTTTCCCAGACTGAGGTAGCCGAGCCAGTCTCGGAGAACGTGGGCGTGCTCGTCGAGGACGGCTTGGAGGTTGCCGTCGATGGCGTGTCGGAGGACGTCACGCCAGTAGCGGCCGCCGCCCTCGTCGGCGTCGGTCTCCTCTGAGCGCCCGCCAAGGGTGAGGGCCGTGACCTCGGGGGCGTTGAAGAAGCTCCTGAACGCGCCACCCACCCGCGCGGCGTTCAACACGGTGGACTCATGGGCGAGGGGGAGTCCGGAGACCGAACTGATCGCCCGAAGAGTGCACTGTGCAGGTCCGCCGATGGCCAACTCGGCGAGCACTGTCGTGAGGTCGTCGGGCGGGCGGCCGAGCGCCTCAGGGCCGTACGCGAGCATGGACTTTGCTTCGGAGACATGACCGTGGAGTCCACGGTCGGTTTCGTCGCCTTCCCAGTGGCTGAGGTCGTCCCGTGCGAGTAGGCGAGCCGTCGCCGATGGGTGACGTTCCTGGTCGAGGAGCAGCGGCGCTGCCCAATACCACCTCCGGTCGATGACGCCATCGGCCGGAGCGGTGCGGACAAGGGGTTCGATGACCTCCGCCGTGCGAGCTTCCACCTCGGCGAGCACGTCGGAGACGTGACGGCGCGGGCCGGGTGCCAATGGCCGCGGATCTCCGAGTTCGGCGAGCATCGGGCTCGGCCAGATCAGCAGGAACGTGGTCATCGCCGCCGCTCGGCGGTCGCCGGCCGCCTCTCCGGGTCGGACTCGCCCGGCTGTGCGCTCGCTGGTGCGGAAGGCGAGACGCTGGCCCCCGCGTCGCCTGTAGTCCGCGGTGTAGCCGTGGCTTCGTCCGGCGAAGGCGCGACGCTCGGCCTCGAAGCTGACTAGCGAGGAGACGACTTTGGGCACGACCGCCCAGCCGGAGAAGATCAACCGCTTCGTGAATCCGGCCGCTTCCGGGCTCTCATACACCGATCCGGCGTCGTAGTACCGGATCGACGGGGGTATCCAGAGCAACTCGAAGGCACGGTGGCGCTGCAAATCGTCGAGCAGCCAGCGAAGTCGCCCGTTCTGGGGGTCGATGCGCCGGTAGGCCTCGACCTCGTCCCAGCTCAGTAGACCTGGACCGGGTTCGAGCCCTGCGCCATCGGTGAGGTGACCGTCCGCGGCGGCCTGCACGAGGGTCTTCTTCAGCTTGTACTGCTCCATGAAGTTGACGAGATAGGGCGCGGACTTCCAGTACTCGGTGGGTTCGTGGTGATTGACGGCTTCGGCGAGGTCTCCGAGGCGCAGGTAGGAGCGGAGGTCGTGAGGCTCGACGGCCACTTGGGCGGACGGCTCCTGGAGCATTCCGTCTCGGTCCGGGGTGGCGGCTAGGCGCTCGGTTCGCGCCATCACGCCGCCCAGTTCGGCGCCGATCTGGCCGCAGATCGCCTCGGCGTCCCCGAGCGACCCGGCCGAGGTGAGTGCCAGGCGGAGGGCGCCGAACCGGTCCTGCAGCCGCTGGGTTCGCGCCGGGTCCTGGAGGAGGAAGGAGCAGGTCTCGAGGAAGTCCCGGTAGTGGTCACTGTCGGGTTCGTCGCCGGTGGTGTACATGCGGTAGGGGGTCGCGGAGAGCAGCAGGGTTCGAGTGGCGCGTCCGGTCTGAGGGTCCCGGTAGTTGAACAGTTGCTGCGCCAACTGGGCGGCGAAGTCCTCGGGGTCCGGTCGCAGCAGGTCCTTGAAGCGCTGGAATTCGTCCAGGATCACGAGGTCGGGCTGCAGCGCCGCGATGCCGACGGACGCCATGATGCGCCGGACCTCGGCGATCAAGACTCTGCGGGGCCCGTGCAGGTCGTCGGGGAACGTGCGCTTCCACGCCAGCCCGTCGACGAGTTCGTCGAACAGATCGCGCAGGGTTGGGCGGCGCAGGGCGCGCCGTGAGCGTTCGATCTCGGCGAGATGCTTGTCGAACTCCTCGAGCGATCCCTGGATGCGGGGCCGGTACTGCCGCTCCCACCAACACAGCCGCTCGTCACGATCCTTCCGGGTGCCCTTCCAGACGCCGTACCAGAAGATCCACCGAGCCCGCGGGGTCATTACGTTCGAGCCCCAGGCGGCGCGCAGGAATGCGTAGGCCAGGCAGCGTTCGCGGAATCTGCCTGTGCTGTGCCCGAACTTGAGCGACGTTCCAGGTGTGATCGCAAGCAGGTTGATGCCCGTCTGCCGGCCGTCGCCGGAATTCAGATCTGTGAGAGGGAGCATGGTGAGCCGCTCGACGTCGGCAAGCGGCTCGATGCCCTCGGGCACCAGCTTGCGAACGTTTTGGCGGGCGATCGCCGCGTTCGAGCACACGTAGACGATGTCGTGCCGTGCGTCGCCGGTGCGCCGGAGGTGGTCGATGACTTGGGCGACGACGCCCTTGGCGACGTGGGTCTTGCCGAGTCCGACCTCGTCGGCGACCAGGAAGCGGGTTGCGGGGTCCTCCTCCGCGAACATCCGCTCGAATGCCCAGCGGGCGGTCCGCCGTTGGAAGTCCTTCAGGTCGGCCAGGACCGCCTCGACGTCGACATGCTGTGCGGTCACGGCGTTGCGTTCCCGCCGTGCGCCACGTCGTAGATCGTCGCCCAGAGTTCGGCGAAGCCCGGCGGCAACGCATCGTCGGCGGCCAGGTCGGACACGAGCGGGTGCAATCCGGCGAGCTTCGCGGGATCCCGGCGCATCGTTCGCAGCAGCTTCTCCAGGACCGGCAGACTCGGCGAACCGTCCCGGCCGTCGTCGACATCCCAACCGACCCCTTCGACGGCGTCGAGCAGGGTCATCTGGTCAGGATCCTCCTCGAGCAGCGCCAGGAGATAGCGCAGGAAGCGCTCCGCGTTCCCCACGAGGGCGCGCATCAGCAAGCGCTCCCGGAACTCGGGTACACCGTGAAGAGGGACCGGCACGACGAAGTCGGTACGCGCGTCCTCGTCGTCCTCGTGCGCGAGTTCGAATGCGAGGAAGCCGCTGAGGGCCTCCAGGGTCGTCTCGAATCGAGCCTCCAAGGGCTCACCTGTAGCGACCCTCCTCCGGTTTCCCGCGGATGCGAGCGGCCAGCAGCGGATCAACGTGCCGTCGGGGGCGCACAAGGGTTCGAGCGACCGGTAGGTGACCGCCCATCCGTCGCCGCTCTCCTCGACGGAACCGTCAAATCGCAGCCGGGAGATGGCGCGGCGCGCGCTGTCAAGTGCTCCTTGGCCGTTGCCGTTCGGCTCAGGAGGCGGTTCGGCCCGGTAGTAGGTCCAGAAGAAGTCACGGAGTCCTTGCTCGTCGCCGGTGCCATTGCAGAGCCGATCGATGCCGAGCACCTCTCTGGCGCCGACGAGTTCCAGCAGAATCTCGACGTTGCTGCTGAACGCTGCGCCGGTTGCGTTCGCGGAGCCGAGGAAGAGGCGCGCCTGGCGCTTTTCCTCGAACGCGAAGACCTTGGCGTGCAGTCCTACAAGCGGCCGGCCGGGATCGTGGGGCGATGATCGTGCGTCGTCGGCTGTGAAGTCCGGCGCGCTGCCATCGTCGAAGGTATGGACGGTCTCCACCCGGGCGAGCGACTCCGGCTCGAGGTTGTCGAGCCATTCCGGAGTGCTGACGAGTTCGTCCACCGCTACCGGATGCACCCTGGTGAAGAAGTCATCGCTCACGAACGGTGAGATGATCAGCGACCGCTCTGCGGCTGCCGGTAGCGGTGACGGTGTATCGGTCAGGCCCAGCACGTGGGTTCGAAGGTCCTCTACGCCCGCGGGCAGGGCGAAGCTCGCGGCCCCGAGCGCATCCGTCAGCGATCGGACGCGTTCGTGGTGACCCGCTGGGATGTCGTCAACCGCAGTGTCGAGGAGACCCTCGAACAGGTGACCGACGCGTGCCAGCGACGCACCGGCGGCTTCGATCGTCTCGTCAAGGCGGACCACGGTGTCCCAACTCGCGTCGAACGTGAGGTTCCGGCTGGCGACGAGCACGCGTAGCCGCTGCTCGCTTGATCGGCCGCCTGCTGGCTCACCGACAGTCTCGTAGCGCAGCACCCACACTTTCGGGTGCACGATCCCGCCGCGCGGGGCGAAAACGGGGATGACCGCCTGCTCGAGGAAGGCGAATACCCGTCGTGAGGGCGGCAGGGCGATCTCGCCGGCCTGGCAGAACACGGTGAGCTTGCCGGCGTGGGTCCGCAGCGCGTGCAGCAGTTCGATGGGTTCGTGCTGGCCCGCGTCGGAGACGATGCCATCGGCCCCGGTGAGCGCCAGCGCCGCGGGCGCCGCCAGCAGCGCCTGAAGGTCGAGCGTGAACGTGACTGCCATAGCCGATTCCAGGCCGAAGCCGCCCGGAGGTCGCAACGCGTCGATCAGGGTGAGGCGGTTGGTGGGTTGGAGCATCAGGGTGTCGTCCCCAGCGCCTTGTCGAGGTCTGCGAGGTAACTCTTGGTGATCGTCCACCGGTACCTGAGTTGACCGCCGCCCGCTGCCTGGCCCCAGTTCTCCAGGGCGGTGCGATGGGCCAGCCGTGCTCGCTTGGACTTGAGTTGGATCTCCCGGTTGACGATCCGCCGATGGGCCGCTCGATCCTCAACAAAACGACGCGGATCATCCACCGCCCGCCGCGCCACAAAGTTCACGAAATCCTGGGTGGCGCCACCAATGCGATGGACGGCGAGGACGCGCCAGAACTCGGGGAGATCGTCGACCCAGGAACACAAGTCCTCGGAGCGGTCCGTGAGCAACTGGACCCAGTCATCGAGAAGTCGGAGTTGCTGCTCTTCGAGTTCGTGGGTGTCCCACTCGAACTCCTCCCGCGCCTTGCGTGCGAGGAGCACGTTGTAGACGAGTTGCGGCCCGAGGGTGAGCTCGGAGAAGCAGCGGGCGTGGCGCAGGAGCTCGACGAGATGGTTGGACATCCCGTCCGTTGGCACTTCCCACGGGAACTCGGCGGGCTCCGCAACGGAGGGCATGCCGCACAGGAAGGCCAGCAGTGTGCCGGCGTGGTGCCGCCGGATGTGGTCGACTAGGACCTGCGCCTCATCACGACGCAGTTCGAGAGTGATATCGCCCCGTAGGAAGTCCTCGGGAGGTGAGGGGATAGGCGCCCACATCGACACCGAACGGTCCGTCGCATTGCGGTCGTCATCGCGCGCGGGCTGAAGCCGTCCCAGCGCCGCCGCCCGCTGCCCGTATTCGGCGATGCTGAGTTTGAGCCGTCGCAGCCCCCAACTGCCCAGACCGCCCCAGTAGGCCTCGCTCGGCATCCGCTTGAGATCCCGGCCGGCGGTGTAACCGATCACTCCATTGTTCGGCCCCAGATGGCGGAGGCAGTCGATGAGTCGCGCCTCGTCCTCGCGGAGCCTGCGGGCGAAGTCGGCTGGAGCGACGCGTTGCCTTTCCAGCCGGGCGAAGATCCAGGGCAGGAAGATGAAGTATCGGAGTCTGGTCTGGATGGTTGAGGTGCCTGGGCTGAGCATCCCCGAGAAGGCGTCGCGCACGGTGCCCAGGCCCAACTCGTCGAGAGTTCCCGGCTCCTCGAGCGAGCGGAGCAGTGTGCCCACACGCTCGCTCGCAGTTGCATCGAGATCGAGCCAGCCGAGCGACGAGGCCGGCGCGTAGGTGGTCATGTGGTTCGCGGCCCTCCGATGTCGATCTCGTAGGTCGATACGTTCCCGGCATGCACCACGCTCAACTCCGAACCGATGATCTTCTCGTCGTCGTGGAGGTACTCGGCGGTGCCGATGCGGAATCGCTCCTCGTAGTGGTACTCGTCGATCATCTTGATCGTGTCGACGAACTCCACATCGCTAGTCCATGTCTTGCGCAACTTGTACGAGTGGGGGATGTAGTTCATCGTGCCTGCGAAGTGGCACTTGGCCTCTGCGAGCCGCTGGGCGATGAGAAACAGGCGCTCGTGGTCCTCAGGATCCCGGTGGCGGGATTCCCGAGCGTGTCGGGCAGCCTCGGCTTCCCTGTATTGGGCGTAGCTCTTCATTCTGGCTCCAAGGACCTGTCGACAGACCGGTAATCAGCGGCTCTTCTTCTCAAGTCGTTGTGCGTGTTCTATAGCGGGGGTGTGACATAGTGCACATGCGTTAGCCCCGCGCACGGATCATTCCATCGATGATCCTGTGGGAACTCCTTCCGGAGGCGCGGACTGGGGCGCCAATCCACAGGCGCTCACTGGCATCTACAGCCTGCAATAGGTCTGGTCGGCGGTACGTCCGGCACCAAGCGGCAAGTTCCGTTGCGTGCAGCTTGGGACTCGTGGCTCGAAGGTCAGGGGTCCGAAGCTCGCCCCAACGCACTTGCCTAGGTCAGGTTGACGCCCCGGCATACTGGCTGGCGTGCGGCGGTTTCTTCGGCCTTGGTGGGTTGTGTCGCATGTGCTGGTGCTGGTGCTGATCGTGGTGATGATCAACCTGGGGTTCTGGCAGGTGCGGCGGTTGGAGGAGCGGCGTGATCTGAACACCCTGCAGGCCGAGCGGACGGCTGCGGCGGTGGTGGCGACCGAGGGGCTGGTGGCCGACATCGCTGCCGGTGGCGTCGAGGCTGTCGAGTATCGGGTGGTGGAGGTGACTGGGCGTTACCTCCTCGACGACGAGGTGGCGGTTCGCAACCGCACGCTGGGTGGTCTTCCCGGCGTTTGGTTGCTGACTCCGCTGGTGCCGGCCGAGGGTCCCGCCGTCGTCGTGAACCGGGGGTGGGTGCCGCAGTCCTCCAGCGATCCGGCGGGGCGGCCTCCTGCGCCCGTGCCTGACGGTGAGGTGACGGTGCGGGGGCATGTGCGTCTCAGTGAGCAGCGGGCGGGCCTCGGTGTGGCTGATCCGGCCGGCGGGCGTCTGACCACCCTGGCGCGGCCCGACATCGAGCGGCACGCGGCCCAGCTGGACTATCCCGTGCATCCCTTCTACCTGCAGATGACCAGCCAGGATCCGCCACCGGGCGACTATCCGGTGATGGTGGCGCTGCCGGCTCCCGGCGACGGTCCGCATCTGGGCTACGCCGTGCAGTGGTTCATCTTCACTGCCATCGCCGTGGTGGGGTACCCGCTGGTGTTGCGGCACGTTTCCCGCCGCCCCGACCGCGCCGCCTTCCCCGACGACGAGATGGACCCGGTGTCCGGCGAGGTGTCCTGAGGTTTGTCGACGTAGGGGAGCAGCGGTGGGCGGGTGATGTGCTCTCGGGATTTTCGACGTTCCCGGCGCGCAAATGTTTGCTTTTGGTGGAACTATCAGTATAATAGAGATCGTGAAGTCTGAGAACAGTACATCTGTTGGGGAACAGGAGGATCTGGCTCGGCGTGCTACCGAGTTGCAGCAGCAGGCCCGGGCCGCGGGGGCGGGCTGGGTGTCTCCCCGGAGTCGCACGGTCGCCGAGGCGGCGGCGTGCGGCGAGTTGGGTTTGGTGGGCTCATCGGCGTCGGTGGGCGACAGCGGTTATGTGGGCTGCGGCGATTGCGGCTGCGGTCGCCCGGTGTGCGTGGGGTCGCTGGATGTGGAGTCGGTGCGGGTGGGGGAACTGCTGGATCTGATGGTGGACCTGGGCGAGGCCCGGGCCCGCCTTGAGGGCATGTTGATGTCCGTTGCCGGTGAGGTGGCGCGGCGCAATGGCTGGGAGGCCACGGCCTGGATGATGCGGGAGTACAACCGGGTGCCGTCGATCCAGGCCCGCGCCGAGGCGGGCTTGGCGCACACGCTGGTCGCCGAGGGGCGAAGTGAGACCCTCACGGCCCTGTGCGAGGGCGAGATCACGCTGTCCCATGCCCGGGTGGTGGCCCGCGCCGCCTACAAGGACCACGCCCGCAGCGAGGCCGATCTGTTGGAGTTGGGCCGGGTGTATCCCTCCGATGTGGTGGCGCGCCACATGGTGATCCACGACAGGCCGGCGACCGATTCCACCGAAGGCGCAGCCGAGGACGACAAGTACGGCACCGGCCCGGTGGCGGAGGAACTGCGCGCCCAGCGCGACGAGCGGCGGGCCCGCATGTTCCAGGGCGAGGACGGCATGTGGCACCTGTCGGCGCAGTTCGACTCGATCACCGGCAAGCGCCTGCACCAGATCTACCAGTCCGCCATGCGGGCCATGCGCATCCGTCCCGGCTCCGCCGAGAACAGCTACCCCCAGCGGGCAGCGGATGTCGTGGCTGAGCTCTTCGGCGGACACAGCGACTGCACCCGCCAGCAGACCAGCCTGCTGGTGCTGACCGACTACGACCACGCCAGCGGCCATCTCACCAACCCGCGGCTGGACGACGGCACCCCGATCCCCGTCGAGGTAGCCGCAGAGTTGGCGGTGAACGCCAAGGTGATGCCGGTGATCTTCGACGCCAACTGGCAGAACATCGCCATCGGCACCAGCCGCAACCCCAACGAGGCCCAACGCATGCTGCTGGCGGCCCGCGACGGCGGCTGCATCGGCTGTTCGGCGACGGTGGAGGAATCCGAGGGGCACCACATCAAGTTCTGGCGGGACGGCGGTCTCACCCTCGTCCCCAACCTGGCCCTGTTGTGCCACTCCTGCCACGACCTCGTGCACGAACACGACTTCGAGGTCCAGATCCCGCCCGGCGGGCGACCCGAACTCCGACCGCCCGAGCATCTTCGCTGGGCGAATCCTCAGCCTCCACCAACCCCATCCAACGGAACTGAGCAGCGGCACCGGCCGCATGGATTCCGGCCTCCGCCGGAATGACGCCAGGTGGCACCTCGGCGAGTCCGGCCATTCCGTATACTGTTTGTATTACAGCTGCGGTGCCGACACGATTCAGTTCCCGGCAGATCGAGACCATCGACCGTCTCGTCGCTGCGGGCATCGGCGACACGCGTTCGGCGGTGATCCGCCTGGCGGTCAAGCATCTCGCCGAGTCGGTCGAGCGAGAGCGCATCGGCAAGGCCATCGCCGACTCGTACCGGGCGCAGCCGCAAACAGTCGATGACGACGCCCAGGCGATGGCCAACGCGATTGCCATGACCGAAGCCGAGCCGTGGTAGCCCAAGGCGAACTGTGGCTCATGGAGCCGCCCAACCAGAAGCGTCGCCCGGCGCTGGTCGTCTCACGTGACGAGGCGATCCCCGTGCTCAACAACGTGGTCGTGGCGCCGGTGACGAGCACGATTCGCTCGATTCCGACCTGTGTCCCGGTCGGACCGGACGAGGGGATCGACCGCGACAGCGTCGTATCGTTCGACAATCTCGCCACGGTGCCGAAGTCGGTCCTCACGCTGAGGCTCGGGCAACTGGATGGGGTCGGGCGCCTCCGCATGTGTGACGCGCTCCGGGCAATGGCCGACTGCTGAATCCCATCTCCCGGCTCGGGGGCCGGATTTGCCAGAGACGAACATACGTTCGATACTGGTCGGATGGCCGAACCGGAGAACACCCCGGAGAACCTCGCTGCTGAGGACCTGGCCCGCAGTGGGCGGGATCATCTGCGACTGCTCGGCGGGCGGGTCGCCCCGCTCACCGGTGCCCGCGAGCGGACCCTGCCGGTGTTGGATCCGCTGCGGGATCTGTTCGGTGACGGTGCCTTGCAGAGAGGGTGGGTGATCGCCGCCGGCGGTGAGGGTGCCACCTCGCTGGCTCTCGCCGTCGTCGCGGGTCCGTCGGCGGCCGGTTCGTGGACTGCGGTGGTGGGGGATCCCGGTCTCGGGCTCGCCGCGGCGGCCGAGGCCGGGGTGGTGCTCGAACGGCTCCTGATGGTCGACGCTCCAGGGTCCCGCGGCGCCGTCGAGGCCGTCGCCGCGCTGGTGGGTGCGGTGGACGTCGTGCTGGTGGGCTCGGGGGTCCGGCTCGGAGCGGCCGATCACCGCCGGCTGGCGACCCGGCTGAGGGAGCGGGGATCGGTGCTGATCCGCCTCGCTGAGGGCAGAGGACATGGCTCAGACCTGTGGGCGGGCGAGGCGAGATCGTCGAACGGGTGGGCCGGCGACCCGCACGGCGCGGACGTGTGCCTGCGGGTCGTCTCATCGCACTGGAGTGGGCTGGAGGACGGCTGGGGTCTGCTGTGTTCCCGCCGCGTGTCGGTGCAGGTCACCGGGCGCGGCGCGGCGAGCCGGTCACGCTCGGTCGACCTGCTGCTGCCCGGCCCCGACGGTTCGCCGGTCCTGCTGGAGCCTGCCGCGGGAGATGCAACCACCCCGCTGCGGTCCACCGCTGAAGGATCGACCGACCTGGGGTGTCCGGGCGCCGGGGACGCAGCGGTCGTGGCGTGAGCGCACCGGTCCGCACGCTCGTTGCCCGCTGTGAGCACTGGCCGGTGGTGGCGCTCGGGCACCCGCTCACCGAGCCGGTGGCGGTGGTGGCGGCGAGCCGAGTCGTGGCGGCCTCGGTGGCGGCTCGCAGCCACGGTGTGGTCCCGGGGCTCCGGTTGCGGACCGCGGCGGCCCGGTGCGTCGATCTAGTGGTGCGTGAGCGCGACCCCGCTCTCGAGGCCCGCGCCTTCGAGCCGGTCGTCGCGACCCTCGACGACGTCACCCCGGCCCTGGAGGTGTCGCGCCCCGGTACGTGCTCCTTCGCCGCCCGGGGGCCGTCCCGCTATTTCGGCGGTGACGAGGTTCTTGCCGGGATGGTCCTCGAAAGGGTGACGCAGGCCCTCGAGGGGCGCACCGGGGTGCGGATCGGCATCGCCGACGGTCCCTTCACCGCGGCGGTGGCCGCGGAGCTGGCGGATCCGGTACGCATCATCGAGCCGGCGTGCAGCGCCGCTTTCCTGGCACCCCTGCCGGTGCGGATGCTGGGGTTGCCCGAACTCACCGACGTGCTGGTCCGCCTGGGCATCGACACTCTCGGCGCCTTCGCCGGCTTGCCCGCGGCCGACGTCCTGGCCCGCTTCGGCACCGAGGGCCGGCGCGCCCATTGCCTTGCCGCCGGGAACGACGAGCGGCCCCTCACCCTCCGGGCGCCTACCCCCGACTGGTCGGTGAGCACCGAGTTCGACCCGCCCGCCGACCGCCTGGACCAACTGGCCTTCTGCGCCCGCGCCCTGGCTGAGCAACTGCAGCGGCGCCTCGAGAAGGCGGGGATGTCGTGTGTGCGGATCGCCGTCGAGGTCGAGACCGCCGAAGGCGAGAGCCTCGTGCGGCTCTGGCGCCACGAAGGGGGCCTGTCGGCCGGCGACATGGTCGACCGGGTGCGCTGGTTCCTCGACGACCGCCCGGCTGGCTCCGGCGGTCCCCTGCCCGGTTCCGGCGGCCGCGCAACCGGTTCCGGCGGCCCGGCTGTCTCCGGCAACTTCCGGCCAAGCAGCGGGATCACCCGGCTGCGGCTCACCGCCGACGAACTGGCGCCGGCCCGGGGTCGCCAGCTGGGGTTCTGGGGCGGCGAGGCCGGGGCCGACGAGCGGGCGGTCCGGGTCGCCGCACACCTCTGCGGTCGCCTCGGCGCCGAAGTGGTCCGGGTTCCGGATCGGCGCGGCGGCCGCCATCCCGACGAGCAGTTCACTCTGGTGCCGGCGGCCGCGGTCGATCTCCGCGACCGGCGGCTCACCGCCGACGACCGCCCCTGGCCCGGAGGGCTGCCGGCCCCGTCGCCGGCGCGCCTGCTGGTTGTCCCGTGGCCGGCCGAGGTCCACGATGCGGCGGGGGATGCCGTGCGGGTCACGGGCCGGGGGTCGGTCTCGGCCCCGCCGGCCCGGCTGACAGTCGGCGGGCGGTCCTCTGCGGTGGTCGCCTGGGGCGGGCCGTGGTCCACCGAGGAGCGCTGGTGGGACCCCGGATGCCGTCGCCGCCGGGCTCGCCTCCAGTTGCTCACCGGCGACGGTCTGGCCTGCCTCGCGGTCCTCGAGCGGGGCCGGTGGCAGGTGACCGCCGTGTGGGACTGACGGGAAGATGGGCTGGCACAATCCCGACGTCCCCTGGAGCGACATCGAGCGCCTCCTCTCGGACCGCTCCCTTCCGGACCGGACACCCGCAGGTCGTCCCGCCGACACTTGGGCGGGCGACGGGAACGACAGCCCGGCATGGTCACGCAAGCGGCGGGCGTACCGGCCACCCGCTGACTTGGAGCGCGGCGGGGGATCGGTCCGCTACGCGGAACTGCACTGCCACTCCAACTTCTCCTTCCTCGACGGGGCCTCCCATCCCGAGGAACTGGCCGCCGAGGCGGTCCGCCTGGGGCTCGAGGCGCTGGCCATCTGCGATCACAACGGCTTCTACGGCGTCGTCCGCTTCGCCGAGGCCGCCGGTGCGCTGGGGCTCCCGACGGTCTTCGGCGCTGAACTCACCCTGGCCCCGGAGGCATCCTCCTCGGCGAAGCCCGGCCGGCGCCGCCGGAAGGATCCCGAGCGCACCGGGGTCCCCGACCCCGGTGGCGTCCACCTGCTGGTGCTGGCCCGCGATCCCCGTGGCTACGCGCTGCTGGCGCGAGCCATCAGCGAAGGTCAGCTGGCAGGGGCCAAGAATGCGCCCCGGATCGACTACCAGCGCCTCGTTGCCCTCGGCGGGGCGGGCACGGGCGACCACTGGTTGATCCTCACCGGCTGCCGCAAGGGGGCGGTGCCGCGGGCCCTGGCAGCGGGAGGGATGACGGCCGCACGCCGGGCGCTGGAGCGGCTCACCGCCGACTTCGGCACCGCCAACGTGGCCGTCGAGCTGTGGGACCACGGGCTGCCCGGTGACTCGGTGCGCAACGAGGCCCTCGCGGAGTTGGCAGCCGATGCCGGCCTGGCGCTCGTCGCCACCGGCAACGTGCACCACCACTCGGTGGACCGGCAGCGGCTGGCCGCGGCGCTGGCCGCGCTGCGGGCGCGCCGCAGCCTCGACGAGATCGACGGCTGGCTGCCGCCGGCCGGTCGGCACCTGCGCTCCGGCGCCGAGCAGGCGGAGCGCTTCGCCCGCTGGCCGGGAGCCGTCGAGCGAGCCGCCGACCTGGGGCGCCAGTGCGCCTTCGATCTGCAACTCGTCGCCCCCGATCTGCCGCCCTACCCCTGCCCCGACGGTCTGAGCGAGATGGTCTACCTGCGTCGACTCGTCGACGAGGGCGGCACCCGCCGTTACGGACCCCGCACCGCCGAGCGGGTGAGGGGCGCCTGGGCGCAACTCGACCGGGAACTCGATGTCATCGAGGTGCTCGGGTTCCCCGGCTACTTCCTGGTGGTGTGGGACATCGTGGAGTTCTGCCGCCGGTCCGGGATCCTCTGCCAGGGCCGCGGATCGGCGGCCAACTCGGCGGTGTGTTACGCCCTCGGCATCACCAACGTGGACGCCGTTTCGCTGGATCTGCTGTTCGAGCGGTTCCTGTCCTCCGAGCGCGATGGGCCGCCCGACATCGACGTGGACATCGAGAGCGACCGCCGCGAGGAGGTCATCCAGTACGTCTACGACCACTACGGGCGCCACCACTGCGCCCAGGTGGCCAACGTCATCACCTACCGCCCCCGCTCGGCGGTCCGTGATGCGGCCCGGGCCCTGGGTCACGGGGCGGGTGTTCAGACCGGGTTCTCCGAGCAACTCGACCGCCGGCGAGGCGTCCGGGAACAGACGGCCGACCCCGACAACTCGATCCCCTTACCGGTGCTCGAACTGGCCGCCGAGATTGAGCACTTTCCCCGCCATCTCGGGATCCACTCCGGCGGCATGGTCATCTGCGACCGGCCCGTCATCGAGGTGTGCCCGGTGGAGTGGGCGCGCAAGCAGGACCGCAGCGTCCTGCAGTGGGACAAGGACGACTGCGCCGCGGTGGGGCTGGTGAAGTTCGACCTGCTGGGGCTCGGGATGCTGTCGCTGCTCCGTTACGCCATCGATCTCATCGGTCAGTACGAAGGCATCGAGATCGACCTCGCCGCCCTGCCCCAGGAGCCCGAGGTCTACGAGATGCTCTGCGCCGCCGACACGATCGGTGTGTTCCAGGTGGAGTCGCGCGCCCAGATGGCCACGCTGCCCCGGTTGAAGCCCCGCTGCTTCTACGACCTCGTCGTGGAGGTGGCCCTCATCCGGCCCGGCCCCATCCAGGGCGGCTCGGTCCATCCCTACATCCGGCGCCGCAACGGCGCCGAGGCGGTCACCTACCCGCATCCGCTGCTGGAGGGGGCGCTCGCCAAGACCCTCGGGGTGCCGCTCTTCCAGGAGCAGCTCATGCAGATCGCCATCGACGTGGCGGGCTTCAGCGCTGCCGAGGCCGACCGGCTCCGCCAGGCGATCGGCTCCAAGCGCAGCCACCAGCGTCTGGAGCAACTGAAGGGCCGGTTCTTCGAGGGCATGGCGGCCAATGGCATCGACGGCGAGGTCGGCGAGCAGATCTGGCGGAAGCTGGACGCCTTCGCCAACTACGGCTTCCCCGAGAGCCACGCCGTGTCGTTCTCGTATCTCGTCTACGCCTCGTCGTGGATCAAGTACCACTACCCGGCGGCGTTCTGCGCCGCCCTGCTGCGGGCTCAGCCCATGGGGTTCTGGTCGCCCCACACCCTGGTGGGTGACGCCCGCCGTCACGGGGTCGTGGTGCGCACACCCGACCTCAACGCCTCGGCGGCGACCGCCGGCCTGGAGCGTGCGGAGGACTCCACCGGCGGTTGGGCGGTGCGGCTGGGCCTCGACTACGTGCGGGGCGTCGGCGAGGAGCTGGCCGCCGAAATCGACGCCGGCCGGCCCTACTGCTCGGTGGAGGACCTGCGCCGGCGGGTGCCGGCCGTCTCGGCCGCGGCCCTGGAGGGCCTCGCGATCGCGGGGGCGTTCGGCTGCTTCGACACCGACCGCCGCTCGGCGCTGTGGACGGCGGGGGCGCTGGCCCGGGCGGGCGCCGGCCACCTGCCCGGCGCCGTCAGTGGCGTCGAGGCGCCCCCGCTGCCGGCCATGTCGCCGGCGGAGGTCTCCCGGGCCGACCTCTGGGCGACCGGGGTGGCCCCCGACGGCCACCCCACCCGCTTCATCCGGGAAGAACTCGCCGCCGCCGGCGTGGTGACGGCTGCCCAACTGACCGACTGCAGCGACGGTGAGAGGGTGCTCGTAGGGGGAGTGGTGACGCATCGCCAGCGTCCCGCCACCGCCGGGGGCGTCACCTTCCTGAGCCTCGAGGACGAGACCGGGCTGATGAACGTGGTGGTCTCGCCGGGTTGCTGGCAGCACCACCGCAAAGTGGCCGGAGGATCGCCGGCGCTGCTGGTCCGGGGACGGCTCGAGCACTCCGAGGGGGTGCTGAACGTCGTCGCCGAGAGGCTCGAGGCGCTCCCGGTCAGCCGGGCTCCGGCCTCACGGGACTTCCGCTGAGCCCGGTGGCCTGGAACGCAGCGGCGGCCGGCGACCGGTAGCCTCGGCGCCATGGCACACCACGGCCATACCTCGCCGCGCTTCGGCCGCGTCATCACCGCGATGGTCACTCCGTTCGACGACTCCGGCGCCCTGGACCTCGATGGCGCCGCCGAGCTGGCTCGCTGGCTGGTGGCCTGCGGCAACGAGGGGCTGGTCGTGGCGGGCACGACCGGCGAGTCGCCGACGCTCAGCCACGACGAGCAGATCGACCTGATCGCCACCGTCGTCGACGCCGTCGAGGTGCCGGTCCTGGCCGGGGCGGGCAGCAACGACACCGCCGCGGCCGTCGAGTTGACCGAGCGCGCCACGGCCGCCGGCGCCGCCGGCATCCTGTCGGTCGCCCCTTACTACAACCGCCCCCCGCAGGCCGGCCTGTACGACCACTTCCGGACGATCGCCGGAGCCACGCACCTGCCCATGATCATCTACGACATCCCGGTGCGGACCGGCCGCAAGGTCGACACCGCCACGCTGCTGTCGCTGGCGCAGGATGTGGAGAACATGGCCGGCATCAAGGACGCCGCCGGCGACCCCGCCGAGACCGGCCGCCTGATCGCCGCGGCCCCGGAGGGATTCGAGGTCTACAGCGGCGACGACGCCCTCACCCTGCCGCTGCTGGCGGTCGGAGCGGTCGGCGTAATCGGCGTGGCCACGCACTGGACCGCAGCGGAGCACCTCGAGATGTTCGACGCCTGGGAGCGCGGCGACACCGCAGCCGCCCGGGCGATCAACGCGGCGATGGGCTCCTCCTTCGACTACGAGACCGGGCTTGCCGCGCCCAACCCGATCCCCACCAAGGCGCTCCTGCGGGTGCTGGGCCGCCCGGCGGGGCGCTGCCGCCCCCCGATGGACGCCGAGCCGGCGGGCCTGGCCGACGACGCCAAGGCCACCCTGGCCTTCACTCGCCTGGGTCGGGAACTCGGCTTTGGCTGAAGAGGTACGGGTCACCTTCCTCGGCGGCCTCGGCGACATCGGCCGCAACTGCGCGGCCATCGAGACCGGCGAGGCCCTGATGCTGCTGGACTGCGGGCAGATGTTCGCCGGTGAGGACCGCCCCGGCGTGGACTCGGTCCTGCCCGATCTCTCCTACGTGTTCGAGCGATCCAAGAAGGTCGTCGGCTGCATCGCCACGCACGGCCACGAGGACCACGTGGGGGCGCTGAGCCACCTGCTGGCCCGGGTTCCCTGCGACATCTACGGCACGCCGTTCACCCTGGGGCTGGCACGGCGGCGCATCACCGAGGCCGGCTACGGCGAGCGGGCGCGCCTGGTCCCCGTTGCCGACGGCGAGAGGGTGCGCATCGGGCCCTTCGACTGCGAATTCGTGCCGGTCACCCACTCGGTGCCCGGCGGCGTCATCACGGCGATCGGCACGCCGCAGGGCGTGCTGCTGCACTCGTGTGACTTCAAGCTGGACTTCTTCCCCGTCGACGGGCGTCGCACCGACCTGGCCCGCATCGGTGCCATCTCCCAGGACCCGGGCGTGCGCCTGCTGCTGGCCGACTCCACCAACGCCGAGCAGCCCGGGAGCTCGCGCTCCGAGAGCGACATCGGTCCGGTGCTGTCGAGGGTCTTCGCCGCCAACTCGGGGCGGCGCATCGTGGCGGCGTGCTTCGCCAGCCACCTGCACCGGGTCCAGCAGATCATCGCCGCGGCGGTCGCCGACGGCCGGCGCGTGGCCACGCTCGGGCTCTCCATGAAGAAGAACGTGGCACTCGGCAGGGAACTCGGCCTGCTGCGAGCGCCCGACAGCGCCTTCGTGGACATCACCGACACGGCGGCGATGGCGCCCGGCGAGCTGTGCGTGATCTCGACGGGGTCGCAGGCCGAGGAACGCTCGTCGCTGGCGTCGGCGGCCGCCGGCGACAGCCGCTGGATCCAGATCGGCCCCGACGACACCGTGGTGCTGAGCTCCAATCCCATTCCCGGCAACGAGTTCCGGGTGAGCCGCATGATCAACGACCTCATCGAGCGTGGCGCCCGGGTGGTGCATTCCGGCGAGATCGAGATTCACACCTCCGGTCACGGGCGCCAGGACGAGCTGGCGGCCCTGCACCAGGCGGCCTCGCCGGCGTGGTTCGTGCCGGTGCACGGCGAGCTGCGCCACCTGCGAGCCCACGCCGCCCTGGCCCGGCGCCTCGGCATGCCCGCCGAGCGGGTGCTCGTGGCCCGCGACGGCGACCAGCTGGTGCTGGCCGACGCCGGCCTCCGGCTGGAGCCCGGCACCTGCGCCGGCGACCACGTGCTGGTGCACGGGCCGTTCACCGGGGAGGACCGGGGCGTGCTGGGGGAGCGGCGCATTCTCGGCAACCAGGGCGTCGTGGTCGCCACGGTGGTGGTGGACTTCGAGGCGGGGGCCCTGGTCGGCGCGCCGCGGGTCACCAGCCGGGGCTGGCTCGACGAAACCGACGCCGATCCCCTGGAGGTGGAGATGGAGGGCGATCTGGCCGGGGCGGTGGGGGAGTTCCTGCGCGCCGAGCCCGATGCCGCCGCCGCGGAGGTGCGCCGCGTTGTGCGCCGCACCGCCGGAACCCTCGTGGCCAATCGCTCCCAGCGCCGCCCCATGATCATCCCGGTGGTGGTGCCGGCGGACTAGGCGGAGGCCGGGGTCGCTGTCGGCAGTTCTACGGCTCGAGCGCCTGCGCCACGGCTCCGTGCAGGGTCCAGCGGCCCGTCGGCGTGAACTGCTCCTGGCCGAGGCGGGCGATGGAGGGTACGTGCTCGGCCAGCGCCAGCATCGGCACGACCCGCCCCGTCCAGCCGGTGGGCTGTGACAGCATCCAGACCGCCCCGTCGGCCGCAGTGTTGGTGTCGGACCAGGTCGAGTGGTCGGCGTCGGGCGCGTTCATGACGTAGCCCTCCGAGGCCACCTGGACGTCGATCCGGTAGCAGTTGACGGCGATGCCCTCCGCCGCGAGCACCGCGGCGGACGTGACGGTGAGGTGCTCCAGCGCCGCCTTGGACATCCCGTAGGTCAGCATCGTCGGGAAGTAGCCGGTGGCGGTCACCGAGCCCACGTTGAGGATGCGCCCCCCGCCGGGCGCGGCCGCCAGATGGGGCCGGGCCAGCCGGGTGGCCACGAGCGGCGCCCGCACGTTGATGCGCATGAGCACGTCGAAGCGCTTCATCGGGACGTCCAGGTCACCGCCGAAGCTCACCGCGGCGTTGTTGACCAGCACGTCCAGCCGGCCGAAGCGGTCCAGGGTCGCGGCGATGAGCCGCTCGATGTCGTCGTCGCTCGTCAGGTCGCACGGAACCGCCATTCCTACCCCGCCGGCATCGCTGACCGCCCGGGCGGTCTCGTCCACGGTTCCCGGCAGGCGCAGCGGGTTCGCCGCGCTGGCACGCGCCGCGCAGACCACGTTGGCTCCCCGGCGTCCCAGGGCCACCGCGATGGCCGCGCCGATGCCGCGGCTCGCGCCGGTGACGATGACGGTCCTGCCGGCGAAGCTCATGCGGGCACGCTAACCGGCCGGCGCGCCCGTCATCGCCAGCCGCTGCCTGCCGGCCCAACCGATGCAGGCTGCGGCGAGCGCGCCGTAGCCGAGGTAGCCGAGGGACAGCGGCGTCACCGAGTCGAGCAGGAACCGGTTCGTGAGCGACGCCAGCAGGGATCCGACGATCATGGAGAAGGCGCCGATGACCGCCGAGGCCGTGCCCGCGATCTCGCCCATCGGCACCATGGCCAGGGAGTTGCAGATGGGAACGATGATCACGTGCAGCGCGTTCAGGCCGGTGAGCAGCGCCCACCAGAGCCAGAACGTGGGCGCGCCGCCGGCGAGCAGCGAAGCCGCCGCCAGCACCGCCGCCACGGCGATGTAGCAGGCCACGGCGCGGTGCAGCACCGTCCGGGCGCCCAGGGCCTTGATGGTGCGGGTGCTGCTGAGGGCCGCCACCGCCATCACGGCGGCGCCCACCCCGAACAGCAGGGCGAACTGGCTGCTGCGGCCGTACACATCGTCGAAGAGCAACTCCGAGCCCGCCAGATAGGCCAGGAAGGCGCTGAGCGCCCAGGCGAGGGCCAGGCCGTAGCCGAGCGTCGATCGCTGCGCGACGACGGCCCGGAAGGCGGCTCCGAGGCGTCGCAAGTCCAGGGTGAGGCGGTGGCGCGGATCGAGCGTCTCCTCCAGCCGCAGCAGCCACAGCGACAGCACCACGGCGGTGACGACCGAGAAGCCGAAGACCCAGCGCCACGAGCCGCTGAGCAGCAGCAGTTCGCCGATGCCCGGCCCGAGGATCGGGGCGATCATGAACACCGTCATCACCAGCGCCAGCACCCGGGCCATCCGGTCGCCGACGTGGCGGTCGCGCACGATCGTCAGCGCGATGGCCCGCGGCGAGGCGGCGCCGATGCCCCACAGCAGACGGCTCACCAGCAGGAACTCCAGCGAGGGGGCGAGGGCGGCGCCGGTTGCGCCGAGGGCGTAGAGCGCCAGGCCCAGCCACAGCGCCGGCTTGCGGCCGAAGCGGTCTGCGAGCGGGCCGAAGAGCAGCTGCGCGACACCCAGCCCGAACAGGTAGAGCGTCACCGCCCAGGAGACCGTCGTGGAGTCCGGCGCCAGCCCGAAGGCGGCCCGGATCTCACCGAGCGCCGGCAGCATCACGTCGATTCCGAGCGCTGTGCTGGCCGTCAGGGCGGCCATGAGCGCGATGAACTCGCGCTCGCCCATGCGCTGGATCTTCATCCCGTTGTCGACTACGGGGAAGCGGTGGCCGTGGGATGTCCGACGGCAGCGTCGTCAGCGGGGTCGTCCGCGGGTGTCGGTTCGCCGGTCAGCGGGAAATGGCAGGCCACGAACTGGCCCGAGGGTGCCGGGCGCAACTCCGGCACCTGCTCTGCGCAGAGGTCGGTGGCCCGGTCGCAGCGGGTGCGGAAGCGGCAACCCGAGGGCGCCTCGAAGGGGGACGGCGGGTCGCCGCGCAGCGCGCCTGCCTCGGCCGCTGCGGCATCCAGCTGTGGTATCGACGCCAGCAGAGCCTCCGTGTAGGGATGGGCCGGGCGGTCGAAGATGGCGTCGGTCGGGCCGATCTCGCAGATCCGGCCCAGGTACATCACGCAGACCCGGTCGCTGATGCTCTTCACGACGGCCAGGTCGTGGGCGATGAACAGCATCGTCAGGCCGTACAGCTCCTTCAGGTCCTCCAGGAGGTTCAGGATCTGCGCCTGGATCGACACGTCGAGGGAGGACACCGGCTCGTCGCAGATCAGCACGCGGGGACGCAGCGCCAGCGCCCGGGCGATGCAGATGCGCTGGCACTGCCCGCCGGAGAACTCGTGCGGGCGGCGGTTGCCGGCCTCCTCGAAGTCCATGCCGACGTCCGCCAGAGCAGTGCGCACCCGCTCGGTGGCCTGCTCGGAGGCCTCGGGCCAGATGTCCAGGCCCTCGCGCACGATGTCGGCGACGCGCCGGCGCGGGTTCAGCGAGGCGATCGGATCCTGAAAGATCATCTGCAGGCCGGTGCGTACCCGGCGGAGATCCTCACCTCGCAGCGCCGTGAGTTCGGTCCCGTCGAAGGCGACGCTGCCCGAGGTGGGGCGGGGAAGTTGCAGGATGGCGCGGGCCGTCGAGGACTTGCCGCAACCCGACTCGCCGACCAGCCCCAACGTCTCACCGGTGGCCACGTCGAAGCTCACGCCGCTGACGGCGCTCACCCTCTGGCCCCGGCCTGCCGGGAAGTCCACCTCGAGTTCGGTGACCTGCAGCAGCACCTCGGCCCGCGGCCGAAGATGGGCGACGCCGACGCCGGCCATCAGCGGGCCCCCGACGTCACGGGGCTCGGGTTGGTCAACTGCAGGCCCGCGGCGGTCCGCCCGGCGGCCTGGTTGGCGGCCAGAGCGGCCTCGCCGTCGCTGGTGCCCGCCGGGTAGAAGCAGGCGAAGCGGTGCTCGTCGTCGCCGGCGCCCGACAGCGCGGGCGACTCGCTGAGGCAGCGGGTCTGGGCATGCCTGCAGCGCGGGGCGAACGCACAGCCGGGCGGAAGGGCGGCCAGGTCGGGCGGGCGCCCGTGGATGACCCGCAGGCGTGTGTGGCTGGGGCTGGCGACCTTGGGGATCGACTCGAACAGGGCCTTCGTGTAGGGGTGGCGCATCGCCGTGAAGAGCCGCAGCGTGGGTGCCTTCTCCACGATCCGTCCGGCGTACATGACGGCGACCTCGTCGGCCCGTCCCGCCACCACGCCGAGGTCGTGGGTGATGAGGATCATCGCCATGCTGTGCTCCAGCCGCAGGCGGTCCAGCAGGTCCAGGATCTGCTTCTGCACGGTCACGTCGAGCGCCGTGGTGGGTTCGTCGGCGATCAGCAGCTTCGGCTCGCAGGCGAGGGCCGTGGCGATCATGACCCGCTGGCGCATCCCGCCGGAGAGTTGGTGGGGATACTCCCGCAGCCGCCGGTCTGGATCGGCGATGCCGACCTGCTCCAGGAGTTCCCGAGCCCGGCGCATGGCGGCCTCGCGCGGGAGCCCGCGGTGGTAGCGGAGCCCCTCGCCGATCTGCCGGCCCACCTGCATCACCGGGTTCAGCGAGTTCATGGGGTCCTGGAAGATCATGGCGGCCTCCACGCCCCAGACGTGCCGCGCCTCGGCGCGGGGCAGGTCACGCACGTCGCGCCCGTCCAGCAGGATCCGCCCGGTGCTCGTCGAGGTGCCCGGTGGCAGCAGGTTCATGATCGAGCGCGCCGTGGCCGACTTGCCGGAGCCGGACTCGCCCACGACGCCCAGCGTCCGGCCTTGCCGCACGCTGAATGAGACGCCGTCGACCGCCTTCAACTCGCCCCGGTCGGTGGCGAAGGAGGTGTGCAGGTCCTCGACGACCAGGGTGGGGGGAGTCACCCGCGCGACCGCCGGGCCCGCATCCTGGGCGGCTCGAGGGCGCCGGCGCGAGGGGTCTTCAGAGCAGCTCGAGGACGGTGCTCGGGGGCCGGCTGATGACCGCCCGCCCGCCGCGCACCACCACCGGGCGCTGCATGAGCCGGGGGTGCGCCACCAGCAACTCCACCACACTGGCGGCGTCGCCGGCGTCCTCGTCGCTCAGACCCAGGTCGCTGAAATACTTGTCCCGCCGCACCAACTCGGTCGGCTCGTTCTCGAGAATCGCCAGCAGGGACTCCAAGGCGGCACGGTCGAGGGGATTCTTGAGGTAGTGAACGACGTCGAACTCGACGCCCCGCTCCCGCAGCAGCTCGAGAGTGGTGCGGGAACTGCCTCAACCGGGGTTGTGGTACACGAGAGTGTCGGCCATGGACGAACCTTAGCTGACCCCCTCGTTCGCTTCGCCGAACGCTCCGGCTCTAGCCGAGTCCCCAGGCGGGCGCGATCATGTCCCAGACCGCCTCGGCGAGACGGTTCCCGCCGTCCACGGTGAGGTGGACGCCGTCCTCGCGCCGCAGCCGGACACCGTCGATCTCGTCGACGTAGGCGCCGCCGTCGTCGCTGAAGAGCGCCCACGTGTCGACGTAGGTGATCTGGGGATGCCGGGCGGCCACCTCGGCGTAGACCGTGTTCAGCCGCTCGAGGCCGCCCGACAGCCGCGTCTCGCGGACCGGCGGCTGACCGACCCAGATCGTCTGGGTGCCGGGCTGGCCGAGCAGCGTCATGATCCGGTCGACGCGCCGGCGGTAGAGGTCCAACCACTCGTCGCCGAACCGGTCCAGTATCTCGCCCTCGTGCTCCACGTTCTGGAAGTCGTTGGCGCCGAAGAGCACCACGATCACATCCGGCCGGCTCTCGGTGAGCACGCCGGCCAGGTGCTGGGCCCAGTCGAAGAAGTCCGGGCGCGACAGCCCGGTCGCCGGCCGCGGATCCAGATCGATCCGGACGAGGGTGGCCGGCGTGATCCGCGCCAGCCCCTCGCCCAGGTCGCGGCTGATGGAGTCGCCGCCCACGTACAAGACCAGGGGGTTCTCCTCGCCGGGAATGCGGGGGCCATCGAAAACGACCTCCACCGGCGCCTTCTGCTCGGAGTCGGTGTCCGTGCCGGCTTCGTCCGGCGCCGCCCCGGCGGTCTCCGGTTCGGCGGTCTCGGTGGCCGGGGGGAGCGGCTCGTCGGGGCCGGCGGCAACGTCGCCGGGCGGGCACTCCACCTGACCGGCGGATACGCCGTCGCTCGGATCCTGCGCAACGCAGTCCACCCCCTCGATCGGCGGGATGATCCCGTCGGCGGGCGGACCCTCGCCGGGGCCGGGGTCCTCAGCCGCCGCCGGCTCCTGGCCGGGGACCGGGTCCGCCGCGGCCGGCGGAGCGGCCGGCTCGTCGACCTCCGGGTCCTCGGCGACCGGCGGCGGCTGGGACGGCTCGGTGGTGGTCGGCGCGGTCGCCCGGGCGTCGGCGATCAGCGCCTCGACGTCGTAGGTCTGCTCCTCGCCGTCGAGCGCCTCGGCGAGCCGCTCGGCGGGCCGGTTGAGCGAGAGACCGTGGGCCAGGCGGTCGGTGACCTTGGCGGCTCCGAGTGCGACGTCGCGTTGGGTTCCGAGGGGTTGGCGCTCGGCGAGCCCCACGAGGGCGCCGGAACCCAGCAGCGCCCCGACCCCCAGTGCCGCCAGCACCGCCACGACGATCTGGCGCGGGCGCATCGGCCGGCGGCGGTCGGCCCGCGGCCCGTCGCCGGCCAGGGCCCGGATGGGTGGCCAGGAGGGCCGGTCCTCTGCCGGAGCCCCCTGTGGGGTCGGCGGG
>VXXM01000095.1 GCA_009835395.1 Acidimicrobiia bacterium
GGCCTCCACGGGCGTCATCCACGTCATCCCCACCGTCCTGCTCCCGCCTGCCGGAGATTTGGTACAGCGGCCTCGGCGGGGGGGGGGTATCCTCCTTGCGCCCGCCCGCCGACGGTCCGGTTGCTGCCGACGTTCCGATTGCTATTTCAGTGGTATTGAATATCCGCCAACTCCGCCGGATTCCGGGCGGTGGCTATCATCGCGATGTGCGGAGCTCCGAGAGCGAGCCGATCGACAGCGTCGAGAAGGCGTTCGCCAGGGGTGAGGAGCATGCGCTCCGGGCCGCATATGTGCAATACGGCAGCCTCGTGTACACGTTCTGCCGGCGAACCCTCGACGAGAGCCGCGCCAAGGATGTCACCCAGGAGGTCTTCATCAGCGCTTGGCGGAGCCGCGAGCGCTACGAGCCGGCGAAGGGCACGCTCGCCGGTTGGCTGATCGCGATCACCAGGAACCGGATCATCGACAACGTCCGCTCCGAACAGAGGCATGCCGCGCGACGTTCTGATGACGACCCGACGGAGATCCCCGTCGCGGCCGATGTCGAGCGGGTCGGCGACAGGCTCATGATCGCCGAGGCGCTCCGCTGTCTCTCCGACCGGGCTCGCCGCGTGGTCACGCTGCACTACTTCGACGACCTCACTCACCGCCAGATCGCGGAGCGAATGTCCGTGCCGCTCGGCACGGTCAAGAGCGATCTCCGCCGCGGCCTCTCGCAGATTCGACACCAACTGGAGTCGGCTCATGGATGAAAAGCACGCCCGACGAAGCGACGCCGACCTCGAAGCCATGCTGCGCGACCTCGACGCAGAGGATCTCGAACTGCTCGAACCTCCCGAGGACGTCTGGGAGGGCATCGAGTCGACGGTTCGGGCGACCGATGATGTCGCCGGGGCCGTCGTGCCAATCGAGTCGCGCCGCCGGCGGGTACGCAGGACGGTGCTCGGAATCGCTGCGGCCCTGGTGCTCGCGGCCGCCGGTGTGGCCGGCTACACGCTCACGCGCGACGACCCGACGGTCGTCGTCGCCAGCGCGTCGCTCGCCTACGACCCCGCGACATTCGATGCGCTCGGCGCCGAGGCGCAGGCCGGAGCCGACCTCATCGCCGAGGACGGGATGCACAGCATCGCGATCGTCGACGCGGCGCTTCCTGCCCCCGAGGCCGGCGCCGACCTCGAGGTGTGGCTCATCCGGCCCGACGACGAGGGCAACGTCGCCGACCTCGTGTCGCTCGGCGTCGTCGACCCCGACGATCCGGGCAGTCTCGACGTCCCGGCCGGATACGACCCGGCCGACTACTTCGTCGTGGACATCAGCGTCGAACCGCGCGACGGCGATCCGACGCACTCAGGGCGTTCGATCCTGCGCGGACCGCTGAACGACGTCTGACTACGACGGTCCTGGTGGGCTGCGCTCGACGGCGAACGGCGAGACCATGGGTGCCGCCTCGTGGCTACGGTTTCTGCCGAGGCGATCGCCTGTCTGGGAGGAGTGAGCAGTGAGGAAGGTGACAGAGACGGATCTGCCGGGTGTCGGGGCTCGTTTCGACCTGCGGACCGACGCCGGTCGCTCGGTCGGTGTCGTGGTTCATCAGTCCGGGCGGCGTGATCTGGTCGTCTATGACGAGCGCGATCTGGATCGTGCCTGCGAGAGTGTGGAGCTCAGCGAGGACGAAGGGCATACCCTCGGGGAGATCCTGGGCGGCAGCCCGGTGCTGGAGCATCTCGATGACGCCATTCACCGGCTGGAGGATCTGGTGATCTCGTGGATCACCATCGGGGCGAACTCGTCCCTGGCCGGGATGACGCTTGCAGAGTCCGCGCTCAGAACTCGCACGGGCGCGGGTGTCGTGGCCCTGGTCAGCGATGCGGGTTCGATCCCGATCCCGGGCGGAACCGAGCGTCTCGAGCCCGGTGACACGGCGGTCGTGGTCGGCGTACCGCCCGCGGTGAAGGCCGCCACCAGGCTCCTCACTCGACCCGGCTAGCCGCCCATGCACATCGGCGGCGATCTCCTGATCGTCGAGCTCGGCGCGGTGATGCTGGGCTTGGCGATCGTCGCCCGGCTGGCGCGGCGAGTCGGCATTCCCGCGCTGCCGCTGTACCTGCTCGTGGGGCTCGCTCTCGGCGAGGGTGGGCTCGTGGAGTTGCCGGCGTCGGCGGAATTCATCGAGGCCGGGGCCGAGATCGGCGTGATCCTGATGCTGCTGATGCTGGGGCTCGAGTTCTCGCCCCACGAGCTGGTCGTCAACGTGCGCAGATCCAGCTTGGCCGGATTCGTGGACCTCGTCCTGAACGCCGCGCCCGGCGTTGTGGCCGGTCTCCTGCTGGGGTTCGACCCGATCGTGACCGTCCTGCTGGGCGGCGTGACCTACATCTCGTCCTCGGGCATCGTGGCGAAGCTCGTCGCCGATCTCGACCGCATCGGCAACCACGAGACCTCCGTGGTGCTCAGCGTGCTGGTCATCGAGGACCTCGCCATGGTGCTGTACCTGCCGATCGTGTCCGGCGTGCTCTTCGGCGACACACTCGTCGGCACGATCGTGGCCGTGTCCATCTCTTTGGCGGCGGTGCTGGTGATCCTCGGCATTGCCTATTTCCTCGGTGACCGGCTCAGCGCCATCGCCTTGAGCCAGTCCAGCGAAGCGCTGTTGCTGACCCTGCTCGGGGTGACGCTCCTTGTCGCCGGCCTCGCAGGGCGCCTCAACCTCTCCACTGCGGTGGGCGCCTTCGTGGTTGGCGTGGCGCTGTCGGGCGACATCGTCTCGCATGCCCGCGGGCTGCTGCTGCCGCTGCGCAACCTCTTCGCGGCGGTGTTCTTCGTGTTCTTCGGGCTGCAGGTGGACACGCGACTCCTCCCGGGCGTAGCTGTGGCCGCGGCCGTCATCGCCGCCGTCTGCGTGGCCACGAAGATGATCACCGGCTGGATCGCAGGAGGACGGGCCGGCATCGGCACGCCCGGGCGGCTACGGGCCGGGGCGGCCTTGGTGGCGCACGGGGAGTTCTCGATCGTCATCGCCGAACTAGGCATCGCCCGGGAGCACGATCTCGGTGCGCTCGCGGCCGCTTACGTCATCATCCTCACCCTCGTCGGCGCGCTGCTCTACCAGTTCTCCGACTCGCTGTTCGACGCCGGCCACAGGCGGTGGCGGCGCGCCCGCCGGCTGGGCTCGGGCGGCGCCTCCACCCGGACCTGAGAGCGGGGGTGGCGCCGGGCTGTCCGAGCCGGCGCTCAGCCTGCGGCGAGCGCTGCTTCGATCCAGGGATCGATCTTGTCGCGGTTGTTGGCGATCCACTCGGAGGCCGCGGCGGCGATCTCCGCTTCGGAGTCGGCGCCGGCGTCGATGGCGACGGCCTGAACGGCGACGGCCAAGGCGTCCATCTCGAAGTTCTCCAGCAGCGATGCAGCGGCCGGATTGGCGGCCAGGAAGTCCTTGTTGGCGGCCACGACGATGTCCGACGGCGTGAACATGGTCGTGCAGGGGTCCTTCGTGCAGGCGTCGCCGACGGCGGAGATCCCATCCTGGCCCTCGAGGGTCTGGTGGGGCTCGATCGCCAGCCACAGCACGTCGCGGCCCGGGACGAGCTTGCCAACGAACGCTGTTGGCGTCCACACGTACTGCAGGACCGGTCCGCCTCCCGCGAAGCTCGCCTGCGATTCGGCGAACAGCGCCGAGTGGGTGGCTGAGATCTGCTGGGCGCGGTCGTCCCAGCCGTTCTTGGCGAGCGTGTCGTCGATGACCTTCTGGCAACCCCAACCGTCGTCGCAGCCGTTGATGTCGGCCTTGCCGTCGCCGTCGGTGTCGAAGTGGGCGACCGCCTCGGGATTGTCGAGCAGTTCCCCGAGGGTGGTGAAGCCGAACGTCTCGACGCTGGGTATGTCCACGAGCAGGCCCTGCAGCGCCCCTGAGGCCATCATCCGGCCGATGAACCGGGCCTTGTCGGCGAAGGTTCCGCCGTCGGGACTCTCGCCCTCGAGCAGGGGTGTGTGATTGAGGGGCCACGACGACGCCCAGAGGTCGTAGTCGCCCTGTGCCAGAGCCGGGAAGAAGGTGGCCGGCGCGATCTCCTCCGGCTCACTGACCTCGTAGCCGAGTTCTTCGAGGAGCTGTTGAACCACATAGTTCTGGAAGTTGGTCTCGATCCAGTTGCCCCGGGCCATGGTGATCTGCACGCCCTCACCGGGGAGGGTCGGCTCGGGTTCGGGCGCCGGAGCGGGCTCGGCAGCGGGGTCGGGTGCCGGCTCGGGCGTCACCGCGGGCGTCGAACTGTCGTCGCCGCCGCAGGCCACCGCCAACAGCCCGAACGTCAGAAGGATGGCGAGAAGCGCTCGCCCTCGGCTGGTGTTCATGGTGGATCTCCTTGCTGACTACCTGAGAGCGACGGACCCTGAGCGCGGCCCGTGCTGCGGCTCGGGGGGAGCGGCACTCGGTGTGCGGGCATTGGCCGGCAGCGGAAGATTCGCACGGCGTCCTCTCACTCGATTCTCGGGGCCATCGATAGTGCTTGGCCTGGATCGAGCATAGACGAAAGGGCGAATTCGCTTTTCTGTCCCTCCATTCCCACGAGTGCGGCCGAGCGGTTGTCCCGTCAGGCCGGCCGGCCGGCCCGCCAACCGCGGGCGGCAAAGATCAGGCCGCCGACCACGGTGAGGAAAGCACTGGCGCCCGGCGAGAGGGCCGGTGTCGCCAACCGGACGAAGCTCGCGATCCAGGCGAAGCCGATCCCGGTGATGGCGCAGCCCAGCCCGAACATGGCCAGTCCCAGGAATTGCTGCGCGGCGGGCCGGCGCACGAGCCGGCCGAGCGCCACCGCCGTCGCCGCCAGCGTGAGCGCCAGGACGACGTAGCCGATGCCCGGCCCGTCGCTGTCGAGGCCGCGGACAGTCACACGGCGGGTCTCGGCGAGGGCCTCGGCCAGTACCTCCGCTGCCAGGCCGCCCTGGTCGACGCCCTCGGCCTCGGCCGCCAGCTCGGCGGCGATCTGGGCTGCGTCACTGCGCTGGTCGAGGATCCAGGATCCCGACGCACCGGCAAACGCGAGGAACAGCGCCAGCACGGCGATGCCGATCACCTCCCGCGTCCTCACGCGTGCGGGCTCGTCGCCCGATCTCGCCCGGAGCGCCGCCACGAACCCGCCCGCCAGGACGATCAGACCGCCGATCAGAGCCAGCCACGCGCCCGTGCCATGGCTGTAGTTGCCCCCGCGGGGCGAGACGGCGAGATAGGCGACGGCGAGCGACGCCGCGACCAGACCGGCGGTGAGGAAGGCACGGGGGCTGGCGATGAACCTGGCGCGGCTTCGCGGGCTCCAGAGCGCCAGGACGCCGCCCCAGGCGGCTACCAGACCGACGACCCCCAGCGTGATCCCGAACCACGAGCCCCCGGTGGCGTCCACGCCGCTGTGCAGGCCCGGGAGGTCGGTGTCGTCGAACCGGGCCCAGCCCGACAGCAGACCGGCATTCCTACCCCAGGTCAGCAGCGCCGAGACGGCGGCGAGTAGGCCGCCGGTGAGCGCCGCCGCCGCGCCGAGACGATGTGAGGACGTCAGCCCGGGTGCTTCCTGCGCAACCGTCTCGACGGCGGATTTTGGCTCGGTCGCCATGCCGGGCACGGGCGGGACCGGGGGGTCGGTCCGGGTGGCCCAGGCGTCGCGCATGCGCGAGAACAGGCTGCGCCGGTCGATGCTGTCGCCGGGCTGGGAGATCCGGTCGAGGAGCACGCCCACGAAGTAGAGGCCGGCGCCGGCGGACGCGCCGAGGGGGATGTCGGCCGTGTTGAGCGCAGTGAGAATGGGCTTGCCGAGGCCGCCCCCGGCGATGATCGCCACGATTCCCACCATCGACAGCGACAGCAGCAGGGTCTGGT